>NZ_JBHSXI010000023.1:72066-201680 GCF_042662525.1 Halorubrum trueperi
CGCGAGGCGGGCGCAGGCGACACAAGCAGGGAGGGACCGGAGGTCCCTCTTGAAGCCGGCGCGAAGCGCCGGCGACACCGCAACGAGGGAGCGAACGGAGTGAGCGAACGAGTGAGGAGTGCAGCGAGCGTGCGCCCGCCTCGCCGGCTGGGGCTTTGTAAGTGTTCGCCGAGCCAGCAACGATCACTTATAAACAATCAACGCCAGAACCACAGCAGTTCACCGCGCCAGCAACGATATATAAACTGCCGACAGCAACACCACTCGATCACGTATAAACGATCTCACTCGCGACGTACTATACCCACTCCCGCTATCGATCGAGAAGTAGTCTTCAGCGACCTGCCGTATCATTCTGCGTCGTGTCTCAAGGGACCCTCGCGGGTCTCGTCGATCGTGAGGTTTCAGACGTCCCTTTTATAGCTCGTCGACCGCGTCGAGCGCCGCCTCGATGTCGGGGACGTCGAACCACTCGCGGCCCGTGTAGGCGTTCGTGCCGGCGGCGTACATCTCGGAAACGGCGTCGACGACTACCTGGGGAAGCTGGTCGGGGTCGCGATCGCAGAGTTCCCGCCAGTCGTCGATCTCGCGGCTCGCGACCGCCGACTTCGCCTCCTTCACGGACTCGACCCACGCGGGGTCGTTCGCCTTGTACCACTGGCGCACGACCTCCTTCGAGACCCCGCGTCCGCCGTACGAAAAGCGGTTCTCGTCGAACGTGCCGACCACGTCGGCGACGCGGAGTTCACCGTCGGCGTACAGACACTCGATCTTCCCGTCTTCGTGGTCGAAGCCGACCGCGTCAGCGCGCTCGGTGACGACGCGGTTCACGTCAATCGCGAGCGATTCGAGGGCGTCGACGTCGGCGGCACCCGCGATTCGGTCGGCCTCGTCGCGGGTCAGATAGCGGTCCTGCTCCTCGTACTTCGTCGAGAACTCCACGACAGGCTGGGGTAGATCGATCGGCCCGTCGGGCCACTCCTCGGCGTCGATACCGGGGTCGTCGTCCAGCCCGAAATCGCTCGGCTCCGCGCGCCGTCGAAGGCTGGAGCCGATCGGGACGCGGTTGCGGAAGACTATCTCCAGCGGGACGAGGAAGTGGTCGCCGCCGGCGGCGTGGAAGGCGTCGTAGTCGTAGCCCGCCTCGGGACCTTCGTACGGCAGATCGGGGACCTGCGTCAGGTCGATAGCCATCTCCGTCGGCGGGGCGGTCGCGTCGGAGAGCGGGACGACCTCATCGCCGTCCTCCGCGGCCGGATCGCGGATCCCCCGGTAGTGGGTTGGAACCCCGTCCGCTTCCAGCAGTTCGAAGTTGAACGCGCCCATCGTACAGAGGCTCGCGCCCTTGCGCGGGATCGCGTCGGGCATCTGCCCCCAGTCGAACACCGAGTAGGCGTCGGTGAAAACGAACCGGCCGCGACCGAGCGCGTCGGCGGTCGCGGGCGTGTCGACGCGGAACTCCTTGACGCTCGTCATACTGCATTCGGCGTCCGCCTCCCCCATGAATCTTTCACTTACGTGGTCACCTTCGAAGTTCGATCGAATGAACGATCCACGTTCGTGGCTATGCTTGTCGGAGCGATCCGCCGCTTCCGCCGGCGCGACCGCATCGAAAGGACCACACCCGTCGCGGCGTACGCTTCCGGTATGCACGAGGAGCGAGAGGTCGTCGTTCTCCGGTACGGTCACCGGCCGGGCCGCGACGACCGCATGACGACGCACGTCGGGCTCACGGCGCGCGCACTCGGCGCGGACCGGGTGATCTTCCCCGACAACGCCGGGCAGTCCGCGGAGACTGTGCGGGACATCACCGACCGCTTCGGCGGCCCATTCGCGGTCGAGCTCCGCGCGGATCAGAAGGCGATCGTCCGGAACTGGGACGGAGTCGTCGTCCACCTCACGATGTACGGCGAGCGCGTCCAGGACGTCGAAGGCGACGTGCGCGAAGACGTCCGCGCCGGCAACGAGGACCTCCTCGTCGTCGTCGGCGGCGAGAAGGTGCCGTGGGCGCTGTACGAGCGCGCCGACTACAACGTGGGCGTGACGAACCAGCCGCACTCGGAGGTCGCCGGTCTCGCCGTCTTCCTGGACCGGCTCTTCGACGGCGAGGAACTGGAACGCGAGTGGACCGACGCCGATCGACGTGTCGTCCCCGAAGCGACCGGGAAAACCGTCGTCGACGCGGACGGAGATGCCGGCGTCGTCGACGCAGACGGTGATGCCGGCTCAGTCCATGCGGACGAGTCGGTGGACTGACTCGTCTATTCGTCCCAGCGCTCGTCCCGACGCTCAACCCGGTCGACGATCTCCGGCGTCCCGCCGAGGATGCCGCGCAGCCCCGTCATCGGCTCCCCGACCTTCACGCCGTCCTCCGTGATGCGGAACTCGCGGATGGTCCGCTCGAAGTCGCTCGTCCGCTTTTTGAGCACACCGATCGCCTTCCGCAGTTCGCCCTGCACCTCGAGGTGGCGCAGGAAGACGATGTTGTCGGCGAGGTAACTGATGTTCTCCACCGTCGCCTGAAACTCCCCCGTGATGTTCTGCGTCTCGTCGATGAAGATCGCCGTCACGCCCATGTTCTTGAGGTAGCGGCCCAGCGCGTGCATCTGCTGCAGCATCATTCCCCCCTCGCCGCGGAGCGTCAGCCGGTAGCCCGCGATCCCGTCGACCATGACGATGTCCGCGCCCCGGTCTTCGACCTCCTCGCGGACCGTCCGGGCGAACTCCTGTGGCGACCGCTCCAACGCCTCGACCTCGTTCACCTGCAGCGTCCCCTTCTCGATCATCTCGTCGACCGGGATGTTGACCGCTCGGGAGCGCGTGAGGAACGTCTCTTCAGTCTCCTCGAAGAGGTAGATGACGGAGCGCTCGCCGCGATCGGCGGCCTCCTTCATGAACTGCGTGCTCAGCGTGGTCTTCCCGACTCCCGTCGGCCCGCTGACGATGCTCACCGTCCCGCGTTCGAGCCCGCCGCTGAGGAGCGCGTCGACCTCGGGAACGCCCGACGAGATCTGCTCAGAGACGAACTCGCCCGTGTGCTTGCCGGGCTGAAGCGCCGGGGAGACCTCGATTCCCGCGTCCGTGATTCGGTAGGCGTGATCGCCGCCCTGGGTCGACGACCCGCGGAACTTCGGGACGTCGATCGTCTTCCCGTACTCTTCGACTCCGAGACGGATCGTCCCGTCGGTGATGAACTCGAGATCGTCCGTCGGCAGCGATTCGGTGTTCTGAACGGTGAACACCACCGTGGCGTCCCGATCTTTCAGAAACCGCATGAATCCGACGACCTGCTTGCGGAACTGGTAGTCGTCGGCCATCAGGAAGCGAAGTTGGGTCAGCGGGTCGACGACGACGCGGTCCGGCTCGACGGCCGTGACGCCCTCGATGATCCGCTCGGTGAGCGATTCCTGTTCGACTTCCGACGGCGAGAACACCTCGTACGACCGGTGTTCGGTGAACACGTCCGCGATCGGGCTCAGATCGAGAAACTCGATCGCGCCCGTGTCTAAGCCGAGCGCAGCCGCGTTCGCCTTGAGGTCTCGCACGTCTTCCTCCAGATTAATGAAAAGCGCCGTCTCGCCCTCGTCGACGCCCTGCTGGAGGAAGTGAAGGCTCAGGATCGTCTTCCCGCTGCCGGCCTGTCCCCGGATCATGTAGCTCCGCTCCGGAATCAGCCCGCCCGACAGAATCTCGTCGAGCCCCGATATCCCGGTGGAGGCGCGTTCGGCGAGTGGCGATGACATGGGGTTCCACTCGGTCACGGAACGGTAATAAGGATTGTTGACACCCTCGTTCGCCGTGGAGTGGTCTACCTTCACGAAGCCGACAACCGTTCTATTCCCGACATCCACAACCCTTAGTGCCAGTGGGCTCTCCTTTCGGTAGATGGGTCCAGGTCCCGATGGGACGGCCGGTGACGCGCCCACCGAGGAGATCACCGGCACTCCCGCCGCCGGCGACGTCGACGACTCGGCACCCGGAGGACCACCTGAACCCGACGACGACGCCCGTGTGCTGCTGTTCATGCGCCCCGGACGAAACCGCGAACTGTTGGTCGAAACCCTGCGAGAGCGGTACGCGGTCGAGACGACCACCGACGTCGAGGCGCTCGAAACGACGTTCGACTGCTGTGTCTTCGACGCCCACGAGTTCAACCGGGTCGCCGGGACGATCCAGTCGAGACGGGAACTGTCGGCTCCCGTCTTCATCCCGTTCGTCCTGCTCGTGAGCGACGAGGCGGTCGGAATGGCGGCCGGGAACGCGTGGGAGTACGTCGACGACATCATCGAACTGCCGGTGCGTAAGGCGGCGCTCAGGTCCCGGATCGCGAACCTCGTCGAGCGTCGACGGACGTCTCTCCGGCTCGCCGAACGCGAGCGGAGGCTCGCGGACACCGTGGAGGACCTCCGACTCAAAGAACAGGCGATGGATCAGGCCCCGGTCGGTATCACGATCGCGGAGTCCGGCGACGACGACAACCCGCTGGTGTACACGAACGACGGGTTCGAGGAGCTCACCGGCTACGGATCGGACGCGTTCGGCACGGACTGTCGGTTCCTCCAAGGCGACGAGACGGACTCGGAGACGAGAGCGGCGCTCCGCAGCGCGATCGACGCCGAGGAACCGATCTCCGTCGATATCCTGAACTACCGGCGGAACGGTCAGACGTTCTGGAACCGCCTCACGGTCGCGCCGCTCCGGGACGAAAACGGGTCCGTCACCAACTACGTCGGGTTCCAGACGGACATCACCGACCGGAAGATCCGCGAGCGACGGCTGGAGGTGATGAGCCGCGTCCTCAACCACAACCTCCGGAACAAGATGAACCTCATCGAGGGGTACACAGCGATGCTCCGGGAGGAGTTACGCGGACACGACGTGGAGGACGAACCGATCCACCACGCGCTCGGCGTGATCGAGGAGACGGCGACCGATCTGATGGGAATCGCGGACGCGGTGCGCAAGATCGACCACACGCTCGCCGAGCCCTCGACGGAGCTCGACATCGATCTGTCCGAACGGCTCCCAGAGCTGGTGAGCCGGATGACCGATCGTTACCCGGCGGCGACGTTCGAGCTGTCGCTTCCCGATCCCGACTCGCCGGATCCGCTGATGGTTCGCGTCGTCGGACTGGTGACCGCGGTCGAGGAGGCCGTCGAGAACGCCGTCAAGCATAACGAGGACCCGGACCCCACCGTGAAGATCCGCGTCGAACGGCGCGGTTCCGACTGGATCGAGATCGAGATCGAAGACGATGGTCCCGGAATCCCGGACCACGAAACCCGCGTGCTCGAACACGGCGAGACCTCGCTGACGCACGCCGATCGGCTCGGGATCTGGCTCATGTACTGGGTCGTCAACAAGGCCGGCGGGGAGTTCTCGGTGTCGACGGGCGACGCCGGAACCACGCTCCGGCTGACCGTTCCGATCGCCCCCTGAAACGGCCGCGCAGAGCGGTTGAAGGTGACACGGTGCGCCCGTCGCCCCCGCCGCCTCGTCTCCCGCGTCTCCTCCGTCTCCTCCGTCTCCCCCGCCGCCTCGTCTCCCGCCGTCTCCCCCGCCGCCTCCTTTCCTCCGTTTCCTCCGCGGTCTCGCCAGACGCTTCGCCTCCTCCGCCGATCAGAGCGCTCGTTTCGATCGAAGTCGAGCGAGCCTGATCCGAGCCTCCTGCCGGCTCGTTCCTCGGACGCGACCGGTCTCGCCGTCGGCCATCGAGACGAGCGAAAGCCGGTCCAGAAGCGGCGGCCAGTCGGCCGCGCCGGCGGCGTCGCTGGCGAACGCGACCGCGTTCCCGAGGCCGCGGCGCTCGGCGCTTCCGACTCCCGCGACCGCGGCGTCCGCGGCTCGACGGCCGCTGGCGACGGCGAGCCGATCGCCGACCGCGGCGGGGATCCACGCGGGGAGCAGCAGGGCCCAGAGCAGTACTCCGCCGAGCGTGTACGCCCACGACGGGATCCGATCGCGGTCCGGCTCGTAGCCGTGGATCCGGTTGACGCGTCGGTCCGCAGCGGTCCGCTCGTCGCGCCGGCCGACCAACAGCGTCGCGAGCAGCGCCACGGTCTCGACGATCGCCAACGTCGGGAGGACGGCCGTCACGAGGAGCGCCTCGCGGGTTCGGACGCGAACGAGCGCGTGCCTGAGCGCAGCGTCTCGGTCGTCCTTCGGAAGCGAGAGCAGCCGCGTCGAAACGACGAGCCTGGAGCCGCGGTAGCCGTCCGCGACGGCCGCGTTTGCGGCGTCCGCGCGAACGACGGTGACCGCCGGCGCGTCGACGCCGACCTCGTCGGAGAGGACTGCGACGCGATCGGCGACGAAGTCGGCGGGTCGGTCGGCCAGTTCGGCCTCGGGGAGCCGCGCGATTCGACGGTCGATGAGGGGCGGTCCGGCGAGGGCGGACCCGCCGAGGCCGACCACGGCCGCGGCGACGAGTCCGCCGACCGCGCCCGGACCGACGACGTCGACTCCGGCGGGACCGAGGAAGGCGGCGAGGGGGACGAGCGGGAGGGCGGCGAGTAGGACCGGAACCGAGAGGAGCGCGAGGGCTCCGAGCGCTCGCCGTCCCCGCCGACCGCCGGTCATGGCCATACGCACGAGTGGTGACACACGCGACCTAAAGCTTTGCCGGAGCCGAGCGTGACGAGTCGATCGATCGGTGATGGGTGACGAATCTGCCGTCCGGCGACGACGAATCTGCCGGCGGTGACGACGCGGCGTTCCGGTTTGTAGGTGACTGCGCGGCGCTCGCGTCGGAACGTCGGCGGCGGATCGTGGGGCTTTCGGAGCTTTTAACCCGATTCCACTACCAATTTTAGGTAATGGCTTTTGAGGATCTACTGAACGACCCCGTCATCCAGAAGTACCTCCACGAGCTGGTGGGGCCGACGGGGATGCCGGTCGCGGCCGCGCCGCCCGACGGCGAGGTTACCGACGAGGAGTTGGCGGAAGAGCTCGGGTTGGAGCTCAACGACGTCCGACGCGCGCTGTTCATCCTGTACGAGAACGACCTCGCTACCTACCGACGGGTGCGCGACGAGGACTCGGGGTGGCTCACGTACCTCTGGACGTTCCACTACGACAACATCCCGGAGAACCTCGAAGAGGAGATGTACCGGCTGCTCGATGCCTTGGAGGAGCGCGAGGAGTACGAGCGCACCCACGAGTTCTACCTCTGTGAGGTGTGTTCGATCCGCTTCGAGTTCGGCGAGGCGATGGACTTCGGCTTCGAGTGTCCCGAGTGCGGGTCACCGGTCGAAGCGATGGACAACGACCGGCTCCGCGAGGCGATGGGCCGTCGCGTCAGGGAACTTCGCGACGAACTCAACGTGGACGTGACGGGCTGATGGTCGTCCTCGCAACCAAGTGTTACGTGGACGGCGACGCTCGCGAACGCGCGCTGGACGGGATGACCTCCCTCGTCGGCAACGACGTCGGCGAACTCGCGGTCGACTGGCAGGTCGGCGTTCGCGACGACGACTTCGTGCAGGTGGACGTGACCGGCGAGGACGCCGAAGTCGCCCGCAACGTCCTCGCGGAGACGTGGGGAGAAATCGTCGCTCACGACGAGGGGCTCGTCGCCGGCGAGACGTACGTCGGCACCCTCAAATCGTGGGACGATGACGGGTTCGTCCTCGACGCCGGCGTCGACGTGCGGATTCCGGCAGACGAGATCGGCCTCGGAAGGGGTTCTCCAGCGCAGGTCGTCGAGCGCTTCGGGCTGGTCCAGCACCTCTCCATACGGTTCGTCTACGGCGGTGACCTGGGCGATCCGGACGCGGAGCCGAGCCGGCTGTCGGACGCCGAGCGCGACCGCCTGTACGACTGGCAGCGAGGAAACGGGCGGGTCAACGTCAACTCGGCGACCCGCGGTGAGGTTCGCGCGACCGTGAACCGCGCGGGCCACGCCCAAGACATCGTTACCGTCGAGCGGCTGGGGCTCCTCGAACAGAGCATCGTCTGCACCGAGAACACCGATCCGCCGGGGCTGCTGGCCGCCATCGGCTCGTACCTTCCGGCCGAGATGCGCTGTGTCGTCTGAAGTGTGGTGACCCCGTGAATCGACGCCTCGCCTTCGCGACGGCTCTCGTCTTGCTCCTGGTCGTGAGCGCCGGCTGTCTCACGTACGTCACCGACGGGGGCGAGGTCGCGAACGAGACGCTCGACGCCGACCCACCCCGCGAGTACGGCTTCGAGACCGACCGCGACGCAGCGTTCGACCTGTCGACCGGGACGCAGTACACCGCGGTGTACGACGTCTCCGAGATAGACGAGCTTCGGTTATACAGACAGACACCGTACGCGGGCGACCAGCCCCTCGAATTCGAGGCGTTCCGCTACCAGTACCCCGGCGGTGAGGTGATAAACGGCAGCGAGTTCCGCGCCCGTGGCGGCGAGGTCGACCGGACCCCGGACGAGACGTGGATCCGCTTCGCCGACGACATGGACGGCGGGAAGGTCGCCTTCTCGGCCGCCGGATCGCCGCGACGGTTCACGACCCTCACGTACGTCGAGGGGTCGTACGCGGTGACGCTGCCGCCCGGATTCAGCACCGACTTCCCGATCGTCGGGCACGTCTCCCCGCGCGACTACGAGATCGAGACGGTCGAGGACCGCGATCGGATCACCTGGGACTCGGTGACGGGCGGGGCCGTCGTGGTCCAGTCGTACCGCGAGACGGACCTCCTCGTCTTCGGCGTGATCCTCCTCGTCGCCGTGATCGCCGCGGCCGTCGGGACCGCCTACTTCCGGCGACAGCTGGTGGAGCTCCGTGAACGTCGTCGGGAGATGGGGCTCGACGTGTCCGACGACGAGTAGCCGAATTCGAGGCGACGGGCCGGTGCCGAATTCGGGACGTCGGACCGACGTCGAGTTGGTCGTCTCGGAGCGGGCCACCGACTGGGGTCCTTTTTCAGTGCGCGCCGCCTTGGACGGGTATGAACGCAGCCATCGTCACCGTCGGGGACGAGCTCCTCGTCGGCGACACCGAGAACACGAACGCGACGTGGCTCTGCGGCCGCCTCACGGCCCGCGGGGTGACCGTCCGTCGGGTGACCGTCGTCCCGGACGAGGTCGCGGAGATCGCTCGCGTCGTCAACGAGTACCACGCCGAGTACGACACTGTGATCGTCACGGGCGGGCTCGGACCGACCCACGACGACGTGACCATGGAGGCCGTCGCGGCCGCGTTCGGTCGCGACCTCGCCGCGAACGAGCAGGCAGCCGAGTGGCTCGCTGAGCGGGGGTACAGCGCGGACAACCTCACCGCGGAGACGACGCACCTCCCTGCGGACTGCCGACCGCTCGCCAACGAGACCGGCGTCGCGCCCGGTGCAGTCGTCGAGTCGGTGTACGTCCTCCCCGGAGTGCCGACGGAGATGAAATCGATGTTCGAATCGATCGCCGACGAGTTCGAAGGGACGCCCACCCACACCGTTACGGTCGACGTCGACGAGCCGGAGAGCGCACTCCTCGATCGTTTCGCGGCCCTTCAGGAGTCGTTCGACGTGAGCGTCGGCTCATACCCCGGCGAGAGCGTCCGCGTCAAAATCACCGCGACGATCCCCGAAGAGGCCGAACGCGCGGCCGAGTGGGTCAGGGAGCGGTCGGAGCTTGTCGGAGCGGACCGAGTCGATCGGGGAGAAGAGCGCTAGCGGTAGAGGTACGCGAGCCACACGGCGGTGACGCCGAGGCTCGCGACGAGCACGGCGGTCGCTGTCGCGTCGATCGGGAGCGGCTCGGTCACGGCGGCTTCGAGGATCATGGTTTCGGGTTACTCTGGGGGCGTCTTAAGTATTGATCTTCGAGCGATTCAACCCCGACCCGCTCGCCGAGTGCGTCGGTCGCCGAACGCGTCTCGCTTAAGGCTCCGGCGACGAACGTCGGGACATGCACGTCGGATTCGTGATGAACCCGGTCGCCGGGATGGGCGGCCGCGTCGGACTCAAGGGAACCGACGGGAAAGTCGCGGAGGCGGTCGCCCTCGGTGCGGAGCCCCGAGCGCCGGACCGGGCGCGTCGAGCGCTTGAGCGACTCGCGACGGTCGCACCAGAGACGGCTATCTCCACCGCAGCCGATCCGATGGGCGAGCGGCTCGTCCGGGAGGCCGGATTCGACCCGGTCCGCGTCGTCGACCCGTTCGGGACCGACGAGAGTGAGAACGTCGGCCGCGAATGCGCCGGCAATCCCTCCGAGCCGACCAAAACGACCGCCGAACACACCGCTCGCGTCGTGGAGGCGTTCGTCGGAGGTGAGGAAGGCGACAAACGCGACGAAGGCGGGGGAGGCGGCAGAGGCAGCGTGCGTGACGGAGACGGCGACACGGACGCCGTGCCTGTCGCTCCCGTCGACCTCGTCATGTTCGTCGGCGGGGACGGGACCGCGACGGACGTGGCGGCGGCGCTCGAACGGACGGGATCCGCGGTTCCGATGCTCGGAGTTCCGGCCGGGGTGAAGGTCTACTCGTCGGTGTTCGGCGTCTCACCGGAGGACGCGGCCGAGATTGCGTCGACGTTCTCGCGGACCGAACGGCGGGAAGTGATGGACATCGACGAGGACGCATACCGGGAGGGCGAGGTCCGTCCCGAACTGCGGGCGGTCGCGCACGTCCCCGTCGCCGACGACCTCCAGTCGTCGAAACAGACCGCCAGCGGGACCGTCGAGTCGCTGGCCGAGGGCGTTGCCGAGGAGATCCTATCCCGCGAGGGCGAGGGCGTCACCTACGTGCTCGGCCCGGGATCGACGGTCGGCGCGATCAAGGCGGAACTCGGGTTCCGACCGTCGCCGATCGGCATCGACGTCTGGCGCGACGGCGAGGTCGTGGTACGGGACGGAACCGAAGACGAGATCCTCGCCGCGCTCGGCGAGGAGAACGTGATCGTCGTCTCCCCGATCGGCGGGCAGGGATTCGTCTTCGGGCGCGGGAACCCGCAGTTGTCGCCCGCGGTGATCCGGCGCTGTGACCTCCACATCGTCGCCTCGCGGGCGAAGCTCGACGACGTGCGCGCGCTCCGCGTCGACACCGACGACCCCGACCTCGACGCCGACCTCGGGGGCTGGGTCCGCGTTCGCGTCGGGAAGTTCGAGACGCGGATGATGAAAATCGTTTGAGGTTCGAATCCCTAAGTCGAGCCGCAGCGCTCACGTTCTGTTCACGACAGCAATGCGGGGGAAGGGATTCGAACCCTCGAACCTCTACAGGAGCGGATCTTAAGTCCGCCGCTTTTGGCCAGGCTCAGCCACCCCCGCGCGGATTCGGATACCGGCGGTAGGGTCAAACCCCTTTCGGATGCCGCGGCCGCGGCGCTCTCGAACGACCCTCGCGGCCCGTTACCAGTCGACCGAGAGCGTACCGTCGCCGTGGGGGTCCGGCGCGATCTCCTCGTCGGTGCGGCGGTCGATCACGTGGATCACGCCGGCGTCCTTCTTGGCGGGACACACCTCCGCCGCCCGAACGTTCTCCTCCAAGTCCTCCTCGTCGATGTAGTACGAGCGCGGCTTCGCCATGCCGCTCCGAACGTCCATCACCCAGTTATCGCCGACCTCGGCGCACTTGCCCGCCCCGAAGCACTTGTTCGCCTCGAAGACGATCTTGTACGGCTTCTCCTCGATCGGCGGGCCCTCGCCGCCGATGTCGCTCGCGCGCACGACCTCGTCGCGATCGGTCTCCGCCTCGTCGCTCATACGCGCCATCGACGCCGGTCGGACTTTCGTCTGTCGGTCGTTCTCGGTGCGTGCTGTTCCTCCCGGCAGACAGGGGGCTCCCCCTACTCCTCCTCGACGTGCTCCGCGAGCAGTCGCTCCGCGTGCTCGTCGGAGTCGGCGAGCTTCCATCGAACCTTGTCAGCGTCCCCGTACGCCAACACCTCCTTCAGTTCGTCGCGGAGGATTCCCGTTCCGAACCCAACCGTTTCACCGTCGTTGTCGCCCAGTTCGTACAGCGCGTGGCGGCGCGGCGCGCTCGCAACCGTCGAGCGGTCGAGGTCGCGCCAGCGTTTCGCGAGGCTCATCGGGTTCGGGCCGTCGAAGTCGACCGCGAGATCATCGGTGTGCGTCGAGCCCGTCTTCGGGCCCCGAGACGATCTCGAAGCTGCCCTCCGTCCAGCCGTCCTCGACGAAGACGAACACGCGACCGCCGGCGATCTCGGGATCCGCGATCACCTCGTTGCGCTGGCCGGTCCGCCCGACGATCACGCCCGGGAACACCTCGTCGCGCTCGCCGTCCTCGACGATGACGCGGCCGACGCCGGAGTCCTCTAGAATCGCGTCGTCGGTGTTGTAGTCGTTGACGTACGTCATCACGCCCTCCGTCTCGGTCGGATCGGTGACGAGCACGTGCGTCTCCTTGCCGGGCCCGGCGGTCACCGACCCCTCGACGGCGTCCGGAACGCCGCGGTAGAGGGTGGTCCGCCCGTCGAGGTACTCGACGACCACGCCCTCCTCGCGGAGGTCGATCCCGATCGACGTCGGCGGAACGTCGCTGCGCGACGGTGCTGACATACGCGTCGTTCCGGGCGCGCGCCTCAAAAGGGGCGCGCTCGCGGTCGGGCGGGGTCGAGAGGGATCGAGAGGGATCGGGAGAGATCGAGCTGTGACATGCGCCGTCTCGCGCTGCATCCCGAGAGACTCGCCGTGATCGCTACCTCTTTGTCCGCGCTCGCGAGCCGTGAGTGCATGGAGGGACGGGCAGCCGCGCTCGGCGCAGGAACGGTGTTGAACGCGCTCGCGACCGGAACCGGTGCGGCCTTCGCCATCGACGTCGAGACGCGCGCGACCGTGACGCTCGACTCCGACGTCGCGGTCGTCGACGGGGTGATCGCCGAGGACGCCGACGCCGACGCCGAGCTGATCGAGCGCTGCGTCGCGCTCGCCACGGACCGCTGGGGCGACGGCGAGGGCGGCGACGTCCGGACCGACAGCGACGTACCGCTCGCGGCGGGCCTGAAGAGCTCCAGTGCGGCCGCTAACGCGACCGTGCTCGCGACCTGCGACGCACTGGGGTTGACGGTGGGAGACGACGACGCGGACCCGTCCGTCGACGTCACCCGCCTCGACGCCTGTCGGCTCGGCGTCCGGGCGGCCCGCGAGGCCGGGGTGACGGTCACCGGCGCGTTCGACGACGCCACCGCCTCGATGCTCGGCGGGGTTACCGTCACCGACAACGAGAACGACGAGCTCCGGGCGCGGGAGGCCGTCGACTGGGACGTCCTCGTGTGGACCCCGCCCGAGCGCGCCTACAGCGCCGACGCGGACGTGGCCCGTTGCGAGGCGGTCGCGCCGATGGCTGACCTCGTCGCGGATCTCGCGCTCGACGGCCGATACGCGGAGGCGATGACGGTCAACGGACTCGCGTTCTCGGCCGCGCTCGGCTTCGACGCCGACCCGGCGGTCGAGGCGATGACCCGCGCGACCGGCGTATCGCTGTCGGGCACCGGACCGAGCGTCGTCGCCGTCGCGGACCCTGACGACGCCGAGGCCGACCTCGACGCGGTCGCCGACGCGTGGAGCGATCGCCCGGGAACGCTGCGGCACACGACCACCAGAAACGACGGCGCGGCCGTCCAGTGACCTATCACGTGATTATCAATGAGTGACACACCGAACTCCGAGGACCGAAGCCTCGACGAACTGCGACGCGAGATCGAGGACATCGACCGCGAGATCGTCGAACTGATCGCCCGCCGGACCTACGTCGCCGACACGGTGGCGGCCGTGAAAGACGACCGCGACCTCCCGACGACCGACGAGGGCCAAGAGGAGCGCGTGATGGAGCGCGCCGGCGACAACGCCGAGCGTTTCGACGTCGACGCCAACCTCGTGAAGGCCATCTTCCGCCTGCTGATAGAACTGAACAAGGTGGAGCAGCGAGAAAACCGATAACGAAAGTGGGTTGGGGCAGATTTGAACTGCCGGCCTCCTCCATGTCAAGGAGGTGTCATAACCGGACTAGACTACCAACCCGATTGGGCTTACTGACGCATTTCGTGGTATCCGGGGGATATAATTGAACCTTTCGCTTCGGACGCCGTCGTCGGGACGCGGTCCGTCGATCGGGAAGCCGATCGAACGACCGTCGTGTGAGCCGATATTTGCGCCCGTGACGGGATACCCGCCCTCCGAGTGCAGCCCATTTTCGACCGATTTTACCCGGTCGACGAGAGCGTCCTCGTATGGTCGACCTCTCCGCCCGCGCCGACAGACTCGACGCGTATCTCGACGAACGCGGGCTCGAATCGGTGTGGTTCGCCAAGCCGAACGGATTCGCGTGGATCACCGGCGGCGATAACGTCGTCGACTCCGACGCCGCTATCGGCGTCGCCGCCGCGGGGTACGACGGCGAGTTCCGCGTGATCACGGACAATATCGAGGCGGGGCGGCTCGCAGACGAGGAACTACCCGACGCGGTCTCCGTCGAGTCGTTCCCGTGGCACGCCCGTTCGCTGGCCGAAGCGGTCGCCGAGCGCTCGCCCGCGCCCGCCGCCGCCGACTTCGACGTTCCGGGGTTCGAGCGCGTCGAGGGGGGCCGACTCCGACAGCCGCTCACCGAGGAGGACGTCGAGCGCTACCGCGATCTCGGCCGCGAAGTCGCCGCCGCCGTCGAGACCGTCTGCCGGAATATCGAACCTGAGGACCCCGAATACGAGGTCGCCGCCGGGATCGACATCTCGCTCGCCTCCCGCGACGTCGACACCCCCGTCGTGCTCGTCGGCGGGGCGGAGCGAGCACAGCGGTACCGTCACTACACCCCGAGCGACGCGGCGCTCGGCGACTATGCGCTGGTCTCCGTCACCGCCGAGCGCGCGGGCCTGTACGCCTCCATGACCCGGACCGTCGCCTTCGACGCCCCCGACTGGTTGGAGGAGCGCCACCGGGCGGCAGCCCGCGTGGAGGCGACCGCGATCGCGGCGACCGAGGCCGCGGCCGCGAGCGATCTCACGGACGGTGCCGGCTCCGACGCCGCGGACGCCGCAAACGCCGCGGACGCCGCCGCTCCAGACACGGCCGGCGACGTGTTCGACGCGATCCGGTCGGCGTACGACGCCGTCGGCTTCGCGGGCGAGTGGCGGAACCACCATCAGGGCGGCGCGGCGGGCTTCGCGGGTCGCGAGTGGATCGCGACCCCGGAGAGCGACGAACCGGTCCGGTCGCCGATGGCCTACGCCTGGAACCCAACCGTACAGGGGGCGAAAAGCGAGGACACTCACCTCGTTGCATCCGACCGGACCGAAACGCTCACGAAGACCGGGCAGTGGCCGACCCACGAGGTGGAGCCCGTCGACCTCGATGGAATCTCGACGGAACCCCGGGAGCTGATCGCGCCGGTCATCCGTTGAGATCGGCGGCCGAGCGCGCGCCGTCTCCCCTCAGTAGACGTACTCGCTCTCGTCGATGCCGACGTAGTCTCGTTTCACGCGCTGCTTGTTCCACTTGTAACCGATCATGAGCTTCACCGACTCCCAGCCCGAGCGATACGGCTGCGAGAGGAGCCCGTCTCCCGCCTCCGCGGCGAGCATCGCGTCGGCCGCGCCGATGATCCGGTTCCAGTCGTCGGGGTCGTAGTCGGCGACCATGTCCGCCATCGTTACGTTGCGGACGACCTCGTCGCCGATCGCCTCCTTCCAGCGTCGGTTGTAGGGGGCGAGGTCCCCGGCGGCGGCCAGTTCCCCTGCGATCGCACCGGTGCGGACCGCGACGTGGTCGCCGCCCTCGTGAAAAGCGGAGGTCGTCCCCATCGCGCCGCCGACGACGGCGATCCCCGCCTCGGTCGGCGAGTCGATCGGGCGCGTCGAGGAGATGGGGTACGTCTCAGTGCCGTTGCGCTTGCCTGCGTCCTCGACGAGCGGGAAGTCCTCCTCGACATCGTACTCGTCGCCGTACTGCCACTCCAAGAGGCGGCGGACGTACTCGCCGCCCTGCGGAATCGATTCGTCGTCCGCGTCGAGCAGCGCGTACGCGTCCCGGTCGAACTCGTCGATGTCGAGGCCGATGGGCATCGTTAGCCCGATCCGACAGACGCGGTCGGCGTTCGGGAAGATCCACGGGTACGCGGTCTCGCCCGGCATCACGCCCCACCAGAAGACGATGGCGTCGTTCACGTCCTCGTACACGGCCTCCGGAACGCGCCGGTACTCCTGGTAGGCGATGTGGTTGGCCGTGCGGGAGGCGAGCCGGTCTGAGGCGGCCGCGTCCTCGGGGAGGTACCCGTCGAGCACGCGGTTCGTTACGGTGCGCTGCGGGCCGTCGGCGAGCACGACGAAGTCCGTCCCGATCGACTCGCCGGACGCGAGTTCGAGGGTGTGGCGGGGATCGGCGGCGTCGTTTCCGGAGGACGGATCGATCGAGAGGTCGGTATCGACGCCGCGGACGGACTCCCCGACGCGGTACTCCGCGCCGGCCGCCTCGGCGCGGTCGCGGAGCCAGTCGTCGAACCGAGCGCGGTGGAAGGTGTAGCCGAACCCGTCGTACGAGGAGTCGATCCCGGTGGAAGTGAGCGTCGCGGCCTCGTCCGGGCCGCGGAACTCCGCTCGATTCAGCTCCCGCTGGACCACCCCCTCGTCGAACTCGTCAGGATGTATCCCCATGATGTCGACCCAGTAGTCGAGGATCCCCGCGGCGTCGGTCGAGTCGGGACCGAGCCGATCCCGGTCCGCCCGAGGGACACCTCGTTCGAGGACGAGAGCGTCAGCGCCGTCGGTCGCGGCCGCGTGCGCTGCGGAGGCACCGGCCGGTCCACCCCCCACGATCGCGACGTCTACGCGTTCCATACCTCGTGAGGTAACCGTCCAGCTATTAAATTCACGGTCCCCCGCCGAACGGAACGCCGCGGTCGCGGTCGCGGCGGCCGTCGTCGTCGCGGGGTCAACTCCATCGCCGTCGCGTGGTCAACTCCATCGCCGTCGCGGGGTCAACTCCATCGCCGTCGCGGGGTCGGCTCCGTTGATCGCAGCGAAATCGTTCAGGGACGTTAATAATGGACTCAGCGCCGGAGAGACACGCTTTTACGCCGCAACGGAATTTCTCCGATACAATGGCACGCGAGACATGGGCGACGCGGGCGGGGTTCATCCTCGCCGCGGTCGGCAGCGCCGTCGGACTCGGGAACATCTGGCGTTTTCCGTTCATCACCGGACAGGAAGGCGGTGGGGCGTTCCTCCTCGTCTACCTGCTGTTCGTCGCGCTGATCGGCTTCCCGGCGATCCTCGTCGAGTTCGTGATCGGGCGGTACACCAACCTGAATCCGGTCGGCGCGATACGGGAGCTCGGCAGCGGAGCGTGGAACTATCTCGGCTGGCTGTTCGTCGTCACCGGCTTCGTCATCCTCTCGTACTACAGCGTCGTCGCCGGCTGGTTCCTTCGGTACACCCTGATCGGCGTTACTGACGGCTACGCGCTGGCGGGCCCGGAGGAGGCGAACGCGCTCTTCGGTACGGTCGCCACCGGGATCGATTCGCTCCTCTTCCACGCCGTGTTCATGGCGCTCGTCATCGGCATCATCGCTGCCGGCGTGCGGAAGGGAATCGAGATCGGCGTGAAGGTGATGGTGCCGGCCATCATCGTCCTGCTGCTAGGGCTGGCGGCGTACGGGTTCACCCTCGACGCCTCGACGGCGGCGTACGGCTACTACCTCTCGCCCGACTTCGGCTACCTCGCGGCGAACTGGACGAGTATCCTGCCGGCCGCCGCCGGTCAGGCGTTCTTCACCCTCTCGCTGGGGATGGGCGTGATGATCACCTACGCCTCTTACCTCGGTGAGGATCGAAACCTCGCCGCTGACGCGGGCGTGATCGTTACGCTCGACACGCTTATCGCCGTGATCGTCGGTTTCGTCGTCTTTCCGTTCCTCTTCGCGGCCGGGATTGAACCCGGTTCGGGCGGACCGGGCGGCATCTTCGTGAGCCTCACGACCGCGTTCGCGGACATTCCCGGCGGCCGACTCCTCGGGATCGTCTTCTTCGGGATGGTCGGTATCGCGGCGCTCTCGTCGGCGATCAGCATCCTCGAAGTGCTGGTTTCCTACCTGATAGACGAGCTCGATGTCGCGCGCGTTCCCGCGTCCGCGGGACTGGGCGTGGCCGTCTTCCTGCTCGGCGTCCCGGTCACGATCGACCTGATATTCCTCGACCTCTTCGACCTGCTGGCGGACGGCGTCCTGCTCGTGTTGGGCTCGCTGCTGCTCGCGCTGTTCGTCGGCTGGGTGATTCCCGACATCGCTCGCGACGAACTCGAAACGGGGATCGGGAACCTCGGCGGATTCGGCGATGCGTGGGTGTGGATCGTCCGGGTCCCGATCGTACTCGTCGTGCTCGTCTCGCTGTACCTCGGGATCGTCGACTACGTCGATTTCCTCACCGGCGACCTCGCCGAGTGGCTGGCGGCGCGATAGTCCGTCTCCACGGATCGATTTTTTCCTGAGCGTCGACCGGCTTCGGCGTTCGCAGAACGCAAATCCCTGCGAACGAGCCTGCCGCGGCGCGACGATGCCGCCGTTCTTCGGTGCGCGCTCAGAATGCGTCGAACACCGCGTCGACGACGACACCGATCGCCTCGGAAATCACGGCCCTAATCCGCGCCACCGGGCCGGACGATGCCGTTCCCTCATCTGTCCCGTCGTCGGGATTCCGGTCCTCGGCGTTCGCTGCGGGTCGTGTCGATTCCGGCGGGTCGTCGTCCGAAGGCGTGTGTCTGTTCATCACAGAGAATGGTGTTCAGCTGTATCGGAGCGTGTTCAGCTGTATCGGAGGGCGTTCAGGCGTATCGGCGAGCGTTCAGACGTGCTCCTCGTACGGCTGCACGACAACGATGCCGTCGGGACCGTCGAACTGCATCTGGTAGCGCTCGCCGGACTCTTGGCCGATCATGTCCGAGAGGCTGCGATTGACCTCGACGGCGGGAGTGGTTCCGCTCCACGCGACGGTGGCGCTCGGGTCCGTTGAGACCGGCGGTTCGAGGACGATCGGATCGCCGTGCGTGGTGAGCGCGACGTAGCCCGGCCCTTCGAGGTAGACGTTGCTGAATCCGCCGGCGAGCGCGCCGGCGAGGCTGTCGATCGTGCTGATCTCGTAGGAGAGCGATTCCTGAAACGCGAGCACGTCCTCGCCGTTGACCGTGATCGACTCGTTCGCGTCGAGTTCGACGACCTGTACCTTCTTTCCGTCGTCGGCGAGGTACGCGTGTCCCTGCCCTTCGACCGACATGATCGGCGTTCCCTCTCCGGTCGTGGCCTCCTTGAGGAATCCCTTGATCCCGCCCTCGGCCGAGGCCTTCCCGGTGAACGAGAGGTCGCCGGTGTACGCGATCATCGAGCCGGCCTTCGCCATCACGGCACCGTCGACGTCGACGTCGAGGGTGTAGCTGTTCTCGCGCTGGAACGGATCGTCGCTCGCGGTCGGTGCGTTCTCGGAGGTGAACTGATCGAGATTCATGTGCGGGGACCGAACCTGTCGGTTCGGCTGGGCGGTGATTCCGCGCGATCGAATATGAATGTGCGGGTCGAAGAACCGGCCGGGCAGATGGTCGCCGCCTCGGACGGTGGGGCTGTGTTGAATTTCTCTTTTCCAGAGGTATTTTCGTCCAAAACAGCCGATCGCTGAAAAGTGCCTCTTGAGCGAGAGAGGGAGTAGGGATCGCAGACCACCGCCGTCGACGTAGTATATAACTGAATGAGCGCGGCAGCGACGGCTGCTTATAAATGAACGTGCGGTACTGTGGCGTGCCTCCGAGCGGCCGGTAGGCCCGAGGAGCCCGCGAGGTCGCCGGCGGCGAAGCCACCGGCTGCCAGAGAATCTTCGATTCTCGCTGGACGCGGCGAACGGAGTGAGCCGCAGCGAGGCGCGAAGCGCCTCTGGCAGCGAGAGACACAGTCCCTCGGGCAACCGGGCTTCGCCCGGTGACAGCCGGACGTAGTCCGGCGACGAGGCTGGGGAGGCGTGAGGTGCGGTGTTGGGTCTTTGGAAGTGTTCACCGCGCCAGCAACCACTTATAAACAATCAACACCCGAGACACGGCAATTCACCGCGCCAACAACGATATATAAACAGTCGTCAGCAACACCACTCTTTCCCATATAAATGCCCATTCCACCGTAATGATACACCTATTCCCGATCTCTATCGCATTTTTGGATGAGTGTCGAACCGGTATCAAACGTGCTCGCTCACTGCGTTCGCTGCGCGCGACTGATAGGGTTCAAGTACGACCAGTGATCTCTCTCACTACGTTCGAGAGATGTACCGTCCGGGATCCCCGCGAGCAACGCGAGCGGGGGTTCGGACGGTGCACGACGAAAAGGAGTGCACCGTCCGGGAAATGAACCAAAATCAGACGTGCTCGCTCACTGCGTTCGCTGCGCGCGACTGATAGGGTTCAATCCCGTCCGATGAGTTCTCTCACTGCGTTCGAGAAATGCACCGTCCGGGATCCCCGCGAGCAACGCGAGCGGGGGTTCGGACGGTGCACGACGAAGAGGAGTGCACCGTCCGGGAATTGAACCCGGGCTATTAGCTTGGGAAGCTAATGTCCTACCACTGGACCAACGGTGCTCGAATCAGGGTATCCGACCGTCCCACTTCAACGTAGCGTTTCCGGTGCCGGGAGCCACACGCTTATCTCGCTACCGGGGAACCCGCAGTCATGCCGACGTCACCGACTCGAACGACCGAATCGGCCGACTCGAAGGCGGTCGAGCGGGTGCGCGAGCGACGCGACGCGCTCGCCCCAGCGATCGCCCGCACGTGGACCGACGACGAACCGTGGCGCTTCCTCACTGATCTCACCGCGCTCGGGAGCCGCATGGCCGGCGGTGAGGGAGAGCGAAGAGCCGCCGAGATCGTCGCCGACGCGTTCGAACGAGCGGGACTGTCCGATGTCGAGGCTGACCCGTTCGAGATCGACGCGTGGGAGCGCGGCAGCGCCGACCTCCGCCTCACGGTTCCGGGACGGGACGGCGAGACCGCGATCCGCGAGTTCGACGCGATCGCGCTCCCGTACTCGCCCGGCGAGTCCGTCGCCGGCGAACTCGTCGACGTCGGGTACGGAACCCCAGCGGAGATCGACGACCGGGACGTCGAGGGCCGGATCGCGGTCGCCTCCACGACCACCCCGCCGGGCGGTCGGTTCGTCCACCGGATGGAGAAGTTCGGGTACGCGATCGAGGCGGGGGCCGTCGGGTTCGTCTTCGTCAACCACCTCGACGGCCAACTCCCACCGACCGGATCGCTGACGTTCGGGGAGGAAGCCGAGTCGGTCGCCGTCGGCGTCTCGAAGGAGACCGGCGCGTGGCTCCGCGAGTACGCGGTCGGCGGCCGCGCCGACGGCGATCTGTCGGTCGGGACAGACGGTGACCGCCCGGCCGATACCGACGCGGTCGACGCCGAACTGACCGTCGAGGCGTCGACCGGCCCCGGCGAGAGTCGGAACGTCGTCGGCCGCGCGGGACCGGACACGGACGAGCGACTGCTCCTGCTCGCGCACTACGACGCCCACGACATCGCTGAGGGCGCTCTCGACAACGGCTGCGGGATCGCGACGGTCGCGACCGCGGCGGGGATCCTGACCGAGGCCGACCTGCCGATCGGGGTCGACGTGGTCGCGGTCGGGGCGGAGGAGGTCGGACTCCTCGGCTCGGAGCACCTCGCCGACCGGCTCGATCTCGACCGAGTCCGGGCCGTGGTCAACGTCGACGGCGCGGGGCGGCATCGCGACCTCGTCGCGCTCACGCACGCCTCGGCGGCCGCCGAGTCGGTCGCCGACGCGGTGTCGACCGCCGTCCGCCAACCGATCGCGGTGACTCCGGAGCTGCACCCGTTCTCCGATCAGTGGCCCTTCGTCCGACGAGGCGTGCCAGCGCTGCAGCTCCACAGCGACTCCGGCGACCGCGGGCGCGGCTGGGGACACACGCACGCGGACACCCGGGACAAGGTCGACGATCGGAACGTCCGCGAACACGCCATTCTCACCGCGCTGCTGCTCGCCGAGTTCGCGGCCTCGGAGCGAGCAGTTCCCCGGCTGGACCGCGAGGACCTCGCCGCGGAGTTCCGTGAGGCCGACTTCGAACCGGGGATGCGGGCAGCCGGGCTGTGGCCCGACGACTGGGCGTAACGAACGAGAGGTCCCGTGATCGACGCGAAGCGCGACGCTATCCGCCGCTTCCGTGAGGAATCGGCGGCGTCGTTCGCTTGTGCGCCGTGGCGCGGTGACGCGAGAGCAGATCGACTATCGTCTCGTCGTCGACGTCGTCCAGGTCCTCGATCCTGGCAGCGATCGCTTCGGGGCCGAATCCACGGTCGACGCCGAGCCGCAACACGCGATCGATCGTCTCGTAGGGCGCGCCGAGGTCGTCCTCGTCGCGCTGTCCCGGGAGGAACCCCGCGGTCGGCGGTTTCTCGACGACGAACTCGGGGACGTCGAGCTCGGCCGCGAGCGCTCGAACGTCCGTCTTGTACAGGTGACCGAGGGGAAACAGATCGGCGGCACCGTCTCCGTGCTTCGTGACGTAGCCGAGCAGCAGCTCGGTCCGGTTGGCCGTCCCGCAGACGAGTCGCTCCATCGCGTTCGCGGCGAGGTACGCCGTCGTCATCCGCAGACGGGCGATCGCGTTGCCGGACCGGACCGGCTCGTCGTGGAGGTCGAACCGGTCCGGCGTGACCGCCCCGAACTGCGCGAACAGCCGCTGGAGGTGGACCGTGTCGTGGTCGATACCGAGCGCGTCGGCGAGCGCCTCCGCGTCCCGAGCGTGCGGTGCCCCAATCTTGTTGCACGGCAGGATCAGCCCGTACACCCGATCCGCGCCGAGCGCCTCGACGGCGAGCGCCGCGGTCACGGTGGAGTCCAGCCCGCCGCTCATGTTGACGACGACCCCGTCGGCGTTGGCTGCGGTCACCTCGTCCGCGAGGAACGACCGGACCCGCTCTCGTTCCGCTCCCGGATCGAGGGCGTCGGACGGTTGAGTTTCCCGCCGCGGCGGTTCCGACGGTGCGTCGGCGTCGGCCGCGGCCGTCGCGCGCTCGTCCAAGGCGTTCGGCCCGAACGCCGGCGGCACCCGATCACCCATCGGCTCTCCCCTCGCTCGGCGGGCCCGAATCGAATTCGGGTACCGTCGGACTCGGATCGAACTCGGGTACCGTCGGACTCGGATCGAACTCGGGTACCGTCGGACTCGGATCGAACTCGGGTACCGTCGGACCCGACTCGATCGACGACCTGCTGGGACGGAACGTGGTTCCGAAGCGGACCGGTCGGGGCTGACCGTCGGTTCGGTTGTTCATGTTCGGTCGCCGCTTCCCGACGAGTGAATAAATATCTGCGGTGTGCGATATTTAAGGTATTACCCATTTACAAACATGTGGTTCCAATTACTAAAGTGAAAACACTACGAACGAACGGTGAATATGACTTATGGGCCAAATTATAAATGTTTATCTCGGATAGGAGCCATTCAGCTGGTATCACACATATTTGGAATATTATTTGTTGAATATCTACCTTTGCGGAATAGACAACATTATTTGATAGTATAAGGGGCGTTATGGACAACGTTTATCCATACACGATTGCTGGTCGTTCGTATGTCGACGCTACAGCTCAGTTCGAGTCAGACGCGAGTGCTCACGTCGCTCGTGAATCTCGCCGAGAACGCGGAGCGGCCGGTGTCCGGGCGGGAGATCGCCGAGGCGATCGACCGCAACGCCGGCACGATTCGGAACCAGATGCAGAGTCTCCGGAACCTTCGGTTGGTGGAGGGCGTGGCCGGACCGAACGGCGGGTACGTTCCGACCGACGAGGCGTACGAGACGCTCGGTGTCGAACGGATGGACGACGCGGAGCGCACTCCGGTCGAACGCGAGGGCGACCCCATCGAGGGGGTGAACGTCGAGGAGATCGATCTCTCCAGCGTCGCAAACCCCGAACTCTGCCGCGCCGAGCTGGTGATCCGCGGACCGGTCACCGATTTCGAGCCCGGCGATCGCGTGGACGTCGGGCCAACTCCCGCGACGGGGCTCCGCCTCTCGGGCGTCGTCGACGCGACGAACGTCGACGGAAACACCCTCATCGTGCGCATCGACGGGATGGAGACGCTGTCGGCGGAGGCGGCCACGTAGTCGCGGGGGCCGCCCGCCACGGCCGATCCCCACTCACTTGTACCCGGCCAGGGACTCACTCGCGGTCGGCGCTCGCTCCGATCCGGTCTCGTATCGCGCCCGTCGCTGCGGCCGCGTGGCGAGCGTCGCGGTGACGCTCACCGAACGCAACTCGCGCGCTCTCGGCCGCCTCCGCGTCGACGTCGAACGTCGGGCCGTCGTACGCCACGTCCCACAGCACCAGCGGCTCCGGCGGCGCGGGGCCGACGCCCAACTCCCCGGGAACGGAGTCGGCGGCGAGGAGGCGATCGGCGAACGACGGCTCCGCGGTCCCGCGTCCGATGGCCCGAACCGCGGCGACGAGTCGGCGGACGAGCGCCCGCGGGAACCCCCCGGCGGACACTTCGATGACGAGAACGTCGCCGTCTCGGGTCGCCGTCGCGTGTAGATTTCGAACCGTGCCGGTCGCGTCGCTCGTGAGGTTGTGAAAGTCGTGCTCGCCGGAGAACTGCGCGAGGACGTCGCGGACGCGGTCGTCGTCGAGGGCGCGGTCGTCGTCGAGGGCGCGGTCGTCGTAGTGGCATTCGGATGCGTCCGCGGTCTCACGTACAGAATTCGACCCGGTCTCGGGCGCATAGAGGTGGTACCGGTACGTCCGGCGGACCGCGTGGTGGGTCGGGTGAAAACCGTCGGCGACGTCGGCGGCGGCCCAGACTCGGATCGAGCCGGGGAGGTGCCCGTTAAACGCCCGCGGGGTGAGCCAGTCGGGCGATTCGAACGCGATCGTCTGTGCCACCGCGGAGACCCCGGCGTCCGTGCGACCCGCTGCTGCGTACCCCGGCGGTGTCGCGTGCGTCGGGCCGTCACCGCGGTCGACGATCCCGTGCTTTGCGAGCGCACGAAGCAGCGTCCCCTCGACGGTCGTCGCGTGGGGCTGACGCTGGAACCCCGCGTACTCGCGACCGTCGTACGCGACGCGGAACGCCCGAGCCCCCGTCGCAGAGGCGTCGGTCACTCCCCGTCGCCGGCTGGCGGTTCGTCGGCGGGTTTGGGCTCGTCCGATTCCGCCCGGTCCGGCTCCGCCTCGACAGATTCCGCCCGGTCCGGCTCCGCGTCGTCCGACTCCGCGATCGGCACGGTGACGACCGGGACGGGCGAGACGCGGACCACCTTCTCCGTGACGCTCCCGAGAAGCATGCGACGGATGCCGCTCCGGGTGTGGCTCGGCATCACGACGATGTCGGCCCCGGTATCGGTGATCGCGTTCCGGATGACGTCGAGGGGTTGGCCGCGGACGACGTTGCCGACGACGTCGACGCCGGCCGCCTCGAGCTCCGCCGTCACCGTCTCCACTCGCTTCTCGGCCGCGTCCTCGACCCGCTCCGCGAACGCGCCGGCCTGCGGACCGCGGAGCGTCTGCGCCACCGTGTCGATAGCGGAGACGACGTAGACGGTTGCGCCGTACCGTTCCGCGAGGCTGCTCGCGTGCGGGACCGCGTCGTTCGCCTCGCCGCCGGGCGCGACGGGGAGGAGGATGGCGTCGTACATGCGACGTACTGCTCCCGCCGGGTGCAAAACGATACCGGCCGCCGGCCGGGCGCGATTGACGTTCGCCGGACGCGACTCGCTCCGTCGGCTACAGCCCGAGCGAGTCGAGCAGGTCGAAGCCGTAGCCGGCGTAGCCGACTGCCTTGAATCCGAGGTATATCCCGACGATCGCAATCACGCCCGGAAGCTCCGGCGGGGCTGGGATGGGGACGCGGAGAAACGCGAACAGCGCGCCGACCGTCACGCCGACGACCAGCGCGGCGACGGTCAGGACGGGCGTCGAACTCATCCCCCGCCTCGGCGTCGGCTATTCATAAGCGCCACGTTCGCGCCCCGCCGACGTTCGGGAGCGGTCGGTCCCGACGCCGCGGATGGGTAGGGTTTTCCGACCGGCAATCCTGTTCGCGGGTATGGGACGAACGGTTCACAACCCCGACAACCCGCAGATAACGCTTCACACGAACCACGGCGACGTGCTGGTCGAGCTGTTCGCCGACCGCGCGCCGAAGACGGTCGAGAACTTCCTCGGGCTCGCGCGTCACGATCCCGCCGCCGACGCAGAACCCGCCCGCGATACCAACACGTGGGAGGATCCCGAATCGGGCGAGACGCGCGGTGACTCGCTGTACGAGGGCAACGTCTTCCACCGCATCATCGACGACTTCATGATCCAAGGCGGCGACCCGCAACAGAACGGCCGCGGCGGCCCCGGCTACCAGTTCGACGACGAGTTCCACGACGACCTCACGCACGACGGCCCGGGCATCCTCTCGATGGCGAACTCCGGCCCGAACACGAACGGCTCGCAGTTCTTCATCACGCTGGACGCGACCCCGCACCTCGACGGCAAGCACGCCGTCTTCGGGCAGGTCGTCGACGGGATGGACGTGGTCGAGGAGATCGGTTCGGTGCCGACCGGCCGCCGCGACGAACCCCGCGATGCGGTCGAGATCGAACGCATCACCGTCGACGAGTAGACCGCGCATTCGCAGCGCGTTGCCTCCGCCCGGGAGCGACGATCGCCGTCGAAGTCTAGCGCTTATCGAAGTTACGAGGGTGAACTACCCTCCAGGACGGAGAGGACGTCACACCGACGACGCCGTTGAAACGCTCCCCGTGAGACATGTTCAGCTTCCGGCGCGGAGGTCACCGACGGTGAGGACGCGGGTGCCGATCGGTCGTTTCACGAACTCGTCGACCTCGCGACCGAGCAGTTCGCTGACGCCGCGCTGTGCCGATACGTCGAGCAGCCGCTGGTCGATCCGCCCGTCGACGACGACCGTGTGCGGCGCGGTCTCGGCCCCCTCGATCGCGTCGAACGCGTCGGCCGCGTCGACCTCCGCGAGCACGCCGCGGTCGTCACCGAGGAGCCGAGCGAGGCCGCTCTCGGCGTCGACGACCTCCTGGACGTGCTCCTCGATGGAGCGCGGCTCGTCGTCGATCGGCGGACCGTCTGAGGGTCCGCCTCCCACGTCGACACCGCCTCGCTCGCTCCCGTCGGGCCCCTCGTCGGCGTCCTCCTCCTCCTGACCGTCGGTCTCCTCGCCGGCGGCTGGCTCGTCGGCGTCCTCTTCCTCCCGACCGTCGGCCTCCTCGCCGCCAACCGTCTCGTCGGCCTCGATCGGCGCGGACGCAGGCGCGTCCTCGATCGCTTCCACGAGGCCGCTAGCCGCCGCACCGCGGTCCGCCCCGGCGACGACGCCGTTCGCGTCGTTCCCGGTGTCTCCGTCGTCGGTGTCATCCGCGTTGCCGGCGGTGGTGGCTCCGACGGTGTCGGCCGCGTCGTCGGCGTCGCTTCCGTCGTCGACTTCCCGACCGTCGTCGACTCCCGGGCCGTCGTCGTCACCGTCGTCGACGACGGGGGTCGACCCGAAGTCCCCGGACTGGTCGGCTCGCGGTTCCGACTCGGCCGCTGCTCGGAGGTTTGGCTCGTCGGCGAGGGTGCTGTACGGCACTTTGCCGCGGAGCGCCTCGAAGACGGCGTTGCGGTCGAGGTCCTCGACGGACTCGCCGGGCGGCGCGAACGCGACGTAGTCGACGTCGCCGACCTGCGCGAGCTCGCGGAGGATCAGCTCGCCGCCGCGATCGCCGTCGAGGAAGGCCGTCACGGTGCGGTCGGCGGTGAGACCGGCGACAGCCTCGGGGACGTTCGTCCCCTCGACCGCGACCGCGTTCTTGATCCCGCAGTCGAGCAGCGTGAGGACGTCCGCGCGGCCTTCGACGACGATGACCGCGTCGGAGTCGCCTACCCGGGGGCCGGCCGGGAGCCCCTCGTACTCGACGATTCCCTCGACGCGGGCGGCCTCGCGAACCTCCGCGAGGATGTCGTCGCTCGCGAGGCGCGTCTCCTCGAAGCCGCCGGCGATCAGCTCCTTGGCCCGCTCGACGACCTCGCGGCGCTTTGCCGCCCGCACGTCCTCGATGCTCGTCACCTCCACCGAGGCGTGGCAGGGACCGATTCGATCGATCGTTTCGAGAGCGGCCGCGAGGATGGCCGTCTCGACCTTGTCGAGGCTCGACGCGACGGTGACCTCGCCGAACGACTGGCCGTTTTCGGATTCGACGGCGACGTCGATCCGACCGACTCGCGACGACTCCTGGAGGTCCCGTAAGTCGAGCTCCTCGCCGAGGAGCCCCTCGGTTTGGCCGAACACCGCGCCGACCACGTCGCTCCGCTCGACGACGCCGTCGGCCGCGATGGTGGCGTGAATCAGGTATTTCTCTGTGTCCTTCATGATGGGTGAATGGTGATGATCGGGCGGCGTCGGCCGCCCGGGCATCGTTGTACCCGTCGGCGAAAATAGTTATCGCACCCGTCTCCGTCGCCGCCCTTTGAAGAAAATATTTCTGCGATATTTCGTATCGAACTCGATCGATAGTATTTACCCGATCAGTTCGGTTATATGTCGACATGAGACGATCCCGAAGCGATCTCGTGTGGATTCCGACGTTCGCGCTCCTCGTCGCGTTTGCGGTGCCGTGGCCGCTGTGGGGCGTCGATACGGTCGTCGCCGGTCTTCCGGTGTGGATCTGGTGGCACGTGGCGTGGCTCGCGTCGTGTTCGGTCCTGTTTTCCCTGTTCGTCCGGAGCGGGGCGTGGGAGCGGGGGATGGGGATCCGCACCGCGGAACGGACCGAGTCACCCGCCACGACCGGAGGTGAACGACGGTGACCCTCGGCCTTTCGCTCGGGATCGTCGTCGGCTACCTCCTCCTCGCGCTCGTCGTCGGCCTCGTCGCGTACCGCGTCTCGGAGACGACCGCGGAGGACTACTACCTCGCGAGCCGGTCCATCGGGACGGCCGTGCTGTTGTTCACGACGTTCGCCACGCTGCTTTCGGCGTTCACCTTCTTCGGCGGCCCGAATCTCGCGTTCGCCGCCGGGCCGGAGTGGCTGATCGTGATGGGGGCGCTCGACGGGGTGCTGTTCGCGGTGCTGTGGTACGCGATCGGCTACAAGCAGTGGCTGATAGGCGACCGGCACGGGTACGTCACGCTCGGGGAGATGCTCGGCGACCGGTTCGGTTCGGTCGGGCTCCGCGCGCTCGTCGCCGGGGTGAGCCTCCTGTGGCTGTTCCCGTACGTCATGCTCCAGCAGATGGGCGCGGGCGAGGCGCTCGTCGGACTCACCGGCGGCGCGGTCCCCTACTGGGGCGGCGCGGCGCTCGTCACCGCGTTCATGATCCTCTACGTCGTTCTCGCCGGGATGCGCGGCGTCGCGTGGACTGACACGATCCAGGGGCTGTTCATGCTCTCCGTCGTCTGGATCGCGGCCGTGTGGGTCGTATCTGCTGTCGGCGGCGTCGGCGCAGCGACGAGCGCGATGCTCGACGCCCGGCCCGAGTTCGGAAGCTTCGGCGGCGGGCTCTACACGCCCGGGTTCATCGTCTCCACCGCGATCACGATCGCGTTCGGCGTGACGATGTTCCCGCAGATCAACCAGCGCTTCTTCGTCGCGAAGTCGGGCGAGACGCTGAAGCGGTCGTTCGTGCTGTGGCCGGTGTTAGTCCTCCTCCTCTTCCTCCCCGCGTTCATGCTCGGCGCGTGGGCGGTCGGGATGCCGATTGACGTGCCCGAGGGCGCGAACGTGTTCCCCGTCGTGTTGAACGAGTACACGCCGACGTGGTTCGCCGCCCTCCTGATCGCGGGCGCGATGGCCGCGATGATGTCCTCCTCGGACTCGATGCTCCTGTCCGGATCGTCGTATTTCACCCGCGACCTCTACCGACCCGTGATCAATGCCGACGCCTCCGCGCGCCGCGAGGCGTGGATCGCCCGGATCGGCGTCGCCGCGTTCGCGATCCTCGCGTTCGTCGCGAGCCTGTTCCGACCGGGCACCCTGATCGAGGTCGGCGACACCGCCTTCTCCGGGTTTGCACTGCTCGCGCTCCCCGTCATCTGCGCGCTCTACTGGGATCGGACGACCCGCACCGGGATGATCGTCGGCGTGTCCGTCCCGCAGGTCGCGTACCTCGCGGTCGTGCTGTCTGCGGTCGTTCCCTTCGTCCCGACGCTCCCACGAACCGTCGGCGGCGGGTGGGACGTGGCGCTCGGGCTGATGGCCCTCTCGGCGGCGCTCACCGTCGGCGTCTCGCTGCTCACCGCGCCGACGGAAGAGAGCGACGCGTCGCGGTTCGCCGTCGCCGGGGACTGATCTCGCGTCGGGTTTGGGTGATCTCTCGCCGGGTTGGGATGATCTCGCGTCGACACCGGCCGATTCCGCGTCGACACCGGCCGATTCCGCGTCGACACCGGCCGATTCCGCGTCGACACCGGCCGATTCCGCGTCGACACCGGCCGATTCCGCGTCGACACCGGCCGATTCCGCGTCAGTTTCGAATCGCCGTCGTCACCGACGGTTCGCGAGGAACTCCTCGACCGCTTCGGCGGTCGGGAGCGCCGTCATCCCGCCGCGTTCCCGCACCGAGAGCGCGGCCGTCGCGTTCGCGAACGCGACAGCGGCGTCGAGGTCGGTCGTCACCGTCGAGAGTCGAGAGAGGAGTCCGGACGTGAACGCGTCCCCCGCGCCGGTCGCGTCGACGGCGTCGACCGGGAAGCCGCCGTGCCGCGCCTCGCGCTCGCCCCACGGCGCAGCCGCCGTGCTGGCGACGAGCGCTCCGTCGGCACCGAGGGTCACCGCGACCGTGTGCGGACCGAGCGACAACAGGTCCCGTGCCAGATCGGCCCCTTCGAGCGAGGAGAGCCCCGCCGCCTCGACGTCCTCGTCGCTACAGAAGACCACGTCGCTGTCGGCGACAATTGAGCGGATCGCGTCGCGGACCGCCTCGCGCTCGTCAGCCGGGACGAGGTCGGGTCGGTAGTTGACGTCGAAGGAGACCGCACACCCGCGATCGCCGGCTCGCTCGGCCAGCTCGCGCATCGCAGCTCGGCCCGACGGGTGCGTCAGCGCGACGCCGCCGAGGTGGACCCACGAGCGCGACTCCAGCGCGGCGGTCGGGACCGACGCCGGATCGAAGCCGAAAGTGACCGCACGCGAGCCGTAGAACCGGAATCGGCGACCGTCGACGCCCGGGGGCGAGACCACCGCGAGCGTCGTGTTTCCGTCGATGCGCTCGATCAGGGTCCCCGAGACCCCTTCGTTCGCGAGCGTCTCCCGCAGGAAGTCGCCGAAGGGGTCGTCTCCGAGTCGCGTCCACAGCGCTGGTTCCGCGCCGAGTCGCGAGAGCCCGACCGCGACGTTGGCCGGCGCGCCGCCCGGGCGGTGCGTGAACCCCTCGACGTCGACGAGCGTCTCGCCGGGTCCGGGGAGCATGTCGACGAGCGTCTCGCCGGCGACGATGATCGCCGACATCCTACTCCCCGTCCGTCCCGTCAGCGTCTTCGCTGTCCTCGCCTTCCGCCGCCTCCGCCGCCGCGACCTCCTCGGCGACCGCTTCGAACGCCGCGAGGATGACCCGGCGACAGGCCTGTCCCTCGGTCGTCCAGTGGTGGGCGTAATCGAGCATGTCGTCGTAGATGTCGGGCTTGCAGCCGGCCGCCTGTGGGTGGCCACCGCCGTTCACCTTTCCGGCGACTTCGTGCGCGTGTTGGAAGTCCTCGGAGCCGCGGATCGACGCGGAGCCCGCGGGCTTCACGATGACGGCCGCGTCCGCGCCCGCCTCGCGGAGGGCCTCCGCGACCTCGTTCTGCGAGCACCGACCGTACGTCACCGCGACCGTCCAGTCCGCGATCTCGTGCGTGACCGCGCGGTCGACGGCGGCGTCGATCCGAGCCTCCTTCTCGACGCGGCGGTCCGCGACGTACCGCAGGACCGTCTCGGGGAGGTCGGCCCCGTACGCGCCGACGACCGTCGCGTACTCCTCGCTGCCGGCCCAGTAGGAGTAGTCGGCGAGGTCGTCGGAGCGGGGGTCCTCCTTCAGCCAGAGGTCGTGATCGCGGGTCACGGCCGCCAGCTCGGCCCAGCGATCGTCGAAGTCGTGATCGAGCGATCGGAGGGTCACGTCCGCGGTGCACTCCTCGTCGGACTCGCCGACCACGAGATCGACGCCGAGTTCGCGGACCGCCGCCGCGGTCGACTCGTCCCACTGGTGGTGGTCGAACCACCGGATCGAGGCGGTCGACTCCGCGAGGGCCGTGAGCGGCTCGGCGATCCACTCGAAGTCGTCGGGACAGAGGTCACAGACGAACAGGTCGACGTCGTCGTCCGCGTACGCGAGGACGCGTTCGAGCGACGTGTCGATCGAGTACGGTCCCGCGGCGACCAGCCCGACGGGAGAGCGGGTGTGGGCGTCCTCGGTCGGATCTGCGTCGTCCTCCGCCTCGACATCCGCCGCCTCGACATCCGCCGCTTCGGCGTTCTCCGTTCCGGCGTCCGTCTCGTCACCGAGCCGCGCGGCGATGGCCGCTTCGAAGTCCTCGATGTCGAGGGCGGCGTCGTACGTCTCTCGGATCATCGCCGCGCAGGCGAGGCCGTCCGCGTCGCCGTCGGCGATCACGACCGCTTCGCTGCCCTCGATCGCCTCCTTCGCTCGCCGCTCGGCTCGCTCCTCGTCCAGCGAGTCCGGGTAGAAGAAGCCCTTGCCCGGCAGTCGCGTGTACCGCGAGCGGGGAACGTCAGCCTCGTCGATGAGATCGTCGTCCATACCGTCGACCCGAGCGGGAGCGTGAAAACTCCGCCGCTCTCGGGCGGCTCGGGTCCCAAGCCGGCGGGTCGTTCGGCTCTTGTTCGCTCGGTCGCCCGGTCGAGATCCGGACCGCCTATCCCTCAAATGGTCGTTCGACGCGGGTCCTCGTCGGTGAGCTGGCGGACGGTCAGGACGGGAACCGGACACGTTCGGACGACGCGTTCCGCGACCGACCCGATGAGGAATCGGTTCTCCCCGTGTCGCCCGCGCGTCCCCATCGCGACGACGTCGGCGTCGACGTCGCGGGCGTATCCGGAGATCTCCGCGGCCGGCCGTCCCTCGCGGACCTCGGCGGTGACGTCGAGGGTCGGGTCGCGGGCCGTCGCGGCGTCGGTCACCGCGTCGAGCGCATCCTCCCCGTGGGCGTCGAGCGCGTCACGGAGGTCGTCGCGCACCTCGTCTGGCGTGGACTCGACCTCGCCGCTGTCGACGACGTAGACGGCGTGTACCTCGGCCTCGAACCGAGCGGCGACGTCGACCGCGACGTCGACGGCCCGCCGGACGCTGTCGGAGCCGTCCGTCGCGATCACGATCGTGTCGAACATAGCCGGTCGTTCGCCGCAACGACACCTAAAACCCCGCGGTCGGTTCCAGCGACGGCGTATATAACTGGGCGACTGCGACGGCGACGATTCCGTATAAATGGACGAGCAGTGCTGTGCGGTACGCTGGCGTCGCCGGCGGCGAGCCGCTGGCTGCCAGGGAACCTTCGATTCTCGCCGGACGCTCCGAGCGAATTTATAAGGCGCGAAGCGGCAGCGAGACGCGCCGGCGACGCCGACAGCGTGACTCAGTTATACGCAGTCGTCGCTCTCGCACCCGCTTTCTTAAATACCACGTCGCCGGCGGCGGTCCGCAGGACCCTCGGAACCGATCAAAGAGCAGACGTGGAGACGGTGTTTCAGGGTAGGATTTCAGATCACGACTCGTCTGAACAAGCCGATTTTAGCCGAACCGCTCGTCTCATTTATCAGCGTTCCATCGGCAAGCTACGAGCCGTGGGTGTAGCCGCGGTCCGGAAGCGAGTCGCCGTCGGCGGTCACCCCGTCAGCGGTGTCCGCGACCGTTCCCACGCGGGTCAATCCGCCGGGACACGCCGCGCGAGCGCGGTCCAGTTTCGGCTCGGGTATCGCACATACAAGTTCGAAGTCCTCGCCGAAGTGCGCGGTCAGTTCGAACCGCTCCCCCGGATCGTCGGCGAGCGCCTCGACCGCAGGGTGTACGGGGACCGCGTCGCGGTCGAGTGCGAAGCCGACGTCGCTCGCCTCCGCGAGCTGGTGAAGCGACCGAGCGAGGCCGTCGGACGAGTCCATCATCGCGGTCGCGCGACCCGCGAGCACGAGCCCGTCCGCGACGCGCGGCGTGAATCTGAATAGGTCGTTGGCGCGCTCGATGTCCCGTCCACGCTTTCCGCCTTCCCGCCCGCGCTCCCCGGCTCCCGCCTCGTCGTCTCTCCCGCGCTCGAACAGCCGAAGCGCCGCCGCCGATCGCCCCCACTCGCCGGTGACACAGAGCGCGTCGCCGGGCGACGCCCCGGAACGGGTCACGACCCCTTCGTCGGTGACGTCGCCGATGGCGGTCGAGGCGGTCGTGAACTCCGTGTGGGTGTCGAGGTCGCCACCGACGTACTCGGCGTCGACCGCCTCGCAGACGTCGACTGCGCCGGCGACGAACCGGTCGAGGTCGTTGCCGTCGAACGACGCGTCGGCGTAGACGGCGACGGCCGCGGTCGCGTCCGCACCCATCGCCGCGACGTCCGAAAGCGACGCCGCGACGGCGCGCCATCCGGCCGTGTACCGCGTCGTCCCGACCGGGAAGTCCGTTCGCTCGTGGAGCATGTCCGTCGTGATGACGGTGTCACCGACGACCGCGGCGTCGTCTCCCGCGTGCGGCAGATCGGCCGCGAGCGTTCGAAGCGCGTCTCGCTCGTTCACAGTGTCGACCGCACGTGCCGGAACGGATTATAAGGGATCGATCCGACGCGGATCGGTGATGATATGACCCACGACAACACGACCCATTTAACCGAATAAAATACATTAACGAATATTATCATTATCAATCATTATGTTTATTACCACCCATCCGGACGTATCGATCGCGATGTCAGTACCCGTACGAGGACACGCCGCAGCACGACGCACCGACCGCACTATCACCAAACGACCGCCGCAACCGCCCACACGACTCGATGACGACACCTAACGACACGACCGACCGCACCGACGACGCGACGAACCGATCGACCGATCACGAGAAGATCGACCGCGAAACGACCCGCCGTGAACCGACGCGGGCCGCCGACGATTCTCCTCGACCGATCCCCGGTCGCATTCCCGTCACCGAAGAAGCGGGTGCGCCGCTCGTCCCGCGCACGACGACCGAACCGACGAAGACGGCGACAGCGCCGGCGACGACGACCGGGACGGGGACGACCGAGACGGGGACGACCGGGACGGAGACGACCGGGACTTCGACGGCGACGGCGACGACCGAACCGGCGACGAACCGGGGCGGGGTCCACCGGCGTCCGAGCCGGCCGCCGACGGACGCCGATCGAGACGCGCCGCTCGTTCCCGACCTGCGTCCGGCGCGGCGACCGCGGACCGACGGGGGCTTGCAATGAACGCGATTCGCACCGGTCGCCGCCCCGCCGCGACGCTCGTTCCGATGTCGGGGACCGGCGACGGTCCGCGACCCGATCAGACGACATTCACGCGACGCGCGATCGACCGATCCGACGACGACACCATCGCTGAGTGACACCTATGCATCCGACAGAACTCGACGACGACACGCTGACGAGAGACATCGACAACGCGGCCGGCCGGAAGCTCCGCGAGCTGTTCGCCGAGCAGGACTACACGTTCGCGCCCGGGATCTATCACGCGCTCGACGCTCGCCTCGCGGAGATGGCGGGCGTCGACGCCGCCTACATGAGCGGCTACTCGACCGTTCTCGGTCAGTTCGGATTCCCCGACCTGGAGATGGTCACGATGACCGAAATGGTCGAGAACGCCAAGCGAATGGTCGAGGCGACGAACCTTCCGGTCGTTGCCGACTGCGACACCGGCTACGGCGGCGTCCACAACGTCCGCCGCGCAGTCCGCGAGTACGAGAAGGCGGGCGTCGCCGCGGTCCACATCGAGGACCAGACCTCGCCGAAGCGCTGCGGCCACATCGCGGGCAAGCAGATCGTCTCCCGCGAGCAGGCGCGCTCGCGGTTCGAGGCCGCCGTCGACGCCAAGCAAAGCGAGGACACGGTCATTATCGCTCGCACCGACGCGTACGGCTCCGCGAACGGCGACTGGGAGGAGCACCTCGAACGCGGCCGGATCTACGCCGACGCCGGCGTCGACCTCGTCTGGCCCGAGATGCCCGACCCGTCCCGCGAGGACGCGGTTCGCTACGCCGAGGAGATCCACGAGACGCACCCGGACCTGGACCTCGCGTTCAACTACTCCTCGTCGTTCGCGTGGAGCGAGCAGGAGGACCCGCTCACCTTCGAGGGGCTCGGTGACCTCGGCTACCAGTACATCTTCATCACGCTGTACGGGCTGCACTCGGGAGCGCACGCCGCCTACGAGGACTTCGCGAACATCGCCGAGAACGACGAGCGGGCCCAGTTCGACCTAGAGGACCAGTACCTCGACCACGAGACGAAGAGCCACCACGAGCTCTCCTTCGTCCCGCGGTATCAGGATATCGAGTCTCGGTTCGACCCGGAAGCGAAGGCTCGACAGGAGGAGTCCGCCGGGTTCACCGAGGACCAGAGCGATCCGATCACGGCCTCGGAGGAGTCCGACGAGGAGGCCGAGCGGGTCGCCGCCGCGGAGAGCGACGACGACTGATCGCGGGACGGCTCGGCGACGAAATCGATCAGAACGCCGGTCCCGTCCGAACGCAGTGCGCCTTTTTCTTCGTGACGGCGGACCGGTGCTTCGGAGTTCGAGCGATCGACGACTGGGACTCTCGATCGCGTCTCAGGCCGGGAGCGTGTCGATCCCGTTGATCTCGACGTAGCCGTACCCACACTCCGGACAGCGCCACTTCGTCTTCTCGCCGAGGTGGAGCGTCATCGCCGCGGTCCGGTAGAACGACTGGGCCTCCCCGCACTTCGGGCAGTCCACGTCCTTTTCGAGCGCCATGTTCGGCGATCCGTCCGGCGCGGGTTTGAAGCTACTGATCCGGTGGCTGTGCGGTCCCGGTGCGAGCCGGTGGGAAACTCCGCCCTTGCGGCGGGAGATCCCCCACGATCGCACTGATATCGTCGATGTCGGCGGAAACGCGTCCGCGAACACCCCGGCGGAAACGCGTCCGCGATCAGTCGTCGCCGGGGATGCCGGCCGCAGGGCCGCCTCCGACCGCGTCCGCCGGCTGCGTGATCGATTTATAAAACATGATCAGCATCGCGACGATGAGCGCGCCGCCCCAGAGGAATCCGGTCGGCATCAGGAAGGCGAGCCCGAACCCTTCGCCGAGCCAGACGATACCGGGAATCCCCCACTGTCCGGCGATGAAGAGCACGGTCACGACGGTCCGTAGGGTTCCGGTGACGCCGAGGGCCGGCACCGCGAACCCCATCACGATCGCGAGGATCGACAGAACGCCGAGGTGGGCGTGGCCGCCGATCATCCACGGCGGGACGGCGCTGCCGCCGGACAAGATCACGAACTGATGCAACCCGACCGCCATCATGACCGCGAGTCCGAGGAAGCCGGACCCCTTAAGCGCTCGTGTCATAGATTCATCACCACTGATCTGGTCGCTGTGTGATAAGGATTGCTGTCGAATTCGTCATACGATCGTCGGGGAGGGGATGGATGTGACCGCCGGAAGGGTGGACGGAACTCCGCACCCGCTGAGGGCACGTGAGCCGGCCCCTAGAAGATGTTCGCCTGTTCGTACACCGAAATCCCGGAGTCGGTGATCTCGTACGGTTTCGTCTCTCGGGAGTGGTTCGCGTCGCGGATCTTCAGAATCTCGACGGCAAGACGCGTCTCGCGGAAGTCGGAGTCGCGGACGTACCGGAGCACGAACACCGCGTCGGTGAGGTACTCGACGATGCCGTGGCGGGACGCGTACGGGTTCCCCTCGCTGGCCTCGGAGGTGAGGAGCGTCGTCACGCCCGCCTCCTTCAGGGACCGTGTGAACCCGAACACCTCGGAGCGCCGCTTCGCCGGGTGGTCGTACATCATCTCCAACAGCGAGACGGAGTCGAGTACCAGCCGATCCGCGTCGTACTCGGCGATGAGCCGCGTGAGGTCGTTTCGTATCGACGCGAGCGAGTTCGCCATCTCGATCGGGTCGATCGCGACGACGGCGAGTCGGCCCTCGTCCGCGTACTCGCGGAACGGCCAACCTCTCTCCTCAGCGGTCGAGACGATCGACTCGCGGGTCTGTTCGAGCGTGATGTACACGCCCTTCCCGTCGGATTCGAGGGTCTCGTTGAGAAACTGCAGCGAGAACGTCGTCTTTCCCGTCCCGGCTCCGCCGATGACGGAGAGCAGCGACCGGCTCGGGACGCCGCCGAGGATCATCTCGTCGAGCCCCTCTATCCCGACGTCGGTCCGGTCGATCGACGACTCGAACTCGTCGGGGTCGACGTCGAACCCGGTGGAGCCGGCGCTACCCTCCCGACCGGCCGCGCCTTCCGAGGGAGGGCTGCCGCGGCGCTCACCGCCCTCCTCCGAGCCGAAGTCGGCGAATCCGAAGTCGTCGTCCCGAGACGGTTCCGTCCCCCTGTACCCGCCGAAGGGGTCGCTGGGCTCGCCGCCCGACGACGACCCGGGGGCTGGGCGTTGGCGACGCTTGGCAGGCTCGTCTGGTCCGTTTCCGACCCCCCCGACGAACGGGTCGTCCTCGCCGAACGATCTGCGGTCGTCGCCGCCAGGGCTGGAGTCGTCGGCCTCGGCGCGTGCTCCGTCGCGGCCGTCGTCGCCGCCGCCGTCGCGGTCATCGTCACCGTCGCGCTCATCGTTGTTGCGGTCGTCGCCGCCACCGTCGCGGTCGTCGTTGTTACGGTCGTCGTCGAGTTCTTCTTTCCGCCCGCTGTTGTCGTCAGCCTCCCCGTTGGCGTCGCTCTCGCCGCCGGCCTCTCCGTCGGAGTCCTCGTCGAGATCCCGCAGTGCGCGCTCGAACCAGTCGTCCTCTTCGCTCATCGTTCCAGCCGGCCGTGGGGGGTCGACATGTGACGGGCAACGCGGGCGTGCGGCTTGAAACTTTCCGGAATTCGAGGCGGGCACGATGGGGGTTCGGCGGCCCGGTCCGGAAGTCGGGCCCGATGTCCGCAGCCTTTTGTCCGGGGGCGCGAATCGGTGGCGCATGGACCTGGGAATCGTGGCGCGAAAGGGGAGCGAGCGAGCGGTGGCCGTCGCCGCGGAGCTCCGCGACGCCGTCGTCGAAGCCGGGGAGTCGGTCTGGGTCGACGCCGAAACCGCGAGCGCGCTCGGCGAGGAATCGCTCGGACGAGGGGTCGAGGCGCTCGTCGACTGCGACCTCGGCGTCGCCGTCGGCGGCGACGGGACGTTCCTCTTCGTCGCGCGCAACGCGGGCGGCACGCCGATCGTGGGCGTCAACCTCGGCGAGGTGGGATTTCTCAACGCCGTCCCGCCCGAGGAGGCGACCGACGCAGTTCTCGCCGAGGTGGACGCGTTCGAACGCGGGGAGATGGACGTCCGCGAAGTGCCGCGGCTCGCCGCACGATCCGACGGGTGGGCGTCCGTCCCCGCCGCGAACGAGATCGTGATCCAGGGCGGCCGCCGCGGTCCGGGCGGCGGGATCGACTACGAGGTCCGGATCGACGGGAACCGGTACTCGAACGGGCACGCCGACGGCGTCCTCGTCGCCACGCCGACCGGTTCGACCGCGTACAACCTCTCCGAGCGCGGGCCGCTCGTTCACCCCGGCGTGAGCGGCCTCGTCGTCAACGAGATGGTCGCCGCGGAGGGGATGCCGCCGCTCGTTGTCGACGTCGATTCGACGGTCACCGTGGCGGTTGATGGCCCCGGCGAGGCGATCGTGGTCAGCGACGGCCGGAACGCGACGACGCTCTCCGCGCCGGTCGAGGTAACCGTCGAGCGAACGACCCCGCCGATGCGGATCGCCGGACCGCCCTCGAACTTCTTCGAGGCGCTCGGGAAGCTCTCCTAAGACGAATCGACGTCGCCTCCCTCGATCGACTCGGACCGACTCGTTCTGCCCCGTTCCGACACCGCGTCGCGTGTGGATGATCCCACGAAGTTTCGACACCGCGCCGCACGCAGACGATCCGCGAAGGGACGACCCACAAAGCGTTTATTACCCGAGCGAAGACGACGGTTCGTGAATCGATGGTCCGTCGCCGCCGGGTACGCCCTCGCCGGGATCGCGCTCGCGGCGCTCGTGACCGTCGCGTGGGTCGCGTCCCCCGACGCCGCGCTCGCGCCGCTGACGTGGCTCGCGGACCATCCCGTTCGATTTGGCGTGGCGCTGCTCGCGCTGACGGCGGTCCGGCCCTTCCTCGCGTGGCCGACCACGCTCCTTTCCGCCGCCGTCGGCTTCGGCTACGGCTGGGCCGGCGTGCCCGTCGGCGTCGCGCTGGTGACGCTGACCGCGCTTCCACCGTACGCCCTGGCTCGCTCGGGTCGAACGCGAGCGCGTGCAGACTTCGGCGTGGCGGACCGGCTTTGCGGCGCTGGCGAGCGGCTGGCCGACGCGGCGGGCGGCATTCGAGCGGTCGCGGCGACGCGGCTGCTCCCGCTCCCGTCGGACGCGGTCTCGCTCGTCGCCGGAGGATCGGGGATCCGCCTCCGGCCGTTCCTCGTCGGAACCGCCGTCGGCGAACTGCCGTGGGTGATCCTCGGTATCGCTGTCGGCGCTTCGCTCGACCGGCTCGCCGGCGGCGACCTCGCCGCGGTCGATCCGACGGTACTCGCCGGGATGGCCGGGGCCGGGGCGCTGCTGCTCGCCGGACCGTTCTATCGTACGTTTGTCGGTGAGAAACCCGCGTCGACGGCGTGACCGTCGCGACTGCGGGCGGGACGAATCGACCGCCCGAACGCAGCGTGCTGCGTCGGAACGGTCGAACCATCGCGTGCCTCTGCTCGGGAACCGGTTGCAAACGTGCATTCCCCTCCGGTCCCCAGATCCCGGGACCGCTCCCAGCCCTTACCCCGAAGCCGCGATCGCGAGGCCGGCCGGACGGTTCCGACCGGTGCGGCTTCAACGGAGGACCGGAGGGGGCTCATCACCGTTCGGAGCGCCGTCGCCCCGGTTAGGTCTCGTCTTCGTCGTTGCCTCCGTCGTCACTGCTCTCTCCGTCGTCGCCGGCTTCCTCGTATGAGACCTCGATTCCGCTCGGTACGGGCCGGAGGAGGTAGGAGCCGGTACCCCGGCGGACGGGGGCGAAGTCGGCGGTGAAACTCGTTCGCGTGTTCTCGCGAACCTCGAACTGCTGGTTGAACGTGAGCGGTGCGTTCCCGGGACGGTCGACGGTCGCCTCGTCGCCGCCGGAGAGCGTTCCGTCGACGTTCGAGACGTCCAGCTGGAGGAACCGGTAGGAACCGACCTCCAGCTCGCGCTCGTCGATCAGCTGCGTCTCTCCGTCCTGTAGCCGGACGAGATTCGCCTCCTGCGGCTCGTCGAACTCGAGGTATTCGCGGCCGGCGGGCTCGTCTCCCGCGTCTTCGTCGTCGTCTGCGGTCGTGTTGTCGCCGCTGCCGTCACCGTCGGCTGTCGCGTTGTCGCCGCTGCCGTCACCGTCGGCCGTCGAGTTACCCGCTTCGGCGTCGGTTCCGTCCTCGTCGTCAGTTCGGTTCCCGTCGGCTCCGCTCTCGGCTCCCTCTGGACCGAGCCAGATCCCGTCGATGGTGACGACGAGCGACTCGAAATCGCCGATATCGGCCGGCTGGTCGGTCACGCTGGTCGCGAGCGTCCCGGTCGCAGTGCCGACGCAGCCGGCGAGGCCGACGGTCGCGAGCGCGGCGGTGCCGGTCGCCCACAGGTAGCTTCGCCTGTCGAGTGCGGCGAGGTCGGTGGATCGGTCGGACACGTTATTCGCTCCCCTCCTCGTCGGTCGCGCCGCCGGCGACATCGCTCACGACCTCACCGAGACCGTCGACATCGCCCGAGATGAAGTCGGTGACGCTCCCGAGGATCTCACCGACGAAGTCCGGCACCTGGTCCGGAAGATCGCTCGGCGGTCCGGCCTCTGCGTTCCCCGGTGCGTCGCCCGCAGCGGGCGCGGCGGCGACGGCACCGGCCGCCGCGGCGCTCCCGATCAATACCGTCGAGGCGAGTGCCACGATCAGCGTCGTCCGGTTCACGTTCATTACGATTTCTGCTCGGGGCGCTACAACCTTCAATACCACAAGCCGTTCAGCCGATTTTACCCGATTAAAGCCGAGTTAACCGCCAGAAGGCGTGCGGATCACCGGCTCGTGAAGAACACCGTCTGTATTCGACAGTTATCGGGGAACGACCGTTCCCGAGGGTCGATCAGAACGTAGCAACGGGGTCAATTCGATACTGTGATGTCACTCGTCGGTCGTCCCGCCGCGCTTCGCGAGCCGCCGCGCGGCGTCGCTCAGCCCCCCCGTGGAACGGCTATCAATCTCAGCGGTCTCCGAAGCGTTGCCGTCGCTGTCGCCGGCGTCCCCCTCGTCGGCGTCGCTGGTACCCGCCACCGCTGGATCCGTCTCGATGCCGACCTCCGCCGGTTCTGCGTCCGGCGGATAGCTCCGCTCGGCGGGGGGAACGAACGCGGTCTCGACGGCGCGAACGACCTCCCGAACGGTGGCCTCGTCCAACCGATCCGCGTACGCCTCGCGGATCAAGTCGGGAACCGCGTACGCGTAGTGGCCGCGGCCGGCGTGACGGATGAGCCCCGCGCGCCGAATCGGTCGATGACGGCTGTAGGCGTGCCCGGAGTCGCCGTCGCCGCCGGCGTCGATGTGGGCCGCGACGGGGTCGCTGACGCCCTCGCGACGGTAGTGGCGGAGCATTCCGCGGGAAAGCTCGGGAAGCGCCCCGATCCGGTCACGTAGCTCCTCGATGACCGCCTCGCGGGTGCCGAGTTCGACCGCGTCGTCGAATCGGAGCGCGCTCTCCGCGACGTCCGCCCGCGTCACGGGATCGACGTCGTCGTCGGGCGGCGCGGCGGGTGCCGTATCGGAGGTTGCGACGTCGATCTCGGATCCGTCGTCGACCTCGACTTCGCGGGTGGTGGTGTTCGTGGTGTTCGTGGCGGGGTCGGTGGTGGTGTCCGCGGTGGAGTCGACAGCGGAGTCACCGGTGGAGTCGACAGCGGAGTCGCCGGCGAGATCGGCATCGTCACCGGCGTTACCGTCGGTCGCGCCATCACCGGGATCCGACCCGTCGCCGTCGGTCGCGGCGACGGCCTCGTCGTAGCTTGCGAGGTCGACCTGATCGCGTCGAGCGGCGGACGCGACGGATCTCCCGTCGCCGCCGCGGTACGGGGCCTCAGCCTTCCCGAGCAGCGCCTGCGCGAACTGGTCGGCCATGTTGCTCAGGTCGCGAGCGTCCTCCAACTCGTGTTCGAGCTGGGTGATCCGCTGATTCTTCTTGTCGATCTCCTGTCTGAGATCGGCCAGCTCGGACTCGCGGCGTGCCTCCTCGTCGGAGATGGACTGGAGCTCGCCCACGAGGTCGCTGGAGACCGACTTGAGTTCCGGGCGCTCGAAGTCGTCGAGTCCGGGCGTCGCCCCCGCGTCGAACGTCTGCTTGCGGTGGAACTGGATCCGGCGGATCGACTCGTCCCAGTCGGTCATCAGAAAGGCCTCGCCGTCGCCGAGGTCCTCGACTGCGCTCGCGTACTTCGAGCCGAGGATCCGACCGACGACCTTCGTGTCGTTGTCCCAGGTGAGTCGGTGCCAGCAGAGCCAGTCGCACTGGGTGATGAAGTCCTTTTTCACGTCGGCCGGGCGCTGGCTGATCCCGACGATGCCGAGGCCGTGTTTCCGCCCGCGCTTGCCGACCTTGATCAGCATCTTCCCGGTCTCGTCCATCCCGCCGCCCTCCGGGATGTACTCGTGACACTCCTCGACGACGAGCAGGAAGGGCTTTTTCAGTCGCTTCTCCTTGGCGAACAGCTGCTTGACGACCGCGAGGAGCAGCTCGTTGGCGACGGACTCCTCCAGGTAGCCGGAGACGTCGAGGATGATCGGGACGTTCTGCTCCAAGGCGAGGTTCGCGAGCTTCTCGGCGTGCTCGGGGGAGACGACGATGTCGCACTCGTCGTCGGCTCCGGCGTGGAGAATTTCGTACTCTTCTTTTAACCCGTAGTACTCGCCGTCCGTGTCGACGATCATCACGGGAAATCCGTTGTCGAGAAGATTCTCGATGACGACGGACGCCGTGTTGCTCTTTCCGGACCCGCTTTTTCCCGTGATAAACGATCGGCCGGTGAGCACGTCGACGACCGGGAGCTCAACCGGCGACCCCGGCTCCGCCGTCGCGTCGCCCCCGATCCCCTCGCTGACGTCCGCGACGTGGATCGCCTCCTGCTCGGTCATACTCGTGACAGGCACCGCCCGCCTCATAAACCATCGGCTCGGGCGACGACGCAGTTAGTACAGCAAGAGTGGTGAGCGATTACGGGAGTGGGTATCGCAGACCGCCGCTGGCAACGAGGTATTTAAACAGGCGAGCGTGACGGCGACGACTGCTTATAAATGACCGAGGCGGTGGCGTCGCCGGCGCTCTGCGCCGGCTGCAAGCGAGAGCTTCGCTCTCGCCCTGCGCCTCTGAGCGCTCGCTTTTAAGCGAGCGCGAAGAGCCCGCGAGGGAGCCCGCGGCCGCTTATAAGCGTCCGCGACGAGGTTGGGGAGGTGTGAGGTGCGGTTGTGGGGCTGTTCGGGGTGGGACTCGAAGGGGCAGCCACGAGGCGGGCGCAGGCGTTCACGAGAGCAAAGCTCTCGTGAGCCAATCAGAACGCAAAGCGTTCTGATGACGACGTAAGCACTGAAGGAGCGAGCAGTGCGAGCGACTGAAGCGCACAACGAGCGTGCGCTCGCCTCGTGGCTGGGGCTTTGGAAGTGTTCACTGCGCCAGCAACGATCACTTATAAGCAATCACCGCTAGAGACACAACGATTCACCGCGCCAGCAACGACTTATAAACAGCCGACGGCAACACCACTCGTTCACTTACAAATGTCCACTCCAACACAATGAGATCCCTACTTCCGCTCTCAATCAAGAAGCAACCTTCAGCGAGTGGCTGTTTCATGCTGTGCTGTGTCTGAGGAAAGGGATCTCAAAACAAAGCCAACGTCGAAACAGAACGGTCGTCCGCGAGGACGCGGCCGACCTAGTGCTCGCCGCCCGTCCCGCGCCGGTCGGAGTCGAGGTCGATGTCGAGGTCCTCCAGCAGTTCCTCGGCCTCCTCGCGCTTCTCCTGGTGGTCTTCGAGGAACTCGCGCATCAGCTCCGCGGCCTGCTCCTTGCAGCCGCCACAGAGGCGCTCGCCGTTGACGCACTCGGAGTAGACGGTCTTGGTGAGCTCGTCGTCGTCGCCCGCGAGCAGGTAGGCGTACAGTTCGTAGACGGGGCACTCGTCGGCCTCGCCGCCGAGTTCGCGCTGCTCCTCCGCGGTGTCTCGCCCGCCCGTGGTCGCCGCCCGGACCTTGTCATAGCCGTCCTGAGGGTCGTCCAGAAGCGAGATGTGGCTGGCGGGGACCGACGAGGACATCTTCCCGCCGGTGAGCCCGGTCATAAAGCGGTGATAGATCGAGGAAGGCTGCCGGAAGCCGAACCCGTCGTGGTCGATTTCGACCTCCCGCGCCAGCGACTCGGCCTCCTCACGGGTGAGGTCGAAGGCGTCGACGTGAGCCTCGAAGACGCGCTTCTCGCCGTCGACCGCCTCGATCAGCGCCTCGAACGCCTCCTCGGTGGCGTTGCGGTCGAAGAAGCGCACGCGGGGCCGGAGGGGTTCTTTCCCGCCCGCGCGGAGCTTGTCGAGCGCGGTCGACTTGGCGGCAGCGAGGTCGACGGTCTCCGAGTCGATTTCGGGCGGCTCGTAGTCGTTGAGCCACTCGGCGGCATTCTCGCATCGCACGTCGGTCTCCGGGTCGTCGGCGGTCGGTGCGAGCGCGTCGTAGGCGGCCCGCACCAGCTGTCGTTCGTCGTCGTCGAGCTCGAAGCTCGCGAACGCGTCGGTCACCTTGAAGTAGCGCACGCGGGTCGCCAGGTCGCGGGTGAGCCGGACGTGCGGGTCCTGATCCGGACCGACTGGGATCACCGTGGGCTTCGGCTCGTCGACGAGCTGCGGGTAGAGGATGTCCGCGGTCTGGGTGATCACGCTCTGCATGTGCGAGATGTTCGTCTCGCCGTCGAAGCCGTAAATCGCCTCGAACTCCGAGAAGTTCGCCTTCGAGCCGAGCTCGAAGCCGAGGTCCTGCACCGCGCGGTTGTCGGACTGGCGGTAGAGTTCGCCCTCTTCGGCGTCGAATCCGAGCGCGAGGAGGGACAGGAGGTAGTTCCGCGCGTGCTCGTCGATCGCGTCCCACGACATCCCCCGCGCGGAGTGGGCCTCGAGGTCGGCGATCAACCCGAACGCGTCACCGCCCTGCGCTTGGTGCCAGATGATCTCGTCGAAGACGAGCTTGTGACCGATGTGCGGATCGCCGGTGGGCATGAACCCCGACAGCGCCGCGAACGGCTCGCCGTTCGCCATCGCCTCGGCGACAGCGTCGTACTCGCGGTGCCCGAAGATGACGCCGCGGCGCATCAGGTAGTGGGGGTCGGCCACGTCGCCGACGACGTCGTCGAACGCCTCGATGCCGAACTCCTCGAAGAGGTCCGCGTAATCGCCGACCGACGCCGACCCCCACGGATCGAGCGCGACGTCCTCGGTCGCTCCGTCCGCGCCTTTCGTCCCGCCGTCGGCACGCCCGGTGCCGCCGGTCCCGTCCGGAGAGTCTCCCGCCTCCGCGTCCGACGGCCCCGTTTCGTCAGGGATGTCCTCGTTCATACGTTCCCTCCCGTCGGTCGACGCAAAAACCGTTCGCTTGCGCGGGAGCGGTTGGCACGGGCTCCGCTCCGCGATGAGCTAATTGCGGTGTCGCGCCCCCGGCGTCCGATTCGGGCGTCGAATTCGGGCGTCGATTCGGACGTCCACGCGCTCACGCTTTGTTTTGAATCAGTTACGTCGATGTCGGCGTCACGCAGGGATCTCGATGGCGGCGTTACGCGGGGATGGCGGCGTCACGCAGGGATCTCGATGGCGGCGTTACGCGGGGATGGCGGCGTTACGCTGGGACGTCGGCGAGCTGGCGGGCGAGTGCCTCCGCGATCGAGACGTCGGCCTCCTCGACGAAGCGAGCGACCTCCTCGCCGTCGGCGTCCTCGACGACGACCGTCGGGATGCGGTCGATCTCGTACTCGTCAACAAGCGGTCCCTCCTTCCCGTCGGGGCCCTTGGTGACCGGGTAGTCCGCGATTCGATCGTCGGGGACTCCCGCTGCGGCCAGCGCCGCCCCGAACGCGGGGAGCTGTCGCTGGCAGTCGCCGCACCAGTCGCCGCCCCACACCTTGAATCGGTAGTCGTCAGCCTCCAGCGCGTCCAGCACCGCGTCGTCGACCGCGTCGCTATCGGCGTCGGGGCCGGGCGAGAGCGTTTCGAGCGTCATGAACGGTCGTACGTCGTCGACGCTTGTAAACGGTCCGTCGGTGGCAACGTCGACGTGCCGGAGATAACACGCCGCGTCCGTGGCAACGCAGCGTGCGACGAACCGCCACCCGCAGCGGTTGCCGCAGTCCGTCGGGCATTTGAGTGCCGGTCTCCTTCGTCTGGCTAATGGACGACGACGTTCTGGACGTGCTCGGTTCGCCGCTCGTACGCGTCGACTCGCCGCCGGAGACGACGGTTGCAGCGAAGATCGAGTCGCGCAATCCGGGCGGCTCCGCGAAGGATCGACCGGCACTGTACATGGTCGAAGCGGCCGAGAAGGCCGGCGAGCTGGAACCCGGCGACGGGCTCGTCGAGCCAACCTCCGGCAATACGGGGATCGGGCTGGCAGTGGTCGGCGCGGTGAAGGGGTACGACGTGACGCTCGTCATGCCCGACGGGAAGTCGATCGAGCGCCGGCGGCTCATGCGCGCGTACGGCGCGACCGTCGAGCTCGTCGACGGCGACATCTCCGCCGCGAAGGACCGGGCCGACGAACTCGAACGCGAGGACGGGCTCGTCCAGCTCCGTCAGTTCGAGAACCCCGCGAATCCCCGCGCTCACTACGAGACGACCGCTTCTGAGATCCTCGAACAGGTCGGCGACCGCACCGTCGACGCGGTCGTCGCCGGCGTCGGCACCGGCGGCACTCTCACCGGAATCGGGCGGCGGCTCCGCGAGGCGTTCCCCGACGTTCGTATCGACGCGGTCGAGCCCAGCGACAACGCCGTCCTCTCCGGCGGTGACCCCGGCGTCGACGAGTTCCAGGGAATGGGCCCCGGATTCGTCTCGCCGAATCTCGACACGAGCCTCATCGACGGCGTCCAGACGGTCGACATCGAGGAGGCGGAGGCCGAGTGCCGCCGTCTCGCGCGCGAGGAAGGGATCCTCGTCGGACAATCCTCTGGGGCATCGAACCTCGCCGCGAAGCACGCCGCCGCCGAGCTCAGAGAGTCGGGCGAGTTCGCCGGCGACGAACCCCTGGTGGTCACCGTATTCTGGGACAGCGGCGAGCGGTATCTCTCCGCGGGCACGTTCGACGAGTGAGTGCGGAGGGCACCAGAGATGGCTGATTTTCGCGCTCGACTTCGGCTTACGCCTCGTCGAACACCGATAGACTCGCTGCGCTCGTCTATCCAGTACGACTTCGCTCCGCTCAGTCGAACACCGAAAATATCTGACTTTCGAGCTCGACTTCGGCTTACGCCTCGTCGAACACCGATAGACTCGCTGCGCTCGTCTATCCAGTACGACTTCGCTCCGCTCAGTCGAACAACTCCTCGCCGTCGACCATGTGCTCCTCGACGACGTCCATGTCGAGCGTGACGCCGAGTCCCGGCTTCTCCGGGACCGCGATGTAGCCGTCCTCGATGACGTCTTCCTCGACGAGGTCCTCCCACCAGCCGAGCTCGTAGGAGTGGTACTCGATCGCCAGCGAGTTCGGGATCGCCGCGCCGACGTGGGTCGCCGCCATCGTCGCGATCGGGGACGCGACGTTGTGCATAGCGACCGGGACGTAGTACTGGTTCGCGACGTCCGCGATCTTCCGGGTTTCGCGCATTCCGCCGACCTTCGGCAGGTCGGGCGCGACGATGTCGACCGCTTGGTTCTCGATGAGCCGGCGAAGCTCAGTGACGCGGTACCGGTTCTCGCCGACCGCGATCGACGTGGTCGTGCTCTTCGTGACCTCCTCCTGCACCTCGAGGTTCTCCGGCGGCACGGGATCTTCGAGCCACCACACGTCGTACTCCTCGATGGCGTCCGCGAGGCGCTTCGCGGAGCCGCCCGAGAACGTCCAGTGGCAGTCGAACGCGACGTCGGCTTTGTCTTTCACGCGCTCCGTGACTCTCTCGACGATCTCCGCCTTGTGACGGATCTCACCGGGACGGAGGTGACGGTTCGCGCGGTCCTTCTCGAAGCCGGAGGGAACGTCGAGGTCGAACTTCAGGGCGTCGTACCCGAGTTCGTCGACGACGCGCTCGGCCTCGTCGGCGCACGCCTCGGGATCGGCCTCCTCCTCGGTGTGACAGTCGCAGTAGACCCGCATTCGGTCGCGGTACTTCCCGCCGAGTAACTGGTACGCGGGAACGTCGAGGACCTTGCCGGCGAGGTCGTGAAGGGCGACCTCGATCCCGGAGATCGCGGTGACGGTGACGCCCTCGACGGACCCCTCGCCGGACATCTTCTGGATGAGGTGCTCGTACAACCGATCGATGTCGAGCGGGTTCTCGCCGATGACGAACGGCTTCATTCGCTCGATCAGCTCGGGCACGCCGGCCCCCCAGTACGCCTCGCCGGTGCCGACGACGCCCGCGTCGGTGTACACGCGGACGAGCGTCCACGGGAAGTTCCCGTCCACCATCGTCGTCTGGACGTCCGTGATCTCGACGTCCCGATCGCCGCCGCGCGAGCCAGTCGCACCCATCGTCTCCGCGGAGAGTTCCCGCATCGTGTACTCCGCGTTCGGGTCGTGAAGCGACTCGTAGTTTCGACTCATGTTCGACGATTCATTCGAAACAGGGTAAACGTTTATGTTTGGAAACGGACCAGGTCCGCGGCGAATACGGACCGCATCGGTCGTGCGGGAATAGGGAGCTTTTCAATGGCGTGTCCGCAATACCGGTTATGGTCGAAATCACCGATTCGCTCGCGTGTCTGTTCACCGGAGAGGTCGAGGAGCGCGACGACGAACACGTCGTCACCGTTCCCGCCTCTGAGATCGAACACGGCACGGTCGACAGCGACGAGTCGTACCGAGTCGCGCTGATACGGCGCAAGACCGACGAGACGCAAGACGCGCAGGCGTCTGCGACGGCGGGATCCGGGGATCAGTCCCACGCTCGTGCAGTCGCCGGTAACGGCGCTGGGAGCAGGGGAGGGAGCGGATCCGCGTCGGTGTCGGCCTCGCCGGCCGACGCCGCGCCCTCCGGTCCCCCGGTCTCCGAGGGCGACGTTCGCGAGGTGACGATCGAGACGCTCGGCGACAAGGGCGACGGGATCGCGAAGATCGAGCGCGGCTACGTCGTCATCGTCCCCGACTCGGAACCGGGTGACGAGCCGACCGTGGAGATCACGAGCGTCCGCGAGAACGTCTCGTTCGCGGACGTCATCGAAGAGTAGGGTTCGACGTTCGGGATCTGCCGCCGCCTCGGTCGCTCCGGGGGGTCACTCCGAGGGATCGCTCCGGGGGGTCACTCCGGGGGATCGCTCCGCGAAAACTGTCGCCGGAGGTGTGCCGGCGAGAAGAACGATGTCGGCCGGTCCATGTGGACGCCGATCTCGCCCGACAGCGCCCGTAACCCGAACCGCTGGATCGGCTCCGGTAGCGAGTAGCACCGTCGGATCGCGCTTCCGAGACGGATCTCCGTCCCGATCGCGTCCCGCCACCTCGACTCGTACTCCGCGAGCGTCGACGGGTCCGCCGGGTCGATGACGGCAGCGGCCGCGTCTGCAGCGGTCATCCCGTAGCAGATCCCGCCGCCGGTGAACGGTTTCGTCTGCGCGGCGGCGTCGCCGATCAGGAACGCGCGATCGGTAGTCACCCGGTCCGGTGGACCGATCGGGATCGCCCCGGAACAGAACCGGTCGGTGGTCACGTCGTACCCGTCGGTGAGTCGGTCGAACATTTCGGAAACGTCGTCGCCGGGCGGCGCGGCGAGCCCGTACTCCACGCCCGCCTCGCCTCTGGGGATTCGCCACGCGAAGAACGTCGGTGCCGTGAGGTGGACGTCGACCATGTCCCCGTCGTCTGGCGCGTCGTCGAACGCGAGCACGCCGTGGAGCAGTTCCTCCGGTTCGGGGAGATCGAGCGATCGCCGCACGCGAGAGGTCGGACCGTCGCAACCAGCGATCATCCGCGCCTCGAAGCGCTCGGTGCCGGCTCCGTCCCCGACCGACCCCCCGTCGCCGGCAACGCTTGCCTCGACGACGACGCGGTCGTCGCGCTCCTCGACGGCGACGACCGTGTGTCCCTCCCGCACGTCCGCGCCGGCGGCGCGGGCCGCATCGGCGAGCGTCCGGTCGAGCTCGACGCGGTCGATCACGTTCGACACGGGGTCTCTCTTATAAAACGGATACGGCGTCGAGTCCGGCCCGCCGACGTGAAATCGCGCGCCGTAGACGCGGTTCTGGAGGAGCCGCTCCCGGGCGTCGTCGGGGACGTACGCCCAGATGTCGTCAGAGACGTGCCCGGAGCAGGCCAGCGGCTCGCCGATCGTGCCCTTCTCGAGAACGACGACGTCGCGACCGGCCGCGGCCGCCCGCCGGGCGAACCGCGATCCCGGTGGACCCGCCCCCACGACGACGAAATCGTGCATGGCCGGAAGGTCGTGACGAAGGCACATAACTGCGACGAGGCTCAGTCCAGCCGCGCGAGCAGGTTGAGGACGTACGCGGTTCGCAGCATACCGGCCGACGCGCCGCGGTCGAACACCAGCTCGTCGTGGTCGAGCACGTGCGAGAGCACGTCCGCCGATGCGTGTTCCGGGGCCGCCGCGATGCCCGTATCGTGTTCGGCGATCCACTCCATCACCCGAAGGTCTGACTTGCTGTCGCCCATCACCAGCAGGAACGGATTTCGGACGCCGAGCACGTCGAGCGCCGCCTCGACGCCGGCGACCTTGTCCAGTTCCAGCGAGCTGATCTCCGCGGCGTCGCCGCGGTAGTAGCCGACGTCTATCCGATCGAACAGCGTCGCGATCGGCTCCGGGACGTCGGCGGCGTCGACCCCGTCAGCGCCCGACGGCGCGTCGACTCCGTCGGCTGCTGCCTCGGAGTCGGAACCACGATCGACCGCGGTCGCTTCGATCACCTCCCGGATCTCGGGATCGGCCGCCGCGTAGTGAGCCCTCGCCAACGCGGCGCTGCGATCGGGGGAGATGACGGTGTCGGCGTCGGACTCCTCTCCATCCTCTCCGGCGACCGCCTCCGCGGCCCCTTCGGTGACCGCCTCCGCGGCCCGCCTCGCGACCACCACGCCGAGGAGGTCGATCAGGTGGACGAGGCCGTCGTCGATAACGGCCTCCGCGTCCGCGCCGCCGGTCTCGAAGTTCGGCTTCAGCGTGACGTTGAACTCGTTTCCCTGAAGGTGACAGCCGCGCCGGACGTTCTCGGGTGCCTCTGGGAGCGCCCGCGATCGGACGTCGTCGAAGACGCTCCGAACCGGATCGTCGAGGTCCTCGTAGAGCAGTCGCTTCGTCCGGGAGCCGTGACCGGGCGTGAACACGCCGTTGCCGGCTTCGTAGACGATCGAAAAGGAGCCGGAGTGGACGAGCTCGTTGCCGAGCCCCTGGATCATGAACCCCTTCACGTTCTCCAACGTCTGGCCGGTGCAGATTACGATCGGCACGCCGGACTCGTGGAGCGTCGTCAGCACGTGAAGCGTCTCTCTGGGGATCTCGTTGTCGGTTCCGCCGGCGGATCGCAGCGTCTCGTCGACGTCCAGTACTAGGGCGTTCACGGCACGGCCGTACCTGGCGTGCAGGTCCAGCGCGGTGAACGCGGACTCCCGATCGGCGTGGGCCGCGACCTCCGCGAAGGTACCGCCGGCCGGAAGCGCCTCCCGAATCTCGCCTTTCAGCAGGTCGAGCTCGTCGCTCGCGTCCTCCCAGTGTTCCAGCGCCACGCGCGAATCCACCGGCGGAAAGAGGTCCACGAACGACTGGTGCTCGCGCAGGGACTCGACGTCGAACTCGTCGTACAACCGATAGAGGAGATCGTGCCGCTCCATGCGCGTCCATCCGACCCGAGGTGCGTAAAACGTGCCGGCTTGCGGCGGAGTGGCGGTCGCTCACGGCATCCCTACTCCGACTCGCGCCGCGCCGCCAGCCACTCCAGAGCCGAATCGAGGTCGGTCTCCGGCGGCGAACACGTCCGCCCCTCGCAGACGTAGACCGTCGGCTCGCCGTCGACGACATCCCGGCCGGCCCATATCGGCGGGGTCTCGTCCAGTCCGAGGTCGTCGAGCCACGCACCCACTTTCTCGTCTGTCGGCGGCCGAGGAGCGATGAGCGCGCCCGGGAGGTACCGCTCGCCGAGCGTTTCCTGCCACTCGTCCGGAATCCCGTCGGCGGCGATCGTCACCTCGATCCCGCCCGACGCGACGCGTTCGGACGCCCTGACGAGCGAGACGTGCTCCAGCGGACTCGCGCGGATCCGGTCACTGTGGGTCGTCACGACCGTCTCTGCGACCTCGGCGAACCGGCGATCCGTCCGGAACCCGTCGAGGAGCGCCAGCGTCTCAGCAGCCACGCCGAGGCTCGACGGCGTCGACCGGTCGGTGAACTCCTGTGGCCGTGCGAAGAGGGCGTCGTCACCGGTATGATCACTCGCGATTTCCTCCGGCTCCCGGGTGAAGTAGATGGTTCCGTCGTCGGCGTCGTGGAACTCTGCGACGATCGACTCGGCCAACTCCAGCGCGAACCCGAGCGGTTCCGGGTCTCCGGTGGCCGCGTAGACGTCGAGCGCGCCGCGCGCGAGGAACGCGTAGTCGTCGAGGTAGCCCGGCCCGCGGACGTCGCCGTCGAGCCACCGTCGCGCGAGGCCGCCGGTCGCTTCGTCGTACAGGCGCTCGCGGCAGAACGCGAGCGCGTCGCTCGCGATCTCGGCGTACGGCTCGCCGAGCGTTCGTCCCGCGCTCGCGAACGCCGAGATCGCTCGGCCGTTCCACGAGGCGAGTACCTTCTCGTCGCGAGCCGGGCGCGGCCGGGATTCGCGCGCCTCGAAGAGAGCGACCCGGGCCTCGGTCAGGATCTCGCGGATCTCGTCGGCCGGCAGATCGCGTTCGTCGGCGAGCTCTGCGACCGACGCCGACACCGTCGGGACGGTCGTCCCGCGTTCGAAGTTGCCGCCCGAACGGATCCCGTACCGCTCCTTCGCGAGCGACGACGCGGGTTCGTCGAGAACGGCGTCGACCTCGTCGGGCGTCCAGACGTAGAACGCCCCCTCGACGGCTTCGGTCTCCGCGTCGGAGTTCCCACTGAGACCGCTACTCTCTTTCCCCCGTCCCACAGGAAAGCGGCTCCGCGCGTCGAGCGTGCTGAAGAAGCCACCGTCCTCGTGGCGGAGCTCGCGGTCGGCGAAGCCGAGCGACTCGCTCGCGACGCGGGCGTACGACGGGTCACCGGTGAGGCGGTAGCCGTCGAGGTAGACCATCGGGAGCTCCGCGTTGTCGTACAGCATCTTCTCGAAGTGGGGCACCGTCCACCGTCGGTCGACCGCGTACCGGTGGAACCCCCCGCCGATCTGGTCGTACACCCCCCCGGCGGCCATCCCGTCCAGCGTGCCCGTCGCGGCGGTGAGCGCCGCGTCTCGGCCGTTCCTTGCGTACGCGCGCATCAAGAGGTCGATCCGTCCCGGCATCGGGAACTTCGCGCCGCCGCTTCCGAACCCGCCGTACTCGTCGTCGTAGCCGCGGATCGCCGCGGCCGCGGCCTCGCCGAGGAGGTCGTCTTCGAGGTGGACCTCCCCGAGGGGGTTCGAGTCCCCCGCGGAGTCCGGCGTCGGTGCCGATTCCAGCTCGTCGCGCGCGCTCGTCGTCCACTGTTCGGCCCGCCGCTTCATCTCCTCGCGCTGCTCGGGGTCCCCCCACGAGTCCGCGATCCGTTCACAGAGATCGCGGAATCCGGGCTGGTTCCGACGCGGTTCCGGGGGGAAGTAGGTCCCGACGTAGAACGGCTTCCCCTCGGGCGTACACCACGCCGAGAGCGGCCAGCCACCGCCGCCGGTGACGAGCTGAGAGACGGTCATAAAGGCGCTGTCGACGTCCGGGCGCTCCTCTCGATCGACCTTGATCGAGACGAACGACTCGTTGAGCACCGCCGCGACCGACTCGTCCTCGAAGCTCTCCTCGGCCATCACGTGACACCAGTGGCACGATGAGTAGCCGATCGAGACGAAGACCGGGACGTCATGCTCGCGTGCGCGCTCGAACGCCTCGTCGCTCCAGGGCTGCCAATTGACGGGGTTTTCGGCGTGCTGCTGGAGGTACGGGCTCGCCTCGCTCGCGAGGCGATTCCGCTCCGTCGGCTGTGACATACGCCCGGTTCGCCCCGGCGAGCCAAAAACCCGTCACACGAGCGACGGCGCGTACCCCCGAGCTGTCGAAATCGGATGTCCACGAACGTGCCTATTTCCGTTCCATCAGAGGGTAACGCTTACACTACCGTGCAGTCATCCGTCGATCATGACGGAGACCGTACTCCTCGTCGGCGGCGGCGGACGCGAGCACGCGATCGCCCGCGCGGTCGCCGACGACTGCGCGCTGTACGCCTGTGCGAGCAACCGAAACCCGGGCATCCGTCGGCTCGCGGACGGGTTCGAGAGTATCGAGGAGACGGACGGCGGAGCGATCGCGGACTACGCGACCGCGGTCGGGGCGGACCTCGCGGTGATCGGACCCGAGTCCGCGCTCGCCGCGGGCGTCGCGGACGCGCTGGACGAGGCCGGCGTGTACGCCTTCGGCCCGCGAGCGGAGGAGGCGCGCCTGGAGACGGACAAGGCGTACCAGCGTGAGTTCATGGACGAGGAGTCGATCCCCGGCTGTCCGGACTACGCGGTGTTCGACGACATCGAGGCCGCTTGCGCGCACGTAGACGAATACGACGGCGACCTCGCGGTGAAGCCGGCCGGGCTCACCGGCGGCAAGGGCGTGAAGGTGATCGGCGACCAGGTGACCGCCGAGGAGGCCAAAGCGTACCTCCGGGACTCCGACTACGACCGCGTCGTGCTCGAAGAGCGCCTCGTGGGAGAGGAGTTCACGGTGCAGGCGTTCGTCGCGAACGGCGAGATCCGGACGACGCCGGCGGTGCAGGATCACAAGCGTGCCTACGAGGGCGACGAGGGGCCGAACACGGGCGGGATGGGCTCGTACACGGACACCGGACTCTCGCTGCCGTTCATGGCCGAGGGCGACTACGACGCCGCCGTCGACGTACTGGAGGCCGTCGTCGACGCGCTCCCCGACTACAAGGGCGTCCTCTACGGGCAGTTCATGCTCACGGACGCGGGCCCGAAGGTCGTCGAGTTCAACGCGCGGTTCGGCGACCCCGAGGCGATGAACACGCTGCCGATGCTCGACACGCCCTTCGTCGACGTGCTGACGGCCGCGCGCGACGGCGACAGTGCGGCGCACAGCGCCGCTGGCAGCGAGGGACACAGTCCCTCGGGCAACCAGGCTTCGCCCGGTGACAGCCGGACGCAGTCCGGCGACGCACTCCCCGAGCTCTCCTTCTCCGGCGAGGCCACCGTCTGCAAGTACGCGGTTCCGGAGGGGTACCCGACCGATCCCGACGCGGGCGCGAAGATCGAGGTCGACGAGGAGAGCGTCGGCGACGCGCTCCTGTACTACGCGAGCGTCGACGAGCGCGCCGACGGGCTCTACACCACGACCTCGCGGTCGTTCGCGGTCGTCGGTCTGGGCGACTCCATCGCTGCCGCGGAGGCCGAAGCCGAAAACGCGCTGGCGGCCGCCGGCGACCGCGTCCGGATCCGCCACGACATCGGTACCGCCGACCTCGTCGAGCGTCGGATCGAGCATATGAACGAACTCCGAGAATGAGGTGGTCTCGAGACTGCTCACCGTCGGCACAGAGTCACTGACGCCGACGCGGCGAACCCACAGCTGTCGATACCGAATGGCGAACAGGCGGTCATCGATCGCGTCCGCACGGCGGTCGACCGCGCACCCGCCTCGGCCGGCCGTGGGCCCTCGTCAGGTCGTGGGTGCACTGGTCGCGGCATCCGGTTTGAACCCTCACGTCGAGTCCGATGTCGAACGTCGATTTCGCGCCTGTCTCACTGAGAGCGTCGGCGAACCTTTTATATATGCCGTCCGAACGTCCGCTCGTGACTCACGAGGACGACGGCGCGGCGGCGGACGCGACAGAGTACGCGGACGGTAACGAGAGTCCCGACGACTCTCGCGTCGACCGGCTGGAGCGGCATCCGACGAGCGGACCGCACAACTCGCTGTGGTCGTGGCCGGACGCGAAATCGCCGCCGACCGTCGTCCGCAACTACGCCGTGATCGTGCTCGCGCGGATCTGCCCGAGTCTCCGGCTCAAGAACTGGCTGTTGCGCCGGATCGGCGTGACCGTCGGTGCCGGGGTCGCGTGGGGGTTGGAGTCGACCCCCGACGCGTTCTGGCCCGAGCGGATCGTGGTCGGCGACGACGCCATCGTCGGCTACGACGCCACGCTGCTGTGTCACGAGTTCCTCCGCGACGAGTACCGCCTCGGCGACGTGGTCGTCGAGGCCGGAGCAATGATCGGGGCGGGAGCGATCGTCCTTCCGGGCGTCACGATCGGGGAAGGGGCCCGCGTCGCCGCCAACTCCCTCGTCGCCGAAAACGTCCCGCCCGGGACGACCGTCGCCGGCGTGCCGGCCGAGGTCGTCTCGCGGGCGAGCGGGGTGAGCACGGAACGTATCGCGCGTGGTGAGAACGATGCGAGTGGTGAGAACGATGCGAGTGGTGAGAACGATGCGAGTGGTGAGAACGATGCGAGTGGTGAGAACGAGCAGAGCGAAGCGGACGACGACTGACGAACCGGATCGGATTCAGCGTTCGTCGTCGTCGGTCGGCGCACCGTCGCTTTCGCTTCCGCTTTCACCGCCCGCAGCGGGCTCCTCCCCCCCGCTTCCCCCGTCGTCAGCGGCCGCGGCCGCCTCCTCCGCGTCAGTGATGTGCGCCTCGGTGCTCACGCTCTCCAGGTCGACGCCGACCTCGCAAGCGACGGCGTCGAGGACGGCCCGCTGTTCGGCCATCTCGTTTTCGAGCGCCTGCACGCGGTCCGAGGTGTCGATGACCGTCGTCTGAGTCTCCTCGACCTCGTCGCGGAGTTCGTTGATCTTCTGGTACGTGCGCTCCGCCCTGTCGGCGAGCGTCTGGATCTTCTTGGCCGTGTCGCCGAATCCCATACCGGGTCGATGGTCCCCGCGATACGTGTGCCTTTCCGTTCGTCGCGGTCGGCCGACACCCGCGCTGACGACGGTGGACTTTTGGCCGAACCGCCCGACGGGACCGTATGAGCGTCGAGCGGATCCTGTTGACGAACGACGACGGCGTCGACGCCGTCGGACTCCGCGCCATGTACGAGGCGCTCGCGGACGACTACGAGGTGGTGGCCGTCGCGCCGATCGGCGACCAGTCGTCGACCGGCCGGACACTGTCCGACGAGGTCGACGTCCGCGAGCACCAGTTCGGGTACGCTGTCGACGGAACGCCGGTCGACTGCGTGGTCGCCGGGCTCGGCGAACTTGTTCCGGACGCCGACGCGGTCGTCGCGGGCTGTAACGAGGGGGCGAACCTCGGCGCGTACACGCTCGGACGGTCCGGCACCGTTTCGGCGGCCGTCGAGGCAGCCTTCTTCGACGTGCCCGCGGTGGCGACCTCGATGTACGTTCCGGGCGGCGAAGACTGGTGGAAGCGGGAGCTGAAGCCGGCGGAGTTCGCCGAAGCGACCCGCGCGACGCGGTTCCTCGTCGAGGCTGCCGACGACGCAGAGGTGTTCGATCGCGTCGACTACCTCAACGTCAACGCCCCGATTGCGGTCGACGGAGCCGAGGTCCGGTGTGACCGCGCGCCGATGCGCGTCACCGCGCCCTCGGAGTGGTACGGGATGGAAGCCGTGCGGAACGGCGACGGGCGCGTCGCTTTCTCCGACCCGATCTGGGGGCGGATGAACGCGACCGACGTCCCCGATCCGGTCGGGACCGATCGCCGGGCGGTCGTCGACGGCGAGGTATCGGTCTCACCCCTGTCCGTGCCCCACGCCGCGGAACCGAACGCCGGACTCGACGACCTGGTGGAGGCGTACGCGAACGCCGACTAACGGTCCCCCGATCGCTTCGCTACTCCTCGTCGGCGCTGACCGTCACCTTGGCCTCGCTGACCACGCGGTCACCCATCTCGTATCCGGGTTCGTACACCTCGTGGACCGTCCCGTCGGGTTGGTCGCTCTCCACGCGGAGCATCACTTGGTGGCGGCCGGGGTCGACCTCGTCTCCGGGATCGGGGTCGATCGGCTCGACGCCCTCGTCGGCGAGCACCTCGTCGAACTTCTCCAGCGTCGACTCGACGCCCGGACGGAGGTCGCTCCCCTCGTCTTGGTCGAGCGCGCGCAGCAGATCGTTCCTCACCGGGGTGATCCGCTCGACGAGCGACTCGGAGGCGCGCTCGCGGATCTCCTCCTGCTTCCGTTTCGCGCGCTGCTTGTAGTTGCTGAAGTCGGCGCGGACGCGCGCGAGCTTGCTCGTCAGCTCCTCGACCTCGGCTTCCTTCTCCAGAAGCTCCTCTCGCGTCTCGTCGAGCTCGTCCTCCAGCGCCTCGACCTCCGCCGCGAGGGCCTCGTCGTGCTCGGCGACCGCGTCGGCGACGGAGTCGACGTTGGCGACTGAGTCGTCGTCGGCCGCAGCGGGGGCTTCGTTTTCGGGCTCGTCTTCGACCTCGCCTTCGGCTTCCGTCGCGACCCGCTCGGCGGTCGCCGCCGTGCCGTTCGTTCTCGCCGCGGACGCGTCGGCCTCGGTATCGTCCGGGGACTCGACCTCGACGTCGACGGCGTCGTCGTCGCTCATGTCCGATCGAAGTCGGTCGGCGGGCATAAGCGTTGCAGAACGGAACGGCGAGCGGAGCGGCTATCGCTTCGCCGAGCCGCGACCGATCCGCCAAACGGACCGCTGGACGGATCGCCGAACGGACCCGCCGATCGGCGTTCGCGGCGACGCCGACCCGTGGGAGTATTTAAATCGTGACCCCAAAGCGGGAGCAATGACCGCGCCGAACCGGAACGCGCTGTGGGCGCGCGCCCTCGTGGACGAGCTCGTCGCCGCGGGCGTCGACGCCGTCGTCGTCTCGCCGGGAAGTCGCTCGACGCCGTTGACGGTGGCCGCCGTTCGACACGACGACCTCCGCGTCTTCTCGCAGTTGGACGAGCGCTCGGCCGCCTACTTCGCGCTCGGTCGCGCGCGGCGGACGGGAGAGGTGACGCCGCTGATCTGCACCTCCGGCACCGCCGCCGCGAACTACTATCCGGCCGTGATGGAGGCGGACAACGGTCGCGTTCCACTGTTGGCGCTCACCGCCGACCGCCCGCCGGAACTCCGCGATTCGGGCGCGAATCAGACCGCCGACCAGGAGAAGCTGTACGGAGACGCCGTCCGCTTTTATAAGGACCTCCCCGAGCCCGCGCCGAACGGCCGCGCGCTCCGCTCGCTGCGAACCACCGTCGCCAGGGCCGTCGCAGTCGCGGCGGGAGCGGATCCGGGGCCGGTCCACCTGAACGTTCCATTCAAAAAGCCTCTGGAGCCGACGCGGGTTGCAGGCGACGTGCCGGCCGACCTCGATCCCGTCGCGGAGGCTGGACGTGACGGCCCCTACGTCGACGTGACGCGGGGAGCGCCGGAGCCTGGAGACGACGAGCTACGGCGGCTCGCGAGGGATCTGTCCGAGGCCGAACGCGGGCTGATCGTCGCCGGTCCGGCGGATCCGCCGGGGCTCGACGCCGAGGCAGTCACCGCGCTGTCGCACGCGACCGACTTTCCCATCCTCGCGGACCCGCTCTCCGGCGTCCGATTCGGCGGCCACACTCGGGTCGCGCCCGTGATCGGCTCGTACGACGCGTACCTGTCGGAGGCGGTCGCCGGCGATTCGGAGTCGGCCGCCGACTGGAGCGACCCCGACCTCGTCCTCCGGCTCGGCGCGTCACCCACCTCGAAGCACCTCCGAAAGTACCTCGCCGGCACGGGTGCCGACCAGTACCAGGTCGATCCGGCGGGCCGCTGGCGCGAGGCGGAGTTCACCGCGACAGACCTCATCGTCGCCGAGCCGAGCCGCCTCTGCGCGCGTCTCTCTCGGAGCGTCGGCGGCGGCGGAGGAGATCCGGACTGGCGCGCGCAGTGGGAGAACGCAGACCGGGCGGCTCGGGCGATTCACGGGCGCGAGGGCGACGCCGGCGACGTGAGTGAGGGGTCGAACGGGAACGGGACGACAAACGAGGACGGGGCGTCGAACGGGAACGAGGCGTCGAACGGGAACGGGACGACAAACGAGGACGGGGCGACAAACGATGACGAGCCCGTTCCGTTCCACGAGGGCGACGTCCTCCGAGTCGTCGCCGGCGCGCTCCCCGACCCGGCAACGCTTTTCGTCTCGAACTCCATGCCCGTACGCGACCTCGACCGGTTCGTCGGCCCGAGTACGACGAGCGTCACCGCCCTCGGCAACCGCGGGGTCTCCGGGATCGACGGGATCGTCTCCAGCGCCCTCGGGGCGGGCTCGGCGACGACGGACGACCTCACGCTCGTCGTCGGCGACCTCTCGCTGTACCACGACGCGAACGGTCTCCTCGCGATCGACCGCTGCGACGTCGACGTGACCGTCGTCCTGATCAACAACGACGGAGGCGGGATCTTCCACGCGCTCCCGATCGAGTCGTTCGAGCCGACGTTCACGGACGCGTTCAAGACCCCCCACGGAATCAAATTCGAGCCGCTGGCGAACCTCCACGGACTGCGGTACGCCCGGATCGACGCGCGGGCAGCGGAGCGTGGGAAGCCGGCCGCGGAGGAGAGAGAGCCGGCCGCGGAGAACGCTGCGACCGATGTCGACGATGTTGCCGACGATCTCGCCGGCGCGTTCGAACGCGCCCGCAACGCCGACGGCTCCCACCTGATCGAAGTTCGGACCGACGCGGAGGCGAGCCATCGGACCCGCGAACGCCTCGAAGCGGCGGTCGAGCGCGCGGTCCACGGCAACGAAACGGAGTGAGTCGGTGGCCCTCGCCGACCGCCGACGCGCCTAAGTCGGGAGTCCCCCTACGGGAATGCGTGCAGGTCGTCGGCTACGAGACGGGCGAGGGGCTCTACGTCGCCAGCGGCGGCTCGGTCGAGTTCGTGGACGCGACCGCCGGAACCGAGATCGCCTTCGGGCTGGGCGAGCGTCGCTGTGCGGGGACCGTCCACGACGGCGAACACGTCGCGTGCGACGACGCCGACGCGCCCTACTGCGACGCGCACGGAAGCGTCTGGGTGTGTGCCCGCTGTACGGGAACGTGCCTGAAAGACGAGATGGACTGTCACGAGGAGCACGCGATGTACATCGCCGCGTTCGCCCCGGACGTGCTGAAGGTGGGCGTCACCCGACTCTGGCGGCTGGAGACACGGCTCCGCGAACAGGGGGCGGACCGGGCGGCTCACGTCCGCACGTTCCCGGACGGCCGGATCGCTCGGGAGTTCGAGGCGGAACTGGCCGGTCAGGACGACCTCGTCGACCGGGTACGTGTCCCGACCAAGCTCGCGGGGTTCGGTCGCGACGTCGACGAGGCGGCGTGGGAGGAACTGCTCGACCGGTTCGACCCCATCGAGCGCTTCGCGTTCGACTACGGGCTCGACCTCGACGAGCGCCCCGTCGCCGAGACGATGGCCGCCGGCACGGTTCGTGGGTGGAAGGGGCGCGTGCTGGTGGTGGACCGCGGCGGCTCGACGTACGCCGTCGACGCCCGCGATCTGGTCGGCTACGAGCTGACCGACGACGTTCCCGAGCGCGAGCTCCAGTCGAGTCTGGGCGCGTTCGGCGGCTAACCGGCGTCGACGATCGATCGTCGGCCGCCGATCGTCGGGCGCGTTCAGTGGAATCGTTCTCGAAGAGGTAATTCTCAACGAAACGGTTCTGGTGAAATCACCCATAACCGATCCATTCCGACCTGGCTGCTGTCAATACAGGAACGGCGGCGAGCGATTTCTGGAGTGGGTATTGCGGACCGCCGCCGTCGACGTGGTATTTAAACAGGTGAGCGTGACGGCGACGACTGATTATAAATAAAGAGCGGTGCTGTACGGTGGCGCGCCTCCGAGCGTCCGCAGGGCGCGAGGAGTCCGCGAGGGACGCCGCGAGCGGAGCGAGCGGCGAGGTTGGGGAGGTGTGAGGTGCGGTGCGGTGTGGTGCGGGGTGGGACTCAAAGGGGCAGGCGCGAGGAGGAAGACGCGCGACGTTAAGGACCGCAGGAGCGAGCGCATCGACTCCTCGCGGCTGGGGCTTTGTAAGTGTTCACCACGCTAGCAACCACTTATAAACTATCACCGCCAGAAACACAGCGATTCACCGTGCCAACAACGATAGATACACAGCCTCCAGCAACACCACTTGTTCAGTTATAAATGCTCTCTCCAACACACTGAGATACCCACTCCCGCAATTGATCAAGGGGAAATCTCCAGCGAGTGATTGTTCCATCCCGTGTTGGATCTGGAAAATAGGACTTCAACAGACCCAACGAAGCAATTCTCGAAGGGACGATTCTCGAAGAGGCGGTCAGACGCCGCGGCCCTGCAGGCGCTCTTCCTCGGGGATGTCCGCGTTCGACTGACCCTTCATCCCCTTGCCGATCCCGGAGGCGATGTCGGCCAGCTCGTCGGGGTCGTCCCAGTTGTTGACGGCCTCGACGATGGCGTTACCCATCTCGACCGGGTCCTCCGCGCCGAAGATACCGGAACCGACGAAAATGCCGTCACAGCCGTGATACATCATCAGGGCGGCGTCCGCGGGCGTCGCGATCCCACCGGCCGCGAAGTTGACGACCGGGAGCCGTCCGGCTTCGGCGGTCTCGTGGACGAGGTCGTGGGGAGCGCCGTGCGCGCGAGCCCACTCCTCTCGCTCTTCGTGGTTGAGGCCCATGAGCGTCCGAATCTGGTTCTTGATGGTGCGTTGATGCTGGACGGCCTGGTTGACGTCGCCGGTGCCGGCCTCGCCCTTGGTTCGGATCATGGCCGCGCCCTCTCGAATCCGGCGGAGCGCCTCGGGGAGGTTGCGTGCGCCGCAGACGAACGGGGAGGCGAAATCGCGCTTGTCGATGTGGTACTCGTCGTCGGCGGGCGTGAGGACCTCCGACTCGTCGATCATGTCGACGCCGAGCGACTCCAGGATCTCCGCCTCCTTGCGGTGGCCGATCCGGGATTTCCCCATCACCGGGATCGACACCTCGTCGATGATCTCGGTGACGTTTGTCGGATCGGGCATCCGGGCGACGCCGCCGCGCTTGCGGATGTCGGCCGGGACCGCTTCCAGCGCCATCACGGCTACCGCGCCGGCGTCCTCTGCGATCCTCGCCTGCTCGCGGGTGACGACGTCCATGATGACTCCGCCCTTCTGCATCCGCGCGAAGCCGCGCTTGATGAGGTCGGTACCCCGCTTTAGCTCCTCCAGATCCGTGGCCTCGGACATACCGACGGGTTTCGACGCGCGCCACTTAACGAGTCGCTTTCGGCCGGATTTCGTGCGGCGACCGGGCTCGCGATATGGACGGGTCTCGCGCCGCTCCCGACTCACTGGCGTCACCGCCGCACCGAAACCACCGCAACCAACACCCCACAGCAACCACCATCCCATCGCAACCACCATCCCATCGCAACCACCATCCCATCGCAACCACCATCCCATCGCAACCACCATCCCATCGCAACCAACACCCCACCGCAACCGCAAAGTCCCCGGCCGCCGCAGATCCGGCCGTGACGACCGGAGCCATCGTCGCCGGGGGGCGCTCGACGCGCTTCGGCGACGCAGACAAGTCGGTGGCCGAGCTCGCCGGCGTCCCGCTCATACGCCGGGTCGCGGACAGACTCGCCGGCGCTGACGACCCGATCCCGCCGGGCGCGTCGCGCGCGGCGAGCGGCGACCCCGCGGTCGACGACCTCGTGATCAACTGCCGGCCCGACCAGCGGGACGCGATAGCCGACGCGCTCGACGGCCACCCGCTCCCCGTTCGATGGGCGCTCGACGACGAGCTCGACCTCGGACCGGTGGCCGGGATCCTGAACGCCTGTCAGGCCGCCCCCGGAGAGTACGTCGCCCTCGTCGCCTGCGACATGCCCTTCGTCGATCCCGCGTTCGTCGCGTCACTCGTTTCGGACGCGGCGGGCCACCGCGTGGGGGATCGTGTCTCGGCGGACAACGAAACAGGGGGCCACGACGCGGCGGACAACGAAGCAGCGGGCCACGACGCGGCGGTACCGCGGCTCGACGATCGGTGGTTCCAAACGACGCAGGCGGTATACCGCGCGGCTCCGATGGCCGCCGCCTGCGACCGCGCGCTCTCCCGCGGAGAACGGAAGATCCTGTCGCCGCTCGACGAGCTCGACTACGTCGTCGTCGACGACGAGACCATCCGCTCGCGGACGACCGAACGCACGTTCACGAACGTGAACACGCGCGCGGAGCTCGCGGAGGCCAACAGCGCCGTGACCGACGCGCTGGGCGATCGGTGACGCCGGCTACGACCGCCGACATTCGGATCAGTCCGTGAGAACCTCGTACGCCTCGTTCAACTCCTTGAACGCCTCCTCGTCGCCGTCTTCCCCGTCGGGATGGAGCCGCTTCGCCCGCTCGCGGTACGTCGATCGGATGGCGTCCCGATCGGCTGTTCGATCGAGCCCGAGCGTCTCGTAGGCGTCGCGTTCGCTCATCCCGGTCGCCGGGGGTGATCGGTCGCGAGGATCGCCGTCTCCGCCCGCGCGAGGGCCGGCGTCTCCACCGGCCGCCCCGCCGCCGAATCCGCCTCCGAATCCGCCGCCGAACCCACCGCTGGCCGCTTCCGCTCGCCGGTTTGCAGACCGGCGATGCGCGGACCGGCGGTGCGCGGATCGACGGTGTTCCGCGGCCCCGGCGCGCTGGCGGGCTCGTTCGCGGTCGGCCGGTCCCACGCGGGCTGCCTCGCGACGGACGCGGTCGCGAAGCCGTCCGCTGGCGTGGTACCAGAGCACGTACGAGACGACGCCAAACGGGACGGCGACCGCCAGCAGGATCGGGGAGACGACGACCCCGGCGACGAGCATCAGGGCGGTCAGCCCGATGAACGTCGCTGCCACGCCGACGACGATCGCGCGATTCGTCACGGATCCCGATCGGGGACCCAGCGTTGTAAGGCTCCCGGGCGGTGGCGTTGTCGGATTAGTCGTCTCCGCATCGTCCCCTCCACATCGTTCTCCTTCCCCTATTTCCCCTCGGTTCTCCTCCGCACCGTTTATGACCGCGGGCGACGGGATCCATGGTATGCCGACCGCGGATCGAGAGACGGTGACGGGGATCCCGCCGGGAATCGCTGCCGCGCGCGAGGATCTCACGCCGATGCTCTCGCAGTACGCGGACCTGTGTGCGGCCCACGAGGACGCGCTCGTGTTGTTCCAAGTCGGAGACTTCTACGAGGCATTCTGTGAGGCCGCGGCGGCCCTCGCCCACGTCTGCGAGGTGACGCTCACGGAACGCTCCGACTCGACCGGCGACTACCCGATGGCCGGCGTCCCGATCGACAACGCCGCGCCCTACCTCGAATCGCTGCTCGACGCGGGCTACCGCGTCGCGATCGGGGACCAGGTCGAGGACGCCGAACAGGCGTCCGGACTGGTCGACCGCGCCGTCACGGAGGTGATCACGCCGGGGACCGTCGTCGAGGACGACCTCCTCGACGCGGGGACGACCAACTACGTCGCGGCGGTTGCGGCCGACGGATCCGAGGACGGCGACGTGAATCGCAACGCGAGCGACGTCGCCGGTGGTGTCGGCGATCGACGCGTCGGCCTGGCCGCCGTCGACGTCTCGACCGGCGAGTGTCTCGTCACCGCGGGCGATCGCGACGCGATAGCCGGGGAACTCGATCGGATCGCCCCCGCAGAGCTGATCGCGGGGCCCGACGCCTCCGATTTCTCGCCTACCGACGCGGAGCGCGGCTGGGAAACCCACGCGTACGACTCTGCGGTCTTCGACCGGCGAGCCGCGATCGAGCGGCTGGAGCCGTACCTGCCCGCGCCTGACCGGCGGTTCGACGGCGACGCGGAACTACGAGCGGCGGGGGCGGTCCTCGCGTACGCCGAGTACACGCAGGGCGACGCCGGACCACTCTCGTACGTCACCCGGATCCGGCGGTACGACCCCAGGGATCGGCTTCGGCTCGACGCGGCCGCCCAGCGCAGCCTCGAACTGTTCGAGAATCGCGGGTTGGGCGCGAGCGACACCCTGTTCGACGCCCTTGACGAGACGAGCTGTGCGCTCGGCCGGCGCTGTCTGGAGCGCTGGCTCCGGCGGCCCCTCGTCGACGCCGACGCGATCCAAGACCGCCACGACGCGGTGGGCGAACTGACCGACCGCACGCTCGTCCGCGAGGGGGTCGCTGACGCGCTCGGGGCCGCCTACGATCTCGAACGGCTCGTGGGACGGATCTCCCGGGAGCGGGCCGACGCCCGGGATCTCAGGTCCTTGCACGCGACGCTCGCGGTCGTGCCGGAGCTGAAAGCGACCCTTTCCGGGACCCGTTCCGGGGCGGAGGGCGCGGGCGCCGGGTTCCACGAGGAAGACGACGGCGATCTCCCCCGAACCGCCCACCTGCGGGACCTCCGCGGCCGCCTCGACGAGTTGGGCGAGATCCGCGATCTGATCGACGAGTCGATCGCGGTCGATCCGCCGACGGAGATCACCGATGGCGGCGTGATCCGGGACGGATTCGATGGCGACCTCGACGCTCTTCGCGCGACCGAACGCGAGGGGCGCGAGTGGGTCGCCGACCTGGAGGCGGCGGAGCGCGAGCGTACCGGTATCGACTCGCTGTCGGTCGGACACAACCAGGTCCACGGATACTACATCGAGGTGACCGACGCCAACCTCGGTCGGGTCCCGGACGACTACCGTCGGCGACAGACCCTCAAGAACAGCGAGCGCTACTACACCCCGGCGCTGAAAGAGCGCGAGGAGCAGATCGCTGGGGCGTCCGAGCGCGCAGACGCCCTGGAGTACGAGCTGTTCACCGACGTCCGCAAGCGCGTCGCCGACGAGACCGAGCGGATACAGGACCTGGCGGACGCGCTCGCGTCCCTCGACGCCCTCTGCTCGCTCGCGACCGTCGCCGTCGAGTCGGACTACGTCCGTCCGGAGATTGTCGACGACCCGGACGCCGGCGTCGCGATCGAGGGCGGTCGGCATCCGGTCGTCGAGCGCGCTTCGGACTCCTTCGTCCCGAACGACGCCGACCTCCCGCGCGGGTCGATCGCGGTGATCACGGGCCCGAACATGAGCGGGAAGTCGACGTACATGCGGTCGGTCGCGCTCGCGGTCGTGCTCGCGCAGACCGGCTCGTTCGTCCCGGCGCAAGCGGCCTCGCTCCCCGTCTTCGATAGGCTGTTCACCCGCGTCGGTGCCTCAGACGACATCGCCGGGGGCCAGTCGACGTTCATGCGAGAGATGAGCGAGCTGACGGAGATCCTCCACGACGCCGGGCGGGACTCGCTCGTCCTCCTCGACGAGGTGGGTCGCGGCACCGCCACGACCGACGGACGCGCCATCGCCCGCGCCGCGGCCGAGTTCATCCACGACGAGTTGGGGGCGACGGCGCTCTTCGCGACCCACTACCACGAGCTTACCGACCTCGCCAACGAGCGCGAACGCGCCTTCAACCTCCACTTCACCGCGACCCGCGAGAACGGCGACGTGACGTTCCTCCACCGCGTCGTCCCCGGTGCCTCCTCTTCGTCGTACGGGGTCGAGGTCGCCGAGCTCGCCGGCGTTCCCGCGCCCGTCGTCGAGCGATCACGCGGCCTCGTGACACCTGAGACGCCCGACGCGGAGACGGGCGACGCGGAGACGGGGGATGCGGAGACAGGCGACGCGGAGACGGGCGACTCCGACTCCGCGACCGGGGCCCGATCCGAGGGCGACGCGTCCGACGGAAACGACATCGGTAGTGACGCCCTTCCCGACCACCCATCCGATCCCGAGACCGATCCCGAGACCGATCTGGCAGCCGCCCTCCGCGAGTTCGATCTCGCCAGGATGACGCCGATCGAGGCGCTGAACGCCCTCCACGGCCTCCAGTCGCGAGTGGACGATGACGGGTGAGAAACGCGCTACGGACGGGAGCGACCAGGTGGGGTCGGACCGCGTCCGCAGACTCGACCCCGCCACCGTCGATCGGATCGCCGCCGGCGAGGTGGTCACTCGTCCGGCCCGTGTCGTCGGCGAACTGATCGACAACGCGCTGGACGCCGACGCCTCCCGCGTCGAAGTGGCGGTCGACGGCGACGGCACCGACCGTCTCCGCGTCGGCGACGACGGTTGCGGGATGGCCCGCGAGGACGCCCGTCGCGCGGTCGAGCGGCACGCGACGAGCAAGCTGGACCCGGACGGCGATCCCGTCGGCATCGACTCGTTCGGATTCCGCGGGGAGGCGCTGGCCGCGATCGCAGAGGCCGCGCGGCTCGAACTGACGACGAGCGACGGCGGCGCGGTCGGGACGCGCGTCGTCGTCGACGGAACGACCGCGGAGCGGGACGGATCGCGGCCCCCCGCCGTCTCGGACGCCGGCCGGGCCCGCGGCACTACGGTCGTCGTCGAGGACCTGTTCGCGACCCGACCCGCGCGTCGTGAGTCCCTCTCGGGGGCGTCCGCCGAGTTCGCTCGAATCTCGTCGCTCGTCGCCGATTACGCGCTCGCGAACCCCGAAGTCGCGTTCACGCTGGACCACGACGGGTCGACGACGCTGTCGACGCCCGGTTCCGGACTCACCGACGCGGTGTTCGGCGTCTACGACCGCGAGACGGCGAGCCGGTCGACGGAGCTGTCCGCGAGCGCCGAGGTCGCGACGGGCGACGGACCGATCTCGGTGGCCGTCTCCGGCGCGCTCGCGTACCCCTCGATCACCCGTTCCTCCCGAGATCACGTCCGCGTCTCGGTGAACGGCAGACCGGTCCGGAACGATCGGCTCGCGGCGGCGATCCGGGCGGGGTACGACCGGCTGCTCCCCGACGGGCGAGAGCCGGTCGCGGCGATCGACGTCGGCGTTCCGCCGACCCGCGTCGACCCGAACGTTCACCCCGCGAAGCGAGAGGTCGGGATTCGCGACGCCGATCCGATCGCGGACGCCGTCGAATCCGCCGTCGGCGACGCGCTCACCGGTGCGGACCTCCGGCGGAAGTCGGACGTGGACACCGACCTCGGCTCCGCGCTCGACCCCGTCGGCGACGGAGATGGGGGCCGTCCCGCCGCGTTCGCCGACGCGGACCCGATCGGGACGTTTCGGGACCTCTACGTCCTCGTCGAGGCCGGAGACGATCTGCTCGTCGTCGACGGTCACGCCGCCCACGAGCGGGTGAACTACGAGCGGTTCGCCCGCGCGTTCGACGATGATCCGGTGCCGACCGCCGCGCTCGATCCGCCCGCGACCGTCTCGCTGTCGGCCGACGAGGCGGCGGCCGCGGAGGCGCACGCGGACGCCCTCGCCGCGCTCGGGTTCGAGACGGAGCCGTTCGGCGGGGGAACGGTTCGTCTTCGGTCCGTCCCCGCGCCGTTCGGGCGATCGGCCGACGCGGCCGCGTTCCGCGACGCGCTCGCGACGGTATCGAGCGGAGAGTCGCCGCGTGACGCCCGCGACGCGCTGCTCGCGGATCTGGCCTGTCACCCGTCGCTGAAGCGCGGCGAGATCGACGGTCTGAGCGGCGGAGACCTCCGCTCGCTGCTCGACCGACTCGGAGAGTGCGAGCGCCCCTACGCGTGTCCGCACGGGCGACCGACCGTGCTCGCCGTCGACGAGGCGACGTTCGCGGCGGGTTTCGAGCGGGATCGATGAGCGGTCGCGGCCGTCGTCACGTCCCCTCGCCTGCATCGCTCGGTCACTCGCCCGAGGAATCGCCGGAGCCGGGCGGAATCCGTCGGAATCTGGACGGCGTCAACCGTCCTCCGGCCCCTCGACGCGCTCGACGCGCTCGACCGTTTCATCGCCCGCGGCGGTCCCCGGCGGGAACGACACCGTCCGCTGCGGGTACGGGATCGAAATGCCCGCTTCGGCGAAGCGTCGCTGAATCTCCTCGACGGCGGTCGCCTTCGAGCGCCACCGCGCCTGCGGCGTCGGCGGGTCGATCCAGAAGCGGAGGTCGAGCAGGATCGCGGAGTCGCCGAACCCCGACGGGATCACGTACGGCGCGGGGTTGTTCGCGATCGTATTCACGTTCTCCAACACGTCCTCGGCGATGTCGCTCGCGGCGTCGGGGTCGTCGTCGTAGCCGATCCCCACTTCCATGTGAATCCGGAGTCGGCCCTCCCGGCTCCGGTTCGTGATCGCCTGGTTGGTGACGAGGTCGTTCGGCACCACGACGTACTCCCCGTCGAAGTTCCGCATGTGGGTGTTCATGATGGTTATGTCGGTGACGAACCCCTCCTCGTCGCCGATCTCGACCCAGTCGCCGATCTCGAACGGGCGCGCGAACATCAGGACGAAGCCGGCGATGAGCGACCCCAGGGTCTGGCGGGCAGCCATCCCGAGCACGATCCCGAGGAATCCCGCTCCGACGAGGAGGCCCCCGAGATTCACGCCCCAGATACCGAGGACGGTCACGCCCGCCACGGCGAGCACGCCGACCTGCATGATCCGGGTGAGCAGTTGCTCTTGATGGGCCGTGATCCGATCGCTGTCGTCGGACAGCTCCGAGACGTATTCCGATAACACGTCGCTCGCGACGTACGCCGCACCGAACAACAGCGCGGAGAGGAGCGTCCGTGCTCCGACCGTGACGAGACTCTCCGCGACGGGGAGCACCGCGACGACGACGGCGAACCGGCCCCACAGCGCGAGGATCGCGACCGTCGCCGCCGCGAACAGCGCCAGTTGGAGGATCCCGACGAGTAACCGCAGCCCGAACGAGACCGGAACGGCCTCCCGGAGGGTCTCGATCGAGTGCTCTCCGCGGTCGTCGAAGAAGCGCTCCAGCCAGCGCGACGCCAGACGTTCACCGGCTCGCACGGCTCGTGGGAGAAGTAGCCATCCGACGGCGGCCGTCGCGAGCAGGATTCCGGCCGTCGCGGCCACGCGCGCTTCCGTCGTCGCGATGCTCCCCAACAACGCGTCGAGTTGGGGGCCCAGTTGTGCGGTCACTTTCGGTATCTTCGTCCTGTCGCCCATAAATGATGCCCTGCGGCTATCGATTCGGAGAACGGTTCCGAACGACCTCGGGGGAGGGCGGCCGAGACAATCAGCGTCCGCGACGAAGCTCCTCGATCAGCTGTTCGATGAGGGCCGACTGCCTGTCGAGTCGTTCGGATTGAGTCTCGACGGTCCGACGGAGCGCGGCAACCTCCGTCGCGAGGTCCTCGTCCTCGACGCCGGCACTCTCGAACGGCGAGCCGTCGAAAGCGTCCGCGTCGGATGCCTCGATCGAATCGCCATCGGCCGGTCGGCCACCTTCTGAGCCACCCTCGATCGAGTCGCCGTCGACCGAGTCGCCGTCGAGAGGGGCGTCGTCGAGAGGGTCGCGGCCGACCGAATCTCCGTCGAGCGGGTCGGCATCGAGCCGGTCGGCGTTCTCCCCGCGAGTGGCGACCGTGTCGTCACCCGCCGAGGGGGGCGCGCTCGCGTCGCGATCGACAGCTGCGTCCGCGTGGGACTCCGAATCATCAGGCGTCTGATCTGCCGGGCTTGAATCTGCGGGCGTCGGATCCGCGTCCGATTCGTCCGCAGACCCGGCCGGCGTCGGGATCTCCGACTCCGCCGTTGTCTTCGCCTCACCACCCGCCTCCGCTTCCGCCTCCGCGTCGGCGACGGGCGACGCCGACAGGGGATCGGGGCCTTCACCGAAGTCGGTGGTCCCCCCGGTCTCGTCCGCACCGTCTCCGCCCTCGGAGCCGTCGCCCTCGTCGTCGGCGACGGTCACCCGGAATTCCTCGAGGCTGTCGACGCCGCGGAACGAACACACCGCGTCGACGAGAGTCTCCCGGACGGCGCGCGCGGATTCGTTGGGAGCCTTGAACCGCTCCGAGCGGCCGTCGTGGGCGAGCACGACCGCGGTCGCGACGGTCCCCTCCTCGAAGTCGAGATCGGTGAGATCGGCGTAGGGGAACTCCTCGAACTCCGGGTCCCAGACCGCTGAGCCGACGTGTTTGACGAGCCGGTCGCTGGTGACGACGAGAGTCAGCTCGGAGAAGCGGAAGGTCCGCACGACCGATTCGCCGGGGTCGGTGACGCCCGTCGCGGACAGGACGCCCGCGAGGATCGGATGGAGCACGTCGTCGGCGCGCTTCGCCGGCACGGAGATGGTCTCGTCGCCGTCGAGGCCGTAACTGAGGGTGAGTTTCGCCTTGCGGCGGCCCGTCGAGACCGCGATGCGCTCGACGTCGTGGGAGTACTCCTCGACGGACTCGTCCGACAGCAGCCCGTCGCCCCGGTAGACGAGGGTCCGCGTCGGCGTGACCGCGAGTCGGTCGGCTCCCCCGAGCGAGATCTCGGCGACGACGTCCTCGTCGCCGACGGTCCCCGCGAGCAGGTCGGGAAGACTCATATCCCGGAGATTCGACCCGTCGGGCATAAATCCGCGGGGTCCGCGACGCCGGTGCCGGACGCCGCGCCCGGCCGCGTCGGACTGAGCACCGCCGCGAAGCGCCTCCTTCGGACTCTGTCACCGGTTCGCACCCTTCCGACGGATGGGAAGGTTAAAGGGTTTCATCGCGGTACGGGAAGGTGAGGCCGGGTGGCTTAGCTGGACATAGCGCCGCACTCATAGGGTTCGGAGATTCGGTGCGGTGACGCCTTGGAAGCGTCCGCGTCCTTCCCGTGGCTCCGCCGAGCCTCGGACCTGGGACATGCGGAGATCGTGGGTTCGGAGCCCACCCCGGCCACTCAACAATCTGTCGTCACTGCGATTTTCTGGCTGCTTCCACTTTCGCTTCCAGAAGTTGCGTGAGCTCCGCGATCGGCACCGCTTGGTTGTATCCGATCTGTATGGTCTCCTTTCCGGTTTTGTACCCCTCTTCTTCGAGCCTTTTGCGGTCTTCACTACCAAGCGCGTCTGCGCCAATACCGAAGGTAGCGTGGTTCTCGAATGCGCCAATGCCGACGTGGGTTCCGTGAAACGTATAGAACGGGACGTTGTAGCGTATCTCCTCCTCCGCCTCGGGAACCGCCGATTTGATCATCCCGCGGAGCGCTTCGAGCGTCGGCCGGGCGTTTTCGTCCGCATCGGAAATATATGAATCCACATCGGTTATCTCAGACATGTTCCATCACCGTGATCCACATACGGGTGACCGCATCGTAAGTGAACCCTGCGGATCCCACGATCCCGTCGAACCGCCCGTCTTTTCCTTCGAGACGCCTGGGGTACGGCGATCGTAGCGACCTCGGAGTCTCGTCGGGGCCGTCCCACCGGTACGTCGGCGGGGTCGGCCGAAACGCCTACGGGTGCCGGCCGCGACCACGACCGTATGCAAGCCCGTGACCTGATGGAGACCGACGTGAAGACGGTCGCCCCCGACGACGACGTGGCCGACGTGTTCAAGCGGTTCGCCCGGTACCCGTTCAGCGGGTTCCCCGTGGTCGACGAGGACGGGCGCGTCGTCGGCGTCGTCACCGAGTCGGATCTCGTCGACCTGTTCGAGCCGGACGACGAGACGCTGTGGATTCCCATCGGACTCCCCCCGTTCGTCGACACGCTCACGTATCAGGTGAAAGCGCCGTGGGCAGACATCGATCTGGGCGTCGACATGGTCCGCAACGCCGACCGCCCGATTGCCGACGTGATGAGCACTGCCGTCGCGACGGTCACCCCAGAGACGGACGTGGACGACGTGCTCGACCTGCTCTCCGGGGACGACCCGAACATCAACCGCGTGCCGGTCGTCGACGACGACGGAGCGATCGTCGGTATCATCGCCCGCCAAGACGTGATCCGCGCGTTCAGGGACCGCCGACTGGCGTAGATCGGATATCTACCCGCCGCGAGCGACGGCCCGTCTCATCCGCTCTCCGAACGCCGGGCGGATCGACCCCCGTTCTCAAGTGGATCGCCCGAGTATCGGGGCGTATGCTCGTCGAGGAGGTGATGTCGACGGAGCTCGTCACCTGCGACGTCGACGCGTCGGTGCGGGACGCCGCGGAGCGGATGCTCCGGAACCGCGTCGGGAGCGTGATCGTCACCGACGGCGGATCGCCGGCCGGGATCGCGACCGAGGCCGACGCGCTCCACGCGGGGTACGCGACGGACGACCCCTTCTCGGCGATCCCGCTCCGGAAGGCGATGACCTCCCCGGTCGCGACGATCCAACCGACGATGACGCTTCGAACCGCGACCGATCGGATGCGGTCCGAGGGTGTGAAAAAGCTCGTCGTCGTCGAGGACATGCGCCCGGTGGGGATCGTCACGACGCAGGACGTCGTCGACAACTACGCCGGTATCAGGCGGGAAGTTCGGGATCTCGCGTCCGACGCGGCGAACTGGTCGAACCGGAACGATCGACTCGACGACTGAGGGGATCGTGGTCGTCGAGGTCGTGACCGTCACGACCGTGACCGTTGCGGTCGCCGTGAACACCCCGCCGGCCGGATCGATGACTCTCTCGGGTATCGGCGGTGGCGCTTGAGACACGAACCACGCTTCCGCGATCAGCAGGCGAACGTGTTCGTGCGGTGGCTTACCCCCGAGCGAGACGTACGATAGCGTATGCCAGCCGGTCACGAGTCGACGGCGACCGCCGAAAGGACAGTCGACAGATCGAGCGACGAGGTGGTCACCGACTCGGGAAACGAGGTGGCCACCGACTCGGGAAACGAGGTGGCCACCGACTCGGGAGGCGAGGTGGTCACCGACTCGGGTGACGGGTCGGCCGTCGAATCGTATGACGGGGAGAGATCGGACGTCGAAACGATGTCGGCTGGCGGTTCGGAGTCGGACGGGGGGCCGAGAGCGGCGACGACGGTCACCGTTCGCTGCACCGGTCACGTCCGCACCGAACTCGGGACGTACGAGTTCGAGTACGCGTTCGCCGGCGACACGCTCCGCGAGTTTCTCGACGCGCTGTTCGATGAGTACCCCCAGCTCCAAGACATGCTCATCGCGGAGACGGAAGCCGACGCCACGCACGGCGGCTGGGCACCGACCCCCGACGAGCTCCCCGGGACCTGGACGAAGAACCCGCTCGGCGAACAGACCATCGCGTACGCCCGGATCCTCGTGAACGGCCGCTTCAACGAGAACGAGAAGGGTTTCGACACGACGTTGGAAGACGGCGACCGCGTCGCGCTCGTCTACCCGTTCATGTTCTGTTGCTGATCATGCCGACGAACGTCGCCGTCGGCGCGGTTCTGCCTATTCCCCGCCCAGTTTCGTCTCGCCGACGGGGTCGTGGCCCTCGATGACCTCGGTGCCACCCATGTACGGGCGCAGCGCCTCGGGAACGGTAACCGTGCCGTCCTGGTTCTGGTAGTACTCCAAGACGGCGACGACGATCCGGGGGACCGCGAGCCCGGAGCCGTTCAGCGTGTGAAGGAATTCGGCCGACTCGTGGTGCTCCTCGCGGTATCGGATTCCGGCGCGGCGCGCTTGGAAGTCCTCGAAGTTCGAGACCGAGGAGACCTCCAGCCAGCGCCCGCCCTCCTCGGGCCCCTCGTCCATGTCGTCGGCGGGGGCCCACACCTCCAGGTCGTACTTCTTCGCCTGCGTGAATCCGAGGTCGCCGGTGCACATCTCCAGCACGCGGTAGGGCAGTTCGAGGCGGCGGAGCACCTCCTCGGCCTCGTCGACGAGCCCGCGGAAGCGCTCGTCGCTCTCCTCGGGCCGGACGAAGTTCACCATCTCCACCTTGTTGAACTGGTGGACGCGAACGATCCCGCGAGTCTCGGTGCCGTGCTCGCCAGCCTCCTGCCGGAAGTTCGGCGTGTACGCCTGGTACTTGAGCGGAAGGTCCTCGCCGAGTAAGATCTCGTCCCGGTGGAGGTTCGTGACCGGCACCTCGGCGGTCGGGAGCAGCCAGAGGTCGTCGTCCTCGTACGGCTCCTCGTTCGTCCCCTCGATACGGTAGGCGTCCTCGGTGAACTTCGGAAGCTGGCCGGTGCCCCGCATCGAGTCTGAGTTGACCGGGATCGGCGGGAACACGTCGTGGTACCCCTGCTCGCGGTGCACGTCGAGCATGAACTGGATAAGGGCGTGTTCGAGCCGGGCCCCGTCGCCCTTCGCGACGTAGAACCCGCCGCCGGAGACCTTCGCGCCGCGCTCGAAGTCGAGTATCTCCAGCTTTTCGCCGAGGTCGTAGTGGGGCTCCACGTCGTCGGGAAGCCCGCGAAGGTCGTCGAACCCCTCGCGGCGCACCTCGACGTTCTCGGACTCGTCGGCCCCGACGGGAACCGACTCCTGGGGGATCTGCGGGAGCTCGAGCAGGGACGTTTCGAGCTCCGTCTCCAGTTCGTCGGCGCGCTCCTCGATCGCCCGCAGCTCCGATTTGAGCTCCTGGGAGCGCTCGATGGCCTCCTGCGCCTCCGCCTCCTCGCCGGCCTGTTTGAGGTCGCCGATCGTGGAGGAGACCTCGTTGCGCTCGTGGCGCAAGTCGTCGCCGCGGCTCTTGAGTTCCCGCCACTCCTCGTCGACGTCGAGTATCCGGTCGAGGTCCACGTCGACGCCCTTGTTGTCGAGCGCCTCGCGGACGACCTCGGGATTCTCCCGGACGAACTGTCGAGACAGCATTTGTCGTCGATTCCGCCGGACGACCCAAAACCGTATCGGAGCGTCGGCACCGTCCCGTCGGAATGAACAATCGTTGGTGTCGGCGACGCGGCGAACACCGCCAACGCCCCACCTCGGCCGCACCGCTCCCGTAACTCGGCCGCACCGCTCCCGTAACTCGGCCGCACCGCTCCCGCAACTCGGCCGCACCGCTCCCGCAACTCGGCCGCAGGCGCGCGCCGGTCCACTGATTCGGCTTCCGTCGCGTCCCTCCTCGTCTGTCGGGCGTCGCAACCGGGCACCAAATCGGATCTCCGTCGAGGCCGTCGGGTACTCGCCCCGTTTATATCGCTCGCGCTCATGGTGAGCGTATGCGAAACGTGGACGCCGCGGGGCTCGGGATCGGCGACGACCACCCACCGCGGATCATGGGCGTGCTCAACGTCTCCGCGGAGTCGCCGTACGACCCGAGCGTGTACGACGACCCGGGCGAGGCCGCCGCCTACGTCGACGAGGAACTGATCGGCGAAGGGGCCGACATCGTCGACGTCGGCCTCGAATCGGCGAATAAGGACCTCGACGTGCTCTCGGCCGAACAGGAGCTGGACCGGCTAGACACCGCGATCGAGACGCTCGAATCGACCGCTGGCGACGCGGTCTGGTCGATCGAAACCCGCTACCACGAGGTTGCCGACGAGGCGCTCTCACGCGGGTTCGACATGGTCAACGACATCTGCGGGTTCGCCGATCCGGAGATGCCCCGCGTCTGCCGCGAACACGACGCCGCCGTCTCGAAGATGGCCTCCCCGCCCGACTTGGAGCGGCCGGGCGCGGTCGAAGACGTCGATGAGATCTACGACGCGCTCTCGCGGAACGGCTTCACCGACAAGACGATCCTCGACCCCGCGTTCGGCGGCTGGTCGGCCGAGAAGACCCACGCGGACGACCGGGAGACGTTCCATCGGCTGCGCGAGTTCAGCGGCTACGGTCGCCCCCTGCTCGTCTCGATCAACCGGAAGAGCTTCCTGAAGACCATCGCCGACCGGACCACGGCGGAGGCGCTCCCCGTCTCGCTGGCGGCAACGTCGATGGCGGTCGAGCGCGGCGCACACGTGATCCGAACCCACGACGTGGCCGAGACGCGCGACGCGGCGCTGGTCGGCGCTGAGCTCGCTCGCGACCGGACCCGTTCGGACCACGACGGCGGCGACGTCGCCGTCGAGGAGCTCGACGTGACGACGGTCCGCGAGGCGGAGCGACACCTCGACCGGCTCGACGCGGAACGGTCCCCGGCCGGAGACGCGGTGGTTCACACGTACGAGTTGGACGCGCTGACCGACCCGGCGGTCCGCGCGCTCCGGGCCGCCACCGCGGGCGACCACGACGGCTCGGAACACGCCGCCGCGTCGAGGGCGGCCTTCGTCCGCGCCGGTTCAGCGGCCGAGACGAGGGTCCCGCTATCGGCGGCCGACGGGGGCGCTCCCGGCGGCGATGCGGTCGGCGGTTCCGCGGGCGGTTCCGACGCCGTTGACGCCGGCGGCGTCGCCGGTTCGGGATCCGGACTCCTCGTCGGAACGCCGAGCGCCCTCTCCGCCGTCAAAGCGGCCGTTTCGGGCGTCTCGGCCCCGCTCGACGCGGCGATGGAATCGATCGTCGGGGGCTCTAAGTAAGAGAAAGTTTATGCCGTCGTGTAGACAATCAGTCGACTGGACGCCGGAGGGGCACGCGGGTAGGGGTACTCTGTGCTACTCCGGCCCATACCATATTCGACTCCGCCAGCGACTGCACCGTCCGTCGTCGCCGCGACGGGACGGTTTGGCGTCCGTCGCGGAGCGTGATTCGGCGTGAATTTCGACGCGTTCGAGCCGGTGTACCGGGCAATTCTCGATGATTTCGGCTTCGAGCGCGTTGCGGATGAGCGAGCGCGAGACGTCGCCGCCGAGCTGGCGACGCCGTTCCCGCTCGGTCGACTCGGCGACTGGCGCGGAGAGACGGTCGCAATCGCCGGGGCGGCACCCCGCTTGGCCGACGACATCCACCTCGCTCGCGACGCGGACGTCGTCGTCGCCGCCTCCACCGCCGCGGACGTCCTCCGCGACCGCGGCGTCGACGTCGACTGCATGGTGACCGACCTCGACAAGAACCCGGAGACGGCCGCGGAGCTGACGCGCGAGGGCGTCCCGGTCGCGGCGCACGCCCACGGCGACAACGTCCCCGCGGTCCGAGAGTGGCTGCCGCGCTTCGACGACGAGTGGACGCTGGTGACGACACAAGCCGCACCGGTCGGGCCGGTGTCGAACACGGGGGGCTTCACCGACGGCGACCGCGCCGCCTTCCTCGCCGACCACGTCGGTGCCGGCCGGCTCGTCTTTCCCGGCTGGGACTTCGACGACCCCGCCGTCGGGCCGATGAAAGCGAGGAAGCTGGACTGGGCCGCTCGACTCCTCAGATGGCTCGAACGCGGACGCGGCGAGCGGTTCGATATCCTCGACGGCCGACGGGACGACCTGGACGCGGCGCTGGCCCCGATTCTGGATCGATGAACGACGGTGGTAGCGCCGGTGAATCCCGGAGAGGACGACAGCAAGGGCGGCTACGCGACGCGGTCCTTCGGAAGCAGTTCCTCGCGATCGCGGGCGTCGAGCCACTCCACCAACTGCACGAGCTGATCGGCAGCGGCTTCGAACAACTGCTCCGCCTTCTCGGGAGTCACGTCGGTCGGATCGCCGAACGCGCCGTTCGCGGAGTTGTCGATCGAGTCGTAGAACGTCCGCGCGCCGTGGACCATCGCATCGGATCCGTCGAGGTCGACGAGCCCGCCGTCACGGGCGTTCTCGAACTGGTCGTCGCGGACCAGTTCGGGCGCGATGTGGGTGATCATCGCCGTCTCCTTCGGGCCCGCGTGCGGGCCGTTATGCTCGAATAGGTCGTCGACGAGCTCCGGGATCGACTCGTCCCACATCCACTCCAGCGCGTACGCGGTCCCGTCCTCGTGGAGGCGGCGGCCGACCTCCCGGAGGTGCTGGACGTTGCCGCCGTGAGCGTTCACGAAGACGACGCGGTCGATCCCGTGGTACGTCAGGTTCCGCGTGAAGCTCTCGACGTAGTCGCGGAACGCCGGCGGATCGACCCACATCGTGCCCGGGAACTGCCGGTGGTGCGGGCTGACGCCCACGGTGATCGTTGGCGTGCGGACGACGCCGGTCTCGTCGGCGGCCGCGCTCGCGAGCGCCTCCGCGATCAGATGGTCAGTCGCCAACGGGAGGTGCGGCCCGTGCTGCTCGGTCGATCCCAGCGGAACGACCGCGACGGACTCCTCCGACAGCGCGTCTCCCAGCTCCGGCCAGGTCCGGTCGGCGAGATACATACGCGTGGATGGAGGGTCGGGCCTATGAAACCCGCCGTCTCGCCTCCGTTCGTCGGGTCGGTTCGGTCGTGCGGGGCGCTCCGTCGCCGCGTGTCGCCACCCTTTTTGTCCCGTCCGGCCGAACTCTCGGGTATGTTCGGAGGAGGCGGCATGAACCCGCGGAAGATGAAACAGATGATGAAACAGATGGGGATCGACGTCGAGGAGCTCGACGCCGAGCGGGTCGTCATCGAGACGGCCGACGGCGACCTCGTCTTCGACGGTGCCCAGGTGACCAAGATGGACGCCCAGGGTCAAGAGACCTACCAGATCGTCGGCTCGCCGGAGGAAGTGAACGACGCCAGCGCCGGCGGGAGCCCGTCGGCGGTCGAGGGCGATGCGCCCGACGCGACGGAACGCGACGCGGGCGTGACGGACGCGATCCCCGACGAGGACGTGGCGCTCGTCGCCGAGCGCGCGGGCGTCCCGCAGTCGGCGGCCCGAGAGGCGCTCGAAAGCGCCGACGGCGACCTCGCGACCGCCATCGCGGATCTGGAGTGACAGACGCCGCGTACCTGCTGGTCCACGAGGACCGGGAGTACCTGCTCGAACCGGGCGAGGAGTTCGGCACCGACCTCGGCGTGATCGAGGTTCCCGAGGACGTCGAGGGGGGCGACGAGATCGAGACGCACCTCGGCACGGTCTTCGAGGCCCGGGAACTCCGCGGTCCCGATCTCTTCAACCACCTCGAACGCACGGGCGCGCCGATGATGCCTCGCGACGTGGGGCTCGTAATGGGCCACGCGGGGATCTCCGGCGGCGACAGGGTCCTCGATGCCGGAACGGGAACCGGGATCCTCTCCGCCTACCTCGGCCGCGCGGGAGCCGACGTCACGACCTACGAGGTCGACGCCGACTTCGCCGACGTCGCCCGCGCGAACATGGAGACCGCCGGGGTCGCCGACCGCGTCGAGGTCCGGACCGGCGACCTCACCGAGGCCCTCGACGACCTCGCGGACGAGGACTCGTTCGACGCGCTCACGCTCGACACGGGCGACGCGCCCGCGGTCGTCGAGCGCGCCGCCGACCTCCTCGTCCCTGGCGGCCACCTCGCCGTGTACTCCCCGTTCGTCGAGGGGACCCGCGAGGCGGCGCTGGCCGCCCGCGAGGCCGGATTCGAAGGGGTCGAAACCCTCGAAACGATCCAACGGGAGATGGATTTCTCGGAGCGAGGCTCCCGCCCCTCGACCGCGGGCGTGGGCCACACCGGCTACCTCGTGTTCGGGCGGGCACCCTGAGTCCGAGACGACGGCCGGTCGCAGGTAGCGACGTTCGACCGGCGCAGTGGCACCGACCTCGCCACAACGTTCTTTTCGCTGGCGTCGCCACGGAACCCATGAGCCCTCCTGCCGACGGCGACTGTCCTGCCGACGACGACTGTCCTGCCGACGGGGACCATCTCACCAAGAGGGACCCTCCGGGTTCTTCGACGGCGGACGAACCGTCCGAGGTTGCGGCCGCGATAGCGCGTGTGGACGACGCGCTCGCCGATGCGGTCGAATCGGCGCTCACGGGTCGCTCAGACGTCGTCGCAGTCGGCGTGCCGCTGGGACTGCTTCCGCCGATCCTCGCCGCTCGCGAGGGCTCCGGCGGCGGCGCGTGGCGGGTCGCGTGTTGCCCGGGGGTCGTCGACTCGCTCGGCCGCGCGTTCGTCCTCGGTACCGCGGTCGCGGAGGCGGTCGCCGACGGGGCCATCGAGCTCCGACGCGTCTCGGACGGCGCTCGGAACGGCGACGGGGCGACCGCCGCCCGGATCCTGTTCGCGACGCAGAATCGCGTCGACGCGATAGCGGGGCCGGCCGGCGCACGGACCGTCGTGACCGAGACGGACCCGGGGCGCGTCCGCCCAGCCGGCCGAGCGGTCACGGAACGGTTCGACGCGGCCTCGCGCGCGTCGGTCGACATGCCGTCCCGGACGCGCCTGCTCGCGGCGGCGCGAGAGCGGCTCGACGATCGGTTCGCGACCGACGTGGCGGCCGTCCTGGACTCGTTGGAATACGGTACCGTCGGGCGAGGTGGCACCGTCACCGATCAGACGCTCCTCGTCGCGCTGGCCGCCCGCCACGACCACCTCTTTCGGGACGTACGGGCGTGGATCGGTACCGAGGAACAGAGGGGCGGCGGCCACGAGAACGGAGTCGGACCCGGTTGCGGGGGTGCGGTCGGATCCGGAGACGAGGGGACGGTCGGATCCGGAGACGGGGGGGCAGTCGAATCCGGAGGCGGGGCTGCGGTCGGAGGCGGAGTCGGGATCGCACCGGGTCAGGAACTCACGGCCGACCGTCGGGCGCTCGTCGAGCGGGAACTGATCGAGTCGATCAAGGTCCCGATGGGTCCGGGACGACCAAAACTCAGGCTTCGGGCAATCGATGACGCGCTGTTGCGGGCCAGACCGGAGGTGGTTCTGCGCGTCCTCCGCGGCCGGTTCGACCTCCCGCTCTCCGACGACGGGACGGTTCAGCGCGGGCAAGAGAACGGCGATCGTCGCCCGGTCTGGGAACGGATGCGCCGGCGGTGAGGTCGACGTGACAAGAACTAACTCCCGGCGGCGCTCCCGAACGGGTATGACGACGTTCTCCGACAGGGTCGAGCGGATCTCCATCAGCGGAATCCGCGAGGTGTTCGAAGCGGCGGGCGACGGCGCGATCAACCTCGGGCTGGGACAGCCAGACTTTCCGACGCCAGAGCACGCGCGGCGAGCCGCAACCGACGCGATCGAGGGCGGGAAAGCCGACGCCTACACCGAGAACAAGGGAACTCGATCGCTGCGGGAGGCTATCGCCGCGAAGCACCACGCCGACCAGGGAATCGACCTCGACCCGGACGACGTGATCGCCACCGCGGGCGGAAGCGAGGCGCTCCACATCGCGCTGGAGGCCCACGTGAACGAGGGGGAGGAAGTGCTGATTCCAGACCCGGGATTCGTCTCCTACGACGCGCTGACGAAACTGGCCGGCGGCGAACCCGTACCAGTTCCCCTCCGAGACGATCTCACCATCGATCCGGCCGCGATCGAAGCGGCGATCACCGACGACACCGCGGCGTTCGTCGTCAACTCTCCGGGGAACCCCACGGGAGCGGTCTCATCCGAGGCAGATATCCGCAAGTTCGCGCGGATCGCCGACGAACACGACGTGCTCTGCGTCTCCGACGAGGTGTACGAGTACACCGTTTTCGACGGCGTACACTGCTCTCCGATGGAGTTCGCGGAGACCGACAACGTCGTCGTCGTCAACTCCGCCTCGAAGCTGTTCTCGATGACGGGCTGGCGGCTCGGCTGGGTGTACGGGTCGGCCGACCGCGTCGAGCGAATGGTCCGCGTTCACCAATACGCTCAGGCGTGCGCCTCGGCTCCGGCTCAGTACGCCGCGGAGGCCGCGTTGCGCGGTGACCGTGATATCGTCGACGAGATGACCGCATCCTTCGAACGCCGGCGCGACCTCCTTCTGGAGGGTTTCGCGGAGATCGGCATCGACTGTCCCACGCCGCAGGGGGCGTTCTACGCGATGCCGCGCGTTCCCGACGGATTCGTCGACGAGTGCCTCGACCGCGGGGTGATCGTCGTCCCCGGAGAAGCCTTCGGCGACCACGGCCGCGGCCACGCGCGGATCTCGTACGCGACCGACGAGGACGAACTCCGCGAGGCACTCGACGTGATGGCGAATGCGTACGAGGCGGCAGATTGAGGCAATATCTGCCTAAAAATAACTAAAGAGCATTAGATGGGCCCGGGAGGTTTCCGCAAGTTATACTGTAGCCGGCGAAGTACCGGCTGGTAATGGACCGGAACATACAGGTCAGCCGCCTCGACCGGCGCGCGGTCGAGGATCAGGAGGTCGAGATCGTCGAGCGGAAGGGTATCGGACACCCGGACTCGATCTGCGACGGGATCGCTGAGTCGGTGTCGCGGGCGCTCTCGCAGCTCTATTTGGACCGCGTCGGCAAGGTGCTTCACTACAACACCGACGAGACGCAGCTCGTTGCCGGCCGCGCCGCGCCAGCCTACGGCGGCGGCGAGGTCGTCGAGCCCATCTACCTGCTCATCGTCGGCCGCGCGACGAAGGAGTACGACGGCGAGCAGCTTCCCGTCGATTCGACCGCGCTGGCGGCCGCCCGCGAGTACCTCGCCGAGGCCATCCCGGAGCTGGAGTACGGTACCGACGTCGTCGTCGACGTGAAGCTGGGTGAGGGCTCGGGCGACCTCCAGGACGTCTTCGGCGAGGAGACACAGCAGGTGCCGATGGCGAACGACACCTCCTTCGGCGTCGGTCACGCCCCTCTCACGGAGACGGAAGCGATCGTCCACGAGGCCGAGCAGGCGCTCAACACGACGTATCACGGCGAGCATCCGGAGCTCGGACCCGACGTGAAGATCATGGGCAAGCGCGAGAGCGACCGGATCGACATCACCGTCGCGGCCGCGATGGTCGACGCCCACGTCGACGGCCTCGACGACTACGACGACGCCGTCACCGACGTGCGAGAGTTCGTCACCGAGCTGGCCGAAGCGCGCACGGATCGCGAGGTCAACGTCGACGTCAACACCGCCGACGACTACGACGAGGGCTCCGTCTACCTCACCGTCACCGGCACGTCCGCCGAACAGGGCGACGACGGCTCCGTCGGTCGGGGGAACCGCGCGAACGGGCTCATCACGCCCAACCGTCCGATGTCGATGGAGGCGACCTCCGGGAAGAACCCCGTCAATCACATCGGGAAGATTTACAATCTGTTGTCGACGCGAATCGCGGAGTCGGTCACCGACGAGGTCGACGGGATCCGCGACCTGCAGGTCCGACTCCTCTCGCAGATCGGGCGTCCGATCGACGAGCCGCACGTCGCCGACGCGCAGCTGGTCACTGTCGAGGGCGTCGAGCTGGACGATATCGAAGACGAAGTCGTCTCCATCGTCGACGACGAGCTGGCCGACGTCACCGACGTGACTCGCAGCGTCATCGACGGCGACGTCTCGACGTTCTGAGACGATCCGGAGCGTCCGGCGACGGGACCGGCGCGACCCGTGCAACTCGTACGACCCGTGCAACTCGTACGACCCGTGCAACTCGTACGACCCGTGCGACCGCAACCGATTTGAGGAGCGGGCGAATCCGATAGCGTGTGACGCGGGTGTGTCTCCTCGGCGATCCGGGCGTCAACCTCACGTACGAGCTGCTGTCTCGCGAGACGGCGCGGGACGCGCTCGCGACCTACGACATCGAGGAACCGTTCGAGAACAGCGTCGCCGTCGACACGGTCAGTCTCGGCGCGGCCGTCTCGCTGTTGAACGACCTCAACTGGTACCTCGTTCGCTTCGTCGCCGACGCGCTCGTCCGCGAGCCGTCGATCTCGACCGACGAGTGGCTCTCCCGCGACCTCGCCCGGGAGGTGCGCGACGGCACGGTCCCGCCCGAAGAGACCGACCAGCGGCTGAAGGTGTTCGGACTCGTCGACGGCCAGCCGGTCGAACCCCTCTACGTCCGTCGGACGCAGGGCGAGACGCCCGAGTACGACCTGCGAGACGTCGACGAGACGGTCATCGTCCGAGTGAGCGAATCCGAATTTTCGGGATAATTCGGAACATTCCGGGAGTGAGTATATCAATTCGGTCGACGGGTCGTTTATAAGTGAACGAGTGGTGTTGTTAGCGGCTGTTTATATGTCGTTGACGGCGCGGTGAATCGCTCAGTGTGTGGCGTCGATTGCTTATAAATGATTGTCGACAGCGCGGTGAACACTTCCAAAGCCCCAGCCGCGAGGCGGGCGCACGCTCGCTGCGCTCCTCACTCGGTCGCCCACTTCGTTCGCTCCCGCGTTGCGGTGTCGCCGGCGCTGCGCGCCGGCTTCAAGAGGGACCTCCTGTCCCTCCCTGCTTGTGTCGCCTGCGCCCGCCTCGCGGCTGCCCCTTTGAGCCCCCACCCCGCACAGGACCGCAACCGCACCTCATGCCTCCCCAGCCTCGCCGCTTCGCGCCTTTAAAAGGCGCTCGCGGCGTCCCTCGCGGGCTCTTCGCGCTCGCTTAAAAGCGAGCGCTCAGAGGCGCGCCACCGATTCTCTATTTATAAATAGCCGTCGCCGCCACATTCGTCCGTTTAAGTACCACGTCGCCGACGGCGGTCTGCGATCCTCACTCCCGCTATCAATCAAGTGGCCGTCGTTGACGAACGGCGATCTCATGTAAGAACAGATCGTCAGAACAGAACAGAACGGGGCGAGAAACGCGATAAGACGAACGTGACGGCACCGCCGCTCGAAACGTAGCGGTCGGAAGGAATTGTGCGTGGGTGCTGTCGTAGAGACAACACCGTGCATCGAGGGGGTGTACCCCGTAGCGATGCGTGGGACCGGATTTGAACCGGCGGACCTCTACAGGACAGCGCCCTCAACGCTGCGCCGTTGGCCTGGCTTGGCTACCCACGCTCGCGGTGTTCTGTCGCATCTTCAGGTACCCTTCCCCCAATTAAAAGCCCTTCCATTCGGTAGTGCCGTGTCGGCCAGTGCCACCGGGAACGACGGCCGGAACCGGCACGCGTTTGGGGACCGCGCTCGTTCTGTCGGGTATGTCCGAGTGGGCCCGCGAGAACGTCCCGTTGCTGACAGCCCTCCTGTCCGCCGTCGCGCTCGCGCTCGTGTTCGGTGCCGCGGGCGGCGCGATCCCGAGCGGTCTCCTCCCCCGCGCGAGCGACGGCGTTCTCGCGGCGATCCCGCACGCCAACGCCGCGATATCCGCGACCGCGATCGCGACCATCCTCCTCGGATGGCGGGCGATCGCCCGGGGCGACGTCGCTCGACACGAGGCGCTCATGCTGATGTCGTTCGGGTTGTTCGCGGCGTTCCTCGCAGGGTACCTCTACCGACTGATCCACGTCGGCACCGCGACGTTCCCCGGCCCCGAATTCGTGTACACCTACCTCTACCTCCCGTTTCTGGCGGTTCACATTCTGCTCGCGATCTGCTGTATCCCGGTCGTGTTTTACGCCCTGCTGTTGGCCGCGACGCGCCCGTACGAGGATCTGTACCACACCCGGCACGCGCGGGTCGGCCGCGTCGGTGCCGTGCTCTGGCTGATCTCCTTTTCGATGGGGATCGGCGTCTACCTGCTGTTGTATCACCTGTATTGACGGCGGCGGTCGCCGGTCATGCAGAAAACTGCGGTCGCCAGCGCGAGCGAAGTCGAGGTCGCTCCCCTGCAGCAAGCCCAAATCGACGTCTCGGCCGTCTCGGGCCGACTAGGCGTCTTCGTTCGCCATCTTGTGAGCCGCGTAGAACAGCGGGACGAGCAACGCCCCCGCGAGGCCGAATCCGAGCGCCAGTGCTCCGATGTCGCCCGTGGAGAGGTCCCGTCCGCCACTCCCGCCGTCGCTCGCGTCTCCATCGGCTCCGCCGTCCTCTCCGTCGCCACCGTCTCCACCGCCGCCCTCACCGGGCGTCACGAGGTCGTCGTCGACCTCACCGATCGCGATCGACCCCTTCATTCCGGCCGCCTCGTGCGGGGTACAGGAATAATTGAACGTATCACCCTCGACGACGTCCTCGAAGGTGTACTCGAACGTGGTCCCCGCCTCCTCGACCGGGTCGCCGCTGTCGAACGTCTCGTCGGTGGCGACGACGTTGTGGCCGCCTCCCTCACCGGTCCACTCCCAGACGACGGTCGTCCCGGGGTCGATCAGGATCGCCGCCGGGCCGAACTTGAGTCCGTCGACCGCGCCGACCTCGACGGTCACCTCGTCCTGTCCGGTGTAATCATGGGTGCCGTCGTAGTTGTCGACGTCGTCCAACCACCCGTCGTACTGGGCGACGACACTCCCCGATCCGGCGGCGACGCCCGCCGCGACCGCGGCACCGGCGGCGCTCGCCCTGAACAGCCCTCGACGGCTCATCGTCATGTCGTCGGCGTTGGATCTCATGTCCGTACCTCCCGTCGTGGACGTATTTAAATTCCCGATCGGTGTGTCGGACTGCGGGATCGACGAAACCGCAGCGAGAAGAGCGAATTCAGTGGTCTGCCGAGATCAGTCATCTGTCAAAGTCAATCGTCCGCCGGGTTCGGTTCGGACGTCGCGTCCGAAATTTCCCGATCGGTCTCCTCGCCCTCGACGTCGAAGGGGTACTTACCGGTGACACAGCCCAGACAGAGGTCCGCACGACTCTCGCCCAAGGCGTCGGCGACGGCGTCGACGGAGAGGTACGACAGCGAGTCCGCGCTGACGGCTTCGCGGATCTCGTCCGTCGACGCGTCCGCGGCGATGAGCTCCTCGCGCGTCGCCATGTCGATGCCGAAGTAGCAGGGCGCGATGATCGCGGGCGCGCCGATCCGGAGGTGGACCTCCTCTGCGCCGGCCTCGCGGACGAGTTCGACGAGCTGTGTCGAAGTCGTCCCTCGAACGATGGAGTCGTCGATGATGGTGACCGACTTCCCCTCCACCGTCGAGCGGATCGGGTTGAGCTTCAGCCGGACCGCGCGCTCGCGCTCGTCCTGGGTGGGCATGATGAACGTCCGACCGACGTACCGGTTCTTCATCAGCCCCTCGGCGAACTCGATGCCGCCGTCGCCCTCCTCCCTCGGCGTCCCGTCGGGTTCCGTCTCGCCGGCCGCGTCGGCGTAGCCGGAGGCGAACGCCCGGCCGGAGTCGGGGACGGGCATCACCACGTCGGACTCGACGCCGGACTCCTCCCAGAGCTTCCGCCCGAGCTTTCGGCGGACCTCGTACACGAGGTTCTCGTCGATGACGGAGTCGGGGCGGGCGAAGTAGACGTGTTCGAAAAAGCAGTGGGCGGTCGACTCGTTCTCGACGAGTTGATAGGTGTCGTAGCCGGTACCGTCGGGGTCGAGGACGACGAGTTCCCCGGGGCGGACGTCGCGGATCAGCTCCCCGTCGAGGGTGTCGATGGCAGCGGACTCGCTTGCGAGCACGTAGCCCCCCTCGATCTTCCCGAGACAGAGCGGGCGGTTTCCGAGGGGGTCGCGCAAGCCGAGAACGGTGTCGTCGTGGGTGATCGTCAGCGAGTAGGAGCCGTGGATCCGGTTCATCGTGTGTTTGACCGCTCGGACGAGATCCTCCTCCAGGAGGTTGCGTGCGAGGTCGTGGGCGATCACCTCGGTGTCGCCATCGGAGGTGAACGCGTGGCCGGCCGCGGCCAGCTCCTCGCGGACCTCGTCGGCGTTCACGAGGTTTCCGTTGTGCGAGAGCCCGAGCGAGCCGGACTTGAAGGAGACGGAAAACGGCTGCGCGCAGCTCTTGTCGAGGCTCCCCTCGGTCGGATACCGGACGTGACCGATCCCGGTGCCGCCCGAGAGCGACTCCAGATCCTCCTCGTCGAAGGCGTCGCCGACGAGTCCGCGCTCGACGTGGCCGTGCTGTTGGAACCCGTCGTGCGTCACGATCCCCGCGGACTCCTGCCCGCGGTGTTGGAGCGCGTAGAGCGCGTAGTAGAGCGGCCTCGCGGCCTCCCTGTCAGCGAGCGAGACGCCGACGACGCCGCACTTCTCTCGCGGCTCGTCGGAGGTGTGGTCCCCACCGGCGTTCATATATCAGACCGTGGGGCGGGTATCGATAAAAATCCTCGTGTTCGTGGCATATGAACCCCTATTAGTGCCACGTATTATCCACGTATGTGGATCACTCTGTGCCGACGAGCTCGTCCAGCCGCTCGAAGTACTCCTCCCGCGGCACCTGGTAAGCGGCTCGATAGTCCACGTCGCCGGCGGCGAAGCGCTCCGCGACGTCGACCGCGGCGTCGGCTCCCGCCTCCCGACCCTCGTACGTCTCCGAGACGGCCTCGATCTCCGGCTCCACGAAGAGGACGACGTGCCACTCGTCGGTCGCGTACTGACCGGACCCGGGTCGCGCGTTCCGCGCGCCGTTCGTCAGGTAGATCGTCGGAAGGCACTCGGGCGGGAGGTCGTCGCCGTTGAAGACGTCCGGTCGGTAGACGAGGATGGCCCGGCCGCTCGGCTCCTCGTTCCACACCCGCCAGCCGTCAGGCAGCGCCTCGAAGCTCATGGACGGATGTCCGTCGTCGAGGCTTGAAAGGGTCGCGCTCCGGGACGGCTCGACACGTCTCGACGGTCGGCTCGGCCGACGATCGACTCAGCCGACGATCGACTCAGCCGACGACCGCCTCACTCGACGATGTCGGAGCCCCCCGGCGGGAGGAACTCCTGGAGCTGGTCCGCGCTCGCGACCTTCCGCACGAACGACTGGTCGGCGAACCGCCCTTTCAGCTCGCGGTACACCATCATCGCGGCGTCGTTCTGCGCGTACATCCCCGGTTCCAGCGTGACGCTCGTCGCCGCGCGGTCGACGATCGCCGAGGGCGGCCCGCCGATGGCGCGCGTGACGGGCTCGCACTGGACGCCGACGGCGACCCGACAGGGAACGTCCTCGAAGTAGGTTCTGTCGCCGCGGATCACGAAGCTCCCCTTCTCGATATACTCGCCGCTCTCGGGCGTCTTCGACACTTGATCGGGATCGACCATGTACGCGTCGCCCGCCCCGCGACCGTCCTTCCAGTCCGAGGAGTACGACACGGCGAACTGCGCCGCCTCCCGCAGCGTCTCCTCGGAGAAGTCGACCGGATCGGCCGACTCCGAGGGTCCCGCGGCCTTCAGGAGCGTCACCGGCCCCCCGTGCGCCTGCGTGTGGAAGAATCGGTCGTGTTTGCCCATGTACTTCTTGACGAGTTCTTCGTTCTGGTCGGCGTTGCGTCCGCCGATGACGAGGTAGCCCGTCGAGGTGTGGAACCAGCGGAACCGCTCGAACCAGTCGTCGGGGCTTCGGATCGGGATCGACGAACGCGAAAGCCAGTCGGTCTCGTACTCCTCGTCGCCATCCTCGCCGTCTCCACCGCCTCCGTCTCCGCCGCCTCCGCCGCCGTCACCGTCGTCGGCCGCCTGCGCCGCCTCCCACTCCGCCTTCCGTTCTGTGACCGCCTCCAGATCCTCGCGGGTCGACTCGATCGCCTGCATCGCGCCCTCCTTTTTCCCCTCGACTCGCTTGGCCTCCTGATACAGCTGATCGGCGTTGACCTCGACGCCCGCACTCGCGTCGAGATCGATCCGGATCGCGTTCCCGTCGTCGCCGCCCTCGTCACCGTCGCCCTCGTCATCACCGGCCTCATCGTCGAGCTCGATCGTTACGGTTCCCTCGCCGCCGTCGACGGACACGACGGCCTCCGCAGCCGGGATTCCGCGCTCCGCGCCCGCGTCGAGTGTCGCCGAGATTTCCTCCCAGGGCACGTCGTTCTCGCGGGCCTCCTGTACCGTCGAGAGCACCTCGTCGACGAGATCGTAGTTGGCGTACAGCAGTTCCGCGCGCTCGCGCTCTCGCTCGGCCTGCTCCTCGAACCCCTCTATCGCTCCCTCCTGTTGCTCGATGATCCGTTCCTGTTTGGCGATCTCCTCCTCGAAGTCGGGACGAGAGGAATCGGCGTCCGGGGGAGCCTCGCCCTCGCCGGCGTCCTCGTGTTCGAGCCTGTAGAAGTACTCGTCGACGGCGGCGTTAAACGAGTCGAAGCCGACGCTCGGGAGCCCCTCGTGCTCCGAGAGGGGAAACGGGGTGACGTCGACGACGCGGGGGCCGCGGTCTTCGTCGGACTCCGCGTTTGACCCGTCGTTGAGTTCCTCCTCGTACACCCGCGGGTCGACGTCTCCCGATCGGAGCCGGTCGCCGATGCGTTCGAGGGCCTCGTGGAGCGCGCGGAGCTGGTCGCCCGTCGCCTCTTCGATCGGCGTCTCCTTCTCGACCCCGGCGCGGGTACACACCTCCTCGGCGTAGAGGCCGCCGAGGTTGAGTTGGGTCGCGAGCGTCCGCACCACGTCGCTGTCGGACTCGCGCATGTGTCGTTCGAACCCGCCTAGGCTCACGTCGAGGGGGTTGAGCCGCGAGGCGGGGTACTCGTACTGCGAGCCGGGCGCGACGGTTCGGGACTTGAGCCGGACCGTCGAGAGCGATCCGACGACTTCGCCGGTCTCATCGAGCGCGGCGACGTTCCCCTGCCCGAACAGTTCGGCGACGAGGGTCGTGTTCTCGTCCTCGCGCTCGAACTCGAACGTGAGGATCCGGTCGAACTCGTACTGCTCGACCCCCGCGAAGTCGGCCCCCGACAGCCTGTTTCGAAGCATCTTCGCGAAGTTCGGCGGGCGGCCAGGCGCGTCCGCGACGTGCTCCGGATCCGCGATGTGAGCGCGTTTGATGTCTCCCACCTCGATCATGAGTTCGACACGGCCGCGGTCGAAGTCGCGGAGCTTCAGCCGGAGCAGGTCGTCGTCGTAGAGGTACGCCTTGTCGACCTTCGCGCCCGCGTACCGATTGAGCTCGGTGACGAGCGCGCCGAGGTCGATGCTCGACAGCTCCCGCTTCTGGTCCATACGAGTATCAGACAGCCGGCCCGGAAAAAGGCGTGTCGTTGTGACGGCGGCCGTCGAGCGAGAGCGCGATCCCGTCTGGAGTCGGCTACAGCCGCTTCGACACGTACGGCCCGTCCTGGTGGTAGCCGAGCTTGGTCCGGTAGTACTCCCGGGCCCCGATTCCCGAGATGATCGCAAGCTTGCGGTAGCCGGCGTCGCGGGCGATCGCCTCCGCGCGTTCGAGGAGCCTCGTCCCGTACCCTCGATGCTGCCAGTCGCCGTCGCCGCCGATGGCGACCTCGCTGCCGTACACGTGCAGCTCGCGTATCAGCGCGGCGTCCTCGAGCTCGCGCCGGATCGCGTCGTCCTCGGTGCCGGGCGCGCCGGACTGGTCCGGCGCAAACGACGGGAACCGCAGGCGACAGAACCCGACGAGGAGGTCGCGGACGGGGTCCTCGAAAGAGATGAAGTGCTCCGTCCCGCCGCCGGCCTCGTAGGTGAGGACGTCGAGTTCTACGTCGTCGGGGTCCGGGTCGGCGTCGTTGTGGCCGACCTCGCGGGCGCGGATATCGCGCTGGACGATCCCTTTCTGTTCGGCCCGCTGGTCGGCGAGCTGTCGGAGGTTCGACTTCCAGACGCCCCCCTCGATGAAGTCGGCCGGGATGTCGCGCTGGACGCGCTGGAGCCGCGTGTACTTCGGGATGAGGTCCATCGCCTCGGCGACGACGTCGGCCGCCTCCTCGTTCGAGAGCGGCTCGAACTCGTCTCGTTGCCAGCGGTCGTACACCCGAGTCCCCCCGACCACCAGCGTCGGGTAAATCTTCAGGTAGTCAGGCCGCCAGTCGGGGTTCGCGAACAGCTGGTTGAAGTCCTCGATACACATCTCCTTCGTCATCCCTGGCTGGCCCGGCATCATGTGGAAACCGACCTTGAACGCGGCGTCCCGCAGCCGGCGGTTGGCGTTTCGGCTCGCCTCGTTGCCGTGCCCGCGGTGCATCTCGCGGTTGATCCGCTCGTAGGTCGTCTGGACGCCGACCTCGACTTTGGTGCCGCCCAGATCGAGCATGCGGTCGATCTGCTCGGGGTCACACCAGTCGGGTTTCGTCTCGAAAGTCGTCCCGATGTTGCGGATCGCGTTCGTCTCGTTCTCGGCGATCACGTCTTCGAGGTACTCGAACTCGGTCGCCTCGGGATCAGGTGCGAACGACTCGCCCTCTGCCGGTTCCGGCTCTTTCTCGAGGTCGTAGTCGTTCATCGCCTGCAGCGCCCGCTTGACGAACCACTCCTGGTAGTCGTGCGAGCGCGCGGTCATCGTCCCGCCCATCAGGATCAGTTCCACCTTGTCGACGGGGTGGCCGATCTTTCGGAGCTGTTCGAGTCGGAGGGTGACCTGTCCGTACGGGTCGTAGTCGTTCTGTTCGCCCCGGGCCGCCGCGGGCTCGTGGCCCGTGTACGACTGCGCCGAGGAGAACTCCGAGGCCGGACCGCCGGGACAGTAGAGGCACTTCCCGTGGGGGCACAGCTTCGGCGACGTCATGATCGCGACCGGCGAGACGCCGGAGGCGGTTCGGACGGGCTTCCGCTGGACCACCTCGATCACGTCGTCACGGGCCTCCGCGGGCGCGCGATCCAAGATCTCGGTGTTCTTCGGCACTTTCGGCGAGGAGAACTCCGAGCAGGCGTCGAGCTTGGCGGATTCGAGGTCGTCGCGGTCGATCTCCCCCGCGAGGATCCGGTCAACGAGGGCCTCGCAGGCGCGGATGAACGCCTCGGATTCGCCCTCGGCGTCGACTTCCGCGTCGCCGTCGCCCTCGGCGTCCGCGTCACTCGCCGCGTCGGTACTCATTACCCTCCGATCGTCGGGTTTCGGAGTTAAGCGTGTCGCACCCGCGCGGGGACGAAAAATCGCGGCGGAACGACCGCAGACGAGATTCGCGACGGAACGACCGCAGACGAGATTCGCGACGGAACGACCGCAGACGAGGTTTGCGGCGGAACACCGTCGAAATCGGCCACGCGCGGTGATCGCGACGCCCGCGAGCCGCCGGATCCGCGGTGCACCGTCGCATCCCCAGATATATTACCTAGTAATATAACCTAGTTATAGATGGCAGCAACACAGATACGGCGGGCCCGGGACGGGGAGATCACGCCAGCGATGGAGCGGGTCGCGGAGCGAGAGAACTGCGAGCCAGGGTTCGTCCGTCGGCAGGTCGCCGACGGGCAGGCGGTGATTCCGGCCAATCGAGGCCACGAATCGCTCGATCCGATGATCATCGGGAGGGAGTTCTCGACGAAAGTCAACGCCAACATCGGCAACAGCGAGGGGACCAGCGACCTCGACTCGGAGCTACGGAAGCTCCACGCCGCCGTGCACTACGGAGCCGACACCGTGATGGACCTCTCGACCGGCGAACGCCTCGACGAGACCCGCGAAGCGAACGTCGCGTACTCGCCGGTTCCGATCGGAACGGTTCCGATATACGAGGCCCTCAAGCGCGCGAACGACCCCGCCGAGATCACCCACGAACTACTGCTCGACGTCATCGAGAAACAGGCCGAACAGGGCGTCGACTACATGACGATCCACGCGGGCGTGTTGATGGAGCACCTGCCGCTGACCGACGGGCGAAAGACCGGAATCGTCTCCCGTGGCGGCTCGATCCTCGCCAGGTGGATCGAGGAGAACGGGATGCAGAACCCGCTGTACGCGAAGTTCGAGGAGATCTGTGAGATCTTCGCGGAGCACGACGTGACTGTCTCGCTCGGCGACGGGCTCCGTCCCGGCTGTCTCGCCGACGCGAGCGACGAGGCGCAGTTCGCGGAGCTCGCAACGCTCGGCGAACTCACGCACACCGCGTGGGATCACGGCGTCCAGGTGATGGTGGAAGGACCCGGCCACGTCCCGATGGACGAGATCGCCGACAACGTCGACCGACAACGGGAGGCGTGTGACGGCGCGCCCTTCTACGTGCTCGGCCCGCTCGTGACGGACATCGCCCCCGGGTACGACCACATCACGAGCGCGATCGGCGCGACCGAGGCGGCCCGTGCGGGCGCGGCGATGCTCTGTTACGTCACCCCTAAAGAGCACCTCGGCCTCCCGGATGCGGAGGACGTGCGAGACGGTCTGGCGGCATATCGAATCGCGGCCCACGCTGCCGACGTCGCCAACGGTCTGCCGGGCGCGCGCGACTGGGACGACGCCCTCTCGGAGGCGCGCTACGAGTTCGACTGGCCCCGGCAGTTCGACCTCTCGCTCGACCCCGAGCGCGCGCGATCGTATCACGACCAGACGCTCCCGGGAGACAACTACAAGGAGGCGCGGTTCTGCTCGATGTGCGGCGCGGAGTTCTGCTCGATGCGTATCGATCAGGACGCGCGTGACGCGAACGGCGAGATGACCGCCATCGACGGCGAGACCGACCTCGACGCGTCCGCCGCGGCGGCGGTTAACGTGCCGCCGGTGGGCACCCACGACGCCAGCCGCATTCCGGACGAGATCGAGATCGACGGGGTCACCTACACGCCGGAAACGCGACACGCCGACGACTGATCCGCTCTCGGACGGCAGCCGCGATGGCCGACCGGATCCGCTCGTTTTAGGTCGACCGGACCGTACCGCCGGACCGTGCTACGAAAGGACCTCCTGCGCGTCTCACGTGCGGGTGGCGGATACCGCCCGCAGTTCGCGGGCCGCGAGCACCGTCCCCTCGCGGCGCGGGTGCTCGGGGCGTTCGAGGCGCACGTCGGCGAGCGCCGCGGGGACCTCGACGACGCGCTCGACGCGCTGGAGACCGACGCCGCCGATCGCGGCGGCGACTTCAAGCTGGTCCGCGGGCTCGCGGCGCTCGTCGATCGCGAGTGCGCCTTCGAGACCCGCGCGCCGGTCCCGCCGCGTCGCGTCCGTCGGGCCACGTTCGAGGCCGCCGAGGTCGTCGGGGTCGCCTCCGAGTCGGAGCGCGAGGCGGCGGTCGACAGCGCTGCCGACTCCCTGGGGATCGCCCCCGGCGACGTCGAGGCGTCGCTGTACGCGGACCGCGACGTCAACGAGGTCCTCGTCGACGCCGACGTGCGCTGGGACCCCGACTCGCTGTTGGCGCAGTACGACCTCTCACTGGCGCAGACCGCGCTGTTCGACGCGACCGAGGTCCGGGTGCGATCGAACGATCCGAAACGGCTCGTCTCCGCGATCAAGCGGCTCCGATTGATGTACGAACTGGAGAAGACGCCGGAAGGCCGAGAGCTGGTCGTCACCGGTCCGGACGCGCTCTTTTCGCGCACCCGACGGTACGGGACCGCGTTCGCGCGGCTGCTCCGGACCGTCGCGGCGTCCGCGGAGTGGTCGCTGTCGGCGACGATCGACGACCGCGGTCGCGAGCGCACGATGCGCCTCTCCGACGGCGACGTGGTCGTACCCGGCGTCGAACCGGTCGCGGAGCCCGACTTCGACAGCGGCGTCGAGGCCGATTTCGCCGGGCGGTTCCGCGGGCTCGGCCTCGACTGGTCGCTCGTGCGCGAGCCGGAGCCGTTAGAGACCGGGACGCGGGTGATGATCCCCGACTTCGCGTTCGACTACGCGCACGCCGACTTCCGGCTGTTCTTCGAGGTGATGGGCTTTTGGACTCCCGAGTACGTCGAGAAGAAGCTCGGTCAGCTCGCGGACGTCGAGGACGTGGACCTGCTCGTCGCCGTCGACGAGACCCTCGGCGTCGGCGAGGAGATCGCTGCAGCCGATCACCGCGTGGTCACCTACTCCGAGACCGTTCGCGTGAAGGACGTCGTCGACGTGCTCCGCGAGTACGAGGCCGAGTTCGTCACCGACGCGGCCGCTGACCTCCCCGCGGCGCTCTCGCCCGACGCGGACGCGATCGGGCTGGACGAACTGGCAGCCGAGCGGGGCGTGAGCGTCGAGGCGATCGAGGACAAGACGTTTCCCGACCACGAGCTGGTCGGACGCACGCTCGTCCGCCCGATGGTGTTGTCAGCGGCGGCAGACGACATCGAGCCGGGGATGTCGCTGTCGGCGGTCGAGTCCGCGCTCGCCGATCACGGGATCGACGACGCGAGCGCCGCGCTCTCGCGGCTCGGATACCGCGTCGAATGGGAGGGACTCGGCGGCGGAACGGTCCGAGAGAAAGGAGCGTAGCCGCCGGCGACGAGGCTGGGGCTTTGTGAGTGTTCACCGGGGCACCACGGATTACTTATAAAGGGATCCCGATCGGTTAAGCCGATCGTCGGTGATGACACGGGTATGAACGGACGGATGGTCGCGACCGTCGGTAGCGCGGTGACGACGTTCCTCCTCGTGAGCGCCGTCCTCACGGAACTCCTCGCGGCGCGTATCGAGTTCTCCGCGCTCGTCGGGCTTCCGGTCGGGATCGTCGTCGGAGGCGCGGTGGGGCTCGCGACGTGGATCCGCCTCTGGCGCGACCCCGCGGCCCGTCCGGCGCTCCTGGGGTGGTCGGCGATCGGCTACGCTCTGATCGTCGCCGCCGCGGTATCGTACGCCGTGCCGTCCGCTCGGGGGTTCGTAGGCGTGGCGACCGCGGTCCCGTTCGCCGGCCTCTGCGGGGCCGCCGCGTTCTGGCTCACCCGGCGGTACCCGGAGTTGGTTTCGGAGTGAACGTCTCGATTCCCCGTGGTGAGCGGCGCAAGCGACGCCGAACGCGTCGATTCAGGCGAACACGACGAACCGGAACAGCCACAGCACGACCATCCCGACCGTGATCGTCGCGAACACGTTCTCGGTGCGCCACGCGACGGCCCCCGCGACGACGCCCGCGATCAGCCGCTCGTCGGCGAGGGTCGCGACGACCGAGGGCCGTAACGTCACGAGATCGGGGAGCACCAGCGCCGCGAGTACCGCGGGGGGAACGTACCGCAGGGGTCGTTTCACCGACTCGGGCACCTCCTCGATCCGCCCGAAGAGGTGGATAAAGGAGAGCCGAAAGCCGTACGTGGCGACCCCGATGGCGACGATAGCGATCCAGACGCCCGCGGACCCGCCGAGGAGGCCGTCACCGACTCCGAACCTGCCGGTCATCGACCCCTCGCCTCCGTCAGCAACCCGACGAGGATGCCGGTGATCGCCCCCACGAGCAGCCCGAGGTTCAGCGGGATCCCCGCCGCGACGACCGCGACGCTCCCGCCGGCGACTCCCGCCGCGGTGGTCGGACGGTCCTTCATCGCCGGAACGAGCAGCGCGAGGAAGACGAGCGGCACGGCGAAGGTGAGCCCCCACGCGTCGGGGACGCCCGCGCCGACGACGACGCCGACGACCGTTCCGATCTGCCAGACGATCCACAGCGTCGCCCCCGCGCCGAGGTAGTACCGCCAGCGGCTTCGGTCGGGATTCGCGTCGAACTCGGCGACCGAGATCGCGTACGCTTGGTCCGTGAGGAAGTACGCGAGCCCGGCCCGCATCCGGCGGGCGTACCGCGAGAAGTGCGGGGCGATCGACGCCGAGTACATGACCATCCGGACGTTGATCACGACCGCAGTACCGATCACGACCGCGAGAGGCGCGTTCGACCCGATCAGATCGAGAGCGGCCAGTTGAGACGCGCCCGCGAACACGATCACCGACATCCCCACCGCCTCGACGAGCCCGAGCCCGGCGTCGACGGCGGCGATCCCGGCGACGAGTGCAAACGGCGCGATACCCAGTATCAGCGGCGAGACGTCGCGCACGCCGGCCCACAGGTCGCCGTCAGCGGAAGTGTCGTCCATCGGAGTCACTCCCGGGGATAGACCGGCTCGTCGTACTTGGCGGCGAGGTGGTCGGCGTGCTCCAGCTTCGCGTTCGCCTTGCGGAACGTTCCGAGCAGCGAGTGCACCTCGCGTTCGGTCGGGTGCGCGCGCCCGAGTAGCCGGCGCATCAGCAGGGCGTTCTTCTCGCGGTGGTGCTCGCGTTGGCCGGTCGACGCCAGAAATTCGTCGAAGTACTTGTGGAAGCGCTCGATGTCGGGCTCGGCCGCACGGATGACCTCGGCGTCGGGCAACTGCGTCTCCTCGACCGTCAGGTCGCGAAGCTCGTACAGCAACACGGTCGCGGCCTGGCCGAGGTTCAACACGGGGTACTCGTCGTCCGCGGGGATCGAACACACCTCGTCCAACCGCGAGAGCTCGTCGTTGTTGAGTCCGCGCCCCTCTCGGCCGAAGACGATCGCAGTTTGCGCGTCGACGGTCGCCAGCGACTCCCGGAGCGCCGCGGGAGTCTTGAACGGGAACCGCTCGTGACTCCGGTCGTCTTCGCCGGTGATGGCCGTGGTGCCGACCGTGTGGTAGTTCTCGACGATCTCCTCGAAGGTCACCTCGTCGGCGTTCGGGAGCACGTCCTCGCGGGCGTGGCCGGCGAAGCCGTACGCCTCGCCGTCCTCGTGCAGTTCCGGGGGGTTCACCAGCTTGAGGTCGTCGAGACCGAAGTTCTTCATCGCTCGCGCGATGGTGCCGACGTTGCCGGGCGTCTCCGGCTCGACGATGACGACGACGGGATTCCGGTGGGTGTCGGCGTCGTCTCGGCTCTCCGTCTCGCTCTCGTCTCGGCTCTCCGTCTCGCTTTCGCCGCTATCTTCTGCCGGTCCGCTCATCGACCCGTGGGGTAGTCTGTTGAGAGGTCGATATCGGAGTCGGCGAGATCCGCCTCGTTCAGACGGTCCTCGTCGTCGCCGTTTCCGCCGGCGAGTTCGACGATGTCGATGCGCTCGCCGTCGAAGTTCTCCTCGACACGCTCCTGGACGTCCTGTTGGTCCGGGAGGTCGGGGAGGCCGTCGGGGTCCTCTTCGACGTGTTCGACCGAACCGTAGTCCTCCGGAGCCTCGCCGCCCGCGGCGACCCACTCGTGGAAGCGGTCGCCGAACTCGATCTCCCCGGCGTGGTCGCTGCCTCCCTCCTCGCGGAACCAGTAGAGCAGGTCCGGCTCGTGTTCGGGGCAGAGTAGCACCTCGCCTTTGGGTTCGCCGTAGACGATCTCGGCCTGGTTACACCGGTGGATCTCCGCCTCTCCGTGTTCGAGGTAGCAGACGTCGCAGGGCTCCTCGACGAGGCCGACGAGCCTGACGAGACGCTCGCGGGGCTCCTCGGGGATCTCGTCGAGGGGCTTCAGCTCCTCGTCGTCGGTGAAGATGTCGTCCTCGTCGAACCGCCATCCGCGGAGGCCGACGCTCACTTTCGCCATGTGCCGAGATACGCGCGGCGGCGATAAAAGCGCGTCCTTCCGGGCGCGAGCTTCCGGTTCGCGAGCCATTTACCGTTGCGGTGCGTATCGCTGCCAATGCGACGCCGGACACTCCTGACCGCAGTCGGCACCGCGTCCCTCGGTGGGATCACGGGGTGTTCTCGGCGAGGCCCGGTTGCGAGTGGGGACAACGCGGACGACGACGCGGGCGACGGCGCAACTGGCGCAAACGACGCGGGCGACGGCGCAACTGGCGCAGACGACGCGGATGATCCGGGCGATGTCTCGGCGGGAGACTGGCCCTCTGGCCCCTACGCGGACTACGAGACGACCGAGGTCGAGGTACGCTCCGCCGACGGCGACGCGCTCGGTGCGGTGCGAGCCGCGATCGCTGACACGGGAGGAAAGCGGCGTTTGGGACTTAGCGACGCCGAATCCCTGCCCGAAGACGCCGGGATGCTGTTCGTGTACGACGCGCCACAGGAGAACCTACGGTTCATCATGCCGAACATGGACTTCGGGATCGACATCGTCTACGTCGACGACGACCGGAAGATAACGCGGATCCACAACGCGCCGGAACCGGGGCCGAACGAAGACGGGAGCGAGCAGCGGTATCCCGGGTCCGGCCAGTACGTTCTCGAAGTTCCCTACGAGTGGACCGACCGACACGGCGTCGAGGTCGGAGACTCGCTGGCATTCGAGCTATTTGTGTGAATATCACGCCGCTGGCGACGGTTCACACCAGCCACTCTCGTGGTCGATCGCGGTAGACCGATCTGCCGCGCGCGACGTCATCCGATCCGACGGCGAAAACGCACGCTTACGACGGGGTTTTAAACCGGGCTGTCGTATCGTGCTACATGATGACACAGATCGCCGCGGGCTCCCGGTTCGCCGGCGAGACCGGCGGTGGAGCCAGGATCACGGGCAACAGGCTTATTCCCGAACCGGGTGCAGTTACGGGTATCCCCCGCGAGGAACCATGAACGAAGTCCAACTCGAAGTGGCGAAGGCGTACCCGAACGATTCGGGGCGCGGTATCGCCCGGCTCGACCCCGATACGCTGTTGCACCTGAAGCTCTCGCCCGGCGACATCATCGAGATCGAGGGCGCGGAGACGACCGCCGCGAAGGTCTGGCGCGCCGACCGCCAGGACTGGAACACCGACACGGTCCGCGTCGACGGCTTCACCCGTCAAAACGCCGACGTGGGTATCGGCGAGCGCGTCACCATCCGGAAGGCCGAGGCCGAGAAGGCCGACAAGCTCGTCTTGGCTCCGCCGGAGGAGGCGTCGGTCCAGTTCGGCTCCGACGCCGCCGGTATGGTGAAACGGCAGATTCTCAAGCGGCCGGTCGTCGAGCGCGACATCGTCCCCGTGATGTCCTCGACGAACCACCCCTTCATGCGCTCGCCGGGACAGGCGATCCCGCTGATCGCGGTGGAGACGGAGCCGGAGGGCGTCTGTCTCATCACCGAGGACACCGAAGTCGAACTCCGCGAGGAACCGATATCGGGGTTCGAGAAGACCGGCGGCGGCATCACCTACGAGGACATCGGCGGCCTGCAAAACGAGATCCAGCGCGTCCGAGAGATGGTCGAACTGCCGATGAAGCACCCGCAGATCTTCTCGAAGCTCGGGATCGAGCCCCCGCAGGGCGTCCTGCTCCACGGCCCGCCGGGGACCGGGAAGACGCTGCTCGCGAAGGCCGTCGCCAACGAGACGAGCGCGTCGTTCTTCTCCATCGCTGGCCCGGAGATCATCTCGAAGTACTACGGCGAGTCCGAACAGCAGCTCCGGGAGATCTTCGAGGACGCCAAGGAGGAGTCGCCGTCGATCATCTTCATCGACGAGCTGGACTCGATCGCGCCCAAGCGCGAGGACGTCACCGGAGAGGTCGAGCGCCGCGTCGTCGCCCAGCTGCTGACGATGATGGACGGGCTGGAAACGCGCGGGCAGGTTATCGTCATCGGCGCGACCAACCGCGTCGACAGCGTCGATCCCGCGCTCCGCCGCCCCGGACGGTTCGACCGCGAGATCGAGATCGGCGTCCCCGACGAGATTGGTCGCAAGGAGATCCTTCAGATCCACACCCGCGGCATGCCGCTGTCGGACGACGTCTCCCTCGACCACCTCGCCGACGAGACGCACGGCTTCGTCGGTGCCGACATCGAGAGCCTCACCAAGGAGGCGGCGATGAAGGCGCTGCGTCGGTACCTCCCCGAGATCGACCTCGACGAGGAGGAGGTTCCGCCGAGCCTCATCGACCGGATGATCGTCAAGCGCGACGACTTCTCCGGCGCGTTGAACGAGGTCGAACCCTCGGCGATGCGCGAGGTGCTCGTCGAGCTTCCGAAGATCTCGTGGGACGACGTCGGCGGTCTCACGGACGCCCAACAGCAGGTCCAGGAGTCGGTCGAGTGGCCGCTCACCTCTCCGGAGAAGTTCGAACGGATGGGCGTCGACGCCCCCAAAGGAGTGCTTCTGTACGGCCCGCCGGGGACCGGGAAGACCCTGATGGCGAAGGCCGTCGCCAACGAGACGAACGCGAACTTCATCTCGGTGCGCGGGCCGCAGCTGCTCTCGAAGTGGGTCGGGGAAAGCGAGAAGGCGATCCGCCAGACGTTCCGGAAGGCCCGACAGGTGAGCCCGACGATCATCTTCTTCGACGAGCTGGACAGCCTCGCGCCCTCGCGCGGGCAGGAGATGGGGAACAACGTCTCGGAGCGCGTCGTCAACCAGCTGCTGACGGAGCTCGACGGTCTCGAAGAGATGGGCGACGTGATGGTGATCGGTGCGACGAATCGTCCCGACATGATCGACCCGGCGCTGCTCCGCTCGGGCCGGTTCGATCGGCTCGTGATGATCGGCCAGCCCGATCAGGAGGGTCGCGAGCAGATCCTGGAGATACACACGCAGAACACGCCGCTCGCGCCCGACGTGAGCCTGCGGGAGATCGCGGAGATCACCGACGGCTACGTCGGGTCCGACCTCGAAGGGATAGCCCGCGAGGCCGCCATCGAGGCGCTCCGCGACGACGACGCCGCCGAGGAGGTCGAGATGAAGCACTTCCGGCGGGCCATGGAGTCGGTTCGGCCCACGATCAACGAGGACATCCTCTCGTACTACGAGGAGGTCGAACAGCAGTTCAAGGGGGGCGGCGGCGAGTCGCTCCGCGACACCGGCGGTCGGATCGGGTTCCAGTGAGTCGGATCGGGTTCCAGTAAACTTCTCCGCCCCCCGGCCGCGTCCGGTTCGCGGTCGCGGATGCCGGCGGTTCCGTTCCGCGCCTTTTAACCACGACACCGGCCAATGACGTCCATGTCCCAGCCGCGCGTCCCCGGCGGCGACGAGAATGCGCTGGAGTTGCCGTGCGGAGAGACGGTCGCGTCGAGCGAACTGGATCTGGGGATGCGCGAGTTCGAGTGCGACTGCGGCGAGACACACGCGGTCGTGATGGACGTTCATCCCCCGGAGCGGTTTCTTCCCGACTTTCTCGTCGAGGTGCTCCGTGAGGCCGTCGAGACGACGAGCGAGGAGATGCCGGAGTTCGACACCCCGCACCTGCTCGGAGTCGTCTTGGAGGAGTTCCCCGAGGCCGTCGTCGCCCACGACGCCACCGAGAACGCGGATGTCGGCTACGCGATGGCGTGGGTGACAGATTTCGACGCCCGTCGCCTCCACGAGATCATCGTCGAGCTCGTGGTCGAACTGATGGAACACGCGGTGAGCCACGCAGACGACGACGAGGCGCTCTCGGCGTTCGAAGCGGAGATGGTCGAGTTCGACGTGAGCGAGTTCGTCGACCAGTATCGCGCCGAGCGCGACCTCGAAATAGATGATCCCTACGCCTGACTCGGAGTTCCACGCTTCGCGTCAGACGTTTGTCTGACTCATGTCTCACTGAACCCTATATGCTCGGGAGACGTACGTAAGACGCATGAGCGCCGGTGAATACGACCGGTACGACCGGATCCGCGCCGTACTCGCCGAGGCCGACGAGCCGCTGACTGCGCGGGAGATCGTCGCACTTCTCGGGGAGTGCGAAGACCTCGACAACCCGCATCGGGTGGCGACCGTGCTGGGTCGGTGGGCCGACCGCGGAGAGGTCGAGGTCATCGCCGAGCGACCGTACCGCTACGCGATCGACATCTGACGCCACCTATCCCCGTAGTCGACGATCTTCGTAGTCAATGATCCCCGGTGTCGACGATTCCCGAATGCACGGGGAGCGCGAGGAACGGAGAGTGCGGTACGCGTCGACATACCTTGCGAAAATCGCAAAGTCCCTGCGAGATTCGTATTCTATCGTCGGCCTTATTACGATGAACGTACTTCGTCGCGATAATGAGCGAGGACCGGACCATTCTACTCATCGGTAGCGGGCCGATCCAGATCGGACAGGCAGCGGAGTTCGACTACTCTGGCGCACAGGCGTGCCGCGCACTCCAAGAGGAGGGCGCTCGCGTCGTCCTGGTGAACTCGAACCCGGCGACGATCATGACCGACCCGGAGACCGCGGATCGGGTGTACATCGAGCCGATCACGCCGGAGGCCATCGCCGAGGTCATCCAGATCGAGGAGCCCGACGGCGTCATCGCGGGACTCGGCGGTCAGACCGGACTGAACGTCACCGCCGAGCTCGCCGAGGAGGGTATCTTGGAAGCGCACGACGTCGAGGTGATGGGGACGCCGCTCGACACCATCTACGCGACGGAGGACCGGGACCTGTTCCGCCAACGCATGGAAGACATCGGTCAACCGGTGCCGAAGTCGACGACCATCGCGCTCGACGATGACGAGTCGGTCACCGACTACGACGAGGAGTACTTCCGCGAGCGCGTGCAGGAGGCAGTCGACGCGGTCGGCGGGCTTCCCGTCATCTCCCGGACGACGTACACCCTCGGCGGCTCCGGCTCCGGGGTCGTCGACGACTTCGAGGAGCTCGTTGAGCGCGTCCGCAAGGGGCTCCGCCTCTCGCGGAACAGCGAGGTGCTCATCACCGAGTCCATCGCGGGCTGGGTCGAACTGGAGTACGAGGTGATGCGGGACGCCGACGACTCCTGTATCATCATCTGCAACATGGAGAACATCGACCCGATGGGCATCCACACCGGCGAGTCGACGGTCGTCACACCCTCTCAGGTGATCCCCGACGACGGCCACCAGGAGATGCGCGACGCCGCGCTCGGCGTCATCCGCGAACTCGGCATCCAGGGCGGCTGTAACATCCAGTTCGCGTGGCGCGACGACGGCACCCCCGGCGGAGAGTACCGCGTGGTGGAAGTGAACCCGCGCGTCTCTCGCTCGTCGGCGCTCGCCTCCAAGGCGACCGGGTACCCGATCGCCCGCGTCACGGCCAAGGTCGCGCTCGGCAAGCGCCTCCACGAGATCGACAACGAGATCACCGGCGAGACGACCGCCGCCTTCGAGCCCGCGATCGACTACGTGGTGACGAAGGTGCCGCGGTGGCCCATCGACAAGTTCGAGGACGTCGACTTCGAGCTCGGGACGGCGATGAAGTCCACCGGCGAGGCGATGGCGATCGGCCGGAACTTCGAGGAGAGCCTGCTGAAGTCGCTCCGCTCGTCCGAGTACGATCCGGCGGTCAACTGGGTCGACGTCGGCGACGACGCGCTCGAAACCGAGTACCTCGAACGCCCCTCGCCGGACCGGCCGTACGCGATCTTCGAGGCGTTCGACCGGGGGTACACCGTCGACGACATCGAGTCGCTGACTGGCATCAAGCCGTGGTACCTCGAACGGTTCAAGCGCGTCAGCGACACCGCACAGGCCGCACAAAACGGCGAGTTCGCACAAGCGGCCACCTCGGGCCACACCAACGCCGAGATCGCGGCGCTCGCCGGCGGCGGGACCGACGTCGACGCGGTCGAGGCGGACGTGCCCGGCCGGACGTACAAACAGGTCGACACGTGCGCCGGCGAGTTCGCCGCCGAGACTCCGTACTACTACTCCGCCCGCCAGTCGGAGTTCGAGCGCGGACCGCTCAAGGGAGACGCCGCGGCCGGCGAGCTTGTCGTCGACAAGAGCGTCGACAGCGTGGTCGTCGTCGGTGGCGGACCGATCCGTATCGGGCAGGGCGTCGAATTCGACTACTGTTCGGTCCACGCGATCCAGGCGCTCCGTGAATTGGGCATCGAGGCGCACGTCGTCAACAACAACCCGGAAACGGTTTCGACCGACTACGACACCTCCGACGGGCTCTTTTTCGACCCGATCACGGCCGAGGAGGTCGCCGACGTGGCCGAGGCGACAGGCGCGGACGGCGTGATGGTCCAGTTCGGCGGACAGACGTCGGTGAACATCGGCGAACCGCTCGAAGCGGAGATCGAGCGTCGCGGACTCGATTGCTCGATTTTGGGCACCAGCGTCGAAGCGATGGACCTCGCGGAGGACCGCGACCGCTTCAACGTCCTGATGGAGGAGATGGACGTCTTACAGCCGGAGGGCGGCACCGCGACCAGCGAAGCCGAGGCGCTCGATCTGGCACATCAGATCGGCTATCCGGTCCTCGTTCGCCCCTCCTACGTGCTCGGCGGCCGCGCGATGCGCGTCGTCGAGGACGACGCGGAGCTAGAACGGTACATCGAGGAGGCGGTTCGCGTCTCGCCGGACAAGCCGATCCTCATCGACCAGTTCCTCGACGACGCAGTCGAACTGGACGTCGACGCCGTGTCGGACGGCGAGGACGTGCTGCTCGGCGGCGTGATGGAACACGTCGAGAGCGCGGGCGTCCACTCCGGCGACTCCGCCTGCATGATCCCCCCGCGCTCGCTCGGCGACGACACCCTCGTCCGGGTTCGCGAGGTCACCGAGTCCATCGCCCGCGCGCTCGACACGGTCGGTCTCCTGAACGTCCAGCTCGCGGTGACGGGCGTGCACGACGACGAGGCGGACTCCGAGGTGTACGTGCTGGAGGCGAACCCGCGCTCCTCGCGGACGGTTCCGTTCGTCTCGAAGGCGACGGGCGTCCCCATCGCGAAGCTCGCCGCGAAGGTCATGACCGCCGATCTGTCCCTGTCGGACCTCGACGTCGACGAGCAGATCCCCGAACACCGCAGCGTGAAGGAGGTCGTCCTCCCGTTCGACCGCCTGCCGGGGTCCGATCCACGTCTCGGTCCGGAGATGAAATCCACCGGCGAGGTGATGGGAACGGCCACCTCCTTCGGGAAGGCGTACGACAAGGCGCAGGACTCGACCGGCAAGCCGATTCCGGAGTCCGGTACCGCCGTCGTCGACCTCTCTGCCGAGGAGTTCCCGGAGCCGGACACCGAGGCCGGCGAAACGTTGGTCGAGGGGTACGCCGAGCACTTCGAGCTGTCGACGGCGACGGACCTCGTCGAGGCCGCACGCCACGGCGAGATCGACCTCATCGTCTCCCGTCAGCGCGAGCTGTTGGAGGTCGCCGTCGAGGAGGAGATCACCTACTTCTCGACGTACGCCTCCGCAACGGCAGCGCTCGAAGCGATCGAGCACGCGGACGACGACCTCGACGTGATGGCGGTCTCGGACCGTCCGAAGCGCGTCGAGAAGTGGGGCGCGTCGGAGTAGAGTTCGGAATCGAGACGACGCGCTGATCACTTCTCGGGACCTCACTCCGCCGAGGGGTAGACCTGCCAGAGGGGAACGCCCATGAGGATCCGGGACGTCTCTCGGTCATGAACGTCGATATTTTAGTCTACGACGGGTTCGACGAACTCGACGGGATCGGCCCGTACGAGGTGTTCGACTACGCCCAGGAGTACGCCGCAGAGAGCGAGACGAGAGATGAGGGGGCCGCCGGCGAGCGTCCCGACCGCGTCCGGTACGTCACGCTCGCCGACCGCGAGACGGTGACCGCGAGCCACGGGACGCGGGTCGGCGTCGACGGTGTCCTCGCGGAGCCGGACAGTGACCGTGCTGCCGACGGTGATCCGGGCGCGGCCGTCCCCGACCTGCTCGTCGTCCCCGGCGGCGGGTGGAACGCGCGCGACGAGACGGCGAGCGCGTGGGCGGAGGCGAAAAAAGGCGACGTGCCGCGCGCGCTCGGCGCGCACCACGCCGCGGGAACCCGGATCGCGTCGGTGTGTACCGGATCGATGCTACTCGCCGAGGCTGGCGTCACAGACGGCCGCCGGGCCGTCACGCACGCCGGGGCGGTGGACGAGCTGCGCGAGTCCGGCGCGGAGATAGTGGACGCCCGCGTCGTCGACGACGGCGATCTGCTCACCGCCGGCGGGGTGACCTCCGGGATCGACTTGGCCTTGTATATCGTCGAACGCGAGTTCGGCGAGGCCATCGCCGAGCGCGTCGCGACCACCATCGAGTACGATCGGCGCTATGAGGTCGCTGGACGCGAGGGGGAAGATAGACGCGGATAGACGCGGCATCGGTCGAATGAGACTGCCAGCGATCAGCCGCAATCGGCAGCGATCAGCCGCAATCGGCAGCGATCAATCGCGTTCGAAATCAGTCGTCTGCGCCGTCCTCCGGGAGCGGCGCGGTGTCTCCGGGAGATTCGCCCGCCTCGTTGCTCGTGGTCTCTCCGTCGGCCTCGACGGTGATCACGGTGCAGTCCAGCTCGCCGCGGAGGAAGGTGTCGATGTCGGGGTCCGAGAGGAGTTTCTGGACCATCCGTCGCCAGCGCCCGGCCTGCTTCGAACCGATGACGACGACGTCCGCGCCCTCGGCGACGATCTCTTCGAGGATCGTCTCCTCGACGAGGAAGCCGCGCCGGACGACGTACCGCGCGCGGTCCAGCCTGCCGATCCGCTGTTCCACGGCTCGTTTGAGATCGCTACGGGAGACGCCGCCGGAGTTCTGATAGAGGTCCACGTGGAGGATCGTGAGCTCGGCGTCGCGCTCCTCCGCGACGCGGACGGCCTCCCGCAGCGTCGCCTCCGAATGCGACGACGGCGGGAACCTAACCGGGACCACGACGAGAGTCATGTCTGAACGGTTGCATGCGAGGATTAAATACGCTGTCGGTGCAAATAGTTACGTTGAGAATCGAGGCGGGTGTCATTTCACACGACGAGAGCGCCTGCGATCGCTGTGATTTATAAGCGGTTCAGGGTACGAGCCTCGAATTGAACTCGTCGAGACAGTCCGGGCGTGCGGCTCGCTTCGCTCGCGGGGACGGGGGACAAGTCGATTTACAGTCGACTACGAATCGGCTGGAAAGGAAGTCCGCCCTCCCCGAATTGAACGGGGGACAAGTCGATCTACAGTCGACTGCTCTACCAGGCTGAGCTAAGGGCGGTTACCGTATTCTACCCGCCGGATTCGACTTAAGGGTTCCCTTTCAGCGGAGGTGTGATCCGCGGTACCGCGGGCGTTTCGAGGGCACGACCTGACCCCAGTGATCCCGTCCACCGCACGGGATTTTTAAGTCGTTCGCGGCGGGAGCGGTCGTATGGCCGACGGCGACGACAGACAGGCGACGTTCGGGTCGGACGGGAGCTTGGAGACCGACACGACGCCCGATGCGACCGGCGAGAACGACTTCGGCGAGCCGAAGGAGCCGAACGAGACCGACGGCGGCTACAACCGCTACGCCGTTTCCAGCCTCCTGCAGAAGGCGGTGCGCCGCTCCGACGAGGAGGTCGCCGCGTGGGCCGCGTGGGAGCTGGCCCGCTCCGGCTACGCGTGGAACCTCTGGGACCGCCTGAACCTCTACGTCGTCGAGGATCTCCGTGCGGGCAGCGACGTCGCGCTCACCATCGAACGCTACGAGGAACTCGCCACCGAACGCTGGGAGCCCGCCGAGTGGAAGGGCCGTATCTGTGCGATCCACGCCTCGCTGGCGGCCGCGCGAGCCCAGTCGACCCGCGAGGGCCCGAACGCCGACGAGTACTTCCGCGCCGTCGCCGAGCGCCGCGCCGAGGCTCGCGATCGCGGCGAGGAGCCGGCTCACGACTTCCCCGTCGGGGACCTCGAACCGGGCGGCGAGTTCGATGCGATCTTCGACGGCCACACGGGCGAGGGCTCGCGTCTCGGTCGCGGTACGCGCTTTTTCAAGACCCGCGGCGCGCGAGTCGGTCCGGAGGGCGAGGACGAACACAGCGCGCGCTGGCAGCGACTCGCGATGCTGCTCGACGAGGAGCACGACTACTCGGCCGCCGAACTCGACCGCGCCGTCGAGCCCGTCGACCCCGACGATCCGTGGACGGAGCCCGAAACCATCGGCAAGGATGACGGCGGAGACGACGGTAACCATGGGGACACGGGCGACGGTAGCGACGCGAACACGGTCGACGGCGGTGACCCGGCGGAGCCGGAGGACGCCACCGACGTCGACACCGCTGACGGCGACAACACCGACGACGACACCGCTGACGGCGACACCGACGACGGCGAAACGAGAAACGACGATTCGGATGGGGGACCGCTTTCGGAATTTACGTCGTAGCCGGGTTCACGCTCGGCCGCGCTGTGACCGCTCGTCGGGATGACCGGTTCCGACACTTCTTATCCGGGCGAGCCCGTTGTCGGAGTTATGGTAGACGTAGCAATCGTCGGCGGCGGACCGGCCGGGCTCAGCGCGGGACTGTTCGCGGGCAAGAACGGGCTCGACACGGTCCTCTTCGACACGGACGGCACCTGGATGCACAAGGCGCACCTGTTCAACTACCTCGGGATCGGTTCCGTCGGCGGCAGCGAGTTCCTCGCAACCGCCCGCCAGCAGGTGGACGACTTCGGCGTCAACCGCCGGCAGAGCGAGGAGGTCACCGCGGTCGAATCCGCCGGTGACGGCTTCGCGCTGACCACGGACGAAGACGAGTACGAGGCTGACTACGTGGTGTTGGCGACGGGTGCGAACCGCGACCTCGCCGAGTCGCTCGGCTGCGACTTCGCTGACGACGACACGGTGGACGTCGGCGTCTCGATGGAAACGAGCGTCGAGGGCGCGTACGCGACCGGCGCGATGGCACGCGCCGAGGAGTGGCAGGCGATCATCTCCGCGGGCGACGGCGCGGCCGCCGCGCTCAACATCCTCTCGAACGAGAAGGGCGAGCACTACCACGACTTCGACGTTCCCGACACCGCCGCGTCGGTGTTCGGCGGCCTGATCGACGACGAGTAGCCCTCCGACTCCGAACCGATTTCTCAATCCGTCAGTCGAGAGCGGAGCAGGTGTTACATGCGGTCGGAGTGAACGTTTATACGTGAGAGAGTGGTGTTGCTGGCGGCTGGTTATAAATTGTTGCTGACGCGGTGAACACTCACAACCGCCGGTCGGTCGATTATGAATCGGTGACAGTGCGGTGTACACCGCCAACGTCACAGTCGCCGACGGCTTTGCCTCCGGCTACCAGCGGCGCTTTGCGCCTCGCTGCCGCGACGGCTCACGGCGTCGTCACCGGCGCGTTGCGCCGGTTGCAAGCGAGAGGTTCGCTCTCGCCCTGTCGGCGGCGACGCCACAGCACCGCATACATTCATAAGCGGCTGGCATCCTCCGCGTGTGCTCCGATTCGCGCCCATGCGAGGTGCGCGACGATCCCGACGAGGAACGCGATGCCGAGGTTCGTCGCGAGCGCGACGAGGCCGATCGCGACCGAGAGCCCGACGTTTTCGGAGTCGAGGGCGTTCCGCGCGAGCGAGACGGCGACGATCGCGAGCAGCGCGCCGAGCATCGCAACCGGGAACGCGGCCAGGAGCGCGGGCGTCGCGAAGAGCGCGGCGGCGAGGTACCCAATGCCGAGGATCACGTTCGCGCCGCCGGTGCGCGCCCCGAACGCGTGCTTTCCGGCGACGCCGTCGCAGCCGTGACACATCGGAATTCCGCCCATCGGGACCGCGAGCAGGTTCGTCACACCCATGCTCGCCGACAGCTCGTCGGCCGTGACCTCGACATCGTACAGGTCCGCGAACAGGAGCGACGTCGCGAGCGCCGCGTTGCCGATCGTCATCGCGAGCTGCGCGAACACCCCGTCGGCGGTGCTCCGCGTGACCGCCGCCGAGAGCTCCGTGATCGACGGCGTCGGCGACGCCCCCGGCCACAGGGGTGCCGGAATTCCGGCCGTGACGAGCGCGATCAGGATCCCGACGACCGCGACTGCGAGAGCGCTCGCCTTCCCGTGCCCCGCGAGCGCGGCGGCCGCGGCGATCGTCACGCCCGCGACCGCGAGGACGGGACCGCCGAGCGCGAGGTCAATCCCGGTTTCGAGGAGGATCAGTCCGACCGCGAACTGCACGCCGCGGATCACCGGCTCGCCGATCCAACGTTCCACCCGCGCGAGCGTCCCGGTGAGTCCGATCGCGAGGAGCAGGACGCCGAGGACGACTCCGGCGAGCGCGAGTTCGGCGTACGTCAGCGCCCCGGCGATCGCCAGCGCCGCGAGCGCCTTCATCGGCTCGACCGACACCGGCAGGCCGTACCGAACCCCCCAGACGATCTGGAAGACCCCGAACGCGACGAGCACGTGGGGCAGGGACACGCCGGTCAGGAGTGCGAGCGCGACGACGAGCGGGACGACCGTAATCGAATCTCCTATCGCCCCAGTGAACTCGCCGGACCCGAACTCGATCCCTCTCCGCTTCGATACGTTACGTATTTCCACAGGTACACGGCCCTCGTCACCCGGAGAACTTGAGCGTGATCAGAAACCGCGAACGCTAACGCCGACCGTGAATGTTCTCGAAAGTGATTACTTCCGCGGATCCGTGTCGAACGCCGGATCGTCGTCGTCGACCATCGGGCAGTTTCGGACCCGGAACTCGTCGAAGCCGATCACCTCGACGATCGCCGTCCCCTCGTGCGTGCAGGCGGCCTCCGGCGGCGCGGTGAAGTGCGGACACTGCTGACAGTACGATCGCTTGTCGACGACGTGTTCGACCGCGTCGGCCGCGGTCCCGAACGGCTCCGAAGCTCCGGGACCCCCGCCGGGGGCCCCTCCGGAGCCGGGGGCGTCGCCGGCGACCTCGTCGAGCGACTCCCAAACGTCCGATTGGACGCCGCCGACGTCCATCCGTTCGAACGCGTCGCCGAGATCATCCTCGTCGCCGGGACTTCCTTCGAGCTCGTCGAAGGGGTCGCGCGACGCGGTCGGAGATCGGTCGCCGCCACCTCCTCTCGGCGGATCGGCGTCGTCGGTGCCGGTGGTCGGGTCCTCGCGGCGAGGGGGGCCGTCTTTCGACTCTCCAAACAGGACGTCCTCGCTCTGGCCGTCCAGTTCGTCGAAGGGGTCTTCGACGACATCGTCACCGGAGGGCTCCGATCCCGGCCCGTCGACGTCGTCCGTCATCGATCACTCCCACCGGTTCGCTCGCTCCCGTCGCCGTCGCCGCCGTCGCCACCGTAGCCGTCGCCACCGTAGCCGTCGCCGCCGTCGTTTCGGATGGCGTCGTCGCGGGCGCTAACTCGGCTCGACACGTCCGGTTCGTTCGATTCGTTCGATCCGGACGCGCCGTGTCGTCCTGCACGCCCGGCGGCATCCTCGTCGACGTCACCGTCGAGGGCGGGGGGATCCTCGACGACGAGTCGGGAGGTTCCGAAGAATCCTGGGTTCGGCTCCAGTTCGGCGAATCGGCGACCGCAGTGCGGGCACTCGGGAGCCGTCAGCAGTCCGATCTCGACTGTTCCACCGCAGTCGGTGCACCTCGCCTTGCGGACTCCGTGGCGGTTCGCGGCCGACGCCAGCGCGTCGAGTCGCTCCCGGTTGCCACGGTCCTGCTCGGCCGCCTCCAACCGTCGCTGGACCCTGACGACCGCGCTCGCGACGCGTGAGAGCTTGTCGTCGAGGTCGTCGGCGTCGAGGTCGTCCGCTCGCGATTCCAGGTCGGCGAGCCGAGCGGAGACGGCGTCGAGGTCGTCGGTAACCGCGTCCAGCCGCGCTCGCGTCTCCTCGTGGACGTGATCGGCCGAGGCCTTCGCCTCGGCATCGCGGTAGAGATCCACGAAGCGGTCTCGGAGGTCGGCCACCTTCTCGTCGACTTCGGCGTCGAGGTCGGCGAGCCGGTTCTCGATCGCCGCCACCTCCTCCGCGTCCGGCACGTCGATTCCCTCGGACTCCGCGATCGCGACGATGGCCCGCTTCAGAAGCGTCTCGCGGGTCACCCCGAGATCGTCGGCCGCGGCGGCGACCGCACGATCGCTCGGTCGGTCACCCGCGCCGTCGGCGGCGGCGTCGCCGGACAGATCGGCGGCGGCGTCGCCGGACAGATCGGCGGGATCGAGGTCGCTCATCGCGGATCCTCCGTCATCTATGGCCCGTAGTGCGAGGAGCCTTAAGTAATCTGTCGCGGCGTTCTCCGAATCGATAGGCGGTCGCGAGGAGATCGCCGACGCGGGGCGACCACCACCTCACCGTATCTTCCGGACGTCGCTGATGTCGAAGCCGCCCTCGTGGATCTCGGTCTCGAACCGGACGATGTTCTCGGCCTCCAGCCGGGAGAGCACGCCGCGGAACTCTCGGACGAACATCGTCCGGGCCCGCTGTGACCCGCCGCTCTCCCACGTGAATTGGAACGTGCCGCCGGCGGCGTCCGTCAGCGCGCCGAACTCCCGGTCCGTGACCGAATCGGTGTTCACCAATACCAGAATGAGCCCACCCCAGTCGTAGGCGGCCTTCTTCAGCCCCTTCATCACCATCGCGATGTCGCTCCACTCCATATCCTCCGAGACCATCGAAACGAGGTCGGTCACGGAGTCGATACAGACGAGGCTCCCCTCGGCGTGCGCAGACAGGTAATCGCCGAACGCCGTGAGCACGTCCTCGTACTCGCCGCGGTCGCCGAGGTCCGCGATCGACGCCGTCTCGTCTTCGTACCAGTCTCGCGGGATCGGGCTGAGCTGGAAGTACTCCGCCGAGAGGTCCCGGAACGATATCTCGTCGATCGCGGCGTCGACGATCTCGTCCGCCATCGTGTACCCCATCTCTCGGGTGATCGCGCCCGTGTCGGCGGTGAACGAGAGGTAGTGAATCTCGTCGGGGAGCGCGGCGCTCTCGGGGAGGTCGCCGTAGTACAGGTCGAACAGCGCTTCGTCGGCGCGCGCGAGGGCGTTCATCGCCGCGCTCGTGTACAGGAACTCCCGCGCGCCGGCTCCCGACTCACCGGCGAGCAGCACAACGTTCCCCGGCGGTGCGCCGCCGTCGAGGATCGAGTCGAGGCGGGCGACTCCGAACGGAAGGCTCGTCATGTCACCCATGGAGTCGCCGCTCCGCTTAGTGTTGTTGCTCACCCGTCACCCGCGCGCCCCCCTCCGCCGGCCGGACCACCGACACCGACCCGTCGATCCCCGCCTCTTCGAGGGCGCGCTCGCCGTCTACCGCGGCCGCCTCGGCGCTGGCGGCGTCGGTGACGCCGTACACGGTCGGCCCCCACGACGATTGGCCGGCCCCGAACACGCTCGTGGCATCCGACAGCGACGCCACCACGTCGCCGACCGGGGGGCGGTAGACGCCGCCCTGTTCGTCGGCGTACCACGCGCCGTTGAGCCGGCCGATCTCGGCGACCGCCGCGCCGAACAGCTCGGCGTTCCCCGTCGCGATCGCCGGGAGCACGCGCCGCGTGACGATCCCGCCGATCCGGTCCGCGAGGCCTGGTTCGGCCCGCTCGACCGCCGTCCGCATCGCGTCGTCCTCGACGGTGCCGCTTCGGCCGGGGCCCGCGTCCGGCCGCACGAGCAGGAACCGCCAGTCGTCCGGCACCGCGTGCCGCGCCGCCACCGGCGGGACGGTCCACTCGCCGTCCGCCGGCCGATCGGTCGTGAACCGCGCGGTCGGGTGGCCGGCGTCGAGGACGAACCCGCCGGCCTCGAAGGTCGCGACGCCGACGCCGGAGCGTCCGCCTCGGCCGAGCGCCGGCGCGCGCTCCCGAACCCGGGCCGGCTCGTCGTAGGCCGCCGCGATCGCCGCGAGCGTCGCCGCGGCCAGCTGGGTGCCGCTCCCGAGGCCGGCGTGTCGCGGCAGCGACTCGTGGATCGAGATACGGGTGCCGTCGGCGTCGAGCAGGTCGACGGCGGCCGTCGCGTACTCGCGGACGTCGGCGGCGATCCGGTCGGCGTCGCGCGCGCTCGAACCGGTCTGTTCACCGTCGACCTCGACGCGCACGCCGTCCGCCCGCTCGGCGTCGACGACGACGCGCGGTTCGCGGAGCCCCAGCCCGAGGGCCCCGTACAGGCGCTCGTGGGAGAGGCTGAGGTTACAGAAGCCGAAGTGGAGGCGCGCTCCGGCGCTCGCGCGTGCCATGGTTGCTACCCGCTTCGCGCCCGGCGGATAAAGGGTCCGTGACTGTGGCGGGAGTTGCCCCGGTGCGGGGAGCCGCGGCAAACAGCGGTCGCTGTTCCCGCTCCCACCGGCCCGGGTGCCGTGACCGCCCGGTTTTTATCCGTGGGACGGGGACGGTTACGGAATGACTTCGGCGCGGGATCCCGACGCTGACGGCGGAGACGCTGTCCGCGACAGCGCAGGCGGAGGTGACGCGAGCGACACGGGCCGCGATGACGCGGCAGCCCTCGACCGGGGCGAGTTCGACTTCGACGAGCCGTCGACCGATCAATCGTTCGAGAACGCCCTCGCGAAGGCCCGGGACGGCGATCGCCTCTCCGTCGACGACGCGGTCGAACTGCTCGCGACCGGCACCGATAGCGACGGGACCGATCCGGTTCGGAAGGAAGCGGTCCTCGAACTCGCCGACCGCCGCCGGCGCGAGGAGGTGGGCGACGAGGTCACGTTCGTCGCCAACCTCAACAACAACGTCACCACCGCTTGCAACACGGGCTGTCTGTTCTGTAACTTCAAGGACAGCGCGCACGCGTTCGAGGCCGACAGCGAGGCCGATCACGCGGGCTTCACGAAGACCCCCGCCGAGTCCCGCGAGATCGTCGAGGAGGCCCTCGACATGGGCGTCTACGAGGTGTGCTCGGTGTCTGGACTCCACCCCGCGCTCGCGTTGAACGACGAGCACCACGAGATCCTCGCCGCGCACGACGACCCCGAGAGCGAGGTGAACTACAAGCCGCCCGAGCGATACGCGACCGATCCCGGTACCTACGTCGAGCAGATCCAGGCGATGTCGGTCGGCGGTATCCACGTCCACTCGATGACTCCCGAGGAGGCGTACCACGCCGCCCGCGGCACCGACTGGGACTACGAGACCGTCTACCGCGAGCTGGCCGACGCCGGCCTCGACTCCGCGCCCGGTACCGCCGCCGAGATTCTCGTCGACGAGGTCCGCGACGTGATCTGCCCCGGGAAGATCCGTACCGACGACTGGGTCGCTGCCATGGAGGGCGCGATGGCCGCCGGCCTCGACACCACCGCGACGATGATGTACGGACACGTCGAGACGGTCGAACACCGCGCGGAGCATCTGCAGGTGATCCGGGACCTCCAGGATCGGACCGGGCAGATTACGGAGTTCGTCCCCCTCTCTTTCATCCACCAGAACACGCCTCTCTACCGCCACGGCGTCGTCGACTCCGGTCCCTCTCGCGACGAGGACGAACTGGTCGTCGCGGTCGCCCGCCTCTTTTTGGACAACGTCGACCACGTGCAGGCCTCGTGGGTAAAATCGGGCGACGCGCACGGCCTCAAGCTGCTCAACTGCGGGGCGGACGACTTCATGGGAACCATCCTCTCGGAAGAGATCACCAAGCGCGCCGGCGGCGAGTACGGCGAGTACCGATCGTTCGACGACTACGTCGAGATGATCACGGCTATCGGCCGCACCCCCGTCGAGCGCTCGACCGACTACCGCACGCGACGACGGATCGACCCCGACGACGGCCCGCACGGCCCCCGGCTCGGCCCGCGTGCCGACGGCAGCCCGATGCTCCCGGAGCGCTCTTCAGGCCACCCGCCCGGCGGCGAGTCGGCCGGTGCAGACGACTAAACGCTGAACCGCGAAATGAGCGATCGGTCCCACCGTCTGCCAGCGAACGGGAACCGACGGAACGTCCTTTATGTGGCAGGTGTTACCACGTGCACGATGCCCGTGCCGAACGCGTCCGATGCCCCCGACGCCGACCCCCCGCCTCTCACCCGCTCAGACGAGCGAGTGCTCGCGTACCTCGACGACGCGGGGACAGACTACCCCGCATTCCTCGCGAGCAACACGGGGCTGTACGTCGATCACGTCGAGGCTCGGCTGGAGGCGCTCGATTCGGCCGGGCTCGTCGAGCGGGTGACCGGCGAGGCGGTCTATCGAATCACCGACGCCGGGCGCGACGCGATGCGCGATGACTGCGCGTCGTGGTCGGACTGAGGGACGGGCGGACGGGCCTACGGATTGACGGACGAGCCGGTGTGATCCCACACGGACCAACTGCGAGAAGGAGGGACGCCTACCGGCCGAGATCCGCGTGCGCCGACGAGAGGTGTCGCGAACCGAGCGCCGCGAGCAGGGAGAGTTCCCCGGCGAGTGCCCCGACGGCGATGGCCTCGGCGAGCGCGTCACCGTTGCTTCCGGCCGGGTCGCCGCCGCCGCGGACGCCGAGGACGTCGAGTCCCGCGGCCTGCGTCGGAAGGCCCGTCCCGCCGCCGACGGTGCCGACTTCGAGGCTCGCGAGCGACACGGAGACGTACAGATCGCCCTCAGGTGTCGTCTCCGCGGTCGTAATCGCGTTCGCGCCCTCGACGACCTGCGCCTCGTCCTGGCCGGTCGCCAGGAACATCGCCGCGACCGCGTTCGCGACGTGGGCGTTGAATCCGAGCGCGCCCGCCTTCGCGGACCCGACGAGGTTCTTCCGAGTGTTGATCTCGGCGATCGATTCGGGGGTCGTGTGGAGCCGCTCCTCGACGATCTCGCGAGGGACTTCGACGTCGGCGGCGACGGAGCGCCCGCGCCCCTCGACGGCGTTGACCGCGGCCGGTTTCTTGTCCGAACAGAGGTTGCCGGAGAGCGCGACGAGCGAGGCGTCCGTCTCGTCCTCGATCGCGTCGCAGGCCTCCCGGGTCGCGATGGTGACCATGTTCATCCCCATCGCGTCCTTCGTGTCGTAGCGGAACCGCAGGAAGACGTTGTTTCCGACGACGTAGGGAGTCACGTCGAGCAGTTCGCCGTGGCTCGTCGTCGACTCGGCGACCTCGCGAAGCGTCGCCTCGTTGTCGCGAACCCACGCGACGAGCGCCTCCGCTTCGGCGACGTCGCCGACGCGGAAGACGGGCGCGCGGGTCATTCCGGTCTTCGTCACCCGCGCGGTCGCGCCGCCGGCGTCGTTGACGACGGAGCAGCCGCGGTTGATCGAGGCGACGAGCGCACCCTCCGTGGTCGCCATGGGGAGGTAGCGATCGCCAGAGAGCGCGCCGCCGTCGATCGAGACCGGGCCGGCGACGCCCATCGGTACCTGTACGGCACCGATCATGTTCTCGATGTTCGATCCGTGCGCGTCGGCGGCGTCGAAGGCGTACTCCCCCAGTGCGTCGACGTCGCCGTCGGCGGACTCCGCCACGAGGAGCCGCCGGGCGGCCGCGGCGGTGTCGGCGTCGACGTGCTCCTCCAGTTCGTGGAAGCGAACGTCGCCGTCGCGGACGCGGTCCGCGAGGGACGCGGGAGTGGGTTCCGTCATGGCCGAGTGTCCTCGCGGCGCGTGCTAATGGCTATCGGTTCGCCGGGCTCCGGCGGGTCCTCACCTCGCGAGAGGGCGACTCACCACCGACCGCGATCGACGCGAGACCGTAGCGTTGCGAAACCGTAACGACGCGAGATCGCTACCGGCTCACGAACTCGGAGAGCCGCTCGCGGAGCGACTCGCCGCCGAGTTTGAGGTAGTAGGCGTCGCCACCGTCTTCGTAATAGTCGTCGATCCGCCGAACGACCTCGAAGCCGAGGTGTTCGTAGAATCCGAGCGCCATCTCGTTGGTCGTCCGAGCGTGACAGGTGACTGAGCGGTGCCCTTCGGCGACGTCGGCGATGAGCCGTTCCGCGTACCCCTGTCCCCGATGACTCGGATGAACCGCGAGAAAGAGGACGTATCCGTCGCGACGGACGGACGCGAACGCGACGAGCGCGTCGTTCTCGACGAGGAGGTGCGTCGTGGATCGGCGGTAGGCGTCGACGAAGAACCCTCGGCGCTGTCGGAGGACCCCTTCCTCCGACCGGATCCGTTCTTTGAGATCCCACGCCGTGGTGACGTGGTCGGACTCGCCGGGCGGATCCGTCCGTTTTTCCACGGTAACGCTCACTGCAGCGATCTAACACCCCTACGGAATATAACTCCACCGCCACCGGGGAGGGTTGCGGTCGGACGACCTCGTCGAAGAACCGTTCGGAGCGGGGCCAGCCGCCCACAGCGGAGGGCCGTCCACACCGGAGGGCCGTCCACACCGGAGTGCCGCCCGCACCGGAGAGTCGTCGTTGATCCTGGAGATCGGTTCGAGCGACGAGCGACGACGGAACCGTTTAGTCGGGCTCGTCCGTGAAGGGTGATAATGGTCGACGAGCCCCCACCGGGGCGAAAACGGATCCGTCACGCGTTCCTGACCGGCGTCGCCGTCATCGTCCCCTCCGTGATCACGCTCGCCGTGCTCGCGTTCGTGTTCAACGCGATCTACGACTACCTCGACGTGTTCTCCTCTGTGGTCGTACCGCTGTCTCCGCGCGTCGCGCTGCCGATCGTCGGCGAGGTCTCGCGCGAGATCGCTATCGAGATCGCGACGCCGATCGTGTTCGTCGGATCGATCCTGCTGCTCGGCGTCGTCGTCGAGTCGACGCGGTACGGCGAGCAGGCAGTCGATTACGCCCACTACGCGATCGAGCAGGTGCCGGGCGTCGGCTCGGTGTACCAGGGGTTCAGGCAGATGAGCGACGCGATGCTGGAGTCCGACAGCGATAACTTCCGAGAGGTCGTCCTCGTCGAGTTCCCGACCGAAGGCGTGTACACCCTCGCGTTCGTCACGAGCGAGACGCCGGACGCGGTTGCCGACCCCGTCACGGACGGGGAGATGCGGACCCTGTTCATGCCGATGGCTCCCAACCCGGTGATGGGTGGTCACGTCGTGTTCGTCCCCGAGAGCCGGATCGTCGACGTCGACATGTCCGTCGAAGAGGGGCTTCGCGCGGTGGTGACGAGCGGCGTCGCGCTCGAGGGCGCGACGGAGGATCCCGGCGGACTCTCGCCCGAGGAGCTCAGGCGCATCGGCGCGCAGAATCGAATCGGGGCCGAGTCCCGGAACGGAGGCGAGGAGCCGTGACCCACCGGCTCCGCGATCACACCGCCGACGTCGCCGTCGAGGCGACCGCCCCGACGCTCTCGGGGCTGTTCGAGTCGGTCGCCGAGGGACTCACCGCCGCGAGTTGCGAGTCGGTTCCGGAGCGCGGCGAGCGGTTCGGCGTAACGGTGCGCGCGGAGCGCCCGGAGGCGCTGCTGTTCGATTACCTCGACCAACTGATCTACGAGCGCGACGTACGCCTCGTGCTTCCCGCGGATCATCGGTGTGCGGTCTCCGGGCCGGCTGCGCACGGCGGGGACGAAACCGGCGGTGGTGCAGACGAGGAATGTGACTTGAGCGTCGGGACGGGCGAGGAGGCTGGAGACGGGAGCGACGAAGGGGAAAGAAGCGAGCAAGGCGAAGACGACGCGTGGACCGTCTCGGCGAGCGCCCGCGGCGTCCCCCTCGCGGATGTCGCGGCGCGGGAGATAAAGGCGGTCACCTACTCCGACATGGCCCTCGAACGACGAGACGACGGCTGGTACGCCTACGTCGTATTCGACGTCTGAGACGCTCGCGACCGCGGCGAACGGCCGGCCGTTCGTGGAAACGGTTATGACGATTGAGTGCCTTGTTATCGTATGTCACGAACTGGCGAGACGGACGCGATCGAGCGGAATTGGCGTGCCGGCGCGATCGGCGGCCTCGTCGCCGGGGTGACGATGGGCGTGGTGCTGCACGGCGCGCTAGGGCTCATGCCGACCGTCGGTGCTCTGATCGGGAGCGAGACAGTCGCCGCCGGCTGGGCGGTCCACCTGTTCAACAGCACCGTCTTCGGAACCCTGTTCGTCGCCGTCTTCGACCGCCCGTTGTTCGACGACCTGCGGGCGGACGTGGGGGGTTGCCTCTCGCTCGGCGTCGTTCACTCGGCGGTGCTGGGCGTGATCACCGGCGGACTGCTGTTGCCGGCGGCGCTCGCGATCGAGGGCGCAACGTCGCTGCCGATCCCTACGCTGCCGGTTCCCGGAGTCACCGCAAGCCTCGAGTTCGGTGCGATCATCGCGATCGCGCACCTGATCTACGGGCTCGTCCTCGGCCGAGTCTTCGCCGCGCTCACGTTGGTCGACGGCGGGATCGGCTGGTTGCCGTTCACCCCGGTGGACCGATAGCACCCCGGTTTCTTTCCGCTGTTCGGCGTGGGTGAAATCTCCGATGGACGACACGGTTCGATGGGTCCGCTACCCGGACTGGAACAACGGCGAGCGATGCCGGGAATAGGCGTCTCATTGCGTTGGAGTGGTCGTTTATAAGTGAGTGAGTGGTGTTGCCGGCGGCTGTTTATGTAACGTTGCTGGTGCGGTGGATTCGGCTGTCTCTGACGATCATTGCGTATGAGCGATTGACGGCGCGGAAAACGTCTCCAAAGCCCCGGTCGCCGCCGCTGCGCGCCGGCTTCCACCGCCACGTTCAGTTATAAGCAGTCCCCGATCTCATACTCGCCCTTTTAGTACCACGTCGCCGGCAGCGGTCTGTAACACTCACTCCCGGTATCGATCCAGAGACACGTCTATCGGGCGGTCGTTTCGCGACGAACGATGTCCGGAAACGAGGATTGCAGCGGAACACTCACTTTTAGTTCGCCCCGCACGTTCGGTCGGTAGACTCGCCGTCTCGGCGGCCGCGCCGATCCGGGACGGCATCGATCACCATGAAACAGTACCTCGACCTCGTCGACGACACCCTGTCGACGGGCACGTACAAGCCGAACCGAACCGGGGTCGACACGATCGCGTCGTTCAGCGGGCAGTACACCGTCGATCTCGCGGAGGGATTCCCGCTCTTAACCACGAAGCGGATGGACGGCTACCGCTGGAACTCGCTCATCCACGAGGTGCTCTGGTACCTCTCGGGCGAGGAACACGTCCGAAACCTCCGCGAGGAGACGAAGATCTGGGACGCGTGGGCCGACGACGAAGGGCGACTCGACACCGCGTACGGCCGGTTCTGGCGTCGGTATCCAGTCCCGAGCGACGTCGACGCACTCCCGGGCGAGACGTGGCCCGAGGACGCCCACCGCTGGGTGACCGTCGAGGAGGGTCCGGACGGGACCGAGCGCCGAACCTTCGACCAGATTCGGTACGTCCTCGACACGCTTCGGGAGAACCCCCGGTCGCGCCGGATGGTCGTGAACGCGTGGCACCCCGCGAACGCGACGACCTCGACGCTCCCGCCGTGTCACTACACCTTCGTCGTGAACGTGCAGGACGACCGGCTCAACCTCCACCTCACCCAGCGCTCCGGCGACATCGCGCTCGGCGTGCCGTTCAACATCGCCGCGTACGCGCTGCTCGCGAACGCACTCGCGCAGCGGACGGGCTACGAGCTCGGAGAGTTCGGGCACACCGTCGTCGACGCGCACGTGTATTGCGGCCGCGGCGAGCGCGGCGGGTGGTACGCCAACAACCTGCAGTACGTGCAGGATCGGCTGGCGACCGTCGAGAGTAAGGCCGACTATCTCGACGTGAAGAGCTGGGTCGAGCGGACCGCCCCCGACGAGGCCGACGGGGAGGACGGGTACGATCACGTGCCGGGGCTGCTCGAACAGCTCTCTCGTGAGCCGCGCGATCGCCCCCGGATCGAGATCGCCGACGTGCCGCTCGACGAACTGACCCACGAGGACGTCGAGGTCGTCGACTACGACTCCGCGGACGGCCTCTCGTTCGCGGTGGCGGAGTGATGACGGCGGACGCGAACACCCCGGGCGACGACGATCTCGCCATCGTCCTCGTCGCCGCGGTCGCCGAGAACCGAATCATCGGCGACGGCGGCGGGATGCCGTGGCACTACCCGGCGGATCTCGCGCACTTCAAGCGCCTGACGACGGGACATCCCGTGATCGTCGGCCGCGCGACCTACGAGAGCATCGCCAGCCGGATCGGCGGGCCGCTTCCCGACCGCACCAGCGTCGTACTGACCACGCGCGACATCGGCGACGACGATCTCCCCGACTGCGCCGTCGTCGCGAACGGCCTGGACGAGGCGATCGAGCGTGCGGGCGCGGACGCCGTCGACCGCGACGTCGACGAGATATACGTCATCGGCGGCGCGACCGTCTACGAGCAGTTCCTCGATCGCGCCGACCGGATGGTCCTGACGGAGGTCCCGGAGCGTCCCGACGGCGACACCCGATTCCCGGCGTGGGAGTCCGCCGAGTGGTCGGCGGTCGACCGCGAAGACGCCGGCGACGGCCTCGCGTTCGTGACGTACGAGCGCGTGGAGGCGTAGGAAAGAGTCCGGACGTGGCAAAGGGGGAGTCCGGGCGTGGCATAGGGGGAGTCCGGACGTAGCGCACGAGCCCGGACGTGGCGCGTGAGCGGATCGAGGACGGGTCGGCGCTGCGCGAGACGATCGTCGATGGGCGGTCGTACCCCCGACGTACCGGTTAAGGAGGGTTTTTCAACCGTCCGGCATAAGAACGGGTAATGAGCCGAGGCGACACCGCGAGAGCGGGTGATCGACGATGATGGGCGGAAACGACCAGCAGGCGTACGACCGCGGCACGTCGCTGTTCTCGCCCGACGGGCGCATCTATCAGGTCGAGTACGCCCGCGAGGCGGTCTCGCGCGGCGCGCCGAGCGTCGGCGTCCGAACGGCGGATGGCGTCGTCTTCGTCGCGATGTCCCGCCCCTCCTCGACGCTGATGGAGGCGGAGAGCATCGAGAAGCTTCACAAGCTCGACGACCACCTCGGCACCGCGAGCGCGGGTCACGTCGCCGACGCGCGACAGCTGATCGACCTCGCGCGACGGCAGTCGCAGGGGAACCGCCTGCGCTACGGCGAGCCGGTCGGCGTCGAGACGCTGACGAAGTTCGTCACGGACCACATCCAGGAGAACACCCAGCGCGGCGGCACCCGACCGTACGGAGCCGCACTCCTGATCGGCGGCATCGACGAGGGCGAGCCGCGCCTGTTCGCCGCCGATCCCTCCGGAACCCCCAACGAGTGGAAGGCGACCGTCATCGGTGGCGGCCGCTCCGACATTCAGGGTCACCTCGAATCGGAGTGGACCGACGACCTTTCTCTCACAGACGGCATCGAACTCGGAATCGCCGCGCTCGCGGCTCACGAGAACGGATTCGAGCCCGACGATCTCGCTGTCGCCACGATCACCGAAGCCGACGGTTACCGGACCGTCCCCGCCGAGGAGGTCGCCGAGGCGTTCGCGGCCGCCGGACTCGTCGAGGAGGAAGACGAGGGGGACGCAGACGACGCAGACGACGCTGGCGGCAACGCAGACGACGATACCGACACAGACGACACTGCCGACGCAGGCGACAACGCAGACGACGAATAGTAGCCGATCGGGGGTCGGACTCCCGACGCGACCTTTTTGCGCCGCGCGATCGAACGCCGGGTATGGCACGCCTCGACGACCTCGTCGCGTACCCGGTGAAATCGCACGACGGCGTCACCGTCGATCGCGCAGCGATCGGTCCGAAGGGTGCGCTCCGAGGCGACCGCTCGTACGCGCTCGTCGAAGCCGGCGTCGACCCGCACGCGGCCTCGGTCGGCGGCGACGGCGGCTACGTCAACGGAAAAAGCGAGCCGGCCGTTCACGGGCTCCGCGCCAGCTACGAGCTCGCCGGACCGACCGACGCGACGGCGACCGCGGTGACTATCGAGCGACCGTCACGTCCGGAGCTCGGCGTCGAGTCCGACGAACGGACGTTCGAACTCCCGGACGACCGCGCGGCGCTGGAGTCGTGGGCCGGCGCGTACTTCGGGTACGACGTCGATCTCGTCAGTAAACCGGATGGCGGCCTCCCGGACGACCGTAACGCGCCCGGACCGACGGTGGTCTCGACGGCGACGCTGGAGGCGGTCGCCTCGTGGTTCGACGAAATCGCGGACGCGACTGAGATGCGGCGGCGACTGCGCCCGAACGTGGTGCTCGACGACTGCCCGGCGTTTTGGGAGGACCGGCTCTTCGCGGACCGCGGCGAAGCCGTGCGGTTCTCCGTCGGCGGAACCGATCTCCTCGGCGTCAACCCGTGTCAGCGCTGTGTCGTTCCCTCCCGCAACCCGGACACGGGCGCGGCGATCGACGAATTCCGCGAGACGTTCCTCCGGAAGCGTCGCGAGACGCTCCCCGATTGGACCGAAAGCGAGCGGTTCGACCACGATTTCAGGCTGATGGTAAACACCGTCGTCCCGCCGGAAGCGTGGGGTTCAACCGTTTCCGTCGGCGACGAGGTGCGAATTGACGGTGTCGAATCCGTTCATGCGGGTCGCGCGGACGAGTGAGGAGACCTCCAGACACGGAAACAGTGTCAGTAATCCACGTCTGAAGTCGTGGGCTTCCGCCTTGTCTATCTGTGAACCGATCCGACCGCCCCCACTATCGGTCGGTATCGGCTCCTCTACGCTCAGTCGGTATCGGCTCCACCACTATCGGCCGCCATCAGTCATCGCTACCGATTCGTCGTCAGCCATCGCGATCGGTTCTCCGTCGGTCGGGGCAGCGGGGTCGGGGGAAGCGTTGCGACCGCCGACCGAGTCGTCCGCCGATTCGTTCCGCCCCGTCCCGGTGGCGATCGGGTCCTCGACGCCGAAGTGATTCCAGAGTGTGACGCCGGCGACCGCGTACGCGACGAGGTCGTAGTGGACGGCACCGTCGAAGCCGGTGAACGCCGCGAGGGTGCTGTACCCGAAGACGGCGACGACTGCGCCGACGAAGATCGCGTCGTTCGTGATCCGTCCCTCGGTCACCGCGTCGATCGCTCGACGGATGGTCGGTCCGCAGGCGACGAGGAACGCGATCCCGGAGAGCGCCGCGAGGTTGACGAAGAAGTGAGTCGCGACCCGCGAGTCGAGGATCGACTGCAGGTACGCGACCGTCATCGGATCGTAGAACAGCCACTGGACGCGGGTCGGATACAGGACGCCGATGTACGGCGTCGCGACCATCAACCCGAACAACACGGCGACCGCGACCCGAGCGGACGCGAACTGCGAGGCCCGTCTGACCTCGAACGCCTCGTCACCCGGCGCGACGATGAGCCCGCAGGATTCCAGGCTCTCGCGGAGGGCCGACCGAGAGAGCGACGGGTCGTGGTGAATCCCGACGGTTCCGTTCCGTCGGGTCGCCGACGCGGAGCTGACGCCGTCGTGATCGCGGAGGACGGCCTCCAAAAGCGCCTCCCGCCGCTCCGTGTCGATTCCCTCGACCGCGAACGTGTCGTGGACGTGCGGTTCGGGAACCCGCGCGACTCGCGGACCGTCGCCCGAATTGGACGCGGGCCGCTCGCCGGAGCGCTCACCCGGCCGCTTGACGCGATCGATGTCGATCCCACGATCGCGGGCCGCGGCGTCGAGCGGCGTCGGGCGCTCACGGTGGTCGTTTGACAGGTCGTCCGACATGTGAATCACCTGCACCCGCACGGGCATGAAATTTCCCCCGGGAGCTAGGCGTTCACGGATTCGAGATAGGAGGTGACGATCATCTTCCCTTTCCGAGTGAGAGCAGCGCCCGACTCGCCGTCCACGACGAGCTCCTCCTCGCGGAGGGTGTCGAGGACCATGGACGTCTGGGTGACGTCGCCGGTGACGACGTCGGCGATGCTCGCCTCGCCCCCGGCCGAGTAAATCGACACGAGGATCTCCAGTTGTTCCTCCGTCGGGTCGAAGGCTTCGACGTCCTCCATCACCTC
>NZ_JBHSXI010000023.1:201706-363809 GCF_042662525.1 Halorubrum trueperi
GCACGTTCAGCGTCCGCTCGTTCGGGACCGTCGCGATCGACGTGACCGTCTGCGCGTCCGGCACGTGACGGAACACGAGCGCGGGCCGCTTCTCGCCCGCGAGCGTCCGGGTCGTGCGCTCGTAGTCGATGACCGACGAGAGCTCCACGCGGAACGGTTCCGGACAGTCGGCGAAGCCGATCGCCCCCGTAGACAGCGAGACCGACGCCGTGTGGTCCGACGCGTCCGTGACGCGGCCGCCGACCTTCGCCGGGTGTCGGACGGTGACCGTCACGTTCCGTAACAGCGCTTTGAACAGCACTCGGGTAAACCGCTCCATGTCGTCGGATTCCCCCTCGACGAGGGCGGTCCGCCTGGATCCGTCCGACTCGTAGGCGACCGTGACGCTGTCGCTGAAAAAGGACTGTAGCTCCCCCGGCACGGTGCCGACGACGATGTCGAACACCGCCGAGAGCGGAACGGTCGTCTTGCCGCCGTCGGTCACGAGCACCAAGCGTCGCTGGCTTAACAGCACGCGCCCACTCACGGGATCGTCGCTTCCGAGGGCGGTGGTGTGGACGCGGCCGACGAAGTCGGCGACGACGGACTCCTCCATCGAAAGTTCATTGCACCCGTTCGGTATTTATTGTTACCCCACCGCGCCGGAGTTGGCAACGCTCCGCTTATTCCCGCGTGCAGGAGGCAGCCACCGATGCGAAGGGGAGGGGAAACCGAATGCGCTCGGCTCCGCTTCGGTTGCCCAATCGGCTACGGGAGACGAGGAACAGCAAAGCCTAATGAGGTGGGCTTCAAATCGGCGAGTGATGCCCACAGTAGAATACCTCAACTACGAAGTGCTCGACGACCACGGCTGGTCGATGGATGATGACGACCTCTTCGAGGAGGCTGCGAGCGCCGACCTCGACGCCGAGGATTACGGTACCCTCGAAGTGAACCAGGGCGAATACATCCTTGAATCGGCCGAAGCACAGGGCTACGATTGGCCCTTCTCGTGCCGCGCCGGTGCGTGTGCGAACTGCGCCTCCATCGTCAAGGAGGGCGACATCGAGATGGACATGCAGCAGATCCTCTCCGACGAGGAGGTCGAAGAGAAGAACGTCCGCCTGACCTGCATCGGTAGCCCGGCGACGGACGAGGTCAAGATCGTTTACAACGCGAAACACCTCGACTACCTGCAGAACCGCGTCATCTAACGCCGGTCCGACCACGCCGCGGTCGTACTGTCGGGACGGTGTTCGGTGTGGGTCACCCCCATCGCTGCCACCGTTTTTTCGACGCTTACCGACCGCGAAGCGACCGCTCCAGATTCTTGGCCGTTTGCGACGATCAGTCGACCGCGCCCGCAGACCTACCAAACCGACCGCGCCCGCAGACCTACCAGGCCGACCACGCCTGCAGGCTCTCGTCGCGGGCGTACACCCGCTTGAGGTCCTTGGCGTACGCGAAGTCTCCGGCGTGATCAAGCTTTTCGTGGCGATACTCGGGGGCGTCCTCGCGGATCTGGAGTCCCTCGACGACGAACTCCTCGTCGCCGAACTCGACGGTCTCGTCGACGGTGAACTCGTAATCACCGGGGACGTTCACCCGCAGCGAGCGCGTCTGGTCGGCGTTGCCGTCCTTCGGGTGCAGCGTCACCGAGACGGCGACGTTGTCGACCGCGCGGGTCCACAGCGTCTCGACGTCCTCGATGTCGGCCTCCTCGACGCGTCGCTCGGGGCCGACCTCGATTCCGGTCGTCCGCACTTGCATGAGCGCGTCGGGGGAGTCGACGACGAACTCCTCGCCCGTGGCGACGTACGTGTCCGCGGGCACGTCCATTCGAGTCGTGAAGGACTCGCCGTCCTGCGAGACGACGACCTTCAGCTCGACCGTCTCCTCCTCCGGGATCTCCGTCTTGTACGTGTGGTCGCACTCGGTACAGCGGACGGTCGCCTGTCCGCCGGGCCGCAACACCTCGTGGACGGTCTCCTCGCCCGGCGAACACGACGGGCAGGCGAGACCGACTCGGTCTCCAGTTTGGGTCATTACCCCGTCGTATCCGCCGCTCGCGTAAATATCCGCCCCTGTAGAGGCGGTACGTGGCACGCTCGCGTGGATCGCGGACGGGAGACGCCGATCGCAACCGCAACGAGTGACGCCGGCCACTATCGGCCGCGACCGTCCTCGACCGCGTCCGACCGCAACCGCGACCGCGACCGACCGCGACCGCAACCGCGACTGCCACCGACCGCAACCGCCACCGCGCCGATGTAAGGAAACTGGTTTACCGGTGTCAAGGGAACTGTCGCCCATGATCGTACCCGGATCCAGTTCACAGTTGCTCGCGGCCGCGCTCGCCGAGGAGACGGGTCGGCCGCTGGCGACGCCGACATACGACCGCTTTCCGGACGGTGAGGGTCTCGCCGCGGTGCCCGACTTCGAGGGGGGCGAGGCGACGATCGTCGCCGCGACCGACTCCGACGAGGCGTGGGTCGAACTGCTCCAGCTGCAGGACGCCGTCCGTGAGGCCGGTGCCGCAGACGTGACGACCGTCGTCCCCTACATGGGGTACGCACGACAGGACCGGTCGTTCGGCGACGGGGAGCCGGTCTCGGCGCGAGCGATGGCGCGAGCGGTCTCGACCGGGACCGATCGGATCGTCCTCGTCAACCCACACGAGTCCGGCGTCGCCGACTTCTACGACGCCCCCGTCGAAATCGTCGACGCCGCGAGCGTCCTCGCGGACCCGCTCCCCGCCCTCGACGACCCGCTCTTCCTCGCACCGGACGAGGGCGCGATCGGGATCGCGGAGACGGTCCGGGACGCCTACGGAGCCGGCGACACCGACTACTTCGAGAAGCGCCGCGACCGCGACACGGGCGAGATCGAGGTGTCGCCGTCGGACGCCCCGGTCGCGGACCGGGACGTGGTCGTCGTCGACGACATCGTCGCCACCGGATCCACGATGAGCGAGTCCGTCGCCGTAGTGACCGACCGCGGCGCGGCGCGCGTCTTCGCCGCCTGCGTCCATCCCATGCTCGCCGCCAACGCCGTGACGAAGCTCCGCGGGGCGGGCGTCGACCGCATCGTCGGCAGCGACACGATCGAGCGGGGGTGCAGCGTCGTCAGCGTCGCACCCGTCCTCGCCGACGCGCTGGCGTAGCGTCCTCGCTCACTCTATCTCCCGGATAATCTGCGCGGGGTTCCCACCCACGACGACGCGGCCCGGAACGTCCTCCGTGACGACGGCACCGGAGGCGATGACCGCCCCGTCGCCGATCGTCACGCCGGGATTGAGCACGGCGCGGCCGCCGATCCACACGTCGTCGCCGACGGTCACTGGTCGCCCGCGCTCGCGGCCCGTCGCGCGCTCCTCCGGGTCGATCGGGTGCGTCGGCGTGTACACGTGGACTCCCGGACCGAGCAGGCACCGATCGCCGAATTCGATCGGGGTGACGTCGAGGAGGACGCACCCGAAGTTCGCGAAGAACCCCTCGCCGACTGTGACGTTGAAGCCGTAGTCACAGCGGAGGGGCGGTTCGACGGCGACCGCGTCGCCGGCGGACCCGAACAGTTCGCGGAGGAGCGTTTCGCGCCGCGACGACTCTGCCTCGGTCGTCGCGTTGTACCGCCGAACGATGTCCCGGGCTCGCGCCCGGTCGGCGACGAGTTCCGGGTCGGTCGGATCGTAGGAGTCGCCGGCCAACATCCGCTCCGTCTCGGTGGGCATGGTCGCAATGGCGGTCGTCGCCAAATAGGCGTTTCTGCGGTCGTCGCGTTCTCGACCATCGAGCGCGAGGCCCCATCGTTATTGACCCTCGGATCGAACGACCGCGTATGTACGACGACATCCTGGTGCCGACCGACGGGAGCGAGGCGGTGGAGAGAGCGCTCGATCACGCCGTCCGGCTGGCGAGCGACCACGACGCGACGATCCACGCGCTGTACGTCGTGGACCGCCGGATCGCGACCGCGAGCTCCGGTGACCTCCACGACGAGGTCGTCGACGACCTCGAATCGCAGGGCGAGGAAGCGGTCGCCGCCGTCGTCGACCGCGCCGAGGAGGCGGGACTCGACGTCGAGACGCACGTGGTTCGGGGAACCCCGGACACGGAGATCGTCGACTACGCCGACGAGAACGGGATCGACGTGATCGTGTTGAGCCCCGAGGGGAAGTCGCCGCGCGAGCGAATCCGGTCGCTCGGAAGCGTCTCGGACCGCGTCGCCGACGACGCGACCGTCCCGGTGTTCCTGATCAAGTGAGCCGGATGGAACTTACCATACTCGGGTCCGGCAGCGCGATGCCGGTTCCGGACCGCGCGCAGGCCGGCTACCTCCTCGACGACGGGGGGCGGTCGCTGCTCGTCGACTGCGGCAGCGGCGTCCTCCAGCGGCTCGCGGGAACCGAAACCGGCTACGAGGGCGTCTCGACGGTCCTCCTCACGCACCACCACCTCGACCACGTCGCCGCGCTTCTCCCCCTGCTGAAGGCCCGGTGGCTCGCCGGGGCGGAGCACCTCGAGGTCGTCGGCCCCGCGGGGACCAAATCCCTCGTCGACGGCCTGCTCGATGTTCACGAGTACCTCGACGGGCGAGTCGACCTCGCGGTCCGAGAGGTGTCCGCGTCGCGACCCTTCTCCGCGGCCGGGTTCGAGGTCGCGGCTCGCGAGACGAGACACTCGATGAAGGGACTCGCCTACCGGTTCTCCCCGCCGAGCGCTCCGGTCGATCCCGCGGACGGCCCGCTCACGCTCTCGGGCGACACGGAGGCGTTCGCCGGAATGGCGTCGTTCGCCGACGGCAGCGACGTGCTCGTCCACGACTGCTCGTTCCCCGACGGCACCGACGTCTCCAACCACCCGAATCCCACGCAGCTCGGCGAGTCGCTCGCGGGCGTCGACGTCGACGCGTTGCTGCTCTCACACCTGTACCCCCACACGGGCGGCCGAGAGCGGGAGATGGCGCGGAGCGTCCGGGATGCCGGCTTCGGGGGATCCGTCGAGATCGCGAACGACGGACTGCGCGTCGAGATCTGACGGTGGGATCGCGGCCCGCGAACGCGACGCACACCTCGGGCCGAGAATGCGACGCACCACGGGCCGCGACCGAGACGTAACCGCGACGGGTTACCTGTCCGCACGATCGACCCTGATATTTAAGCGTTCATAGTCGCACCCTTCGGTATGGCCGGGCCACTCGCGGACGACTTCGGACGGGAGGTGACGGGGGTGCGAATCTCGCTCACCGACCGCTGTAACTTCGACTGTGTCTACTGCCACAACGAGGGGCTGGGCGACACGCGGGGGCCGATGGAGCCGAGCGAAGACGAGATGAGCGCGGACGACGTGGTCCGCTTTCTGGAGGTCGTCGAGGGGTACGGCGTCGACTCCGTGAAGTTCACCGGCGGCGAGCCGATGTTGCGCCAGGACCTCGAGGAGATCGTCGAGCGCACCCCCGACTCGATGGAGGTGTCGATGACGACGAACGGGACGTTCCTCCCCGGACGCGCCGCGGACCTGAAGGCCGCCGGACTCGACCGCGTGAACGTCTCGCAGGACGCGCTCGACCCCGACGACTTCGCCGAGGTGACGAAATCGGGGGCGTACGAACGGGTGTTGGAGGGCGTGAAGGCCGCGGTCGATGCCGGCCTCGACCCGGTGAAGCTCAACATGGTCGTGTTCACGCACACCGCGGACTACGTCGAGGAGATGGTCGATCACGTGGCCGACAACGAGGGGCTCCAGCTCCAGCTCATCGAGTACATGCCGGAGTTGACCGGCAAGCCGGAGTGGAACATCGACATCCAGCGCGTGCACGACTGGCTCGCGGACATCGCCGACCACGTCGAGCACCGCGAGATGCACGACCGCAAGCGATACTTCGTGGGCGGAAGCGGCGAGAGCGACGAGGACCCCGACGGCAACGGCGGCATGGTGGAAATCGTCGACCCAGTCGAGAACGAACAGTTCTGTGCGAACTGCGGCCGCGTCCGCGTCACCCACGAGGGGTATTTAAAGGGCTGTCTCAACCGCAACGACGACCTCCGGTCGATGGGCGAGATGACGCGCGTGGAGATCGCCGAGACGTTCGAGGCGGTCGTGGCCAATCGGGTACCTTACTACGGCGAGTACCTGATCGAGAACGACGAGGGAGAGTACGAACTCAACGAGAAGTACCTCGGAACGCCGAGCGCGGCGGATTGAAACTGATCCGCAGGCGGGCCGGGTTTCCTGGCTCGCGTTACTCCGGCGGCTCGTACGGTCGGCTGCTCCCGTCGTCGGGGAACCGTCGCAGGTACTTCGCGAACAGGTCGGCGACCCGCGTGTACGCGTCGAGAACGTGTTCCACCTCACCGAAGCCGTGCGGCTCGCCCTCGTACCGCCGAAACTCGTGGCGCACGTCGTGGGCCTTCAACTCCGCGACGAGCTGTTCCGACTGGCTGATCGGGACGCGGGCGTCCGCCTCGCCGTGGAGCACCACGAGCGGGTCCTCGATGTCCTCGACCGTCCGGATCGGGCTCGCGTCGCGGTAGCCTTCGAGGTCGTCGACGAGGTCGCCGAGCTCCCGCTTGAGCAGCCGCCAGCCGACGTCGTCAGTGTCGTCGACGAACGACTCGTAATCGTACACGCCGTAGAACGCCGCACCGGCCCGGAACCGGTCGCTGTTGCCGAGCGCGTTTACGGTCATCAGCCCGCCGCCGGAGCCGCCGAAGATCCCGACGCGGTCGCCGTCGACCGCCGGGTAGCGCGCCGCGGTCGCGTCCGCGGCCCGGATCACGTCGTCGAGGTCGCCGCCGCCCCAGTCGCCGTCGTTCGCCATCCGAAACGCTCGGCCGAACCCGTCGGAGCCGCGGTAGTTCGGGCGGACGACCGCGTAGCCGAGCGCCGCGAAGTAGGCCGCCCGGTGGTCGAACCCGAACCCGTCGAAGGTGGTGGGCCCGCCGTGCGGCTTCACGAGGAGGGGAACCGACGCCGACTCGGCGTCCGCGTCGTCCCTCGCGGCCGCGTCGGTTCCAGCGTTCGCGTCATCCCCCGCGGCCGCGGCCGGGGGGTGAACCATCGCGTGGATATCGGTCCCGTCGGAGTCGTACGCGAACGACTCGGTGGCGGGCAACCGCGCCGCGAGCCCAGCCGTCGCCGACGGGGTGAGCCGATCCCCGGTCGTCGCGTCGACGATCGCGGGCGGCTCTGTCGGCGTTTCGCGCACCGAGAGGAGTCGGTCGCCGTCCCACCGCGGCGCGCCGTGGATCGCGTCTCCCGCCGCGACGACCGCAATCTCCTCCGTCGCCCCCGGGTCGGTGTCGAGTCCGAACTCCGACTCGGAGAGCGGTCCGCCCGCGTCGAGGACGTGGACGCCGGTGCGTCCGCCGGCGGTCGCGGTCACGGCGAGCCGGTCGCCCGCATCGTTCCACTCGGGAGCCGCGATTTCGGTCTCGGGGACGCCGTACAGCTCGGTCGCCGCGTCGCTCTCGCCGTCCCCTCCGTCTGCGTCGCTGTCGGCGTCGCCCCTATCGGCGCTCGCGTCGATCCCGTAGACGGCGTCGTAGCCGCTCCCGTCGTGGACGAAGGCGAGCGCGTCGTCGGTTGCGTCGTCGGTTGCGTCGTCGTCGTCAACAGAGCGCGGCCGCGGACGGGGGCAGGCGGCGCGGACACCCGGCTCGGCGAACAGCTCGGTGACCTCACCGTCCCGGCCCCCGCCTTCGGTGTCGACAGGGGCGCGGACGAGTGCGGCCTCGTAGTCAAAGAGGTCCGCGTGCGTCGAGCGGATCGCCACCACGGCGTCCCCCTGCCAGTGCGGGTCGTCGTAGAGGTAGCCGTCGTTCGCGATCGCGCGGACCCCGTCGCCGGCGGGGGAGACGACGGCGAGGCTGCCCCGCGAGAAGTGGTCGGTGACGACGGCGATCCCGCGGTCGCCCCACGCGAGTCCGCCGATCCCGCCTTCGAAGTCGGTGAGCACGTCGACCGTGCCGGTGTCGGCGTCGACGGTCGCCAGCTCCGCGTCGGCGGTGACGTAGGCGATGCGGTCGCCGTCGGGGCTCCAGTCGAGCCAGCGCGCGTCGGTCCGGCCGTACCGCATCGCGAGCGCGCCCTCGCTCGTGAGTCGGACGTCGTCGCCGTCGGTCAGTAGCCAGAGGTCGGTCGTCAGCTCGCGGTTCTTCGCGTAGGCGATCCGGCCGTCCGGCCCGACCGCGGCCTGGACGACGAAATCGGCCGTCGCCATGTCCGCGAGCAGGCCGTCGCGGTCGGTGTCCCTGAGGTCTCGTCGGTACACACGTCGGATTCCGGCGAGCGGGTACTTGGGTGTGTGGCTCGCGGATATGCCCCATATCGACGTGTACTCGGTCGGCAGAGCGTTCAGTGAGTGAACGAGCACGATGGGATTCGAACCCACGACCATCGGATTAGAAGTCCGACGCTCTATCCTGGCTGAGCTACGTGCCCTCACTCCGAGTTCTCACACCCAGCGCCAAAAACGCCGACGGTTCGCGACGACCCGCCCGAGATCGCTCCAACAGCAGACCTAAGTCCGGCACGCGACTACTCCCGGCCAATGAACGTCATCGGAACCGTCGGCCTCCCCGGGAGCGGCAAGGGGGAGGCGGCGAACGTGGCCGCAGAGGCGGACATCCCGGTCGTCGTGATGGGAGACGTGATCCGCGCGGAGTGCCGCCGCCGCGGGCTCGATCCGGCGGAACACCACGGCCGGATGGCCGGCGCGCTCCGCGAGGAGGAGGGCGACGACGCCATCGCAGTGCGGACCCTCCCGCTGATCCGCGAGGCGGCCGCCGAGAGCGACCGCGACGACGACACCGTCCTCGTCGACGGCCTCCGCTCGACCGTCGAACTGGAGCGCTTCCGCGACGCGTTCGGCGACGACTTCACGCTCGTCGCGATCCGCGCCCCCTTCGAACTCCGCGCCGAGCGACTCGACGACCGCGGCCGCGACGACTCCGACTCGGATCTCGAAGCCCTCCGCGAGCGCGACGCCCGCGAGATCGACCTCGGCCTCGGCGACACCCTCGATCGCGCCGACGTCGAGATCGATAACATCGGGTCGCTGTCGGCGTTCCGGACCCGAGTCCGGGAGGTGCTCGGGGTCGCGGAGAACGAGCGCGGGGACGGAAGCGGGGACAGGGACGTGGACGGCGATGGAGAACCCGCGACCGTCGACGCCGGAGGCGACGGCTCATGATCTACAGCGTCGACGTCCGGATCGAAGCGCCGGTCCGGGACACCGAGGTGACCGACCGAGTCGCCGACGCGGTCCGAAACGTGTTCCCGGACGCCGAGCCGGTCCACGAGGACGGGCGGCTCGTCGCCGAGTCGCACACCCTCGACGCCTTCTCGGACGTCCTCCACGAACAGGAGATCCTCGACACGGCCCGCCGGGTGTTCCTGAACAACGCCACCGAGGAGGGGTTCTCCTTCTCGCTGAAAAAGCAGGCGGCCTTCGAGGGCGTCGTCAACTTCGCGGTCGGCGAGTCGGACGAACTCGGCGAGATCGACGTCGACATCCGCGTCCGAGAACCGAGCGTCGAGGAGTTCGTCGACTACGTCGCCCCGGAGACGGACGACGGGCGACCGGTCGATCCGGTCAGGGAGTACGGCGACCGATTCGACCCCGAAGACGCCGGATACTGACTCGCGACCATCCCGGCATGCGACCGCGGTCGGTTGTTCCGCGATTCGACCACATCCGGTGGCTCCGTGATCACTCACCCAGGAGCGTCGAGACCGCGCCGCCGGCCGCGCCGAAGACCGCCGGGTAGACCCCACCCGCGAGTAGCACGGCGGTGACCGTATCGGGCGCGACCGCCCCGTCGCCCACCGCGTACCGGAACGCGAACGCGCCGACGACGGCGAGCGGAAGGTAGCCGGCGAGGACGAACGCACCGGAAAGCGCGCCGTCGGCCGGCTCCGTTGCGCCCGCGAGACGGCCCGCAGCGAGCCCGGCCACCACGAGCAGGACCGGCGGGACGACGAACAGGAACGAGAGGGAGCCACCGTCCGCCTGCGAGATGAGGTTCACCGACCGCGTGCCGCCGACGAACGACGGGATCGCGGTGTCGACGAAATGGGCGTTGTAGAACATCCAGCCGACCGCCTGCCAGGCGGGGATCGGGTCACTGCCGAACAGGTCGGCGAAGACGTTGAACCCCGCCAGCTGCTCCTCGATTCGACCGCTCTGGGTGAGGTACGTGACCAGGTAGCCGAGGAGGTACGCGGCGACGCCCGCGGCCGCGCCGGCGACGATTCCACTCGTTCGGTTCGCTCGATCGGGGACTGACATGTACTCGGCGTCGTTCCGGGCGCGGTAAGTGTTTGTTGGGTCGGGTCGCCGTGCCGGCGTTCCGGGGATGCCGCGATTACCCGCCAGAGCTGCCGAGATCAGTGACGGACTGCCGCGGTCACCCGAGAGAGCTGCCGCGGTCACCCGAGAGAGCTGCCGCGGTCACCCGAGGGATCTGCCGAGATCAGTGACGGACCAACCCGGTCAGGCGACCGCATCTCGCCACTCTTCCTGCGTGATCGTGTATCGAACCTCGTCGTGGACGGTCCCGTCGGCGAACGTCAGCGTGTTGCGCAGGCGACCCTCGCGGCGGCCGCCGAACCGGTCGACGTACCGCTCGACCGCCCGCCGCGAGTTCTCGTTGTCGGGGTGGTGGCTGACGGCGACGACGTCCAGATCGAGGTCCGCGAAGGCGACCCGAACGAGCGCCGCGGCGCGCTCGCCAGAGTACCCGCGGCCCCAGAAACGCTTTCGGAGCCACGTGCCGAGGGTCGCGGTTCGCGTGTCCCAGTCGACGTCGAAGCCGCCGAAGCCGGCTAACTCGCCGGCCCCCGCTTCCCCCTCGCGGGGGCGGATGACGTAGCTCGCCGCCTCCCCGTTTTCCCAGCGCTCCCGTCCGCGCTCGATGAATTCGTACGTCTCCCGTTTCGTCTCGTGGGAATCCCACTCGACGTACTCGGTCACCTCGGAGAGTCCGGGATCCGACGAGCAGATCCGATAGCACTCGTCGAGGTCGACGTTCTTCGGTCGGCGAGCGGCCAGCCGCAGCCGGTCGGTCTCGATCGTCTCTGGGAACATGGTGGAGGCGTCTCGGGGAATCGTATAAAATCCACCCGTGGCGTGCTATCCGATGTCACGGTTCGTTCGGGATTGCCCTAAGGTCCGTTCGGGATTGCCCTAAGGTCCGTTCGGGGTAGGATCGATTCGGGATCGTCTCACCGGACCACGCCGTACTCGCGAAGCGCCGACCGGAGGGCGGATCGCTTCACCAGGGCGAAGCCGGCGCAGATGATCAGGAATCCGACGATCGTGTTGAGGGCGATCCCCTCGCTCAGGAAGATCCAGCCGGAGATGGCGGCGAATATCGGCGCGACGTACGAGACGAGGTTGATCTCGATCGGGCCGAGCTGATCCAACAGGTGGAAGTAGATGAGGAATCCGAGCCCGCTGGCGGCGATCGCGAGGTACGCGAGCGAGAGAACGGCCTCGGTCGTCCACGCGACGTCCGCCACCGACTCGCCGAGGGCGAGCGCCAGCAGGTGCGTCAGCCCCGCGCCGACGAGCATCGACCACGCCTCCATCGTCTCAATTTGCATCTCGTCGTCGGACGCACGGGTGAGGACCGACCCGAGCGCGAACGAGGCGGCCGCCAGCAGGACGAGGAACTTCGAGACGGTGCCGCTGCCGGCGAGGTTTCCGGGATCCGGCGCGGCCAGCACCACCGCGCCGACGAGTCCGACGAGCAGACCGAGCACGCCGATCGGGGTCAGTCGCTCGGACGGGAGGAAGGCGCGGGCGAAGACGGTCGTCAGGACGGGCGAGAGGCTGACTATCACCGCCGCGATCGCGCTCGTCACGGCGGGGTCGCTCTCGCCGATGAAGAGGAACGCGTGGTAGGCGGCGATGATCAGGGTCGCGCCGATCGCGACCACCGTCCACTCGTCGCGTCCCCGGGGTATCGGGTCGTCGACGACGAAGGCCGCGTACGCGAGCATGACGACCCCCGCGATGTCGAACCTGAACGCCGCGAACAGCACCGGCGGGAAGTACGCCAAGCCGGCGTTGATCGCCATGAACGCCGAGCCCCAGACGGCGGCGAGAACGAGGAACAGCGAGAGGGTCCGTATTCGGCTCACGTCCGCACTCTCCCCGGAGCGAGCCAAAAGGTTCCGGAAGCGGCCGACCGCGGGGGGAATCTCAGAGTGTCGTACCCAGCGGATTCAGCTATCGACTCCGCACCCCACTTACCGGCCCGGCGCGGCCACCTACCGAATTCGGTAGCGGTCGTCGTCGCCGGCGGCGGTCCCCTCGCGGACGACGACTCCGACGTCGGCGAGCCGACTGAGTGCGTCGTCGACGGTCTCCTCGCGGACCCCGACTTCGTCGGCGACGGCGGCAGGGGTCCCGTCGGTCTCGATCAGCGCGGAGAGAACCCCGGCGAAGAATCGGCTGTCCGCCTCGGTCCCGAGCCGCTCGTCGATCCGCGCGAGGGTGTCCTCGACGCGGCCCTGAACCCACCGCTGGGCCAGCGAGAGCTCCCGATCGAGATCCTGTAAGCGCGCGTATTCGCTCGCGAGGTCGGCGAGGTCGCTCGTCGCGCCGACCCCTGACCCGTCCGGGGCCTCGATCGAGAGGTGCGGACACCGTCCGGACATGTCGAGGCTGCTCTTTGCGGGGTACGCGCTCTTCGCACCGAACCCGTACGGGGAGACGCTCACTTCCAGCCGGAGGCTACGAGTGATACGGAAGTACTTGCGGCGCTGGTCGTCGGTCGTCGATTCGATCAGGCCGGCCTCCTCCAGCTTCCGCAGGTGGTCGATGACCGCCTTCGGGCTGACGTCGAGGTACTCCGAGATCTCCGTGACGTAGCAGGGCTTGGTGGCGAGCAGCCGGAGGATGCGCCGCCGGTTCTCGTTGCCGAGGAGATCGAGCAGTACCGCGGAGTCCATTAACGTATGGTTAGCGTCGAACGGGTAAAAGGATGAGGCTCCGTTGAAACCCTCATCGAACGACACATTTGGCTCCGGCTTCGCTCAGTATCGGAATCGTGGTGAGCGGTTGCGGGAGTGGGTATTGCAGACCGCCGTCGGTGACGTGGTATTTAAAAGTGATGAGCGCAGTAGCGTCGACTGCTTATAAATGAACGTGGCGGTGGCGTCGCTGGCGCTACGCGCCGGCTTCAAGCGAGAGCTTCGCTCTCGCCCTGCGCCTCCGAGCGCCCGCAGGGCGCGAGGAGCCCGCGAGGGACGCCGCGAGCGAAGCGAGCGGCAAGGTTGGGGAGGTATGAGGTGCGGTGCGGTGTAGTTGGGTGGGACTCAAAGGGGCAGTCGCCGGTGCTGTGCGCCGGCTGCCAGAGGCGCTCCGCGCCTCGTGGCTGGGGCTTTGGATGTATTCACCGTACCGTCGATTGCTTATAAGCGAGCGGCTGGGGCTTTGGACGTGTTCACCGCGCCCGCAGCGATATATAAACAGCCGACGGCAACACCACTCATTCACTTATAAACGATCACCCCCACACGATGAGATCCCCACTCCCGAAATCGATCAAGAGGTCCCGCTCAGCGACCGGCTGTTTCGAAAGGAAATATGTCTGAAGAAGAGGATTACAACAGATCCGAGGATGATTCACGACGCCGCGATTTCTCGCTCGCTTTCGGGCCTGACGAATCGCCCTCTCCTGTCGCTCGGAGCGAAGGGTAGTTAGCCCGGGGAGGGAAACGAGGCGTATGGAAACGGCGCTCATCATCCTCGACGGGTGGGGCCTCGGCAGCGCGGGAGCGGGCGACGGAACCGACGACGCGCCGCCCGCCGACGCGCCGGTCGACCCCTCGGGCCGCCCGGCCGGACGCGACGCGGTCGCGGCCGCCGACACGCCGACGTTCGACGACGCGACCGAGCGCGGAGCCGACGGCCGCCTCGTCGTCCACGGGCGTCGCGTCGGGCTCCCGGAAGGACAGATGGGCAACTCCGAGGTCGGCCACCTCAACATCGGCGCGGGCCGGGTCGTGAAACAGGCGTACACTCGGATCACGGACGCGCTCGCGGCGGGATCGCTGTCCGACAACGACGCCATCGCCGGCGCGTTGGCCCACGCGAAATCGACGGGCGGCCGCGTCCACTTCATCGGGCTCGTCTCCGACGGCGGCGTCCACTCCGACGTCGAACACCTGCTCGCGCTGATCGACGCGGCCGCCGACGCCGGCGTCCCGGCGACGACCCACGCGTTCACCGACGGCCGCGACACCGCCCCGGAGATCGCCGACCGCTTCCTCGCGGACGTGACGGCGAAAGCGGCCGAGTGCGGAACGGGGCACGTCGCGACCGTGACGGGTCGCTACCACGCGATGGACCGCGACGAGAACTGGGAGCGGACCAGGAAGGCCTACGACGCGATCGTCGAGCGCGAGGCCCCTCACCGGGCCGAAACCGCGGTCGAGGCCGCGACCGCGGCTCACGATCGCGGCGAGACGGACGAGTTCATCGAGCCGACGCTCGTGGACGGCGAGCCCGCGCTCGCCGACGGCGACGCCGTGATCTTCTTCAACTTCCGGGCCGACCGAGCGCGCCAGCTCGTCCGGCTGCTCACGGACACCCGGCCCGAGTGGGAGTTCGACGTGGACCGGCCCGAGATCCGGTTGACCACGATGACCGAGTACGACGAGACGTTCGACTTCCCGGTCGCGTTCCCGCCCGAGATACCCGAGGACACGATCGGCGAGGTCGTCTCCGACGCGGGACGCACGCAGCTGCGAACAGCCGAGTCCGAGAAGTACCCGCACGTGACGTACTTCCTCAACGGCGGCCGAGAGGTCGAGTTCCCCGGCGAGATGCGGACGATCGTCGAGAGCCCCGACGTGCCGACGTACGACCTGCAGCCGGAGATGTCGGCACCGGAACTCACCGACGAGGCGATCGAGACGATCGCGGTCGACGACCCCGACCTGGTGGTCCTGAACTACGCGAACCCGGACATGGTGGGCCACACCGGCGACTTCGACGCCGCGGTAGAGGCGGTGGAGGCGGTGGACGAGCAGCTCGGACGCCTCCTCGACACGGTCGCCGACGCAGGCGGGCACGCGGTCGTCACGGCCGACCACGGCAACGCCGACGATATGGGAACCCCCGAGAACCCCCACACCGCTCACACGTTCAACCCCGTCCCGTTCGTCTACTTGACCCCCGACGGCGACGACGGGGGACGCGAGGTTCGCCCGGGCGGATCGCTGTGTGACGTCGCCCCGACCCTGCTCGAACTGATCGGACTCGACAGACCCGCGGAGATGACCGGCGAGAGCCTCCTGACGGGGTCGCGCCGCGGAAGCGACGCGTCATCCGCCGATACCAATGAGAAATAAACGGCTCTGTTGAAGCCCTCAGATGAGACCATCTTCTGACCCAATCGCGGTCAATTCAGGAAGCGTGATGAGCGATTACGGGAGTAGGGATCTCATTGCGGTGGAGTGGGCATTTATAAGTGAATGAGTGGTGCTGCCGGCGGCTGTTTATATATCGTTGCTGGCGCGGTGAATTGCTGTGTTTCTGGCGTTGATTGTTTATAGGTGATTATTGTTACTGGCGCGGTGAACATCTACAAAGCCCCAGCCGCTCGGGTATACATCGTTGATGGTGCGGTGAACTCCTCCAAAGCCCCAGCCGCGAGGCGGGCGCACGCTCGCTGCGCGCCTCGCTCAGTCGCTACGCTCCTTCGCTGCGGTGCTTTCGTCGCCTGCGCCCGCCTCGCGGCTGCCCCTTTGAGTCCCAACCCCGCACAGCACCGCAACCGCACCTCACGCCTCCCCAGCCTCGCGGACTCCTCGCGCCCTGTGGGCGCTTGGAGGCGCAGGGCGAGAGCGAAGCTCTCGCTTGAAGCCGGCGCGTAGCGCCGGCGACGCCACCGACACGTTCATTTATAAGTAGTCGTCGCTGCCACGCTCGTCCCTTTAAATACCTCGTTGCCAGCGACGGTTTGCAGTACTTACTCCCGCAATCGCTCATCACGCTACCTGTATCGACCGCAACCAGACGAACACGTATCACAGAGGGTGGATTTCAACGGGGCCAAATAAACGATGAACGTTCGACTGATTTATCGGGGTTCCACGGCGTTTTAATAGCCGCACGGGCCTGTACTCAGTCATGTCAGACGAGACCACGCCGGTCGTCGCCGCCGCCTACCGAACGCCGCAGGGACGCGACGGGGGCGTCTACGCCGACATCCGCAGCGAGGACCTCTCGACGCGGCTCATCGACCACGCGCTCGGAGAAACGGGACTGACGAGCGACCACGTCGACGACCTGATGTGGGGCGTCGCCCAGCAGCGGACCGAACAGGACAACAACGTCGCCCGCGTCATCGCGTTGTTGTCCGACCTCGGAGAGTCCGTCCCGGCGACCTCGATCAACCGCTGGTGTGCCTCCTCCATGCAGGCGATCATCTCCGCGTCGGACGCTATCGCGGCGGGGAACAGGGAGTGCATCATCGCGGGCGGCGTCGAGAACATGAGTCGCGTCCCGATGGACGGCGACTCCTACCAGCACCTCCACCCGGAGCTCTCGGAGCGGTACAACGTCTTCCAGCTCCAGATGGGAATGACGGCCGAGAAGGTCGCCGAGGAGCACGAGGTGAGCCGCCAGGCGCAGGACGAGTACGCCGCCCGGAGCCATCAGCGCGCCGCCGAGGCGACCGACTCCGGGAGGTTCGACGACGAGATCGTTCCCGTCGAGACCGAGGAGGGACTCGTCGAGGAGGACGAGGGCATCCGCCCCGACACGACATCGGAGGCGCTCGCCGATCTCCCGCCCGCGTTCACGGGCGACGGGACGGTGACCGCGGGAAACGCCTCGCAGATCTCCGACGGTGCCGCGCTGACGCTCGTCACGAGCAGGGCGTTCGCGGAAGATCACGGGCTCGACGTGCTCGCGGAGGTCGGCACGAACGCGGTCGCCGGCGTCGACCCCACGGTGATGGGGATCGGTCCGGTCCCCGCGACCCGCTCCCTGCTCGACCGCGCCGGAACCGACGTCGACGACTACGACCTGGTCGAGCTCAACGAGGCGTTCGCCTCCCAGTGTGAGTACTCCCGGCGCGAGTTGGGCGTCGACGAGGACCGGTTCAACGTCAACGGCGGCGCGATCGCGATCGGTCACCCGCTCGGCGCGTCCGGCGCGCGCCTCCCCGTCACGCTGCTCCACGAGATGCGAAAGCGCGACGCCGACCGCGGACTCGCCACCCTCTGCGTCGGGTTCGGACAGGGTGCGGCGATCGAATTCTCTCGGTAAGAGCTCCGAGAGTTGATTCTACCGTCGTCGGTTGGCTTCGTTCCCGTCCGCGATCAGACTGCCGTCACCCACGCCCGGTAGTCGTCGTCGAGTTCGTACACCTCGCGGAAGGCGCGCTCGATGAACCCCGCCACCCGGTTCGCGTCGGATCGGGCCGTGACGACGGCGTTCGTCCCCTCGGCCTCCTCCGGGCTCACCAGCTCGTCGATCCGGAACTCCGGGAATTCTCCGAGTAGGTCCTTCAGTCGCTCCAGCTCTGCGTCGGTGCAGTCCAGGATCAGTTCCGTCCCCGCGAGCTGGATCCACGGCGGTACCTCCCCGCCGTCGGTCGCGTCGCTGTCGGGGTCGACGTCGACGGTCATCACGTCGCTCGACCGTGCACGGTGGGCGGCCGCGGCGTCGGCGAACAGCTTCAGCCGCTCCGCCTCGGTCGCGGCGTCGAATCGGGTCATACCCTCATCACTCCGGGCAACCGCTAAAAAGGGAGGTCACTCCCGAGTCGTCTCCGCCAACACGTCCTCGACGATCGAGAGCGTCCGTTCGGCCTCGCGGACGCGCTCGTCGATGACGCCGCGTTCGAGGAGCTCCAGCTCCGGCTCCGCGAGCGCGTCGCGGACCTCGGCCGCGCGACGAAGTCGCTCGTAGTCTTCCTCCCGCGCGAGGTCGCGGATCGACCGAAGCGTCGCCACCGTGTCGTCGCCGGCGATCCGCGAGACGAGCGGGATCAGCTCGTCGATCTCGTAGGCCAGCTCGTCGCCCCCGGCCGGCGGCCAGTCGAGCGTCAGCGGCTCGCCGTCGAGCCGCTCGACGTAGGTGCGGTGGACAGCGACCGCTGTTCGAAGCGCGCCGGGGTCGTCGACGTAGTGCTCCAGCTTCGAGTTCGAGTAGTCGGCGTACTCGAGGAGGGTCGGGAGCGGCTCTTCGCCCGCCTCGTAGTCCTCGACGTACTCGGACAGGTCCGTCGGCGGGACGTCGACGTCGACGAACGGGGTCGCGTCCGCGCGGTCGAGGAAGGCGAAGACCTCCCGCGCCGACGCCGACGCGTAGAACTCGGCGAACGACTCGCGGACCGCGTCGTTGTACGACGCAACCGGACCGCGGAGTCGATCGACGTCGGCGTCGAGGTCCGCGTCGGCCATCTCCGAGACCCCTCGGAGCTCGTCGAGCCGGGAATCGAGCGCCTTGCGGGCGGCCTTCACCTCCTTTCGCGCGGCCCGGTAGTCGTCCACGGCGTCGTCGCGGTCGGCGAGGAGTTCGACGAACTCCCCCGCGGGGTCGAGCGCGTCGCGGGCGGCCGCGAAGTCGCCCTCGGAGAGCCGCTTCTTGTCGACCGCCTCGTCGGCGGCCGCGAACGCGTCGGCCGCGAGCGCGTCGTCGTCGACGTCGACGGCGGCGTCGAACTCCCCGCGGAACTGGACGTACGAGCCGAAGTCGCCGGTGCCGACGGCGTCCTCCTCGTACTGGTCGAGCACGCGGTGGGCCCGGCGGTACGCGTCGACGGCCGCCTCGACGCGCTCCCGTTCGAGGCCGGCGATCCGCGTCTCGATCCGTCGGAGCTCGTCGTAGCGCTCCCGGAGCGCCGCGGCCGCCTCGCCAGCCTCGCTGACCGGGTCCGTCCCCTCGTCGGATCCGCCGCCCATTCAGTACACCTCGTCCGGATCGAAGACGCGTTCTCCGACGCGCTCGCCGTCTATCGTTCGGTGAAAACACGAGCGGTGACCCGTGTGACACGCCCCCACGTTCTGGTCGACGAGATACAGGAGGGTGTCGGCGTCGCAGTCGACGCGCACCTCGCGGACCGCTTGGGTGTGGCCCGAGGAGCCGCCCTTGTGCCACAGCTCGTCGCGCGACCGCGAGTAGTAGTGCGCCTCGCCCGTCTCGCGGGTGCGGTCGAGGGCCTCCGGCGAGACGTACGCCAGCATCAACACCTCACCGGAATCTGCGTCCTGGGCGATCGCGGGAACGAGCCCGTCGTCGCCGAAGTCGACCTCGATCGCGTCCCCTCCCCTGTCGGCGTCGCTCATGTCTCGCCCGAGGCGGGGGGCTCGAATAGGCCTTGTGCCTGTCCTCGCCGCGCGGTGAACCTCCCCCAGGGAGCGGGGGCTCGACGGCGGCGGGGAGCCGCGGTCAGCCGTGGTCAGCCGCGGTCAGCCCAGTCGCAACACTAGCGCGTCGCCGTCGGGGTACGCGTCTTCGCGGCGGTCGACGACCGCGAAGCCGAGCCCGTCGTACAGCGCGAGCGCGCCCTCGTTGTCGGGGTGCGCCTGCAGCGTGACCGGGCCCGCCGCGTCCGCGACGACCGCGGAGAGTAGCCCGCTGGCGCGACCTTCCCTGCGGTGTGCGGGGTCGACGACGAGTTCGGCGAGGTGAACGCCGCTTCGGTTCGGCGCGTCGACCGGCAACAGGTACCCGACGACGCGACCGTCGGCGACGCTCACGAGCGCCGAGCCCACCGCGAGTCCGTACTCCAGCAGCTCGGGATTCGGCTGCCGGAGACACGACTGTAGCTCTCCGATCCGGGCCGCGTCGGGCGGGCGGGCGTCGCGGACGCGAGGGTCCGGAGCGTCCGCCGGGCCGTCGTTTTCCAGGTCATCTGCCCTGCCACCGTCCGTGAACTCGCCCGTCATCTCAAAGGAGCACCACCCCGAGCGCGACGGCGACGATCGCCCCCACCAGCGTTGCGAGGAAGTTCACGGCCTGGTTCCCGACCAGTTCGCCCTCGATCAGCGCGCCGAGGACGCTGTCGACGGTCATGCCGGCGACGCCCGCGACGACGACGATTCCCCCGCCGACGGCGGGGTCGACGACCGGCATCCCGACCGCGGCGAGCCCGCCGACGACGAGTCCGCCCGCGAGCCCGGCCACCTCGCCCTGCCACGTCACCGCGCCGTCGGTCCCGGGTTCGACGGGTTGCAGGGTCGTGATGAGCCGCGGCCGGTCGTACAGCCCCCCGATCTCCGAGGAGAGCGTGTCGGCCATCGCGGTCGCGGTCGCGCCGGCGAACGCGAACGCGAACGGGGCGGCCGGGACGTCCACGTGCCCGGTCGCCGCGTAGCCGACGACCGCGACGAGCGCGACGGCGGAGTTCGCCAACACGTTGCCGGTTCCGCGGGCCCCCTCGTTCTCCTGGGCGACGCCGCGGGCCGCCTTCTCGTCGAAGCGGTACTTCGATGCCAGTCCCCCGACGGCGTAAAACGACATGAGGGTGAGGAACCACCCGACGCCGCCGAGGACGACGGCCAGGAGCGCGGACAACACGCCCGTCAACATCCCCGGAACGGAGGCCGTCCCGAGTGCGAACGAGACGTAACCGAGCGCGGCGGTCACTCCGAGCCCGAAGGCGACGAGGGGAACCGTGACGGTCGGGTCGAGCGCGACGAATCCCCAGACCGCGAACGCGACGAGGACGGCCGTGATGTGCGCGTCGCGCGAGAACACCAGCGATCTGACGAGCGCCGCCGTCAACGCAGCAACCGCGGCGAGGAAGACGAGTCCCGGGAGTGCGTCGGGAAGAGCGGCCGCCGCAGTACCTGCGTCGGAGACCGCGGGTGCGGCGTCGACGACGGCTCCGGCACCGTCGGCGGCGTTCGCGCCGCCGGTCTGCAACAGCACGCCGACCAGGCCCGCGAGGGAGGCGGCGGTTCCGCCGACGACGTAGCCGGCGACGAGCGGGAACTCGTTCTCCGAGCGCCGGCTAACGACCTCGCGACCGAGGCGGCCGCCGCCGACCGCGAGCGTCGCCGCGGCGAACGCCTCGTGCGGGAGCGGGGCGCGGGGGAGGGAGGCGAAGAGCGCGAGGCCAGCGCCAGCCAGGGCGAAGGAGACGAGCCCGTAGAGGCGTTCCTCCTCCCTGTCACCCGGCAGGGCGAGGGTCTCGAACCACTCGCCGTCGCGGACGCCGAAGAAGGCGAGGCCGGCGACGACGAGAAACGGCACGGCCGCGGCGTCGCCGAGCGTCGGCGCGAGGACCGCGAGCGCGGCCACCGCGGCGAAGGTACTCGCACGTCGGAGCCTCCGTATCACACCGTTGGCTACCCGGGACGCGCACTTAACGGTCCCGACAGCGTCTCGACGACCGCAGGAGGACGCTCCGATCCGACCGCCGCCGAATGCTCGCGAACGCTGCTGGCTTGCAGCGATCGCTACCCACTTCCCGAGAACGCCGCCGGTTTCTCGCGATCACCCCGATCACCGACGGTCAGTATCGATACTCGTTGAACTGTACCGCGTGCCCCTCGATCACGCGGACCGAACGTTCCGGGTCCTCGTCGTCTTCGGACCCCGTCTCGTGCGAGTCAACCACTCCCATATCGAACGCGAGGTCGTACTCTGTCATAAGTGTTCTCCACGCAGCGGAAGTGAGTCCCCGCGACGGAATCCGCTTGCTCGCCACGTCGGCCGTGGAATTGCTCCTGGATCGGTCGGCGAATCGATCGGAAAATCGGTCGGCGGACGGTCGGCGGTTCGATCGGCGAATAGGTCGGCGGTTCGATCGGCAAATCGGTCGGGGATCGACCGACCGATCAGCCGAGGATTCGATCGATCTCCCCGAGGTGTTCGAGGACGTGGTCCGGCGTCACGGGCGAGCGTTCGAGCGCCGCCTCGTCGGCGACGCCGGACAACACGAGGGCGGTCGTCATGCCGGCCCGCTCCCCGAGCGCGACGTCGGTGTCGAGCCGGTCGCCGACGACCAGACACTCCTCGGGCGGGACGGGGAGCCACTCGCGGACCATCTCGATCGCCGGGTCCGACGGTTTGCCGAGGACGACGTCGGGATCGCGCTCGGCGACGCCGGCGATCGCGTTGATCACCGCGCCTGATCCGGGCACGTCGCGCTCGGGAGCCGGGATGACGACGTCCGGGTCGGTCCCGATGAAGGGCACGCCGCGGTCCAAGGTACACAGGGCAGTACAGAGGTCCGCATAGTCGAACCCGCGATCCACCGAGGCGACGAGCGCGTCGGCGGCATCGGCGTCGTCGGTCGTCGCGAGGTCGGCCGCGGCGAACTGTTCGATCAACCCCGGTGCGCCGATACACAGCAGTTCGTCGTCTGCGTGGTGCTCGCGGAGGTACCGCGTCGTCACCGTTCCGGCGGTAAGCACCCGATCGGCGTCGACGTCGTAGCCCGCAGCGCCCAGCCGGTCGACGTACGCTGGTGGTGCCTTCGTCGGATTGTTCGAGACGAACAGGGTCTCGACACCCGCCTCGCGGAGCCGACGGTAGCCCGCGGGCGCACCCGGGATCGGCTCGTCCCCTCGCACGACCGTGCCGTCCACGTCGAGGACGGCTCCGCTGAACTCCATAGTGCCGCTCGGAGCGCCACGGTCGTATGGGTTGTGCACGGTCCCCGACGAAAGAACCAGACGCGTTTCAGAAGCGGTACCGGTTCCATCTTCGGGATAACGGAAGGGTAAAGCGGCATCACCTCGAACCGAGAGCCACTGTGACGACGACCCAGGTGACGCTGATCCAGATCGACAACTACGGCCCGTGGACGGTGACGCCGGAGCCGCGTCGGGAGATGGACCTTCAGACGCTCCAGTCCCGGCTCTTCGCCGATATCGCTCAGTTCGTCGGCCACCGCGACGCGTATGTCTTCTTCACGCGCTTCGATAACATGATCGCGGTGACCAACGGCGTCGACGGCGCGGCCCACGCGGCGCTTCAGGAGTCGATCGGGAACCGGTATCCGGTGAGCATCAGCCTCGGCACCGCAGTCGCCGAGCGCCCGGTCGACGCGCTGGAGGCGGCGAACGGCCGGCTCCAGTTCGAAGGGAGCGCGCAGGACGAGGGCCGGACGGAAGTGCTCGCCGGCGAGTACCTCGCCGAGACGACGCCCGGGGACCTCCAGATCGCCCACTTCGACGTCGTCGACACGACCGGAAAGTACACCGATCGTATCAACGAATTTGACACGTTCATCAACATCGAACAGGCGTACGCGTCCCTGATGCGGAACCTCCGAGAGACCCACGGCGCGCTCTCGTTTTTCGTCGGCGGCGACAACATCATCTCGGTCTGTCCGGACCTCCCCGAACGCGCGTTCGCCGACGCTGTCGCGCACGTCGAGGACGACGTGGACGTCGAACTGCAGGTCGGGATCGGCCGCGGCGAATCCGCCCACGAGGCCGGCTTCGCGGCCAAACACGCCCTGGAGGACTGCCGGCGTGACGGGACGAGCGTCGAGCTGTTCGGCCCGCGCGCAGTCAGCGACTGACGGTGACGTCGCCGCGATCGTCCTCGACAGGACGTGCGGGACGGACGGGAGGATAATATCAACGACGATAATTTGACTGTGACTTTTTTATATAGCCTACCGGAACCCATAGATAACATGTCCGAGGATATCGTGTTCGTCTGTACGGCAGACGGCTGCACCGAGGGGCCCTGGGAGGGATCCCACGACGCGATGGCCCACTGCGCCGAGCACCCCGATCACGGGTACACCGGCCGTCCGCGCGCGGAGGTCGCGGAGGTCATCCCGGCGACGGCGACCCGAAAACGCGACAATCGGAACCTCCAGCACAAGGGGCACCCGAAGGGCGCGCTCGCACGAGACGATTGACGGCGATCCGAGGTCCGGGGAATCCGGTCGACGGTTCGACTGACGAATTCGGCTGACGGAGATGGCGGTCGACGGTCCGACTGGCGACTCCGGCCAATGCATCCGATCGCGATCCGGCGGGGTTTCTCCGCCCCACCGCCGGCTGAATCTTGACTTCGCGTAGTGCGTCGCTCAGATCCGTACTCGTTCCGCTAGCCCTCGTCGAACAGTCCGAGATCCTCGGCCACGAGGTCGGCGAGGCGGTCTTTCAAGGCGGGATCGACTTCCGCCACGTCCTCGCCGTCGTGTTTCTCCTCGTTGTGGCGGGAGAGGGCGTCCGCCACGTCGGAGAGGGGGATTCGGGTCTCCGTCTCGCACTCTGTGCACACGATCGGGACGGACGGGTCGTCGCTAGACATAATCGGAGTAGTCGCGGGTGCACGGTATCAACCTTCGGGAGCGCAGCAGCGAGGGGTATTTCGTGAGTACGGCGGCGAGGGAACCGACGGTCCCCCGTAGTCGCCCGCAACTGACCTGCGGTCACATCTGAGAATCTCTTTGAGACGGGGTGTCCGACTCGGTCGAGAGCTTCCGGACGGTCTCGTGAACGCCGAGGACGAGTGCCGGCACGACGATCATGAAGAGATGCTCTTCGATCGGGATCCCGAACAGGTCGTATCCGGTGCGCATCGTGATCTCGAAGACGCCGACCTCCAGCGTGTACCAGTCCCAGAGGTACGCGATCGGATACAGGACGGCGACCGTCCGGGCCGATTGACGGAGCGCGCCGGCGTAACGGAGCAGGCCGAACGCGAGCGTCCCGAAGACGATCTCAGTGGCGAGGTAGGTGTACGGCCCAAGAACGGTCACGTCCGGAAGCGGAGTGCCGGACAGCGGTCGAAACCAGACGGCCACGAGCAGGACGGCCAGAAAGACGTACGCGCCACGGATCAGTAGCATCGTCGCGATCGTCGGGTGAGCCCGTCTGGCCACCAGTGCTATCGAGCCGAACGCGAGCGCCGCGGCCGGAGTCGACGGGGGAAACAGCCCGCCGACCGTTCCCCAGAGAACGCCGACGAGCCCGATCATCAGCAGGGAGAACGCCAACGTCCGGGCTCTTGGTCGGCCGAGTAGGACCGCGACGGTCCGTTTGTCGATCGACCTGTCGTACGCGTAGTCCTGTTCGTCGTCGATGATCTTCACCCCGGCGAGCGTCACGAGGAAGACGAGCGCGAATCCGAGTATCGTCGCGGTCACCTCGACCGTCTGGACGTAGAACCCGCCGAGCAGCGCGAGCGCGATACCGGTCGGGTACCCCAGCGTCGTGGTGAGCGGATTCGTATCGAGCTGTGGCGCGTGGAGGTACCCGATGAACCAGGTCGGAAGGGTGACGAGCGCGGCGCCCGGGCCGACGAGCACACCGAGCGCGAGCGTACAGATGGCGAAGCCGACGCCGGCGGCGAGAAGAGAGAGGCGACAGCCGCGGATCGTCATCGGATGGTCGTCGTCCTCGCCGCGCCGATGGAAGTCGACGTAGCCGTCCTTCACGTGTGCCGTATACACCGCAAAGAAGATCGCGCTCATATGAATCGCGCCCACCGAGAGAACGAACTCGCCGGCGACGGCCGCACCGAACCACGAGGCCGCGAGCGGCGGCAACATGAACACCGGATGGACCTGCGAAAGCAACGCCCGCAGGTCCGCCCGTAGTCCGCGTTCGTGCCGAGCGATTGCCATGCGTTACCAACGCGCTAATCACGATTAATCTTGTTGGAGGGTTCACAAGTGCGGCTACGAAACTCGTCGACTCCGGCCCCGGATACGCGACGTCGACTCCGGCCCCGGATACGCGACGTCGACTCACAAACTCCTAAGTCTCGGGGGCCCAAGTCGGTGTATGGTCGAGGCACCACAGACCGACGAGGGGTGGTTCTCGCTGCACGACTTCCGCTCCATCGACTGGGACGCGTGGCGCGACGCCCCCGAACGCGAGCGACGACGGGCGATCGAGGAGGGCGAGGCCTTCCTGAAACGCCGCGAGCAGGTCGCCGACGCCGAGGCAGGGGACTCCGGGCTGTTCTCCGTGCTCGGTCACAAGGCCGACCTGCTGTTCGTCCACTTCAGGCCGACGCTCGACGACCTCTCCGCCATCGAGCGCCGGTTCGAAGACACCGCACTCGCGAATTTCACGGAGCGAACGTCCTCGTACGTCTCCGTCACCGAGGTCTCCGGCTACGTCTCAGACGCCTACTTCGAGGAGGGTCGGGAGGCGGTCGACGCCGGGCTCCGCCGCTATATCGAGGGGAAGCTGAAACCGGAGATCCCGGACGACGAGTACGTCTGTTTCTACCCGATGAGCAAGCGCCGCGGCGAGGAGTACAACTGGTACGACCTCGACTTCGAGGACCGCGCCGACCTCATGGCCGACCACGGCGAGGTCGGAAAACAGTACGCCGGGAAGATCAAGCAGGTCATCGCCTCCTCAGTCGGCTTCGACAGCCACGAGTGGGGCGTCACGCTGTTCGGCTCGGACCCGACCGACATCAAGGACATCGTCTACGAGATGCGCTTCGATCCGGCATCCTCGCGATACGGGGAGTTCGGCGACTTCTACGTCGGCCGTCGGTTCCCGCCCGTGGATCTCGGTGCTTATCTCGCGGGCGAGACGGTGCCGACCGGCGACGCGGCCGAGGGCGGCCACGGCGAGGGCGGGCACCACGCGCACGCCGAGGGAGATCACCATACCCACGGCGGGGGCGGTCACCACGCCGACGACGGCCACGGTCACGGTGAGGGCCACGACCACTCCGGCGCAGCCGGCGGCTCAGCGCACGGCGACCACCCACACGGCGAGGGAGACACCGGCGGGGACGGCGACCATCCGCACGCGGGGGGCGGACGCGGCGAGGGAGGTTCCGGTGGTACCGACGACGCCGACGCGGAGATCCGCGGCGAGCTGGCCGATCTGGACATCTACGCCGGCAAGCCCCACGGCGAGGACGTGTACGCGACGGTGCTGTACAGCGAGGCGGACGTCGACGAGCTGTTCGACGAGGTCGAGGGACTCCGCGGCAACTTCGACCACTACGGCACTCACGTGAAAACCGCCGTCTACGAGGGCCGGCACACCGACCGCGCCGCGGTCGTCTCCGTCTGGGACACCGCCTCCGCGGCCGAGACAGCCGCCGGCTTCCTCTCGGAGCTTCCTGAGGTCGTCGGGCGCGCCGGAGAGGAGTCCGGCTTCGGTACGATGGGAATGTTCTACACGACGAAATCCGAACACCGCCAGGACTTCGTCGACACGTTCGACGGCGTCGAGGACCTGCTCTCCGACATGGAGGGCCACCTCGAAACCGACCTGATGGTCAACGTCGAGGACGACGACGACATGTTCATCGCCAGCCAGTGGGAGGCGAAGGACGACGCCATGGCCTTCTTCGGCTCCGACGAGTTCCGCGAGACGGTCCAGTGGGGCCGCGAGGTGCTCGCGGACCGGCCGCGGCACGTCTTCCTGGCGTGAGGAGGGTTTGAGCGCGGCACCCGTTCATCCGTCGTTGCTGACGCGGGAGGCCGTTTCCGGGGGCGACAGTTTCCGCGGGAGACACCGGACTGTGAGACGCGTCGCTGCCGCTCCGACGATTTCCGGCACGCAAACATTTAGACGACCGTCCCGAGTGTGATTCGACGATGGGAGCGTTGTCCGGTCCCGGTTCGTTCCTCGCTCGGACCGTCTCTGATCTCAGGGACGACGGGCCGGGGTCGATCCTGCTTGTCGTGTCGCTCGGCTGGTTTCTCACGCTCGGCGTCCGGATCGTCTATCCCGCGCTGTTGCCGCAGGTGACTGCCGAGTTCGGCGTCAGCAACGCGGCGACGGGCGCGTTCATCGGCGTGCTCTGGACGACGTACGCGCTGTTGCAGTTCCCGGGCGGAGCGATCGCCGACGCGGTCGGGGAACGATCGGTGCTCACGGGGAGCGTGCTCCTCTCCGCCGGTGCGGTCGCCGCGATCGTGCTCTCGACGACGGTCGAGGTGTTCGTCCTGGCGACCGTCCTGCTCGGCCTCGGGACGGGGCTTTTCGGGACGACACGGCTCACCGTGATCTCGGCGCTGTTCGATCGGATGCAGACGACCGCGATCAGCGTGAACCAGGCCGCCGGGAACGTCGGAAACGTCGTCCTCTCCGCCGGGGCCGGGTTCGTGAGCGTCTACCTCGGCTGGCGGTGGGGGTTCGGGTTCCTGCTGCCCGTGCTGGTCGCCTGTGCGATCGGCCTGTGGATCACCTTGCCCCGGCGAGCGTCGACCGCGACCGACGGCGAGTCCTTCCGGGGGACCATGTCGAAGGTTGCGGTTGCGGTGCGGAAACCGCGCGTCTTGGCCGTCACCGCCCTCCTCTCTCTCAACATGTTTTTGTACCAGAGCGTGACGGGGTTTTTACCGACGTACCTCGTCGCCGAGAAAGACATCGAGCCGGGGACGGCGGCGACGCTGTACAGCCTGTTTTTCGCCGCCGCGATCGGGGTGCAGTTCCTGTCGGGGATCGTGGCGGATCACCGAGGAAACCGCGTCGCGATCGTTGCGTTCATCGGGCTCAGCGTCCCGGGATTCGTTCTGTTGACGGCCGTGGAGTCGCTTCCGGCGTTGGTCGGCGTCATCCTCCTGTTGAGCTCGTTGCTGGGCGCGATGCCGCCCGTCAACGCGGCGGGCCTCGCGTCGCTCCCGCCCGAGATCCAGGGGAGCGGCTTCGGCCTCCTCCGGACGTGTTACATCGCTTTCGGCGCGTTGGGTCCGCCGGCCGTCGGTCTGTTGGCCGACGCCGGCCGGTTCGACGCCGCGTTCCTCTCTCTCGGGCTCGTTGCCCTCGCGACGAGCGTCTGGGCCCTGCTCTTCGAACGAGTCGGTGGCGAGAGTTCGTAGCCTTCGAACGAGTCGGTGACAGGGTCTGGTCGGCTACCGAGCCGAATCGCGCAGCACCAACGGCTCGATCGCGAGGGTCCGCTTCGCGAGCGTGAGGACTCGCAGCACGTAGGAGACGAACAGCGCGAACGGGAGCAGCGTGAGGGCGAACGCGCCCCCGACGACGAGCGTCACGTGGGCCACCCCGAGCGTATTCCCCGGGAACGTCCCGACGTCGACGGCGGCGACCATGACGGCCGCGACGATCAACGCCGGGACCGCGGCGTAGCAGATCAGCCGCGAGAGGTCGATCAGCGCCCACTGGAAGTACAGCGTCTTGACGTGCTCGCGAGCCGGACCGAACAGCGACAGCGACTCACGCAGTTCGTCGAGCAGGACGCGCTCGCGCTCGGTGAGCCGCGCCGCGTGCTCGCTCGCGACTCGTTCCGTCCTAGCGATCTTCCGGCCGTAGTTGAAATCCAGGGCCGCGAAGACCACGTCGAAGGTTCCGAATTGTGCACCGTCGAGCGAACCGCGCGCGGCGTCGGCGTTTCCGACGACGGCCTCGGCGAGCCGATCGACGTCGTCCCTGAGGGCGACGACGCCGGCGTCCGCTTTCGGATCGTCGCCCACGGTCGTGTCGTCCCCGGACGCGCGCTCACGGACGGCCGCTCTGAGATCGCGAGATCGCGCCGATGCGGTACCGAGGATCGCCTCCAGGAACTCGGCGGGATCAGTCGGGGTCGGCGAGCCGGTCAGGTCAGCGATCGATCCCCGGACGTCCATCGATCCCGCCATACGTTCCCGCTGATCGCCGAGGGGCCCGTTCTCCTGCGTGAGCACGAGCTGTCCGATCGTGACGACGAGCGTCACGCCGGTGACGATCGCCGTGATCATCCCCGAGAACAGCGTCTCGATCGGATCTTTCGCGCCGAGCTTCTCGGCGAGCGACGGGGACAACCCGTTCGCGGCGATCACGAACGCGACGAAGACGACGACCGTCAGCACCCCCGCGACGACGAGCCGGTTCGCTCGCAACAGGAGCCAGAGCTTCAGGCGGTTCTCGCCGGCTCGTTCGCGCATCGTGTCGGCCGTTCCCGCGTCGTCGGTCATCGCGGTTCGACGCGCACCGAGAGGTCGTCGACGTAGTGCGTCGCGTCCGCCTCCCAGATCACGGCCGTGCCGACGGCCAAGTGGAGTGTGTCCGTCGACAGCTCCGGGGTCGTCCACTCGAACAAGTACTCCCGCCAACCGTCGGCGAGCCACAGCGCGTCTCTGAGCCCGCCGTAGGGTGTCTCGCCGAGATCCGTCGTGTTGAGCCCGGGCTGCGGAAAGTCCGCTTCGGTCTCCGGCGGATCGGGGGCCAACCGCATCAGGGCGTGCCGGATCGTGTTGAACGACTCCGACTCGCTCCAGAACTTCCCGGTCACCTCGATCCGGTACGATCCGCCGGATTCGACTGAAACCGGGTGGACGCCCCACGCGACGCCGTCGTCGTAGTCGCCCTGGTTCCAGATCCTGAGCGACCGGTCTCCGGAGGCCGCCTCCTCGTCGGAGACGTCGAGTTCCCAGTCGAACTCGCTGAGATCGACCTCGGGACCGATGGCCGCGCCGGTCTCCCAGTCACCGAGGCCCTCCTCGAACCCCTCTTCAAACGCCGGTTCGTCGGCGTTTCTTCCGCAGCCCGCGAGGCCGACGAGCCCGGCCACCCCGCTCCCGGCGCTCGTTCGAAGCAGGTCGCGCCGTCTCATTGCGCCCCCGGTCCGTACATGACGGGAGACACGACGCCCGACCGACACATAAGTACACGGTCCGTTCTCGCGCCCGCTCGCGTGTCAGCGGAGGTCAATTTATTATGTCCTTCCGAGTAGGATCGTCGTATGGTCGCCGGATCATCGTTCGTTCAGGTCGGGATCGTCGCCGTCGCGGTCCTCGGGCTGTGGATCGGTGCCCGGGCGCTCGTCGACGCGACGGTTCGGGTGGCCCGCCGGTTCGGCGTCAGCGAACTCACGATCGGGCTGACGATCGTCGCCGTGGGCACGTCGACGCCCGAGCTCGTCGTGACGATCGACGCAGCGCTCGCCGGGCTCGGCGAGATCGGCGTCGGGAACGTCGTCGGCTCCAACGTCTACAACCTCGCGTTCATCCTCGGGGCAGTGTCGCTGCTGCGGGTCATCCCGGTCGAGCGATCGCTGGTCCACCGAGACGGCGTCGCGCTGATCCTCTCGACGCTGGCCGGCTTCGCGGTCCTGTTCGACCGGAGCGTGACCGCCGTCGAGGGGCTTCTCCTCGTCGGGTCGTTCGCGGCGTACACGATCTATCTCGTTCGCGACGAGCGGACCGCCGGCTCGATCGACACCGAGTACGCCGACTCCCGCGTCACCGGATCGATACCGGGTGGCCTCTCGGACCGCGGCCGCGACGCCCTCCTCCTCGTCGGGGGGTTGGCGCTCGTCCTGATCAGCGGGCACTTCATGGTCGAAGGGGCGTCGACGCTCGCCCGATCGGCGGGGATCTCGGACTGGGTCATCGGCGGAACGATCGTCGCCGCCGGCACGTCGACGCCGGAACTCGCGGTCTCCCTGGTGGCGATGCGGCAGGGACACGTCGGCATGTCCGTGGGAAACGTCGTCGGCAGCAACGTGTTCAACGTGCTCGGAATCCTCGGAATCGCGGCGATCGTCCGGCCGCTCGCCGTCGGCGGCGCGGCGATCGAGAGCCTCGTCTGGCTGACGGCGGTCACGGTGCTCATGGTCGGAGCGCTCTGGTCGGGGCGAAAACTGTCTCGACCCGAGGGCGGGCTCTTCGTCCTCAGCGAACTGGCTCGGTGGGTGCTCGGCCTGCTCCGGATCGTCGGGTGAGAAGTGCGTCGACCGCTCCCCGCCGAGGAATAACCGGTACGCACGGCGGTCGTTCCAAGCGCGGATCGAGGGCGGCACCGGAGCCTCCGCATACCCGAACCGTTATCGGTCGAGGTTACGATGTCCGTGTCGTTCGGACCCATGGATCTCGTCTTGCTCGCACACGTCTCGATATTCGCGGTCTCCGCACTGGCGTGCCTCGCCGCGGTGCCGCAGGCGAGTCGGGTACGCCACCCGGAGACCCGCGAAGGGCTCCTGGCACTCCTCCTCGCCGTCGCCGTCTGGGCCGGCGGCTACGTCGGCTACCTGCTCGCACCGGGTGAGACGGCGAAGGTGGCGTTCTACATCCTCGGGTTCGTCTTCGCGCTGCTCGCGGTCGGGGCGTGGCTCTACTTCTGTGCGGCGTACACCGGTCGGGCCCCGCGGAGCGTCCCGTACCGCTGGGGCGTCGCCGGGGTGTTCCTCGCGATAAGCGCCCTGAAAGTCACCAATCCCGTCCACAACCTCTATTTTACGACGGCGTGGGTCACCGAGCCGTTTCCCCACCTCGCGATCCGGCACGAGCTCCTCTACTGGGCGGTCCTCGGCCTCTCGTACGCTGTCATCGCGGTCGGCTTCTTCATGCTGATCGAGCAGTTCTACTACACCGGCGCAGACAGCCGACCGCTCGTCGCGCTCGTCGGCATGACGGCGATCCCCACCGTGGCGACGATTTTCGGCGGGACCTTCTCGTGGCTCCTCCCGCTGATGTACGAGCCGCCGGGCGTGGCGCTTTTCGCCCTCGGTACCCTGTTCGTCTACTTCCGCCGGTTCGAGGCGATCCAGTTCGCCGCCGAGAGCGACGACGCGGCGATATTCTTGGACCAAGCCGGCCGCATCCGCGACTACAATCGCGCCGCGATCGCCCTGTTCCCGGCGCTCCGCGGCGCGGTGGGAGAGCCCCTCGACTCGGTGCTCCCGCGACTCGCCGTCGGCCGCGACGCGGACGACGTGATCGAAGTCGTACCGGACGAGGTGAGGACGACGGAGCGTGAGAGAGCAGCAGCGTTGCGGGCGGCGGAAGGACCGAACGCGTCGGGAGAACCGGACGCGTCGGGAGCGTCGAACGCGGCAGGAGAACCGAACGCGGCAAGCGGGGTGGGTGAGACGAGGCGGTTCTATCAGATCTCGCGCAACGCGTTCACGTCGGGAGGCGCGACGGCCGGCGAGCTGCTCACGATCGACGACGTCACCGAGCGAGAGCGGTACCGGATCCAACTCGAGGAGCGGACCGACCAGCTCGAAGCGCTGAACCGGGTGGTCCGCCACGACATCCGCAACGACATGGCCGTGGTCCACGGCTGGGCCGAAACGCTACGCGATCACGTCGACGCTGAGGGGCAGGACGCGCTCGACCGCGTGCTGCGGAAATCGACGCACGTGATCGAACTCACGGAGACCGCCCGCGACTTCGTCGACTCGCTCACCGGCGACGCGATGCCCGAAGTGAAACCGATCGACCTGCGGAGCCTGCTGGAGGGCGAGGTGCAGGCGGCGCGCGACTCCTACCCCGACGCCGAGTTCCGGCTGTCCGACGACTCCCCGCGGGTGCGGGTCCGGGCGAACGAGATGCTCTCGTCCGTGTTCCGGAACCTCCTGAACAACGCCGTCCAGCACAACGACACCGACGCGCCGACGGTGACGATCACCTGCGAACGGACAGACGACTTGGTTCGCGTCCGGATCGCCGACAACGGCCCCGGCGTCTCGGACGACGAGAAGACCGCAATCTTCGGAAAGGGTGAGCGAGGGATCGACAGCGCCGGGTCCGGGATCGGCCTCTATCTCGTGTACGTGCTCACCGATCAATTCGGCGGCGATGTGTGGGTCGAGGACAACGAACCCAGAGGAGCCGTGTTCGTCGTCGAACTACCGCTCGCGGAGACGCCGTCCGACCGAGCGGTCGACTCGGACGCGGCCGGTGAACCGCGGACCGAGGGTTCCGGACCCTCCGCGGGTGGCTGAGCCCTGCGGGTCGCGGTGTTGCTTGCCGTCCGTCCTCCCCCGTCACTTCGTTCCGCAGAAGGTCCGGGTGCGAGAATCGAACCCGCGTCTCAGCCTCCACAAGGCTGAAGGATAGTCCACTACCCTAACCCGGACACGCGTCGATATCTATCCCGCTTTGATAAATAACCGTTACGACTCCCGGACGGGCGTGTGACGGGGTGCCGTCCGGCGGATCGCGGGAGGGATCGACAGCTCGCCGGGGCGTCGACCGTTCGCCGAGGTGTCGACCGCACCGCTTTTGGCCCGCGACGGCGTACGTGATAGCAACTCGTGGCGTTCACCGATAAGATCTACGTGAAGAACCACCGGCAGCTCGCCTCGCAGTTGGAGACGAGCATCCCCAAGGGCGCGTTCGCCGGCGCGACCCTCGACATCCTCTACAGCGGCGACGGCCTCTCGAAGCTCGACTCGACGACGCGGGACCGCATCCTCGATTTCGCGGAGGACTTCCTCGATTGCGACTGTCAGGCGAATCCCTACTGCGGCTGCCCCGAGGAGAAGTTCATGCGGTACGTGTTGGAGCTTCGGGCCGAAGGACTCGGTCCCCAAGCGATCGTCGACGTGATGACCGACGACTACATGGTGTACGCGTACACCGGCGACGTGCTCTCGTTTCTGGATGATTCGGTCCGCAACCTGGAGGCGATCGAGACGCTCGCCGACGTCGATGACAACGAGGAGATGTCCGAGCGAGCGCGACGGGCGAAGCGCGAACTGTCGGGATAGAACGATGCGGCGAGCGGAAGTTTGTTGGTTCGACCGTTTGTTTATACGTGATCGGTGCTCGCTGTAGAATAATGGGTGTTTTCAAAGGCCCAACCGCTCGCTTATAAGTGGTCGTTGCTGGCGCGGTGAACATTCACAAAGCCCCAGCCGCTCTCGGCTCCCACAGCTCGCTGCGGTCCTCAGTCGGTCGCTTTCGCTCCCTCCTTGCGGTTCTTGCATCGCTGGGGTTCGCCGAGAGCGACTGCCCCTTTGAGTCCCACCCCGCACCGCTCCGCAACCGCACCTCACGCCTCCCCAGCCTCGTCGGACCGGCGCGGTTGCGCCGGTCCGACTCCCTCGCACGGTCGTTCGCGGGCCAGAGGCCCGCTCACGGCGTGCGCCACCGCACCGAACGTTCATTTATAAGTATCCGTCGCTGCCGTGCATGTTTATTTAAAAGTATCCGTCGCTGTCGGTGGGCTGTGCTAATCGCCATCCCGCTTGTTCTTGGTTCTCACTCGCGTGGAGCGGCCGAACGGTCTAAGTGCGCTCGCGTCCGAACGCGGCCAATGAGTCTTCGGCCCGCGTGGCTGACGTTCAGGCGATACGCGGCGGCGACGACGGGGATGACGCTGACGCTGTTCGCGCTCGGCGTCTACACCGCGGCGACGGGGTCCGGACTGGCGTGTGAGGCCCAGTGGCCGCTCTGCTCGGATCAGCTCATCCCCGCGCTGACGATCAACCCGGACTTCATCGAGTGGTTCCACCGCGTCTGGGCGATGGTCACCGGTTTCCTCATCATCGGCGTCGCCGGGTGGACGTGGCTCGGGAGCTTCGACCGCCGGACGCGACTGGCGGCGACGCTCGCGGTCGCGATCTTGCCCCTGCAAATCACGGTCGGCGCGATCACCGTCACGGTCGGCGGGCTGGTCCCCGGCGGGTACGCGGTCTCGACGCACGCCGCGCACCTCGTCGTCGCGCTGGCGATATTCACGCTGCTCGGACTGGCGACGATCTGGGGCGGCGGGCGCGGATCGCCCCGGCTGTTCCGGATCGCGACCGGTATCGCCGTCGCCGGAATCGCCGTCAGCGCGGTCTTCTCGCGGGCGGTCCCGTTCGTCACGTACTCGCCGGGCGCGCAGGCGGGCTTTTACGTCACCGGACTCGCGGGTCACCTCGGCCTCGTCGCCGCCGTCGCGTACGCCACGGAGGCCGCTCGCACCGGTTACACGGGGGTGAGCCGGTCCGCCGCGAAAACGGTCCGCGCGCTCGCGACGGGATCGATGGTTGCACTCGTCGGGACGCTGCTTCTGGGCCGCGATCTGGTGTTGTACACGACCGTCTGGCAACGGCTCAACCTCGCCGCGCTCGGCGTCGCCGTCGCCCTCGCGACGGGTGCGGCGTGGATCCTCCGGGCGGCCGACGACACCGGACAGTCCACCGAACCGATCGGCGGCGACTGAGACGACCGACGGCAGCCGACTCCACCGAGAGCGACTGATCCCAGCGGCGGCTATCTGACTCCACCGATAGCGGCCGATTCGATCGGTGATCCAAATTCTTTCGCCCCATCGATCCACAACTCTCCGCATCGATCGGGCAGAATGTCGGAAACGGACTCGGTGTACGGTTCGAGGAGGAAAGGTTGAAATCAGTTCCCGTTCTCCCACCGGTATGTCATACCGCACGCAGACCGAGATGAGCCGTCGGACGTACCTGAAGCTCACCGGAGCGTCGAGCGCCGTCGGACTGACCGGCGTCGCCGGGTGTCTCGGCGACGAAAGCACCACGATCACGCCGGGGACCGCGCCCGGGTTCCCGCCGTTCGAAATGCAAGAAGACGGCGAACTGATCGGGTTCGACATCGACCTTCTCGAAGCCGTCGTCGCGGAGACCGACTACGAGCTCGGCGAGTGGGCGACCTTCGAGTTTGACTCGCTCATCCCCGCGCTCACGCAGAACGAGGAGATCGACGTCATCGCCGCCGCGATGACGATCACCGAGGATCGCCAGGAGACGATCGCGTTCTCGGACGCGTACTGGGAGTCCGACCAGGCGGTCCTCGTGCGCGAGGGCGGCGACTTCCAGCCGTCGGCGTGGGAGGACTTCGAGGGCGCTCGCGTGGGCGCGCAGTCGGGAACGACCGGTGCCGACCAAGTCCAGACGAACCTCATCGACCCCGAGATCATCTCCGAGGACGACTACTCGTCGTACGACAGCTACGTGTTCGCGGTCGAGGACCTCGCGAACGAGAACGTCGACGCGGTCGTCATCGACCTGCCGGTCGCGGAGACGTTCGCGGCCAGCCGCGACGTGGAGGTAGCGTTCATCGAGGAGACCGGTGAGGAGTTCGGCTTCGGCCTCCGGCAGGGCGAGTCCGAGTTCCAGTCAGCGCTGAACGACGGGCTGGCGACCGTCCGCGACGACGGGACGTACGAGGAGATCACCAACACCTGGTTCGGGCAGGAGTAGGATGTCCGTCGCGGGGACGCTCGCGCTCGCCGCGGTGGAGAGCCTCTGCGCCGCGATCGAAATGGCGATGACTGACGGCTTCGCGACGCTCGCGTTCGTCGGCGAGGCCGCCGACTGGGAGTTCGTCGCCCGGAACGCCGACTACCTCGGCGTGGGGGCCCTGTTGACGATCGGGCTTACGGTCGCGTCGATCCTTCTCGGATTCATCGTGGGATTCCCGGCCGGCGCGATCGAGGTGTACGGCGACGGCGTCCTCAAGCGTACCGTCACCACCGTCGGCGTCGTCCTCCGCGGCACCCCGATCGTCGTGATCCTCATCGTGATGTACTTCGTCGTCGGCGTCCCGCAGGTCAACCTCGGTATCGCCTCGCTGTCCTCGGCTGTCGTCGCCGGGATACTCGGACTCGGCTTGCGGAGCGCCGCGTACCAGTCGCAGATCTTCCGGGCGTCGCTCGCCAGCGTCGACGACGGCCAACTGGAGGCGGGCCGTTCGATCGGCCTCTCCCGGTTCGATGCGGTTCGGTACGTCGTCGTCCCGCAGGCGCTTCGGCGGTCGATTCCGGGATTCCAAAACGAGTTCACGATCGTGTTGAAGGACACGAGCATCGTCTTCGCGATCGGTCTCGCAGAACTGCTGACCCGGGGATACGACCTGTTCTCGGAGCGAACGACCGCGGTGCTGGAAGTCATCCTGTTCATCAGTGCAATCTACTTCGTCCTCACGTTCACGACGAACCGTGCACTCGATTACCTCGGCGACCGCTACGCGCTTCCGGAGGGCGAGTCGGCGTGAGTGACGACGACTTCCTCCGAGTGGCGGACGTCTCGAAGTGGTACGGCGACGAGCAGGTGCTCCACGACGTCTCCTTCGAGATGGACCGCGGCGATGTGACCGTCCTGATCGGTCCGTCGGGCTCCGGAAAGTCGACGATGCTCCGCTGCGTCAACCGCCTCGCGGAGGCCCAAGAGGGGTCTATCCGCCTCGACGGCGAAGAGGTGCTCTCGCCCGACCTCGACGTCAACGAGCTTCGCCGAGAAGTCGGGATGGTGTTCCAGGGGTTCAACCTGTTCGCGCACCTGACCGCGGTGGGCAACGTCGCACTCGGTCCGCGACGCGTGCTCGATCTGTCGGGGGCGGAGGCTCGCGAACGCGCGGAAGCACAGCTCGAACGCGTCGGTCTCGGCGACCAGCTCGACTCGTACCCTGCGGAACTGTCCGGGGGACAGCAACAGCGGGTCGGCATCGCCCGCGCGCTGGCGATGGAGCCGAAGCTGATGCTGTTCGACGAGCCGACGAGCGCGCTCGACCCCGAACTCATCGGCGAGGTGCTCGAGGTGATGCACGGGCTCGTCGACGAGGGGATGACGATGCTCGTCGTCACTCACGAGATGAGTTTCGCCCGCGCGGTCGCCGACGAGATCGTGTTCCTCGACGACGGCCGCGTCGTCGAGCGTGGTCCGCCCGAACAGCTGTTCGAACGACCCGAGAGGGATCGGACCGGCCGATTCCTCGAACGCATCGCGAGTCACGACTGATGGCCAGCGCGACGAGACCCGCGGCGGTCCGCGAACGCGTCGCCGAGTCGGACCGCTCGGCCGGCCGGACCCTCCTCCTCGTCGCCGGGGCGCTGTTCTGGGGCTGGCTCGCTGTCAGCTGGCTCAACCGCTGGCTCGGCGGCGTCGTCGTCCCGGTCGGCGAGCCGCTTGTCGCGCCCGGGGCCGTCGAAGCGGCGCTCGCGGCGGTCCCCGGAATCGCGGCGTACGCGGCCGACGCGGCGTTCGTCGTGGAGCTCTCCCCGGACGTCGCTCGCGGGACGTGGCTCACGGTCGTCATCACCGCTGTGAGCCTCTTCGTCGGGTTCTTCATCGCCGTCCCGCTGGCGGTGGCTCGCGTGTACGGTCGGATCTCGTCGTGGCTCTCGTTGGCGTACACCGAACTGCTGCGCGGGACCCCGCTTTTGGCCCAGCTGTTCGTTCTCCACTACGGGCTCGATCTCGGGGACTACGTCCCTGAATCGCTCTCGAGCGTGTTCCCGCGCAACGTCGTCTGGGTGGCGATTCTCGGATTCACGCTCAACGGGGCCGCCTATCAGGCGGAGTACATCCGCGGTGCTTTAGAGAGCGTCGAGGAGGGACAGATCACGGCAGGCCGCGCGATCGGCCTCTCGAAGCTGGAGACCATTTACTACGTGGTGCTCCCGCAGGGGCTCCGGTACGCGATCCCGTCGTGGACCAACGAGTTCGTCTACCTGATCAAGTACTCGTCGCTGGCGGCGTTCATCACGGTCCCGGAGCTCTACTACCGAGCCGACCAGATCGCCTCCGAGACGTTTCGATACACGCTCATCTTCCTCGTAACGGGGGCGATGTACCTCGCGTTGGTTCTCACGGCCTCGAAGCTGATGGCCCACGTCGAGGACCGCGTCGCGATCCCCGGGTTGGGAGCCGAACGAGAGGAGTGAGAGGAGTTATCGTCCGAAGTCGGTGACGACCTCGACGCCCCGCGCGTCGTACTCGCCCATCGCGGCGAGCCGCTCCGAAACCTCGGAGAGCGTGAGCTCACGGCCCACCAGCGCGCCGGGAGCCACGTCGGTCGCCTCGACGAGCGCGAACAGGTCGTCGTAGTTCGTCGGCGGCATCCCGCGAGCCCCCACGAACGACACCTCCCAGCGGGTCATCCAGTCGGTCGGCAGCGACACCTCGCCGCGCTCGGCCTCGGTAGTCAGTCCCACCTGCACGTGGGTCCCTCGCGGCCGGACGGATCGGACGGAGTTGCGACACGTCTCGGCGATCCCGAGCGCGTCCACCGAGACGTCGACCCCGTCTTCGGTGAGATCGCGAACCCGATCCGAGACGGACTCGTCGCTCAGATCGGTCGGGTTCACGACCGCGTCGGCACCGAGATCGTTCGCGAGCGAGAGCGCGCCGTCATCGAGATCGATCGCGACCACCCGTGCGCCCATCGCGTCGCCGAGCTGCACCGCGGAGAGCCCGACGCCGCCGCACCCGTGAACGGCGAGTTCGTCCCCGCCGCGCAGCCCCGCCCGCTCGGCGAGCGCGTGGTACGCGGTCATGTACCGACAGCCGAGCGCAGCCGCGGCGGTCGCGTCGAGCCACGGCGGTCGTTCGACGAGGTTGTAGTCGGCGGCCGGCACCGCGACGCGCTCGGCGAACGCGCCGGGCGCGTCGGGCTCGAAGCCGAGCGCGCGGCCGTCCGCGCAGACGTTTCCGCGCCCCCGCCGGCAGTACGGACAGGTACCGTCGCCGAGCGAGAACGGGACCACGACGCGGTCGCCCGGCTCGAACCGGTCGACGCCGCGGCCGACCGCGACCACCTCGCCCGCCGGTTCGTGTCCGAGGACCTGGCCCCGCGGGACGCGGTCGTCGGCCCACTCGCCGTGGCCCATCCACGCGTGCCAGTCGCTTCGGCAGACGCCACAGGCGTCCACGCGGACCACGGCGTCGTCGAGTCCTGCTTTCGGCTCCGGCACCTCACGGATCGCCAGCGGTTCACCGTACTCGCGGAGGAGTGCCGCGCGCATACGACGACCGACGCGAGGCTGCATCAAAACTGTCCCCCTGTCGAGACCGTCCGACACGTTCCACTGAAATATCAGTTAAATCCACTCCACGGCCGCAGATACTAATGTCCAATGACATGATGGTTAAATAAGGCTTATACCGTACCAATGTAAGATTCCGAATGTGTCTCAGCCGATGGAGGAGCGTCCGGGGATCGCGTATCGCCGTCCCACCGGCGATCCGACTCGGTTCATCGTCGAAGCTGCAGGCGAGTCCCGACTACGTGCCGAGGCGCTTCCGCGGAGCGACTGGCTGCAGTTCGTCGCCGAAGCAGACCGGAATCGGCTTCGGGAGGCGCTCGACGACCGGACCGTCGACGTCACCTACCGGCTCACGATCGACGGAGAGCCGACGTGGGTCCACGAACGCGGATCACGCGACGGAGACGGCGACGTCGTCGGATATCTCTTCCCAGCTGGCGAGCGGGTAAAGCGGCGACGAGCCCTCGAACAGCAGCACGAACGTCTCGAAGAGTTCGCGAGCGTCGTTTCACACGATCTCCGCAATCCGCTGTCGGTCGCCGTCGGTAACATCGACCTGGCCCGAGAGCTCGATGAGGAGGCGGCAGACGAGCGACTGGATCGCGCCGCCGACGCGCTCGGCTGGATGGACGACCTCATCTCCGATCTCCTCGCGCTCGCACGCGAGGGCCGGTCGGTGGAGGAGACCGCCTCGGTGGACCTCCGCTCGGTCGTCGATCAGGCGTGGCGGACGGTCGGCGACGCCGCGGACGCGGCGCTCGTGATCGACGAACCGCTTCCCCGCGTCGAGTGCGATCGGAGTCGTCTCCGTCAAGCGCTAGAGAACCTCTTCAGGAACGCGATCGAACACGGGACGGACGATCGAACCGCCGGCGACCGCGACGGAGGCGGCGAAATTCCTCCCGGGACGTTCGTCCCCGCGGATCGCGGCGGGGAGAGAACCGGTCGGGACGCTCGGACCCCGAGCGGTGACGGCAGTCCGCGCACGGGATCCTCCTCCGCGGACCCGGCGGTCCGCGTGTTCGTCGGAAGCCGTCCAGACGGATTCTACGTCGCCGACGACGGCTCCGGGATCGGCCCGTCGGAGCGCGAGTCGGTGTTCGAACCCGGTCACACGACCGCGGACGACGGCACCGGGTTCGGACTGGCCATCGTCGAACGGATCGTGGAGGCCCACGGCTGGCGTGTTTCCGTCACCCAGAGTCGAGCGGGCGGCGCGCGCTTCGATTTCGATGACGTCGACGTGGCCGATCCCGAGATCGGCACGGAAACGATAGATTCCGTCCCCGGCGACGATGCCGGTCGTGATACCGACGATCACACCGGTCGCGGCCCCGGACATCACGCCGACCTCGACGCTAGTGACCACGCCGACCTCGACGCTAAAGACCACGCCGATCGCGATCCCGGCAGTCCGACGAGCGAGTGACGCCGTCGCCGTTTCTTAAATAAAATCGGCGAGGCCGGCCTGTCCGTCGTCGCCGTCATCGCTACCGTCATCGCTGCCATCGTCGCCGCGTACGTCGCCGTCACCGTCTCGCGCTTCGTCCCCGTTGGTGCCGCCCCCGTCTCCCGCTTCCGTTTCCGTTTCGCCGGTAGCCACGCCGTCTCCATCGGCGGGAGCGGTCTCGTCCAGTCGACGGCTACCGCCAGCGAAGGCACCGTCGGCGTGATCCTCCATCAGCTCCTCGCGAAGCGTCTGTGCGTCCTGGACGATCGATTCGACCTTGTTAGTCGACTCGCCGGAGCCGGTGACGAAGGCGACGCCGGCCGCGTCGAGGTCGTAGGCCGCTGCCATCGCCACGGTCAACTCTCGCGGCTTGCAGTGATGCGTCAGCGCTTCGAGGAAGGGCAACACCTCGCGACGTGCGGTCGCGATGCTACACCCGCTGGCGACGGCGATCCGACCGACGACTTCGTCGGCGGTCGCGTCCGAAGAAGCCCAGAACTGCGGGCGGCCGTAGCGGGTCCACCCGTCCTTCGTCCCGTCGCGCGCGGCGGCGACGCCCGCGGCCGCGTTGTCGGTCGCGTAGCGCCAGTACGAGTAGTTCTGCGTGGCGCGCACGCGGCCGAGCCAGACGTCGGCGTTCGCGAGGAAGTCGTACGCTCGGACCGCCTCCCTTGACTCGTACACGTCGAGGACGTTGTTCTCGATCCACTTCGTGAGGTCGTCCGGCGTTTCATCGACGGCGTACGCCGACTGAAGCGCCTCCTCCGCGGACTCCTCTTTTAACACCGCATCGAGGAACGGGAAGAGACCCAGCGCCTTGTCACGGTCGCCCGTGACGACGTCCTCGACCGCGATCGCGTCGCGGCCCTCGGTCGCGGCCTGCAGGTCGTTGATCGCGCCGCGGAGGTCGCCGCGGTTTCGCTCGGCGATCCGTTCGAGCGCGTCCGATTCGAACTCGATCCCTTCCTTCCGACAGACATCCCGGAGGACGGGAACGATGGAGCGCGCGGAGACGTCGCGGAACTCGATCTCCTGGCAGGCGTTGCGCAGTCCGCGGGACATGTCGTAAAAGTCGTTGGCGATGAGGACGATCGGCTGGCCCGACTCCTTGACCAGCTTCGTGATCGCGCTCGCGCCGCCGCGGTCGTAGTTGCCGTGGATGTTGTCGGCCTCGTCCAGGATGACGAGCTGACGGGAGGCCGTGTCGCCGCCGCCGGCCCCGCCTCCGGCCGCGCTCCCGCCGAGAGTGGCATTGCGTGCGGCTCGCCCCGCGAAGCGCTCGATGACGTCGGCGGTGCGCTGGTCCGAGGCGTTCAGCTCGACCGTCTCCCAGCCCATGTCGTTCGCGAGCGCGTGAGCCGCGCTCGTCTTCCCGACGCCCGGGCTCCCGTGGAGGACGACGGCCTCGCGGTGGTCGTCCCACGAGCGCGCCCAGTCCGCGAACGCGTCGCGAGCCTTGTCGTTGCCGCGGACCTCTGAGAGCGTGCTCGGGCGGTACTTTTCGGTCCAATCGGCCATTACCGGTGCAAGGAGCGAGTCGCGTTTAGTGGTTGCGGAGTGGTCACTCGTCGAGGGTGTCCTTCAGGTCAAACCGAGGGGTCCTCCCGTCGTACGCTTCGTCGCTGGTGACGGTCGTGTCGTCGTCGGACTCGACGAGATTCGCGGCGTTCGTCACGACGTGCTTTGTGTCCCGGTCCTCGCGGTACGTGACCATCAGCAGTTCGATGAGCGTGAACTGTGAGGTCCAGAGATCCTCTCAGTGTTCGCGGTACACAGACACGGCCGCGTCGCCGAGCAAGTCCTCGTCTTTGATCAGCGCCAGTAGGAAGTCGGTCTCCGCGTACATTCGGTGACCGGCCCCGTCGAACGTTGCTTCTCGGCCTTCCTCGCGAGGTTCGTCGTCGTTGTCGCTCGTTGCTCGTAGTCACGTAGTACGGTTTTGGCGGGTATCGTTATTCTTGACTGCCTCTCAAGGATCTCGAACAGCCCGACGACGGGGATACGGTGAATATACAGACAGGTTGTAATTTTTACACTTCGCGGGCTTTCAAATGCAGCAGTCGACTGTATAATCGCTCCAATCAGTTGTCGATCCGGCAAACCCATAAATAAGTACGAACCCACAAAGTCGTACCACTATGGGTGTTGGATTAGTTTCGGTTATTTCTGGAATCGTCGAGAGTTTTGGGATCTACTACACGCTTTCCCACGTGTTGTTCATGTCCACGCTATTCTCATTAGTTGCATTCCAGATTATACAGTCGCCAACACCTCGGGTACTTAGCGTGATCTTGGTACTTCCAATTGGTCTGTTCCAGTTGTGGCTGCTCCAAATTGTCTATGCATCACTCCCTGTCCCACGCATTATATTCGGAATAGACGTGATGGACTTCCCAATTGCAATTTATGTGCTGATCTTCGTCGGTGGATTCTTGGGAGAAGTTTCTAACGGGATTTTGCGGGGATATGAGTCATGATACCACTGATATCTGTGTTCGTGGACTATGTTCCAGCGGTTGGACTAAATCTACTCATACTTGGAGCGTTTGTAATTGTTGCATCCGCATTCCAGAGTACTCGGACCGACCTAGATACCTGGAGAGATAACGGGGTCGCCCCGCCATCGAAAAATCTCCTACTGATCCTTGCAGTAATGGGAGGTGCTGGAGCAGCGTTCGGTATTGTCCATCTTGAGCGTTCCTACCCTCTCTTTCTGATAGGTGTTTGTATCATCGCTACAAAGTACATCCAAGGCCTTGCTGCGATCATCATTTACCGAAAAGTTAAATTCGGCCTGCGGAACCAGACACTAGACCTTCCCGGAACCGATTTTATTACGAAAATAAAGGTTAAATTAGTAGGTTTGTTTTTGTTTCTCCTCGTAGGATCGCTGATCGCGGGTCTCATCGACATAGGATACCTCGAATATTCCGTGAGCAAATTTGCAATCGTTCTTTGGACACTATTTGTTCTCATTTATACGGTCATCGGGCTCTCCCTCAGGTTTGTGGGAACCGACACGGATCAGTCGTACATTTTCATAGCCGGAGTGGTCCTATTCCTCTCTGGTGCTGAGATTTATAATATGAGTACTTTGTTTAACGATGTTCTTGTCTTGGTTCTCGGAATGATCTCATACAGCTACGGTTATTGGAAGCATGCGTTTTCTTATATGAACACACAGGATTTGTAATCTGAAGTATTGGAATTCGTGGCTCTGTTGAAACCCTCATCAAGAGACATAATTGGACCCGTTTCGCTCAGTACAGGAATCTTGGTGAGTGGTTGCGGGAGTAGGGATCGCAGACCGCCGCCGGCGAAGTAGTATATAAATGAACGAGCGCGGCAGCACCGGCTGCTTATAAATGAATACTGCGGTGGCGTCGCCGGCGGCGGAGCCGCCGGCTGCAAGCGAGAGCTTCGCTCTCGCCCTGCGCCTCCGAGCGCTCGCTTTTAAGCGAGCGCTCGGAGCCCGCGAGGGAGTCCGTCGCCGTGAACGCGACGGAAGTCACTCGGGACGTAGGACTCACATAATCGGTACCGGTTACGTCGGCACCCCCCACTGAGGGGGATCATCGGCCACCACCGCTCGAGAATTGGTCGACTACCGTAGGAATCTGAACCGCAAGGCCGCGCCTCGACGGGCGGGTACTTCTGATGAGAAGTGTTTATTTCTGATGGGACCGCTGAGAGTCGAACTCAGGTCCTACGGACCCCATCCGCAGAGGATACCACTACCCCACGGTCCCTGTCTGCATCCGAGAAGATGGGAGTCCCGTAATTAAGGACTTCGCTTCGGTCGCCCGGTCTGTCGCGGACAGACGATCGCTCTGCAGTCGTGCGATCAGACGAGCACGCGCTCCAGCAAGACGACGAGCCCGGAGTCGGCGTCGGGGTCGCCGACGAGCCGTCCGAGACACACCGCGCTCCCGTCGGGAGTGTGGCAGGCGACGAGCGGCGGCTCGCCCCCTTCCGAACCCGATTCGGTGTCGGCTGCCTCGGTATCGGTTTCGACATCCTCGGCATCGATGATCCCGGGGGCGTACACGGGCGCGCCGGTGGCCACGTTGCGCGCGGCCGAGGGCGCGATCGTGATCGACGGGAGGTGGACCAGCGCCTCCTCGGCCGGGCGGACGACCTCGCGGAGGAACGTCTCGTCGCCGTTCTCGGCCCACGCAAGCGCGTCGACGAGATCCTGCAGCGGATGGAGGTCGCTATCGTCGAACGGGTCGGTGGCAGTCCGACGGAGGTGGCCCATGTGCGCGCCGACGCCGGTCGCGAGACCGATGTCGTGACACAGCTTCCGGACGTACGTCCCCGATTCACACCGAATTCTGAGGAGGGCCTGCCGACCGTCGACCTCCAGCACGTCGAGGCCGTGGATCGTGCGGGTCCGGAGGCGTCGGGTCACCGCGCTCTTTCGCGGGGGCTTCTGGTAGATCTCCGCCTCGAACTCGGCGATCACGTCGCGGAAGTCGGCGGGAGGCTCCCCGTGGAGTTCGAGCACGGAGACGTACTCCTTCGTCCCCTCCAGAAACACCTGCGCCGCCCGGGTCGCGTCCCCGGTCAGCGTCGGGAGACAGCCGGTGACCTTGGGGTCGAGCGTGCCGGCGTGCGCGACGCCGTCGATCGGAGGACCGTCGGGGTCCAGCACCGCCAGCGTCTCGTTGATCGCGTCACGCACCCACGCGGAGAGTTGGTGGGAAGAAGGGCCTGCGGGCTTGTCGACGTTGATGACGCCGAACCGGAGCAGCTCCGGGATCGAGCGCTCACCGGGCGGAGCGCGGAGGAGACCCTCTTCGCCGTCGCCTCTGGCGGCACCTTCGGCGACTCCTGTGTCTCCGGCACTTTCGGCGTCGTCGTCGGCTGGTGGGGTCATGGTTGGGTATCAGTCGCGTGTGAGATTGGGGTCGTGTGTGAGGCGACGGCCGCGCGGATCAGAAGTCGTAGCTCACGCCCTCGATGGGTGCCTTTCCCTCGTCGTCTGCGGGGTCGTAGGCATCGACGGTCGCGACGAGGACGTCGAGGAAGCGGTCCGGGCTCCACCGTGCGGTGTTGTACGCGGCGTCGTAGATCGAGAGATCCCCGATGTCGATGTCGTAGTATTCGCGGTACCGCTTTCGCTCCGAGGCCTCGCGGCGTTCGGTCTCCGCCTTCGCGCGGTCGACCGGTTTCCCCTCCCGCTCGGCGATCCGCTCCGCGCGGATCGAGACCGGCGCGTCGAACCAGAATCGGAAGTCGGCGTGGTCAGCGGAGAGCCACCCCGCCAGCCGCGATTCGAGGACGACGTCGTCGCGGGTGGTAGCGATCTCGTGGAGGCGTCGGTCGAGGTCGCGGTCTATCTGGGGGTCCTCCTCCGCGAACTCGTTGAACTCGACGGGCGTCATGTCGCGTTCGGCCGCCATCTCTCGGAAGATGTCGCCGCCGGAGACGTGATCGAGGCCGAGCGCGTCGGCGAGTCCGGCGGCGTTCGTGCTCTTCCCGCTTCCCGGCGGGCCGGAGACGGTGATCAACATATCGCTACTGCGCGGGTGTCGTTCAAAACGGTTGTCGTTCGGCGCTCGCGGCGGATTCGAAGGGGGAGACGTCCGTCGGCGACTACTCGTCCCGCGTCGCCGCGGTCATCGACCAGACGGCGACGAGTCCGAGCAGGACCGCGGGGACGAGCGGCAGCGCAAGGTACGTCGCGAAGAACGTGAAACCGAACGCCCCCGCGGCGTACGGATAGACGTAGATGATCCCGGGGATGACGAGGACGCAGGTGAACAGCACGGCGGTCAACGCCCATCCCTTTCGGCCGAACCCGTCTGCTTCCGGCTCGGCCACGCTCGGGTCGACCGCGGTCGGTGTGGACGCGCCCGGACCGGCCGCGGTCGGGGTGGATCCGGTCGGTGTGGACGCGGTCGGATCGGACGCGACCGAGTCTGTTACGGCCGAATCGACGTCCCCGTCGCTTTCGTCCCCATCCGTGTCGCCGGGCGTGTGCACGTAGCCGTCGGGCGAATCGTCGGACGAATCATCCGACAAATCACCGGGCGAATCATCGACCGAACTGTCTTCGGCGGGTTCTCCGTCCGCGTCGGTCTCAGAGCTCACTGTCCGGTTTTACCACCACTTTGCCAAAGCCCTCACGGTTTTCGAGCATCTCGTGGGCGCGGGCGGCCTCGCTCATCGGGAGCGTCTCGCGCACGTTCGGCTCGAAGGTACCGTCCCAGACGAGTTCGAGGACGTCGTCGACCTCGCCGGGGGTCGCCATCGTCGAGCCGATCACGGACAGCTGGTTCCAGAAGATCCGGTTGAGTCCAGCGCCGGGGTTCGGTCCGGTCGTCGCGCCGCAGGTGACGAGCCGGCCGCCCTTCGCCATCGACTTCAGTGAGTCGGGGTAGGTTGCCTCGCCGATGTGGTCGACGACGACGTCGACGCCGCGCCGGCCGGTCAGCTCCGCGATCTCGTCCGCGAAGTCGTTCGTCTCGTAGTCGATGACGTGGTCTGCACCGCAGTCCTCGGCGTGCGAGAGCTTCTCCTCCGTGGAGGCGGTCGCGAACACCTCACAGCCCGCGTGGTCGGCGATCTGGACCGCCGCGTGGCCGACGCCGCCGGAGGCACCGAGGACGAGGACCTTCTCGCCGGCTTCGACGTCCGCGCGTGTGTGAAGCATCCGCCACGCCGTCTGAAAGACCAGCGAGGCGGAGCCGGCGACCTCCCAGTCGACGCCGGCGGGGACCGGGACGAGATTCTCCGCAGGGACGGCCGCGAGCTCGGAGTGAACGCCGCGCTGGTGCTCTCCGATGATCCGGAAGGAGGGACACAGCGACTCCTCACCGTCGCGGCAGAACTCGCACTCCCCGCAGGAGACCCCGGCACTCACGGCGACCCGATCGCCCGGCTCGAACCGCGTCACACCCTCGCCGACGGCGTCGACGACGCCCGCCGCGTCGCTGCCGGGAATGTGCGGCATCTCCAGATCGATGCCGGGTAACCCGCGTCGCGTCCAGATGTCGAGATGATTCAACGCGCCGGCCTTGACGTCGACGAGCACCTCGCCGCGCGCTGGCTCGGGTTCGGGGAACTCGTCGTATTCGATGACGTCGCGGTCGCCGTGTGAACCGAACTGAACGGCCTTCATACCGTCCCCCATCCGCGGCATCCACTAAACCTTACGCCAAGCGGTTTCGATTTCCCCTCCCGGGATCCGCGTCGTGCGTGAGTGACGGTCTCCACCCGTTCGGCCCGGATTTCCATCACCTCATCCGGACCCATCCATCCGTGAAATTCTGACCATCCATCCGTGAGATACTGACCCATCCCCCCGCGCCTTTCGTGATGTTTAAGTAGCGAAAGCGGGTCCCTACGGATGCACGAACTGCAGGGGCACCGGGTCCCGAGTCCACGAGGGCGATGATACGACGCGAGTTGCGGTAGCCAAGCCTGGCCCAAGGCGCAGGGTTGCTAACTCTGTGGCGTCACTGCCTCCGGGGTTCGAATCCCCGCCGCAACGCTCGAACGGACCGAGCACCGCCGGATTCGCGCCGGTAGGACTCACCACAACCAACACATGAGCACGGAAGAATCACAGGACGACTCGCCGGAGGAGGAGGAAGACCTCCAGTACTTCGTCCGGATCGGGGGCGCGGACCTCGACGGAACGAAGACGGTCGAGCGAAGCCTGTCCGAACTCGACGGCATCGGCACGCGCACGGCGCGGCTGGTCGCCGAGAAGGCCGACGTGGATCGAAACGCCACGTTCGGCCTCCTCGACGAGGGAGATATCGACGCGGTGGTCGACATCGCCGAGAACCTCGAAGACCACGTCCCGTCGTGGATGACGAACCGACAGAACGACTTCTACTCCGGGGAGACGACGCACCTCGTTGGCACCGACGTCAGCGAGAAGCGTCGCCACGACATCAACCGGATGAAAGTCATCGAATCGTACAAGGGCGTACGCCACAAGCGCGGCCAGAAGGTACGCGGTCAGCGCACGAAGTCCACGGGCCGGTCCGAGGGCACCATCGGCGTCAACGTCGAGGAGATCCGCGAGGAGATGGCGGAAGAGGAAGCAGCGGAGGCTGACGACGAATGAGCACCGGAAAGAACACCAAGGGCTACGAGACGCCGAACCACCCGTACCAGGGCGAGCGCATCGCCGAGGAGTCCGACCTCCTCTCGCGGTACGGCCTGAAGAACAAAGAGGAGTTCTGGCGCGCGCAGTCCGAACTGCGCAGCATGCGCCGCGAGGCTCGCCGGCTGCTCGGCGAGGCTCAGGGTGACGTCGACGCCGCACAGGACGCCGGCGCGGAGTTCGTCGCGCGACTCCGTCGGATCGGTATCCTCGGCGACAACGACGACATCTCCGCGGTCCTCTCGCTGGACGTGACCGACCTGCTCGAGCGCCGTCTTCAGACGGTGGCCTACCGGCAGGGGTTCGCGTCCTCGACGCAGCAGGCCCGTCAGTTCATCGTTCACGGCCACATCACCGTCGACGGCGCGCGCGTTACTCGTCCGTCGGTGAAAGTCGACGTGGACGACGAGGGCACCATCGCCTTCGACGAGAACAGCCCGCTCGCGGACGATCTCCACCCCGAGCGTGCGGAGTCACAGGAGTAACCTACCATGAGTGAATCCGAGGACGGAAAGTGGGGCATCGCCCACGTGTACGCATCGTTCAACAACACGCTCATCACGGTCACCGACGAGACGGGTGCCGAGACGATCGCCAAGTCGTCCGGCGGCACCGTGGTGAAACAGAACCGCGACGAGGCGTCGCCGTACGCCGCCATGCAGATGGCGGAGGTCGTCGCCGAGCGCGTCAAGGACGCTGGCCTGGAAGGCGTGCACGTTCGCGTGCGCGGACCCGGCGGCAACCTGAACAAGTCCACCGGTCCGGGTGCACAGGCGACGATCCGCGCGCTCTCGCGCGCCGGCGTCGAGATCGGCCGGATCGAGGACGTCACGCCCATCCCGCACGACGGGACGAAGGCACCAAAGAACAAGCGAGTCTGACATGACGGAAGCAGATTTCGACGTTGAGTACGTCGAACGGGACGAACGGAGCGCGCGGGTGCTGATCCGCGGGCTCACGCCGGCGTTCGCGAACGGTATCCGCCGCGCGATGATCGCCGACGTCCCGACGTTCTCGATCGACACGGTCCAGTTCGTCGAGAACTCCTCCGTCATGTTCGACGAGATGATCGGTCTCCGTCTGGGACTTGTCCCCCTGACGACGCCGCTCGACGACTTCGAGGTCGGCGACGAGGTTACTCTCGCGCTCGACGTCGAAGGCCCGGCGACGGCGTATTCAGGCGACATCGAGAGCGCGGATCCGCTCGTCGGGGTCGCAGACGAGAATGTCCCGATCATCGAGCTGAAGGAGGGACAGCGACTGGAGTTCGAAGCCACTGCCGCGTTGAACACCGGCAAGGAGCACGCCAAACACCAGGGCGGCGTCTCCGTCGGCTACCGACACCTCCAGCGCGTCTCGGTCGAGGGTGACCTCGGCGAATTCGACGACAACGAGCCGAGAATTCTCCGCGGCGTCATCGAGACGCCCGAGGGTGACGTCGTGCTCACGGACGAGTTCGACAACGACCTCTCGGAGAAGTACCCCGGGAAGGAAGTCAGCGTCGAGGATGTTCCCGGTGCCTTCGTCTTCCACATCGAGACGGACGGCTCGTTCAGCGTCGAGGAACTGCTGCTCCGCGCTATCGACTCCATCGAGGAGCGCGCGGACGAACTACAGACGAAAGTCGCAGTATAACGTAATGACGGACCTTCGAACCGCACGCCCGGCGCTCGCCCCTGCCCGTAGTCGCGACGCCGCAGTTGGATCCGACGCCGTGTCGGGTCGTCCCGCAGACGGCGGGACCGAAAGTGGTTTGAAGGGAGCCGGATTACCCAGGAGTGCACGCAGGGATAGCCAAGTCAGGCCAACGGCGCAGCGTTCAGGGCGCTGTCCTGTAGAGGTCCGCAGGTTCAAATCCTGCTCCCTGCACTCCGTTTTTACCAACTCTCCATTTCAGGAGGGACAGCTATGAGTAGCAAGACGAATCCGAAACTACAGAACCTCATCGCCGATCTGAAGTCGGTCTCGCGCGACTCCGGTGCCAACGTGTGGCAGGACATCGCGAGCCGACTGGAGAAGCCACGGCGCACGCACGCTGAGGTCAACCTGGGCAGAATCGAACGGTACGCTCAGGAAGACGAGACGGTTGTCGTCCCCGGCAAGGTGCTGGGCAGCGGTGTGCTCGAAAAGAACGTCACCGTCGCCGCCGTCGACTTCTCGGGAACTGCCCGCACGAAGATCGATCAGGCCGGCGAAGCGGTGTCGCTAGAACAGTTCGTTGAACAGAATCCCGAAGGGAGCAACGTCCGGGTGATTCGATGAGTCTCGCGAAGATCGACGCGGACGTCGTCGTCGACGCCCGAGACTGCATCCTCGGCCGCGTCTCCTCGGAGGTCGCCCAGCGCGTCCTCGACGGGGAGACGGTGGCCGTCGTCAACGCCGAGCGCGCGGTCATCACCGGCAACGAGGAGGCGACGATGGAGACGTACCACACCCGCGCTGAGCTCGGCTCCGACAGCGGGCCATACTACCCGAAACGCCCCGACCGAATCTTCAAGCGCGCCATCCGCGGCATGCTGCCGTACAAGACGGAGGACGGTCGCGAGGCGCTCTCCAACGTGCGCGTGTACGTCGGGAACCCCTACGAGCGCGACGAGGACGCCGAGAGCGTTGTCCTCGACGGCACGTCGCTCGACCGCCTCTCGAACATCAAATTCACGACGCTCGGTGACATCTCCGAGTCTCTGGGAGCCAACGTCACATGGTAACTAACACCTCAGGCAAGAAGAAGACGGCCGTCGCCCGCGCCACGGTGCGCGAGGGCGAGGGTCGCGTTCGCATCAACTCCCAGCCAGTCGAGCTGGTCGAACCGGAGCAGGCGCGGCTCAAGATGCTGGAGCCGTTCCGTATCGCGGGCGAGGAGCTTCGCGACGGCGTCGACATCGAAGTCAACGTCGAGGGCGGCGGCTTCAGCGGACAGGCCGACGCGACGCGGACCGCCATCGCGCGCGGTCTCGTCCAGCACCTCGGCGACGCCGAGCTGCGCGACGCGTACATGAACTTCGACCGCACGCTGCTGGTCAACGACGTGCGCCAGTCCGAACCCAAGAAGTGGGGCGGACCGGGCGCGCGTGCCCGTTACCAGAAGTCCTACCGCTAAGGTGATCCAGTCATGATGATCCCCGTCCGGTGTTTCACGTGCGGCAACGTCGTAGGTGAGCACTGGGAGGAATTCAAAGAGCGGGCCCGCGAGGGCGACGAGGACCCCGGCGAGGTCCTCGACGATCTCGGGGTCGACCGGCACTGCTGTCGCCGGATGATGGTCAGCCATCGCGACCTCGTCGACGTCGTCTCGCCGTACCAGTAACCATGTCAGGACAGAGATACAATCGGTACGAGAAAGCGCGGATCCTCGGTGCGAGAGCGCTGCAGGTGTCTTACGGGGCCCCCGTGCTGATCGAGACGAACCAGACGGAGCCGATCCTCGTCGCCGCCGAGGAGTACGACGCCGGGGCGCTTCCCTTCACCGTCCGGAGGGAGTCCAACTGATGACCCGAATCACCGGCGTCTCGCTGCGTCGCGTGCTCGACTCCCGCGGTAACGCCACCGTCGAGGCCGACGTGCTCACCGAGTCCGGCGGCTTCGGCCGCGGCGCGGCACCCAGCGGGGCGTCCACCGGCGAGTACGAAGCGATCGAGCTACCCGCCGGCGAGTCGATCGCGGCGGCCCGCGAACACGCGGTCCCTCGCCTCGAAGGGCTGTACGCGGGCGATCAGCGCGCGGTCGACGGTGCGCTCCGCGCGGCCGACGGCACGGACGACTTCTCCGCGATCGGCGCGAACAGCGCGGTCGCGATCTCGATGGCGGCCGCGAAGGCCGCCGCCGACGTGCTCGGTGCCCCGCTGTACCAGCACCTTGGCGGCGCGTTCCGCGGTGACAACTTCCCGATTCCGCTCGGCAACGTCGTCGGCGGCGGGGAGCACGCCAAGGAGGCGACCCACATCCAGGAGTTCCTCGCAGCGCCGGTCGGCGCGCCGAGCGTTTCGGAGGCCGTCTTCGCGAACGCCGCGGTCCACGCGGCGGTCGCGGACGTGCTCGACGAGCGCGGCGTGCCCGCGGCGAAGGGCGACGAGGGCGCGTGGGCACCACCGATCTCGGACGCGGACGCGTTCGAGGTCGTTGAAGAGGCGGTCGACCGGGTCGAGGACGACGTGGGATTCGAGATCCGCTTCGGGCTCGACGTGGCGGCCGCCGAACTGTACGACGCCGACGAGGGCGCGTACGTGTACGGCGAGGAGACGAAATCGACCGACGAGCAGGTCGAGTACATCGCCGGCCTCGTCGACGAGTACGACCTCGCCTACGTCGAGGACCCGCTCGACGAGAACGACTACGAGGCGTTCGCGGAGCTGACCGACCGGGTCGGCGACCGGACGCTGATCTGCGGCGACGACCTGTTCGTCACGAACGTCGGGCGGCTTCGGGAGGGGATCGACGTCGGCGCGGCAAACAGCATCCTGATCAAGCCGAACCAGATCGGGACGCTGTCGGACGCGTTCGACGCGGTCGAGCTCGCCGCTCGGAACGGGTACGAGACGGTCATCTCGCACCGGTCCGGCGAGACCGAAGACACGACCATCGCACACCTCGCCGTGGCGACCGACGCCGGATTCATCAAGACCGGGACGGTCGGCGGCGAGCGAACAGCCAAGCTGAACGAACTGGTCCGCATCGCGGACGACGCGGTATGACGGGCCCACACCACGCATGAGTGAAGACAACGACGCGGTCGAACTCGACGACGACGCGGAGACCGAGGCGGTCGACGCGGCGGTCGAGGAGGAGGCCGACACGACCGAGGAACCGACCGCCGACGCGGCCGCCGCCGGGGCGTCCGCCGACGCCGAAACAGGTGCGTCCGCCGACGCCGAAGCCGACGCGGAGGCGGGCGACGACGCCGCGGACGAGGAGGACGCCTCCCCGTTCGACGACGACGTCATGCCCGACGACGACGTCGACCTGCTGATCCCCGTCGAGGACTACCTCTCCGCCGGTGTCCACATCGGGACCCAGCAGAAGACGGCCGACATGGAGCGGTTCATCCACCGCGTCCGCGACGACGGCCTATACGTGCTCGATGTGAGCACGACGGACCAGCGGATCCGCACCGCCGCGGACTTCCTCTCGAACTACGATCCCGAGCAGATCCTCGTCACGTCCTCGCGGCAGTACGGTCGGTTCCCGGCCGAGAAGTTCGCGGACGCTATCGGTGCTCGCGCCCGCACGGGACGCTTCATTCCGGGCACGCTGACGAACCCCGACTACGCCGGCTACATCGAGCCGGACGTCGTCGTGGTGACCGACCCGATCGGCGACGCGCAGGCCGTCAAGGAGGCCATCACCGTCGGCATCCCGGTCATCGCGATGTGCGACTCCAACAACCAGCTGTCGAACGTCGACCTCGTCATCCCGACGAACAACAAGGGTCGCCGCGCGCTCTCGGTGGTCTACTGGCTGCTCGCCAACGAGACGCTCGACCGCCGCGGCACCGACACCGTGTTCGCCCTCGACGACTTCGAGGACGAACTGTAACGCGGCTGTTCTACTTCGACTTCGAGTTCGACTTTTCGCGACGACAACCGCATTCCCCAGATAGCGACGGGACTCGTCGCCGAGGGATTCGTCGAAAAGGGGTCGTGGCGCGCGTTCTACAGCAGGTCGATCGTGAGCGGGTAGCTCCAGGTTTCGCCGTCGGCCGCCTTCACCGCCGCGATGACGATGAACACGAGGTCGATGAGGCCGAGGATCGGGAGGAGCAGGATCCCGATCCCAACGAGGATGAGAATGCCCGCGACGATCGAGTAGATCGTGAGCCATATCTGCCAGTTGATGGCGTTGCGCGCGTTCTCCTTGACGAACTCGTCGTCCGTGACGAGGAGGACGACGAGCGGTCCGATCAGCCACGTGAACAGCGCGAGAATGTGGGTGATCGCCGCCATGGAGGTGTTTCCGGACGATGAGCCGTGACCGCCGGCCTCGGATACGGAGGACATGACTTCGATGTCCACAGCCGCATACTTAATTGTGGGTAATTCCCCAGCTGTGGGGTAGTTCACGCGTTTCCGAGAGCGCCTGACTCGGACCCGTCGGTCCCGGATGCATTGACCCCGGATGCGTCGGGTTCCTCGTCGCCGTCGACCGAATCTCGCGTCCACCGGGACTCGATCTCTCGGTTCGCGAGGACGACCCGGTCGCCGTCGTCGGTGTCGATCCGCGTCTTCCGGAGTTCGATCGCGGCGACGGTCCCCGTCACGCCCTTCGCCTCGACGCGGTAGCCGGGGTTGAAATCCGGATCCCGGAGGAGATAGACCCCGGCGACGGTGTCCTCGATCATCTCGGAGAGCGCGTAGGAGACGCCGAGCGCGATGAACCCGACGGCGGTGCCGAGGCTCGCCGCGATGTCGCCCATGCCGACGATTTTGAGGAACGTGAGCGCGACGCCGAACCACAGGAACACCGCGACCACGGTCACGATGAGGTCGCCCACGAGTTCGCGGTCGTCGACGTACAGCCGCCCGATCGACGTCCGAACGAGCGCGAGGACGATCCTGACGGTGACGTACGCCAACGCGAGGAAGACGAATCCGGACAGCGCTCTGGGAATCGCGGCGAACACGCCGTCGAGGAAATCGGCGAGCGATCCGGAGAGCAGCGACAATATCGGCATCATGCCGTGCACGACGACGGGCGACGGTGAAAAGGTACGGGCGAGCGGTGCGGCAGCGGTACGGGGGTTCGTCGGTGCGGCGACGCGGCGGTACGGTGGTGCAGCAGCGCCGCGATGCGGCGGTGCGACAGCGCGGCAGTGGACGGTTCCGTCGGACGCGGCTTCCGTCGGGGCGGCCCGCCAAGCGCAACGCCTGTAAGCCCCCGGGGAGAGGTGGGTCGTATGACCGTCTGTGAAGCGCCGGGGAAGGTCTACCTCTTCGGCGAACACGCCGTCGTCTACGGCGAGCCGGCCGTGCCGGCGGCGATCGAGCGACGCGCCACCGTGACCGCCGAGCCGCGTTCCGACGACCACGTCCGCGTCGAGGCCGAGGACCTCTCGCTCGACGGGTTCACCGTCGAGTACGCCGGCGGCACCGGCGACCACCCCGACGTCGACGTGCCGACCTCGCTCGTCGAGGCCGCGATGGGCTACGTCGACGCCGCGGTCGAACAGGCTCGGGACGCGGCGGACGCTCCCGACACCGGTTTCGACATCACGGTCGAGAGCGACATCCCGCTGGGCGCGGGACTCGGATCGTCGGCGGCCGTCGTCGTCGCGGGAATCGACGCGGCAACGCGTGCGCTCGGGGAGTCGCTCGACCGGCGGGAGTTGGCCGACCGCGCGTACCGGGCGGAGTCCGACGTGCAGGAGGGGCAGGCCTCTCGGGCGGACACCTTCTGCTCGACGATGGGCGGGGCGGTCCGCGTCGAGGGCGACGACTGCGAGCCGATCGAGACGCCCAACCTCCCGTTCGTCGTCGGCTTCGACGGCGGCGCGGGCGACACCGGGGAACTCGTCGCCGGCGTCGGCGAACTCCGCGACGAGTACCGGTTCGCCGCCGACACCGTCGCGTCGATCGGCGAGATAGTTCGAACGGGGGAGCGGCTGCTCGCCGACGCGGATCCCGGGTCGGCTCCGGACCGCGAGCTGCTCGACGAGCTGGGCGAACTGATGGACTTCAACCACGGGCTGCTCTCCGCGCTCGGCGTCTCCGCGCGCTCGCTGGATGCGATGGTGTGGTCCGCGCGCGACGCTGGCGCACACGGCGCGAAGCTCACCGGCGCTGGCGGCGGCGGCTGTATCGTGGCTCTCGACGCGAGCGACGGGACCGAGACCGCCCTCTCGTTCACGCAGGGCTGTGAAGACGCGTTCCGCGCCGAGCTTGCGACCGAGGGGGTTCGGGTGGTGGAGCCGTGACCGGCGGTGAAACGCGCAGCGAGGCGGATCCGACCGCCGCCGGTCCCCCCGTCGTGCTCAAGCTCGGTGGGAGCCTGATCACGGAGAAGGATCACCCCGAGACACTCGACGATGCGGCGCTCGACGCGGCCTGCGACGCCGTCGCGGACGCGCTCGCCGACGGCGCGGTCGATCGGTTGGTCCTCGTCCACGGCGGCGGGAGCTTCGGTCACCATCACGCCAGCGAACACGGCGTCTCGACGACCGCGGGCACGAGCGATGCGGAAGCGGTGATGGACGTCCACGGCGCGATGACGACGCTGAACCGATTCGTTCTCTCGCGTCTCCACGAGAGAGGCGTGCCCGCGGTACCCGTCCATCCGCTCTCGCTGTCGGCGCGGCCGGAGGGCCCCGGCGACGACCTCGATCTGCCGCTCTCCTCGACGGCGACGCTGCTCGGCGAGGGGTTCGTCCCCGTGCTCCACGGCGACGGAGTCGCGACCGCGGGCGAGGGCGTCACCGTCGTCTCCGGCGACGAGCTGGTCGTCGAGCTCGCCGCCGGTCTCGACGCGCGTCGGGTCGGGGTTTGCTCGACGGTTCCGGGCGTCCTCGACGTCGATGGTGACGTGATTCCGGCCATCGACTCGTTCGAGGCGGTCGCCGACGCGCTCGGTGCGAGCGACGCGACGGACGTCTCCGGAGGAATGGCGGCGAAGGTACGCGAGCTACTCGGGCTGGACGCGCCGGCGTTCGTGTTCGGCGCTGACGGTCTGTCGCCGTTCTTACGGGGCGGTGACCCAGGAACGCGGATCGACTAAGGGGGCCCGTCAGATATCGGCTCGGCTCCGCGAATGATACACACGTGGCCGCCGTCGGTCGTGTGCGTCAACACGAGCTGTTCGCGAACCTGTCCGCCGCCGACGCAGTCGACCGTCGCCTCGCCGGTCCAGTACCCCTCGTCGGTCACGATCGGAAGAATCTCGTCCGTGAAGCGTTCGACCTCGTCGTCGGGGTAGAATCGTTCCCAGTGGGTCCCCACGAGTGTCTCCGGGTCGACTCCGTACACGGAGGCGTACGACTCGTTGGCGAAGAGGTACTCCCCGCTGGACCCGAGGATACCGATCGGTTCGCTGGCGGCCTCCAGCGCCGCGATGCTGCGCTCGACCTGTTGTTCGAGTCGATAGCGATCGACGGCGTTTCGGATCCGATTGACGAGCATCTCGTACTGGTCGCTGCCGCCGCCCTTCTGGAGGTAGTCCGTGACCCCGGCAGAGATCGCCTCGCTCGCGACCTCCTCGCTCCCCTTTCCCGTGAAGAGGACGAACGGGAACAGCGGATCGGTCTCGCGGACGCGTTCGAGGAAGTCAATTCCGGTGCCGTCAGGGAGATCGTAGTCGCAGACCACCGCGTCGAACGCGTTCTCTTCGAACCGGTTGCGCGCCTCGGCGACCGTCGAAACGGACTCGTGCTCGATCGTCTCGTCGAGCCGATGCAGATACGTCGCGGTGAGGTCGGCGAAAGCGGCGTCGTCTTCGACGTGGAGCAGTCGGATCGCCACGTTCGATTCCGAGCCGTCGTGCATACACAAACGGTATCTCGTCATGACATAAGCGCTTCGACGGCGGTCCGCGTCGGCCGTACAGAACCCTTATTCGCCCCACTGCCCTCCGTTTCGACATGAACGAAGCGGACGTACGAGAGCTGCTTTCGGGCGTTCAGGACCCCGATCTCGGCGACGACATCGTCTCGGTCGGTCTCGTCAACGACGTCGAGGTCGACGTGGGCGAGGACGGAGAGGCGGTCCGCGTATCGCTGGCGCTCGGCGCGCCGTTCTCGCCGCACGAGTCGGCCATCGCCGACGACGTCCGGGACGCTCTGTCGGACACCGGCCTCGACGTGTCGCTCTCGGCGTCGATCCCGAACGATCTCGACCCGGACGAACGGGTCCTTCCGGGTGTGAAAAACGTGATCGCCGTCGCCTCCGGGAAGGGCGGCGTAGGGAAGTCGACGATGGCGGTCAACCTCGCTGCCGGCCTCTCGGAGCTCGGTGCGCGCGTCGGGCTGTTCGACGCGGACGTGTACGGGCCGAACGTCCCGCGGATGGTCTCAGCCGAGGAGCGACCGCGGACGGACGGGGACGCGATCGTGCCACCCGAGCGCTTCGGCGTGAAGCTGATGAGCATGGACTTTCTCACCGGCGAAGACGACCCGGTCATCTGGCGGGGACCGATGGTCCACAAGATCATCACTCAGCTCGTCGAGGACGTCGAGTGGGGCGAGCTGGACTACCTCGTGATGGACCTGCCCCCGGGTACTGGCGACACGCAGCTCACGATCCTCCAGACGCTCCCGCTCACGGGTGCCGTGATCGTCACGACGCCGCAGGAGGTCGCGCTCGACGACGCGGTGAAAGGGCTCCGCATGTTCGGCAAACACGACACGAACGTGCTCGGTATCGCGGAGAACATGGCCGGCTTTCGGTGCCCCGACTGCGGCGGCTTCCACGAGATATTCGGCTCCGGCGGCGGGAAGGCGCTCGCGGCCGACCACGATCTCCCGTTCCTCGGCGGCGTCCCGCTTGACCCTGCGGTCCGCACAGGCGGCGACGACGGCGAGCCAGTGGTGCTCGACGAGGGCGAGACCGCCGACGCGTTCAAGGTGATCGTGGAGAACGTCGCCAACAACGCCGGTGTGGTGCGCCGCCGCGGGGTGAGCGAGCGGCGATGAGCGGAGAGGGAAACGAGTCGGACATCGACGGCGAGAGGGACGATACCGGCGACCCCACCGATCCCCTCGATGCCACCGGCGTCGACCCGGTCGTCCCGGAGTCGACCGCGGACGCGACGGACGAGGCGTTCGTCGAGGACGACGAGGTCCGAGCGTTCCTCCGTGAGATCGCCGCCGACGTGCGGGGCGACAGTTCTGAGAGCAAGCAGCTCTCGGCGATCCTCTATCGCGTGTCGGACTTATACGACCCTGCCGAACGGACATCTCCGGAGGAGATCTATCTGAACGTTCGACACATCATGAAGATCAAAGAGCAGGGCGGAATCGAGCGATAGTGCGTGGTTAGCGGTGCGATACGCGCGGCGGTGCGATACGCGCAGCGGTGCGATACGCGCGGCGGTGGGTTCTGTCGATCGAATATCTCTATTGAAATGCTCTTCTCTAGATATGTTCTCATCCGAACCAACAGATCGCTGAACGGTGATCTTTGATCGATACCGGGAGTATGGATCTCATTGTGTTGAGGTGATCGTTTATAAGCGAAGGAGTGGTGTTGCCGTCGGCTGTTTATATATCGTTGCTGGCCCGGTAAATCGTTCACTGTCTGGCGTTGATTGCTTATAAGTGATTGACGGTGCGGCGTACACCTCCAAAGCCCCAGCCGCTCGCTTATAATCAGTCTATGGTATGGTGAACACTTCCAAAGCCCCAGCCACGAGGCGGGCGCACGCTCGCTGTCGCCCGAAAATCTCTGATTTTCGGGATGACGAGAGAGCTTTGCTCTCTCGAACCACGCTCCTCACTCGGTCGCTCACTCTGTTCGCTCCTTCGCTGCGGTGCTTGTGTCGCCTGCGCCCGCCTCGCGACTGCCCCTTTGAGTCCCACCCCACACACCACCGCAACCGCACCTCACGCCTCCCCAGCCTCGCGGCTCACTCCGTTCGCCGCGTCCCTCGCGGGCTCCTCGCGGCCTATCGGCCACTCGGAGGCGCGCCGCAGCACCGCATTGTTCATTTATAAGCAGTCGTCGCTGTCGCGCTCGTCCCTTTAAATACCACGCAGCCGGCGGCGGTCTGCAATACCCACTCCCGTAATCACTCACCACGCTTCCCTAATTAACCCCAAGCGGGGTGAAATGTGTAACCTATAGGTTTCAACAGAGCCGATCGAGTGTCTGTCGTCGCTGGAAGCGACTGCCGTCAGCGACTCCCCCGCCGCTTTTATAAACAATGAGATCCGATTCCGGCGACACCCGGTTGGTCACACCCGCTCTTCTAACACCGTCTCGTCGCCGTGGCGGACTTCGACGCGCTCGGGAATGGACGCCTCGGTGAACGCGACGGCGATTTCGTAGGGGTGCGCTTCGGCGATGTCGGAACACCGCTCCTCGTCCCAGTCGGGATCGTCCTCGGTGGTCAGCCGGAGCAGCAGGCGGCCGGCGTCGAGGTCCGCCTCGATCAGGTCGACCTGATAGCACTCGCGCGCGCCGTCGAGCAGCCGTCCCCTGACGGTGACGTGCGGCGGATCGGCGTCGAGCGTCCGGAGCAGGACGGCGGCGTCGCGTGGACTCGGCTCGTCGGATTCGAACTCGCCGGTGTGCTCGCGGCGGAGCGTCACCTCCGCGCCATCGATCTCTCGGGGGACCTCACTCCACGGCGGGGTCGGACACCCGGCGAGCGAGACGGTCGTGACGGCGGCCGCGGTCGAGAGGAGGGCTCTGCGGCGCATGAGTGAGGGACGCCGCGGAGGCGAGGAATACTTTGTGGCGAGCGGAAATCGAGAGCGCCGCGGACGGGTGACGTCCTCAGTCGTTGTCCGACTGGACGGAGCCGCCGTCTGCCGCGGCATCGGTTCGGTCGCCGGTCGACTCGGCCTCGTCGAACAGGAAATCGTCCGTCGTCTCGACCTCTTCGGTCGGCTCGGTAGAGTCGGTTCGGTCGCCGGTCGCTTCGACCCCGTCGTTCGGTTCGACCCCGTCGTTCGCTTCGGCCTCGTCGGATAGCAGGACGTCGGCGTCCACATCGACACCGACCTCCTCGGCGCGGTCGGCGCGGGCTTCGAACTGCTCGGCGAGCGCCCGGAGCTCGTCGGCGCGGCCGGAGAGCGAGTCCGCACTGGTCGAGATCTGCTCTATCGCCGCTGTCTGCTCTTCCGCCGCGGCCGAGACGTTCTGCGCCTCGCTCGCGGTCTCGACGCTCACCTCGGAAACCTCGTCGATCATCGCGACCGCCTCCTGGGTAGCGTCCGCCTGCTCGTCCGTCGCGTCGTTGATCGACTGGATCCCCGCGTTGGCGTCGGAGACGTCCTCGACGATCGTCTCCAGCGTATCGACCGTTTCGTCGACGATCTCGCGGCCCCGCTCGACGTCGTCCTCCATGGCGAACATGTCCTCAGCGACGGAGTCCGTCGACGCCTCGACGCCCTCCACGAGGTTTTCCACCTCGGTGGTCGCCTCCGCGGTCTCTTCGGCGAGGTCCTTCACCTCGCGGGCGACGACCGCGAAGCCCGCGCCGGCCTCGCCGGCGCGGGCGGCCTCGATGCTCGCGTTGAGCGCGAGGATGTTCGTCTGCTCGGCGATGTCGTCGATCAGGCCGACCACCTCGCCGATGCGCTCGACCTCGTCGCGCAGGCTCGACATCTCCTCGACCGTGTTCTCCACCTCCGTGTCGATGCGGTCCATGTGGTCGATCGCGTCGTTCGCCTTCTCTCGACCTTCCTCGCCGACCTCGGCCGTCGCCGACGACTGCACGGCGAGTTCGTCCGTCGACGAAGCGATCTCCTCGACCGTCGCCGAGAGGTCGTTGAGTTCGGCGGCGGCCGTCGTGAGGTTCTCCTCCTGGCGCTCGGTCCCCACGGAGATCTCCTCGACGCTCTCCGCGACGTCGACGCTCGTCGACTCGACCTCCTCGGCCGAGGCCGTCACCTCGGCGCTCTGGTCACCGACCGTCTCAGCGGCCCCCTGGATGGCGACGACGAGCGACTCCACTCGATCGAGCATCTCGTTCAGCGAGTCCGCGATCTCGGTCATCGCCTCGCTGTCGCTCTCGGGATCGAGCCGCCGGGTGAGGTCGCCGTCGGCGACCGCATCGATCGTCTCCCCGTAGTCGTCCGCCTTCTCTTCGAGGTGCGCCGAGAGCGCCTCGGCTTCCTCGCGCGCCGCCGCAGCCTCGTCCGCGGACTCCTCGACCGCCGAGAGCTGCTCGCGCATCGTGTTCCGGATCCGGTCGAACACCGCGGAGAGCTGACCGAACTCGTCGACGCGGGAGCGGTCGATGTCGACGTCGAGGTCGCCGTTCTCGATCGCCTCGGCGTACCCCCGAAGCTCGTCGACGGAGCCGTTCACGTCGCGGGAGATGAACACGCCCACCGCGAGGAGCCCCGCGACGGCGATGCCGATCAGCAGCAGGACGATCTGCGTGACGTCACCGACCGTCCCGTACACCTGGCTCTGCGGGGCGGCGACGACGACCGACCACGGCTTGTTCTCGATCGGGGAGGCCGCCGTGACGAGGTTCGCGTCGTCGACGACGTCCTGTTCGGTGTCGGTCACGTCGTCGACGCGGGTCTCGGTGAGCTCGGACTGTAGGTACGGAAGCTCCTCGATGAGGAAGTAGTCGCTCAGGATCGCGTCGCCGTCGGGCGAGAGCGCGACCTGCCCGGTCCGCGTCGAGACCACTTCCATGCTCGCGCCCTCGACGGGCGCGGACAGCAGGGCCCCGCGGGATTCGAGGTCGGTCGTGATCACGACCACGTACGACGAGTCGCTACGGGTCGGACTTGCGAAGCCGAGCCGGTTCGCGCCGTCGGACTTGTACGGCTCGAACGAGCGGACCTCGTCGGTGTCGCTGAACGCGTCCGGAGAGACGGCCCACGGGCGTTCCGACTCCGTGAACGTCTTCCCCTCCGCGGTCGGTTCCGTGCTCACGACGATCTCGTTCGATTCGAGATCGTAGTAGTGGAGGTTGGCGACGTAGTCGGGGAGCATCTGTTCGTTGCGCCGAAGTTCGTCCCGGATCACGGTTCGACTCGACGATTGGACCCGCGACGCGGAGGAGACCCGAACCGCGTGGGCGTCGACCTCTTCGATGAATCCCGCTATCCCCTCCGCCTCGCGCTCGGCGGAGCTCGTGAGCGTGTCGCGCGCGTCGGACTCGACGCTCGCTTGCACCTGGTCGAACGCGAGTGCACCAGCGCCGAGTAACACCGCGCTCACGACGAGTATCACCGCAGCGATTTTGAACAGATAGCGACCGCGGAGGCGGTCGTAGAGGCGCTTGAAAGCGCCGCGATCTCGATCGGTGGACATGAATCGCGGTTTCCGTATCGGTTTATAAAATCACGTGGACGATTATCTTCCGTGATAACCACCGTTTCGATCGCGCCACGGCCGTCGGTCGGCGTCGACGCCGAGTGGCTACCGGTCCGCACGTTCACGCGACACTCGTTTGTGACCGACCACGACACCGCGGGGCGTTCGCCTCGAATGTTCCGAAATGACTATCCCCGCCCCCGGCAAACCGCCTGCCATGGACTGGCCACACGACCCCGACGGGGAACAGGGGAGCGAGGGCATGCGGCAGTACGGCCACGCCGTGCTCGCGAAGAAGATCGACGAGGAGGAGGACTTCCCGCTGTCGGCGGCCGACTACGTCGAGCAGTACGGTGACCACCCGATCCGGATCGACTACGAGACGGTCGTCTCCGTCGAGGAGATTTTCGAGGGCGTCGAGAAGGAGGAGTTCGACGACTTCGTCGAGTTCCACCAGGAACTGGGCCGGGCGATGCGCGAGAACGGCTTCTGGTTTTACGAGGGCGCTGAGCAGTTCGTCGGCGACGACGCCTGAACCGAGTCCGCAGTTTGAAGTCTTTGTTATCGATCGGTCGGTGATCGTCTCCCTCTCAGCGGTTCACTGATAAATCGCTACTGGCGAGGTTACCACTTACAAAGCCCCAGCCCGCTCAGCTCCGCACCCCCACCTCACACCTCCCCAGCCTCGGCAGACGGCCCGGCGCGGGCAGAGCCGCCCCGGACCGCCGCCTCCCTCGCGCGGTCTGCTCGCGGCCTGTCGGCCGCTCGCAGGCACACAGGGCGAGAGCGAAGCTCTCGCTTGAAGCCGGACGTAGTCCGGCGACGCCAACCGCAGTCACCTCGATCGTTTATAAGTGATTGAGACACCATTCACGCCTCTTTTTAAGTGATCACGTTGTTGTCGAGACCACCGATCGACCGTCCCTCGACTCTTTTAAGCGTACCCGGGGCGACCGATTCACCATGAGCGACGAACGGATTGTCATCCTCGCCCACGAGAAGTTCCCCGAACGCGCGAAGACCGCCCTCGGCGTGATGCGCTACGGCGACCAGGACGTGCGCGCCGTCCTCGACCGCGACCGCGCCGGCGACCGCGTCCGCGATCACGTGTCGGACCTCGACGACGCGCCGATTGTGGAGTCGTTCGACGAGGCGTACGCGGCCGCCGACGGCGACCTTGACGCCTTGTATATCGGGATCGCGCCCATCGGCGGCGGCTTCGACGAATCGTGGCGCGCCGACGTCGAGGCCGCGATTGAGGCCGGTTGCGACGTGGTGAGCGGGCTCCACTACTTCCTCACCGATGACGCTGAACTCGCCGCGCTGGCCGACGAACACGGCGTCGAACTGCGGGACGTTCGCGAGCCGGACGACGACCTCACGGTGGCGACCGGGGGCGCTGGCGACGTCGACGCCGACGTGGTGTGTACGGTCGGCACCGACTGCTCGGTCGGGAAGATGACGGCCTCGCTGGAGATCGTCGCGGCCGCCCGCGAGCGCGGGATCGACGCCGCGTTCATTCCGACGGGCCAGACCGGAATCATGATCGCCGGGTGGGGGAACCCGATCGACCGCGTCGTCTCCGATTTCACCGCGGGCGCGGTCGAGGACATGCTCGTCGAGGTCGGCGACGACTACGACCTGCTCGTCGTCGAGGGGCAGGGGAGCATCGTCCATCCGGCCTACTCGGCGGTCACCTGCGGCATCCTCCACGGCTCGATGGCCGACGGGCTCGTCCTCTGTCACGCCGCGGGCCGCGAGGTCGTCCACGGCTTCGAATCGTTCGATCTCCCTTCCGTCTCGGAGTACGTCGACCTCTACGAGGGGCTGGCGAACCCGGTCCACGAGACCGATATCGTCGCCGGCGCGCTCAACACGAAGGACGTCGAGGACGACGAGGACGCCGCCGACGCGGTCGCGGCGTTCGCGGTCGACGCCGGCGTCCCCGCCGCCGACCCGGTCCGGCAAGGGGCCGACGCGATCGTCGACGGCATCGTCGACGCGGGCCTCGGCGGGTCGACCGTCCCGGGCGCGAGTGCGGGAGCCGCCGACGAATGACCCTCGAAACCGAGTTCGAGCGGGTGTCGATGCCGCTTGAGAACCCGTTCACCATCTCGCGAGGGACCCAGACCGACGCCGAAAACGTGATCGTGCGAGTCACCGACGAGGGCGGGATGACCGGCGTCGGCGGCGCGGCCCCGTCCCCGCACTACGGCGAGACCGCAGAGACGGTCGAGGCGGTGCTTCCGGACCTGCTCACCGCCGTCGAGGAGATCGGCGATCCGCACGCGCTCCACGCGATCGAAGCCGAACTGTCGACCGTCGTCACAGACAACCCGGCCGCCCGCTGTGCCGTCTCGATCGCGGTTCACGACCTCGCCGCGAAGCGACTCGGCGTCCCGCTCCACCGCCTGTGGGGGCTCGACCCGTCGGCCGCGCCAGCGACCTCCTTCACCGTCGGGCTGGACGAGACTGAGCGCGTCCGAGAGAAGGCCGCCGACGCGGTCGAAGCGGGATACTCGATCCTCAAGCTCAAGCTCGGTACCGACCGCGACCGCGAGCTGGTCGAGGCGGTGCGAGAGGCCGCACCGGACGCCCGACTGCGCGTCGACGCCAACGAGGCGTGGACCGCGCGCGAGGCCGTTCGAAAGAGCGAGTGGCTCGCCGAACTCGACGTGGAGTTCGTCGAGCAGCCGGTCCCGGCCGAGGATCCCGAGGGGCTCCGGTTCGCCTACGAGCGGTCGGCGCTTCCGATCGCCGCCGACGAGTCGTGCGTGACCCTCTCCGACATCCCCGCCATCGCCGACCGCTGTGACATCGCGAATCTGAAGCTGATGAAGACCGGCGGACTGCTGGAGGCGAGACGAATGATCGCCGCCGCCCGCGCTCACGGGCTCGAAGTGATGTGCGGCTGCATGATCGAGTCGAACGCGTCGATCGCCGCTGCCGCGCAGCTCGCGCCCCTGCTCGATTACGCCGACCTCGACGGGTCGCTCTTGCTCGCCGACGATCCGTACGACGGGATTCCGATGCTCGACGGCGAGATACAACTCGGGGCCCAAGCGCAGGCGGGGACCGGCGCTCGACCGAAATCCGTCGAGTAGCGCCGAAAAACAGGCGAATGGATGGCCGATCGGGGCGACAAGCCCGATCGATCAGTTTCGCGGCTCGTCGGCGTCGACCTCGGACTCCTCCAGCTCGACGTCGAGGTCCTCGTCGGCGTCGCCGTCGAGGTCAGCTTCGAGGTCGTCCGAATCGATCTCGGTCTCGATGTCCTCCAGCTCCGCGTCGATCTCCTCGTCGGTGCTGGCGTCGGCGTCGCCGTTCGCCGGCTCGCCCTTACCGAGTTCGCCCTTGAGCGTCTCCAGTTCGGCGTCGACCTCGCTGTTCGTCGAGAGCCCTTCGAGCTCCCGGTCGATGTTGTCCTTGTCCGAGAGCGCGTCCTCGAACGCACCGGAGTCCTCCAGTTCGTCCATCGCCTCGGACCGCGCCTCCATTTCCTCGGTTCGCTCCTCGGCGCGCTCGATCGAACGACTCACGTCCTCCATCTCATCGCCGACGCCGGTCATCGCCTCCGAGACGCGCGAGGACGCCTCCGCGGCCTCGTAGCGGGCCTTCATCGTCTCCTTTTTCGTGCGGAACTCCTCGATGCGGTTCTGGAGCTTGTTCTTCTTCTCGACGAGCTGGTCCTGCGTGTCGTTCAGTTCCGCGATCTGCCCCTCCAGCTCCTCGATCTGGGTCATCTTCGACTTCTTCTTTTCGAGGGCCTTCCGGGCGAGGTCGTCGCGGTCCTGCTGGACCGCCTCGCGGGCCTGTCGATTGTGCTTTTCGACGTTCTCTTCGAGCTTCCGCTTTTGAATCTCCAGGCGTTTCTTCTGGGTCGTCAGGTCGGCGATTCCCTGTTTGACGTCCTGCAGCTCGTCGCGCATCTGTTCGTACGAGTAATCGAGCGTCTCCGTCGGATCCTCCGCTCGGTTGAGGAGGGCGTTCACCTTCGAGCGGATGACGTATGAGGCGCGAGAGAGGATTCCCATATCCGCCTTACACGCTCCACCCGTTAAAACCTCATGTGGTTCGCGAGCCCGATCGGGCCGGAGAGACGCGGTGAGCGGTCGACGATACGCAGTCCCACGAGACACTCTCGAATCTGCAGTCCCACGAGACACTCTCGATCCGGGTGCGACGGCGAGGTCCGCGGCCGGCGCGGAGCGCGGCCGCGGCGGCGTGAGTACGAAGCGGGAGGGGCAGCTCAGAACCCGCCCTCGCCGCCGAGCGGATCGGCTCCGGGACCGTCCTCCGTCCACGCGTCGATCTCCGAGTCCTCGCCCTCGTAGCTGCCGAGCGTCTCGTGGGTGTCGAACGCCACTGGCTCCCAGACGACCTCGAACTGCTCGTTTCCGGTCGCGTTCGGCACCGCTACCCGGTCGCCCGGTTGGACGATCCCGCCACCAGGCCACGCGCCGAACTGGACGTTCCCGTCCGGATCTTCGCCCCGGACGTACAGCTCCTCGGCTGGGACCGGTTCGGGACCGAGCGCGACGACGACGAGTTCGCCGCTCTCCGCTTCGGCCTCGAACTCCGCGTCCGGCGGGGCGACGCCGTCGATCAGTCCGAACACGGCCGCGCCGACGAGCGCCAACAGCAGCACGACGATGCCGACGAGCAGCCCCGAACCGGCCAGCGGGGTGAATCCTCGGTCGTCGTTCCAGAGCGCGTGCATTCGCGTTCTCCTCGGCGAGGGGCGGTATAAGGGTTTACCCGCCGATTATCACGAGAGAGAATCTATCGGGCGGGCGGGACGGAGCGGGAGAGGGGGATTGACGGCGGATCGGAGACAGATCGACGACGAGCGAGCGATCCGCTCTCGGCGCGAACCGGAACCCCGTTATTCCACCCGCTCGAAGGCCGCCCGTGACACGGTGGATCGAGGATCCGAACGGCGGGAGAGCGCGTGGCCCTCGGGGGCTCGTTCGCGCGTGGATCGAGGCGCTCGTCAGACCCCGACGGCTCTTCGCCAACGGCGTGAGCCCCGGTGACCAAGCGCCGGCGCTGACCTTCGCGGTCGCCGTCGCCGCCGCGTACGTCCTCGGTTGGATCGTCGCCGATCCGGCGGCCGTCCCCGGGATAGTCGGATCCGTCGCCGTCTCCGCGCTCGTCCTGCTCCTCGTCGTAATCGCGATCGCAGCGCCGGTCGCCCTCCACCTGACCGCGGCGGTCGCGACGGTATCGGTGATCCTCGCCAGCGTCGAACTCGACGGCGGAATCGTCCTGCGCGATCGGGGCGGCGTGAGCGAGACGGTTCAGGTCGTCGCGTACGCGAGCTCGCCGATGGCGCTCGCCGGGCCGCCGATCCCGGCGCTCCGGATCGCTTGCGGCGCGTACGCGACGGGGCTGTTGCTGATCGGCTTCCGGACGGTCCACGGGACGACCCCGTTGCGGACGCTGGTGGCCGGTGTTCCGCCGGCGCTTCTCGGATACGGCGTCGGGTATCGGGTCGTCGCCGCGATCCGGTCGCTCCTCGGGTGATGACCCGCTCTCTGCGGGCCGTTCGCCCACCCCGCGTTCGCATTCGTTCGCACTCACCGCGTTCGCACCCGTTCGCACGAGGGTTTCGACAACCGTTTTAGGCCCGAGGCTCTCGGTGTACTCAAATGGGATCCTGTATCATCTGTGGCGTCGACGTCGACGGCGGCGGTCGCATCTGCGAACCGCACCAAGAGGACGTCGCGTTCGACTTCCGGGGCAATTCTCCGAACCAGCTCGTTCCGAGCCGATTCTACCGCGGCGTCGTCGACGGCTACGCCGAATTCGGCGTGTTCGTCGACCTCTCGCCAGGCGTGACCGGATTGCTCCACCGGTCGGAGCTCGACCGGCGTCTCGACACCCTCGACTGGGAACCCGGCGACGAGGTGTTCGTTCAGGTCAAGGGCGTTCGCGACAACGGGAACATCGACCTCGCGTGGTCGATCCGGCAGGAGAACCGCGAGTTCCGCGGCGTCCTCGTCCAGGACGGCGACACCGAACACCTCCCCGAGGAGGTCGACGAGACCGGGAACGACGATGGGAACCGAAGCAGCGATGGCACCCAAGATAGCCGGCGTACCGCGGACGACACGGATCACGTCGACGATACGAATCACGCCGCCGACACCGAGGGCGACGACGGATCCGACGACGTAGGTGCTGTCGACGAAGAAGCCGAAAGCGTCGATGAAGCCGATGCAGATTCCGGGACCGATGTCACCGAGGCCGAGCAGACCGATTCCGACGTCACCGATGCCGACGAGACCGGTTCTGACGTCACCGAGGCCGAGCAGTCCGATTCCGACGTCATCGAGGCCGACGAAACCGAGGCCGACGACGAGCGCGAGCGCGTCGAAATCGGCAGCCTCGCCGACGCCGTCGGCGATGCGGTCCGGATAGACGGCGAAGTCGTCGGCGTCCGACAGACGGGCGGTCCCACGGTGTTCGAGGTTCGCGACGAGACCGGCGTCGTCGACGTCGCCGCGTTCGTCGAGCCGGGAGTCCGCGCGCATCCGAACGTCGAGGTCGGCGACGCGGTCCGGATCGACGGGGAGGTCGAAAGCCACCGCGGCGACGTGCAGGTCGAATCGGAGGCGCTCGTTCTCCTCGACGGCGACGAAGCCGAAGCGGTTCGCCGCCGGCTCGCCGAGGCGCTCACCGACGAGGCGCGCCCGGAGGGCCTCCAGCCGCTCGCGGGCGACGAGGCGGTCGCGCAGCTGGCCGACGGCCTGCTCGACGCCGCGGAGGCGATCCGCCGCGCCGTCCTCGAATCGCGTCCGATCGTCGTGCGCCACCCGGCCACCGCCGACGGCTACGTCGCCGGCGCGGCCGTCGAACGCGCCGTGCTCCCGCTGATTCGCGAGGAGCACGCCAAGAGCGACGCCGAGTACCACTACTTCACCCGACGCCCGCTCGACGAACCGGTGTACGGGATGGACGCCGCGACGAACGACGCGACCCGGATGCTCCAAGACCGGGACCGCCACGACGAGAAGCTCCCGCTGTTCCTGCTCGTCGGAACCGGCTCCACGGTCGAGTCCGCGGACGGGATCGACCTGTTGTCCGTCTACGGGGTCGACGCGGTCGTCGTCGACGCCGAGGTTGCCGACACCGAGACGCGCGAATCGGTCGACACGCTCGTCTCCCCGGAGATCGAGTCGCTCGACGCCGACCTCTCGACGGGCGCGCTCGTCGCCTCGCTGGCCTCCGCAGTCAACGACGAGGTCCGCGCCGAGCTCCGACACCTTCCGGCCGTGAGCTACTGGGAGGAGACCCCCGCGCGCTACGTCGACCTCGCCCGAGATGCGGGCTACGACGCCGAGCGCGTCGCTGAGCTCCGCGAGGCCATCGCGCTGGAGGCGTACTACCAGTCCTACCAGGACAAACGCGAACTCGTCGCAGACCTGCTCTTCGAGGACGGCGGCAACCTCGCTGCACACGTCTCAGAACAGTTCCGAGAGAAACTTGAGACGGAGATCGGGACCGCGACCGAGAACGTCGTCACCGAGGCGGTCGACGGCGTCGAGTTCGCCGTCCTCGACACCGACGGCTACACCCACCGCTACGACTTCCCGCCGACGCCGCTGCTGTTGGACGATCTCCACCGCCGGAAGGCGAACGGCGAGGCGTACGCGACCGTCGGTATCGGCACCGACGAGCTGTACCTCCGGACGACGGCGGACGTCTCCGTCCGCGACGTGGCCGCGCGCGCCGCCGAACTCGCGCCGGCCGCCGACGTCACGACGGCCGGCCTCCGGGAGGGGAAAATCGAGTTCCTCTCGGGCGAGCGCGACGCCGTCGAGGACGCTGTCGTCGCCGCCGTCGCCGAGGCGTTCTGAGACGGCCAGGTTCGCGTGCGGTGGTATCGTCGTTATCGGCGCGTGAACGGTCCGGGCGGGAGGATCAGATCGTCGAGTTCGGGGAGGTGCTTCACGTTGAACACGACTTTGAGCTCGTCGCTCACCGGGTACCCGTTACACGAGAGTCGAAATCCCCGCTCCGCGAGCGCGTCCGGCATGATGTGGTTGGCCGGCTGCGACAGTTCGCCCTCGACGAGGTAGACGGCGCAGTTCGCGCAGGCACCGCCGCGACAGGAGAACGGCCACCCGAATCCGCGGTTCTCAGCGCCCTCCAGCAGGCTCTCGTCCGGCTGTACGAGTAATCGACCGTACTCGGCCTCGCCGAGGTTCGCGTGCGACGCCTTCCGGAAGAGATCGTCGTCGTCCAGCGACCAGCCGTAGTCGGCGAGCACCTCGTAGTCGAGGAACTCCACGTGGATCGATCCGCCTCCGTCGGCGTCCTCCGTGAGATCGATGTCGGCGGGATCGGTCCCGTCGGATCCGTTCGTTGCCACGCCGTTCAAATCGCGCTCGGAGAGGCTCCGGTAGGCTCGCCTGACGAGCTGGAACTCCTCCATCGATCCGCCCGTGTCCGGGTGCGCCTCTTTCACCCGCTCACGGTAGGCCCGCTCGACGTCGGCCTCGTCCGCGTCGTCGTCCACGCCGAGCACGTCGAACGGGGAGACCATTCGATGTATATCGTAGCCGGCCGAGACGGATAAACGTCCCACTACGCTCCCACCTCGCCGGTACCGGGACGGAGGCGGTTTCAGTGGGTCGGCGTCCATGCCGACCACCCGTACTCGTCGACCATCCGTACTCGTCGACGACGCGTACATGCCGACCACCCGTACATACCGACGACGCCCCGACGGGGGGAACCATACGGGGTCGGCGCGATACGCGCGATGGCTTCGCAGGGTGGTCGAAGCCGTCGACAACGATCGACCTACCCGAAATATCGCTCGACGCGGTCGAGACAGTACGTCGATCATACCTCGCGACACCACCGTCATCGATCTGAGGTGTCAGGGTAGGCATCGAAGCTCGCAAAATAGGGCAAATATAACAATATATTCACATTTTCAACAGGTGAGACTATGGGGTTCAACGATCCGCTCGTGCTTCAGATCGGCGTTCCAGGCGTACCGGAGTATCTACAAGAGACCGTGGCGGGTATCATCGCCTTCCTGCCCCGGCTCATCGGCGCGGCGGTCATCCTGCTCATCGGGTGGGTCCTCGGCCGCCTCGTCGCGGGAGCCGTCCGACGCGTCGCCGACCGGACGGAAGTGGATCGGCTCGTGATGAACACGCCGCTCGGCGGTGCTCTCGGCGGGAGCGAAACGGCGGTCTCACGGAGCCTCGGTCGCGTCGCAGGGTACTTCGTGTACGCGCTGGCGATACTCACGGCGGCGGACGCGCTGGCCGTCGAACTCCTGTCCGAGTGGATCGCGGCCGCCGTCTCGTACCTGCCCGCGTTCGTCGCCGGCGCACTCATCATCGTCGTCGGGTTCGTTCTCGCGGACTTCGTCGCCGATCTCGCCGCACGTACCGAGACGGTCACGGAAACCAGCTATACCGACGTGTTCGCCGATGGGTTGCGCGTATTCCTCTACTTCGTCGTAACCGTCATCGGCCTGGGCACGATGGGCGTCGACGTTCAGATCCTCAATACGTTCGCACAGGCCGCGGCGTGGGGACTGGCCGGCGGAGCTGCCCTCGCCATCGGTATCGCGTTCGGCCTCGGCGGCCGGGATCACGTCGCCGCAAACATCGATGACTGGCTCCCGGGACGTGCGCCCGGGCCGGAATCTGCCCCGATGGGACAGCCCGACGGGGGCGAGGAATCGACCGACTGAGTCGGTCTTCTCGTTCCGGAATTCCCGCCCGAGCGGCCGTACGCACCCGACGAGCGCTCGGACGCACTCGGCGAACATTCGGACGCACCCAACGAGGGTTCGGACGCACTCGGCGAACGGTCGTTCAGCCGCCGTGTCGAGGGGGAACGCGTCCGGTTCACTCGCCTCCCGCGGGCCGTCTCGACCGTTTAATACCCCGGGAGGCGATCGGACGGGTAATGGGAAACGCGGACTTACGCGATCTCGCGTCGATACGGGAGGTCGCCTTCGAGGAGCTGGAGGGGAGCGTCGTCGCCGTCGACGCGCACAATTGGCTGTACCGCTACCTCACGACGACCGTGAAGTGGACGTCGGACGAGGCGTACACCGCCCCCAACGGGACCGAGGTCGCGAACCTGATCGGGATCGTCCAGGGGCTCCCGAAGTTCTTCGAGCACGACCTGATCCCGGTGATGGTGTTCGACGGTGCGGTCACGGAGCTGAAAGCCGCCGAGGTCGCCGATCGCCGGGCGAAACGCGAGGCCGCCGAGGAGCGCCGCGCTGCCGCCGCGGACCGCGGCGACGCGGTCGAGGCCGCCCGTTTGGAGGCACGCACCCAGCGGCTCACCGACACGATACAGGAGACAACCCGCGAGCTGCTCCGGTTGCTCGACGTGCCGATCGTCGAGGCCCCCGCCGAGGGGGAGGCGCAGTGCGCGCACATGGCCGCGACCGGTACCGTCGATCACGCGGGCAGCGAGGACTACGACACCCTGCTCTTCGGTGCGCCGACGACGCTCAGGCAGCTGACGAGCAAGGGCGACCCGGAGCTGATGGACCTCGCGGCGACGCTCGCCGATCTGGATCTCGACCGGCAAGGGCTCGTCGACGTGGCCATGCTGTGCGGGACCGACTTCAACGAGGGGCTCCACGGCGTCGGGCCGAAGACCGCGGTGACGGCGGTGAAAGAACACGGCGATCTGTGGGGCGTCCTCGACGCCCGTGACGCCGAGATCCCGAACGCCGAGGAGATCCGCGAGCTGTTCATGCATCCGCCGGCGACCGACGTGGACGTCGACGCGACGGTGAATCCCGACGTCGATGCCGCCCGGGCGTACGTCGTTAACGAGTGGGGCGTCGCGGCCGACGAGGTCGAGCGGGGATTCGAGCGCATCGCGGAGTCGCAGGTGCAGACCGGGCTCGACCGATGGACCTGACCGCTTTGATTCGACCGCCGCGGACCACCGAGACGCGGCCCCCGGAGCGTCGCCGCGGCCGTCATTGACACCGGGAACATACCTTTTATTTCCCCGTCGTCAGAAGTCCCACGTACACGTGTCGTCGACCAGCGCTCGACCGCAGATCCCGCCCGCTGACGGCCGACGAGGCTCGCCCGCCGGCGAGGGTTCGGCGCGTCGGTCCGCGCCGCGCCGAGCGCCCGCGACGACTCCCCTTACCAATGAGCAGCTCCTCTTACCAATGAGCTGCTCCCCTTACCAATGAGCTTCGAAGTACCCGACGAGTTACGATACCTGGAATCGCACGAGTGGACGACGAGCGGCGACGAGACCGTTCGGATCGGCGTCTCCGACTTCGCGCAAGACGAACTGGGCGACGTCGTCTTCGTCGAGCTGCCAGCGGTTGGCGACGAGATCGTCGCCGACGAGCCGTTCGGCGTCGTCGAGTCGATCAAGGCCGTCTCCGACCTGTACGCACCCGTCTCCGGCGAGGTCGTCGCGGTCAACGAGGCGCTGTTCGATCGCCCGGAGCTCGTCAACGAGGACCCGTACGGCGACGGGTGGATGCTGGAGATCGACCTCGACGGCGAGTCCGCGGAGCTGCTCGATGCGGCGTCCTACGGCGAGCAGATCGCCTGACGAACGGGGCTGGAGCGACAGACGATAGTGACACACGATAGCGACACACAATAGCGATACACGATCATGATCACGCCACCCTTCGACGGACGATCCGGGACCGGACGAGCGACCACCGCCCCAGCGGCCGGAGCGAATCGATGAGCGGAACCAGCGGGAGCCCGTACGCTCCCCACACCGACCCCGAGACGGAGGCGATGCTCTCGGCGATCGGCGTCGACGACGAGGAGGCGCTGTTCGACATCCCGGACGCGGTCGCGTTCGACGGCCAGTTCGGGATCGAGCCGCGCACGGAGCGGGCGATCCGCGAGGAGTGTTCGCGGATATTCGACCGCAACGACGACCTCGTCGAGTTCCTCGGCCGGGGCCACTACGGCCACTACGTCCCGAGCGTCGTCGACCACCTCTCGGACCGCGCCGAGTTCCTCACGAGCTACACCCAGTACCAGCCGGAGATCTCCCAGGGGTTCCTGCAGGCGCTGTTCGAGTACCAGTCGATGCTGGTCGAACTCACCGGCCTGCAGGTCGCGAACTGCTCGATGTACGACGCCGCGACCGCGCTCGGGGAGGCGGCGACGCTCGCGGACCGAGTTCGGTCGACCTCGGGCGACGTCGTCCTCGTCCCCGAGCATCTTCGGGAGGGGAAACGGAACGTGCTCTCGAACTACTGTGCGGGCGCGGACCTGACCGTCGAGTCGTACCCGATGGACGACGGGACCGCCGACGTCGACGCGGTCTCCGATCGCGTCGGCGACGACGTGGTCATGGTGTACGCGGAGAACCCGACGGTCCGCGGTTGCATCGAGGAGCGCCCGTCGGGGATCGGCGACCTCGCCGCCGACGCCGACGCGCTGTTCGCGCTCGGAACCGACGTCGTCTCCCTCGCGGTCCTCGAAGAGCCGGCGAGCGTCGGTGCCGACGTGGTCGTCGGCGAGGCCGGCGCGCTCGGGCTCCCGACCGCCTACGGGATGGGGCTCGGGATCTTCGCCTGCCGCGACGACTTCCTCCGGCAGGTCCCCGGACGGCTCGTGGGGGTGAGCGAGGACGCCCGCGGCGACCGCGCGTTCACGCTCACGCTCCAGACCCGCGAACAGCACATCCGCAAGGAGCGGGCGACCTCGAACATCTGCACGAACCAGGCGTGGGTCGCGCTCCGGGCGGCGATCCACGCCGCGACCCTCGGCCCGAGCGGACTCGTCGACCTCGCGAACGACTGCGTCCGCGAGGCGGCGACTCTCGCCGAGCGGATCGACGACCTCAACGGCGTGGCCGCACCGGTCCACGACCGCCATCACCTCCGCGAGTTCGCCGTACACGTCGACCAGCCGGCCGCTGCGATCGCCGGCGACCTGGAGTCTGAGGGGTTCGCGGTCCACGTGATCGGCGAGCACCTGCTGCAGGTGTGCGTGACCGACCTGAACGCGGAGCGGGCGGACGACCTCGTCGCCGCCTTCGAGGAGGTGATCTGAGTGATACACGACCAGGCGCGGTACACGCGCGAGGATTCGGCCGTCCACGAACCGCTGCTCTCCGAGAAAGGCGAGACGACCGTCGACGTGGCGGAGGGCTCGCCGCTGCCGGACGACCTGACGCGCGACGACCTCACCCTGCCCGAGCCGTCCGAGCCGGAGATCGCCCGCCACTACACCCGGCTCTCCCAGATGAACTGGGCGATCGACTCGGGGCCGTACCCGCTCGGGAGCTGCACGATGAAGTACAACCCGAAGTTCACCGAGGACGTGGCCGCCGACCCGAACGCTGCCGTCCATCCGGACCGCTCGGCGCGCTCGGTGCAGGGGAACCTCGAACTCCAGTACCGGCTCCAGGAGTTCCTCGGCAACATTGGCGGGATGGACGCGGTCACGCTCCAGCCGCCGGCGGGAGCCGCCGGCGAACTCACCGGAATCCTGGTCGCGAAGGCGTACCACGAGCACCGCGGCAACGACCGATCCGAGGTCGTCATTCCTGCTTCGGCGCACGGGACGAACTTCGCCACGGCCGCGACCGCGGGCTACGACGTGGTCGAGCTCCCGTCCGGCGAGGACGGTCGCGTCGACGTCGAGGCACTGGAGGCGGCCGTCGGCGACGACACGGCCGCGCTCATGCTCACGAACCCGAACACGGTCGGGCTCTTCGAGCGCGACATCACGGAGATCGCGGAGATCGTCCACGACGCCGGCGGGCTCCTCTACTACGACGGCGCGAACCTCAACGCGCTTCTCGGCCGCGGACGCCCCGGCGACATGGGGTTCGACGTGATGCACTACAACGTCCACAAGACGTTCGCGACGCCCCACGGCGGCGGCGGTCCCGGCGCGGGGCCGGTCGGCGTCGTCGACGAACTGGCCGAGTTCCTGCCGACCCCGCGCGTCCGCGAGAAGCCGGGCGGAGGCGGGTTTGAGCGGTTCGAGCCCGAACACACGATCGGGAAGGTCCACGGCTTCACCGGGAACTGGCTCGTCCTGATCAAGGCGTACGCGTACATCGCCCGCCTCGGCGACGAGGGGCTCGCGGACGCGGCCGCGAAGGCCGTGCTCAACGCGAACTACCTCGCCGAGCGGATCGACCTCGACGTCCCGTACGACCCGTTCCATCACGAGTTCGCGGCGACTGCGGGCGACCACGACGCCGCCGACGTCGCCAAGCGCATGCTCGATTTCGGCGTCCATCCGCCCACGACGAAGTGGCCGGAGATGGTGCCCGAGGCGATGCTCACCGAGCCGACCGAGATCGAGGGGCGGTCGTCGCTCGACGACCTCGCGGAGGCGTTCAACCTCGCGTACGCCGACAGCGACGAGGCGCTCGACGCGTCCCCGAACCGCACCGCCGCGGGCCGCATCGATCAGGTCGGCGCGGCGCGGAACCCGCGGCTCTCGTGGCAGGCGCTCGACGGGGAGTGAGTCCGCGGTCGGTCCCGCGCAGTCACCCGTCGTCGACGTTGTTTTCGCCCCGTCACTCCGCGTCGTCGTCGTCTCCCGCCCAGTAATCGACGGTTTCGTTGAGATCATAGTACCCCGACAGCGAGCGCTCCTCGCGGCCGCCGGGCGGGGATCCGACGAACACGCCGAACGTTCCGGAGTCCGGGTAGACCGTCACGTCGGGTTCGATCATCGTCGAGACGACGAGGTACCTGACCGGCTCGTCGCCGTCGTTGACGACGCGGTGCGCGCCCGACTCGTCCGCCGGGAACGCGACGTAGTCGCCAGCGGCGATCCGAGCGGAGTCGTCGCCGCCGCCGCGCTCGCCGAGTCGGAGGAGCGCCTCGCCCGAGCAGACGTACAGCGCCTCTTCGTTGGCGGTGTGATAGTGGTACGGCCACGACTTCGCGCCGGGCGGGAGTTCGTAGAGGCTACAACCGATCCGCTCGCCCCCGGCGGCCTCGGCGAGTTGCTTCCGGCGGAAGCGTGCGTCTCCCTTTTCGGTCACGGTCCATTCGACGTTGGTCTCGTTCACCCGTCCCATGGGTCGTGCTCGCAGGTCGCGCTCAAAACGCTTGCGCGAAGTGGCGGAACGAACTTCGAGGCCGGGAAATCCGAGTGCGCGGCAGCGGAATCGGAACCACTACGGCGGACGGTCGCCACCCCTCGCGCATGGAACTCGGCGTCATCGGACTCGGGCGGATGGGACAGATCGTGGCGAACCGGTCCGTGGAGGCCGGCCACGACGTGGTCGCGTTCGACCTCTCGGCTGAGGCGACGGCGACCGCGGCGGAGAACGGAGCGGAGCCGGCCGACTCGGTCGCGGACCTCTGTGACCGGCTCGACGGATCTGGCGGGGGCGAGGGGAGTGACGGCAAACGGATCTGGCTCATGGTGCCCGCGGGCGACGCGGTGGACGCCACCCTCGCGGACTTGGAGCCGCACCTCGCGGACGACGACGTGGTCGTCGACGGCGGCAACTCGCGTTTTCACGAATCGGTTCGGCGCGCCGAGGAGACAGATGCGGCCTATCTCGACTGCGGGACCTCCGGCGGTCCCGCCAGCGCGGAGGAGGGGTTCTCGCTGATGATCGGCGGCCCGGAGTGGGCCTACGAGACGCTCGTGCCGGTGTTCGACGCGGTGGCGACGGGGCCGGACGGTCACGACCACATGGGCGCGTCCGGGTCGGGTCACTACGTGAAGATGGTCCATAACGGCGTCGAGTACGCGCTGATGCAGGCGTACGGCGAGGGGTTCGAACTGCTCACTGAGGGTCGGTACGACCTCGACATGGAGTCTGTCGCGCGCACGTGGAACAACGGCGCGGTGATCCGGTCGTGGCTGCTCGAGCTGTGCGAGGAGGCGTTCCGCGAGGAGGGCTCGGACCTCGGCGACGTCGCGGACCACGTCGCCGGCGGGTCCACGGGCACGTGGACCGTCGAGGAGGCGCTCGAACAGGAGGTCCCCGTGCCGCTCATCTACCAGGCGCTCGCCGAGCGATACGACTCGCGCAACGAGGGTCGCTTCTCGCACCGGCTTGCGAACCGCCTCCGGTACGGGTTCGGCCGCCACGAGGTCGCGCGGCGGTCGCCCGACGAATAACTCATCGATTTATAAGACGTCACCGCCGTCGATGGGGTTGTCACCGCTAATTCGGCCTCTGCTCGCTTATAAGTCGTTAACGGCGGATCAACGATGAATACCTCCAAATTCCCTGTCGCTTCCTATAAATCGTTGACTGCGCGGTGAACACTCTCCGACGCCCCAGTCGCCGGCGGCTGCCAGAGGCGCTTCGCGTCTCGCTGCCGCTCACTTAAAAATGATCGTTGCTATCGGCGATGCGGTGAACACTTCCAAAGCCCCAGCCTCGCGGCTCACTCCGTTCGCCGCGTCCAGCGAGAATCGAAGATTCTCCGGCAGCCGGCGAGCAGCGTCGGCGACTTCGTGCGGGCTCTCGCCGGCGGCTCCGTCGACAGCTATCAGAGGGACCTCCGGTCCCTCCCTGCTCGCGGCCGCTTATTAGCGGCCGCTCGGAGGCGCACGCCACCGCACTGGGACTTATAAATAGGCGTCAGAGTCGGGCGTTGAGGTGTGAATCGTCGACGGGAGCGATGATCCGTCACGTTCCCGCGAGATCGCTACGTCTCGTCGACGTGGCGGACTTCGCTGGCGACGCCGCGGGTCGAATCGACCATTTCCGGCCCGGACATCTCGGCACGGCCGACCGCGAACGCCTTCGGCCCCTCGATGACGACCTCGTCGCCGACGCGGATGTCGTCGTCCGCGTCGACGACACCGGGCGCGAGCACGGAGCCGTGGGGAACGAACGGGTCGATCTCGATCCGTTTGGTGGGTGCGTCGCTTGCGACCCACCGCCGCGCGCCGGCGAGGGTGAACGAGAGGGTGCCGTACTGCGGTACCATCGTTGCGAGCTGTTCGCCGGGCTCGCTCTCGCGACCGGCGTCCGGGTCATCGCCCCACACCTGGAGCTTGGGATACCGGCCCGTGGTGCGAATGTCGGCCTCACCGGGGCCGCCGAACAGGTCGTCGCCCGCGCCGTCGCCGAGCAGATAATCGGCGAGCGCTCGGACCGTGTTGTGCTCGCGCTCGCGCTTGCTATAGGCGGGCTCGCCCTGCAGGGCGGCGTTCAGCTCCCCGAGCGACTCGTCGGTCGTCGGGTGCCCGACGCAGGTGTACTCGAAGGGGACGTCGACCGCGGGGTCGCCCTCGACGCGCTCGCAGATCTCGCGGTAGCCGTGGTCGGGGACGTGCGCGATCACTCGCGAGTAGTCGTTCCGCTCCACGTATCGGCGGAGCACCTCGGCGACGAACCCGATCTCGTCCTCGCTCCAGTCTCCGGTGACGACCGCGTCGTAGTGCTGTGCGGGGTAGGTCGTCTCCAGCTCCTGGGGCACCACGCCGATCGGCGAGGTCATCGAGACGGTGTGCCCGCGCCACTGGATCGCGTCGTGGAACTGGCGGTGGCTCTGCGAGTCGCTGTACGGCTTCGTCGCCGAGCAGGGAACCAGCACGAGCGGCTGGTCCGTGAACCGGTTTCGGTATCGGCTCGTCACGCGGTCCGCGAACCGCTGGATCTCGACGCGATCCAGCGTTTCCGCGGTCGCCGCCGTCACCTCGGCGTCGCGCATCAGCGGCGTCCGCTCCTCAATGTAGGACCACTGGTCGTCGAACTCGCGGAACGCGGCCGTGAGCCACTGCTCGTGGCGGGTCTGCCCTTCGATGTAGTCTCGGAGCCGTCCAGAACGAATCCGCTCGTGGACCCGCCGCAGCTCGGCGCGGAGCGCGTTCACGTTGTGCTCGGCGCAGTCCGCGCGGGTGAACTCGTCGCGGGACTGCGCGCAGGCGGAGCAGGCGCACGGCAGTTCGTCGAGGTCCTCCAGGAAGTGCTCCGCGTCCGCGGTGAGGTACATCCCCTGCGTCCCCTTCGTCCGCGCGAGCGTCGCGTCCACGAGGTCGACCCCGGCGTACGCGAGCAGGGCGACGTTCAGCGGCGTGGCGACCCCCGAAAGGAACAGCGCGGTGTCGGACGGAAGCGCCTCTTTCGCCGAGACGATGGCGTCCCGGAACGCCTCGCCGTGACCGACGAACCCCTGCGCGTCCGAGAGCAGGTACGCGTCAGCGCCGGCGTCGCGGGCCCCCGCGCTGTCGACGACGGCCGCCGTCGGGAAGTCGGCGTCCGGGTGATCGACCGCGAACGACTCGCGGACCTCCTCGCGGGTCCCGGCCGGGAACGAGCGGTGCGGCAGTACCGTGAGCGAGCCGTCGTCGCCGTCGGGCACCTCGCGCCCGCCAGCCCAGAGACTCCCCGAGTCCGCGAGGAACGGGTCCGCGAGCGCCGGCGTCGTCACCGGATCGGTGAGCCGGAGCTCACCGAGACGGGCGGCACCGTCGCGCTCGTGGACTTCGAAGTGGTCGGTCATACGCCCACTCGACGGGGGACGCTCAACTGTGTTGTGTTCCGCGGCGAGACGGGCGTACCTTATCGGCCGAGCGACTGAAGATTCTCCGTCTCGACGCCCTCGGGAATCCGCTCCAGCGCAGCGTCGCCCCAGTCGTCGTGGCCGAGGGTGATCGACGCGTTCGGATTCGCCGCGGCGAGGCTCGCGACCCCGTCGGCCGCGGCGACCTGCGCCGCGACGTCGACTCGGTCGGGGACCTCCGCGGTGAGCGGGTAGGTCTCGGAGAGCGCGCGCGGGAACGGGCCGAACGGGGGCTTGACGCGCCAGACGGCGTCGTAGTCGTGGGTCGAGGGGGCGTTCGACTCCGTGAGCAGGAGCCGCTCCGGGATCGCCAGCCGGGAGAGCCGGTCGTGGTGTCGACGAACCTCCGGCCGGCGGGCAGACTCGTGGGAGGTGTAAAAGAACGCGTCCTTCGAGACGGGGTCGGTGCGCTCCAGTTCGTCAGCGTGATCGAGGAGGGTCCGGAGCCCGTCGAGCATCGCTGGATGGCCGCGCGCGCGCTGATCGACGAGCTGGAGGAGGTTCCCGGACCGGATCGCGGCCTTCACGCGGCGGAGCTCCTCGAAGGTGACGTGGAGGTTGTGTTCGGCGAGGAGCACCTCCGTTGATCGGTCGGCGTCCCCGTCGCTCCCATCCAACGCCCGAAGCTCTGCGGGCGTGTGCTCGGCACAGACCGGACAGGAGCAGGGGAAGTACTCCATGTCTTCGAGGTGCTCAGTGCCCGACACCGTCAGGTACCGCCCGTCCCGGGCCATCAGCGCGTAGGCGGCCGAGTCGAACAGGTCACAGCCCGCGGCGACCGCGAGCGCGAGCATCATCGGGTGGCCCGCGCCGAACAGGTGGACCGGCGCGTCCGGGTCGAGACCGCGCTTCGCCGCCCGAACTGCCTCGACGACGTCTGCGTAGCGGTAGGCGTTCAAAAGAGGGACCATCGCGCCGACGGGGAAGACGTCCAGATCGGTCGCGCTCGCGTGGCGGCCCGCCGCCTCTCGGAGATCGGGGAACGTCGAGCCCTGGACCGGCGCGTTCACCAGCATCTCTCCGGTGTCGGCGGCCTCCGCGTCCGCGAGCGCTCGCTTCGTCGTCTCCAACTCCCGCTCGGCGCGTTCGCGGTCGACGTCGGGCGGCGTGGGGACGTCGACCGGGGTCGCCACGTCGCTGCCGATCCGCCGCTGGAACTCGATTATCTCCTCGGTTGTCACGTCGATGTCGCCGTACTCGGCGAGCTGAAAGGAACCGGAGTCGGTCATGATCGCGCCGTCGAACCCTAAAAAATCGTGAAGTCCCTCGTCGAGCACGCGGTCGCGGATGCGGTCCGTGCTCCGGATGATGTAGGAGTTGGTGATCAGCATCTCCGCGCCGAACTCCTCGCGGAGCCGCCGCGGCTCGACCGTGAGCACGTTCGGATTGACGACCGGCAACAGCGCCGGCGTCTCGACCGTGACACTGGCGCGAGGGACCTCCAGCCGGCCGATCCGCCCGGCGGCGTCGTGGTCCCGAATTTCGAAGTGATCGCGCATACCCGAACTGCGGGGACGCGAGCGGTAAGGGTTGCGTTCGGCGGCGGTCGCTCGCTTCCGAGAGGAAGCCTACAGCCCGGTCGGGTGGCTCACGTACTCCGTTTCCAAGCCCCACTCCGCCGACAGCGACGCCAGCGACCGGACGCCGAACGTCTCGGTCGCGTAGTGGCCCGCGAGGAAGACGGTGACCCCGGCCTCCCGCGCGTCGTGGTAGACCTGCCCTTTCCCCTCTCCCGTCACCAGCGCGTCGGCACCGGCCGCGACCGCCTCGTCGAACCAGTCCACGCCGGAGCCGGTGACGACCGCGACGCGCTCGATATCGTCGGGTCCGAACTCGAGCACCCGCGTCGGAACCCCTTCGCCGTCCGGCTGGCCGTCGAATCCGTCGAGCGTCTCGCGGATCGTGGCGGCGGAGCGCGGCGCGTCGGTCTCGCCGATCGTCCCGATCGTGACCGGGCCGATCTCGCCGAACGGCTCCCGGTCGACGAGCCCGATCTCGGCCGCGACGCCGGCAGCGTTACCGAGATCCGAGTGACCGTCGAGCGGGAGGTGGGACGCGTACAGCGCGAGGTCGTTCTCGACGAGCGCCTCGATCCGATCGTAGGCCCGTCCCGTGACGCGGTCGATGCCTCCCCACGAGATCCCATGGTGCACGACGAGGACGTCCGCGCCGGCGTCGGCCGCGGCCTCGATCGTCGCCGCCGCGGCGTCGACCGCGAACGCGACGCGCCCGACGTCGGCGTCCTCGGGGCCGACCTGTAACCCGTTCGCGCTGGCGTCGACGTCGGCGTAGGCGGCGGTGTCCAGCCGATCGTCGAGCCGTCGAACGTACTCGGATAGCTCCATGCGGACGGATACGGGGCTGTGTAAATAAAAGACGGCGGAAGCCGATCAGTCGTCGAGCTCTTCAGCGACCGAGTCTGGGGCTCCGGCGGGGGCGTTCGCCGGAGCGTCGTCGGACGCCCCGCCCGGACCCTTCGGGGGCATGTCGAATTCGGGATCGAACAGCCGGAGCGCCGTTCGGATCGTCTCCCAGTCATCCTCGCCGGCCGCGTCGCGCAGCGATCGAGTCGGCGCAGCGAGGAGTTGGCCGACCAAGGCGTCCGCCATGTCCGCCACGGTCTCGCGTTGGTCGTCGGTCAACCCGCCCTGGGCCTCCAGCTTCGACACCGCGCGATCGACCTCGCGCGCCTTGACGCGGTCGGCACCGGCGTACATCGCGGAGATGGCGTCGTCGGCACGCTTGCGCTTATACGCCTGCAGGATGCGGTCGAGTTCCTCGTCGATGATCGACTCGACGCGCCGCGCCTCCTCCTCGCGGCTCTCGCGGGTGCGGCGAGTGACGTCTTCCAAGGCGTCGATGTCGTAGAGCGTCACTCCGGGCCGGTCGGCCGCAGCGGGATCGACGTCGCGCGGCTGGGCGATGTCGATACAGACGAGCCGATCGGCGTCCGCGAGGTGGTCGGGACCGACCACCGGATCCGGGCTCCCGGTCGCCGCGATCACGAGGTCCGCGTCGGGGAGCACGGCGCGGAGGTCGGCCAGCGGTACGGCCTCGGCGGGCGTGTCGACCTCCTCGGCGACGAACTCCGCGTTCGGGACGGTTCGATTCGCGACGACGATCTCCGAGACCGCGGTGTCGTCGAGCGTCCGTGCCGCGAGCATCCCCATCTGCCCGGCACCGATCACGACGGCGGACCCGTCGGTCAGGTCGATCTCGGTCGCCGCCAACCGAACCGCTGCCGAGCCGAGCGAGACGACGCCCTCGTTGATCGACGTCTCGTTGCGAGCGCGCTCGCCGACGTGGAGGGCCTTCGTCACCGCGTCCTTCAGGACGGGACCGATGCCGCCGGCGGACTTCGACTCCTCGTGCGCCTCGCGCAACTGGCCGATGATCTGGTCCTCGCCGAGCACGAGGGACTCCAGCCCGGAGGCGACGCGCATCAGGTGCTCCAGGCTCTCTTCGTGGTCGAGTCGGCGGACCGCGCCGCCGCGCACGTCGGGCGCGAACGACTCCAGCGCGACCGTCCCGTCGACGGTTCGGTCCGTGACGACGTACGCCTCCGAGCGGTTGCACGTCTGGAGCGCGAAGGCCTCCTCGACGCCGTCGCGCGCGAGCAGGTCGGAGACGGTGGCGCGGACGCCGTCGCCGCCCGCGGCCTCTATCTCGTCGACGGTCGCGCGAGAATGGGCGACGCTCACGCCGCTGACGGCCCCCGTCTCCTTCATCGGGTGAGTACCTCCTCGATCACGGAATCTGCCTCGTTCCGACCGTAGGATCTCCCCTTTTGTAAAGCCTTCCAAACCCCCTCGGATCGCACGACTCGTCGGATCGCCTCACGGCGCGTTTCGGCGGGGACGCCCCGGTCTTTGAGTTCCGTCCGGAGGTCGCCGGACAGTTCGGCCATGGCTCCCGCTCCCTCGATCTCGGTCTCGACGCGCTCGCGGAGCGCCTTCGCGAGCGCCGGACTCGCGCCCCCGGTGGAGACGGCGACGCTGACCGGGTCGTCCTCGACGGTCGCCGGAACGACCGCGCTCCGGGCGTCGCGATCGGCGGAGCGCTCCGCGGTGGAACGGTCCGCTCGATTGACGAGTACTCCCGCGTCGAGCGCGGCCGCCTCGGCCGCCGCGTTGACGGCTCCGTCGTCCGTGGCGGCGACCACGAGCACCGGTGCGAGCCGTTCGATCCAGTCGCGGACCGCCTCGGCGTCCGGGGCGGCGCGGACGAGATCGACCCCGGGACCGGCGGCGTCCCCGTCATCCGCCGCGAGATCGATCAACAGGTCGTCGAACGCGGGGCTCACGACGACCACCCGGGCCTCGTCGGCGAACCGCGACGCCTTCCGGGTGCCCACGGATCCGCCGCCGATCACGAGTACCGTCTCGCCGGTGAAATCGTGGTACAGCGGAATCACGAGAAGGTCACGCCGTGTTGCTGTCGGCGCGGTCGCCGATGCGGATCCCCGTCTTCTTCAGGATACGGGTCGAGAACAGCGTGTCCCAGTCGTCCGCGCCGACGTCCCAGTGCTCGTCCATCAGTTCCTTCACCTCAGCGATGCGACGTTCGCTTTCCGCCTCCGTCCGCCCGTGAGTCATCGCGAAGAAGTTGTACTCCCAGACCCCGGCGTGACGCGGACGCTCGTAGCAGTGCGTGACGAAATCGAGGGACGCGACCGCGGGACCGACCTCGTCGAGGGCCGCTTCCGGGACGTCCCAGACCGTCATCCCGTTCTCCGTGTACCCGAGCGCGTAGTGGTTCGGGATGACGCCCACGCGGCGCACCTTCCCCTCCGCGTCGAAGCGCTTTATCGTCTCGATCACCCAGTCTCGGTCGGCGTCGAGCGCGGCCGCCACGTCGGCGTACGGCGTTTCCGTGATCGGGAGTCCGCCCTGTATCTCGACGACGAGGTCGCGCTCGTCGGGCATGAGCGTCGATCGATCGCTCGAAGCGACCGCGGGACCGAGATCGGACAGGTCGACGTCGCCGTCGGCGACCGGACCGTCGACGAGGAATCTCGCACCCACGTGGAACTCCCGGAGCTTCGGCAGGTTGTACGTCTCCTGACCCGTCGCTTCCTCGATGTCGGCGAGCACCTCCTCGACCCGGTCGCTCCCGTCCTTGTCCGGGTCCGGGTGGTCCGCGACGCTCACGACGAACCAGACGTTGAGATGCGGGTGCTCCCGCTCGTAATTATGCGCGACCTCGGTGAACTCGTTGACCGTCTCGACGACCGCGTCGAAGCGGTCCGCCGGCGCGTGCATCGCGACGAGCGAGGCCGCGCCGCCGATCGCCTCGGCGTTGACGAGCGCGCCGAACCGCGAGAGGATCCCCGCCTCGTCGAGCTCGCGCACCCGTTCGCAGAGTTCCGGGCCCGTCACGTCGACGCCGTGCTCCCGGAGCGCCGCCGCGGCCGGTTCGAACGGCCGCCCGGTCACCGGGAACCCGCCCTGAAAGGCGTTGATGATCCCGCGGTCGAGCGCCGTCAGATCCGCGTCGACCTCTCTCATGCCCCGGGATCCGTCCCGAACGAGAATAAGCGATCCGACCGGCGAGCCGGTCGGCGGCCGGTGTCGGGAACCGGTACAGTCACCCTATCGTGCGCCGATCTCACCCGTCGAGATCTCGCGCGATGTCAGCGAGTGACGATCGGGGGCCGCGGTTCGCCTCGTACACCGTCCGCTCACCCGGGATCCGGAATCCGTATAACTCGCCGGGAACGACGACGTCGAGCACGACGCTGTCGCCCGGTTCGCGGTCGTTCGCGTCGAGCCACTCGACCAGCCGGTTCGCTCCGTCGCCGATCTCCCGAGCGAGCCGCCGGTTGTCGAACGCCCCCCGGACGATCCGCCCGTCACCGTTCGCCGTAACGGGGGCGTGGTACTCCTCGCGCTCGATGACGACTCTGATCACGTCGCCGGCGCTCATCGTCAGCGACTCGCAGCGTCCGGACTCGACGCGTCCTGCAAGCTCGTCGTCGGGGATCCGCACGCAGGGCCGACGGGTGCCGCCGCTCCGGGCGAGAGAGACGCGGATCGAGGCGACACCCTCGTCGTCGGAGGGAACGCGGGGCATCGAGAATCTGCGGGTTACTCCTCGTCGTCGTCCGCATCGTCGTCCGCGTCGTCGGCCGCGTCCTCGCCGAGCGCGGCGGCGACGTCGTCGCCGTCGACGACGGAGACGTTGATCTGGGCGACGTCGTTGTCGATCTCGCGGCCGCGGACGGTGATTCGCTTGCGCTCGCCCTCTCGGGACGGCTTGAAGCCGACGCCCCCCTCCAGGAGCAGCTCCTTCAGGCGGGTACCGGAGACGTCCTCGCGCATCGGACGTCCGGTCTCGTCGGATCCCCCGGTGATGGCGATCGTGTGCTCCGAGAGCCCGACGGCGTCGCCGCCGATCTCGTCGCCGAGTTCGCGCCCGAGGAACCGGTTTGCGTCCTGTCCGTCGACCTCTCGCTGGAACGTCTCGCCGGTGTCGGGGTCGGCGATGACGACTTTGAATTCGGCCATGGGCGAACCGAGACCCCCGCGAATAAAAAGCACGTCGAAAGCGCGATCCGTCAGCGGGCCGCGATCGCCGGGGGAACGGGCACCGCCTCCACCGCTCAATCGTCCGCGCCGATCCGCACGACGCGGCGGTCGCCGTCTCCCCACGGACCGGTCACGAACGCGTTTTCGATCGCCCGAGCGACCCGTTTCGGATCGGTCGGGCCGCCCGCGTCCGCCACGCACCCGACCGTACTCGGATCGAACGGAACGCCGAGCGCGCCGTAGACGGACTCGGTGACCGCGGCAAACTCACTCGCGTCGGCCCGAGTGACGACGAGACAGCCGGCGACGAGCGCGACGTCGCTCCGAACCCGCTGTGCGATCCCGGAGAGCTTCCCACCCCCGGCGACGCGGATCGAGTGATTCCCGGGACAGAACGACCCCGGCGGTTCGCCCCGAGCGACGTCCGCGCCGAGCGCTTCCAGCGCGTCGACGACGGCCACCGTCGCCCGCTCGTAACGCCCCTCGATCGAGCCGGGCGCGCTGCGGCCGTCCACACCGCGCTCCGCGTCTCCGACGCCGCGATCTACACCTTCTCCGGCGCAATCTACACCTTCGCCGTCGCGATCAATGTCATCACCGCCGAAATTGTCGTCGAGCGGAATGGCGTGCGCGAACGCGATCGTGTTCCCGGGATACGCGACAGCTCGCCCCCCGACGTCCCGCTCGACGGGGCGATATCCGCGTTCGGTCGCGAGGGACTTTGCGCGTTCGAACCCGTCTTCGCCGGCGTCGCGCCGACCGAATGCGACCTGTCGGGGAGGCGTCCACGTCCGGATCCCCGGTGTCCCGTCGGCCGCCGCCGCGAGCAACTCCGCGGTTCGCTCACGGTCCGACGCGGGGTCGCTCGCCGGCCCTCTCACGACGCGCATACCGATCCCACGACACACGCCGGCAAACCGGTTTCGAACGGAGCCGTCGTCTGGTTCGGGAGAGTGAACGTCGGATTTCGACGGGGCATCGTATGACACAAAGGTTTTGCCGAGGGTCGGAGGAGTGATATACTGATGAGCGATCTCGGCGCGTTACCGGTGCAGGCGTACCTCCTCGCCTGTGTGCTCGCCGGGGTCATCGGGCTGGGGCTCGGTCGGGACGCGTGGAACGACCGAGCCGAACCGGGCGGGACGGAGGTCGCGCTGTACCTGCTTTGCGGCGGCGGGATATCGCTGTTGTACGCGCTCAGAGTCGTGAGCGCGAGCGAGTTGGTGATGGTCGTGACTCTCAACCTCGCGACCCCGTTGATCGCCGCCGTCCCCGGGATTTGGATGGCGTTCGTGCTCGCGTTCTCCGGACACGACCGCTGGCGAACCGAAGAGCGTGTCGTCGCGCTCGCGACGCCCGCGTTCGTCTGGGTACTGGCTGCCTGGTCGAGCGGCACGCACGGGCTCTCTCGACGGTCGCTAACGACCGTGACGGAGAGCCCGTTCACGCTGCTCTCGTTCGAGCTGGGACTCGCCGACGTGGGGTTCCTGCTGTACGCCTACGCGCTTTGTGTCGTCGGTGTCCTCGTCGTCGTCGACCTCTACAACCGCACGGGGAACCGCTATCGGCTACAGACGTTCGTGATTCTTCTCGGGACGCTGATTCCGTTCCTCGCCGGTGCAGTGACCGTCATCGACGTCGGGAGTTACGCGCACGTGGAGTGGTTCCCGACTGCGCTCGTCGTCCACGGCGTCTTCCTGTACGGAACCGTCTTCTGGCTCGGAACGCTGGACGCCGCAGTCGTCGCTCGCGACACGGCCGTCGAGGTCATGCAGGATCCGGTGATAGTGGCGGGATCGGACGGCCAGATACGTGACCTCAATCCGGCGGCGGAGGAGTTACTCCCACCGGACGCCGTGGGGTCGTCGCTGTCGACCGTCTTCCCCCAGTTGGCGGTCGGCGTGGAACGCCCGATAGCGATCGGCGGGCGACAGTTCGACATCCAGGCGGACCCCATCACCGACCCTCGAGGGACGGACCGCGGACACGTGTTCCTGCTCCGGGACGTGACCGCGAGAGAGCGCCGACAGGCCGAACTTAAGCGGCGCGAGGCGGAGCTCGAACGCCAAAACGAGCGGTTAGAGGACTTCGCCGGCGTGGTCTCTCACGACCTCCGAAACCCGCTCTCGGCGGCGACCGCGGCCGTGGAACTCGCCCGGTACGACGACGGTGAGGCCGCCGACGCCCTCGATCGCGCCGCGAACGCTCACGAGCGGATGGACGACCTGATCGAGGGATTGCTGTCGCTGGCGACAGCGGGGAAGTCGGTCGACTCCCTCGATCGCGTGTCGCTGGACGGGACGGTGCGACGAGTCTGGTCGCGCTTGGAGACGGCTGACGCGATGCTGTCGGTCGAGGGATCGGACGCTACCGTGCTCGCCGACGGGGACCGACTCGAACAGCTCCTCTCGAACCTGTTTCGTAACGCGGTCGAGCACGCGGGCGACGACGTCTCCGTGCGCGTCGATATCGAGCGCCGGGGAGACGGCGTCGCGCTCGCGGTCGCCGACGACGGTCCAGGCGTGCCGGCGAGCCAGCGCTCGCAGGTGACCGAGCGCGGCGTCTCGCTCGGCGGCGGAACCGGACTCGGGCTCGCCATCGTCGGCGACATCGCGGACGCGCACGGGTGGGAACTCGAAGTCGAGGAGTCCGACGCAGGCGGTGCGCGCTTCGTGATCTCGGGGATCGAACCGGCCGAGGACTGACGGGAGCCAGCGGACCGGCTCCGCGCTCGCCGGACCCTGACGGTTTCGACGCCCACTTGTCGATCGAACGCCGTCGTCGATACGACAATGACCGTCACGCTGTCGTCCGACGTCCTCGCACGGTACCGGCGGTTTTCGCGGTTCAACTCGCCGTACCGCGCGCACGACGACGGCAGCGCGATCGACCTGTACCCCGACGGAAGCACGGGTATTTCACCCGTCGCCGGCGTCGTCCGGAAAACCCTGACCGTCGGCTGTCCGGACCGATCGTACGCCGCGGACGAGGACCACCTGATCGTCGTCGACCTCGACGACGAGTGGTGTTGGCTGGCAGGAACCGATCCCGGAACAGTTGCGCGGATCCTCCACGTGAGGCCGGCCGTCTCCCCCGGAGATCGAATCGCGGTCGGGGACTCGCTCGGGTCGATGACGCGGTCCGGATTTTTCGGCCGGTGGGTCGCCGACCACGTCCACCTCGGATTCCGAGACCCCGACGCGAACGCGCTTCGAGCGAGCGGGTCGCTCCCGGTCGACGTCGACGTGGACGTCGATCCGGTCCGCTGGGACGGGACCGGAACCGTCGTCGGGCGCGGCCCGTCACACGTCGTCCTCGACGCGCCGACACACCCGGCTCCCCGCGGGCGGTTCGCGGCGATCGCGAGCGACGACGGAGTCCCGCTGGACGGTGGGCTGGCTCATTACGCTGGCGGCGGCGCTTTCGGCGACCTCTCGGACGGAGCCACCGTATCCCTGCTGGGGACGCGAATCGGTGTCGCTCGCGGCCGCGGGATCGCGTGGGATTCCGTGGACGTGTTCGCGAACGGCGACCGGGTGGTGGGACTGTCGCTGTTCGCGGCTCGCGACGGGAACTTCGGCGCGAAGGTCGTCTGTCCGGACTCGGCGTTCGCGATCGGCGACGAGGTTTCGATCGAGCTCGTTCGGAGCGACGACTCGATCCGGCTCGGGACGGGCCGTTAGGGGATCGACGTCGGCCGGTCGTCGATATCGTCGAGGTCGTCGATGTCGGTCGAGGTCGATAACGACGCGTTACGATGTCGGCCGTGCGGCTCACAGATGGCGTGGCGAACAGCCGGCACGGAACCTGTCCCGCGGTGGTGCGCCGGGCTCCAGCCTCGGCCACCGCGGGCGACGCGTCAGGTCACGGGACGACTGCCGCGGCATCACTGATACGGTGTGGGAACGATCGGAGCGAAGCTCCCAGTGACAACCGTCCACCGGTTGTTGCGCGTTTCGGGGGCTACAAGCCGGACGACGGTGAGGGGGAGATATGGACCGCACCGAGATCGCCGAGATGGACCCGTTGCCGGCGGACGCGGTAGCGCTCATCGAACGACGGATCGAGGAGGAGCACGGCTACCTCTCGTGGCTGAACACGTCCGTGGACGCGGTCGAGCGGGGCCGGATCGTGCTTTCGATCCCGTTCGACGACAAGCTCACGAACGCGGACGGCGGCACGATCCACGGCGGCGTGGCGGCGACGCTTATCGACACGGCCGGCGGGGTCGCCCAGCGGACCGCGTTCGAGAACCCGTACGCCGGCGGCGTCGCCACCGTGAACCTCGACGCGAACTACCTCCGACCCGCGACCGGTGATCTCCGCGCGGAGGCGGAGGTGATCAGGTCGGGAGGCTCGATCGGCGTCAGCGACATGACGGTCACGAGTTCGATCAACGGTGACGCGCGCGAGGTCGTCGTCGGTCAGGGCTCGTTCCGCCTGTTTCGCGAGTAGCCCGCCAGTCCGTCGATCGGGGACGGGGTACCGTCGGCGCTCGACCCACCGATACCGTCGAGCGCGGCGGCGAGTGCCGCCACCGCGTCGCGGTCGACTCGCTCGGGCGACGCGCGGACGGACACCGCCTGCTCTCCGAGCGGGACGAATCCGCAGCCGAGCCGACCCGCGGTCTCCCGAAGCCCGAGACCGACGTCGGCGTCCGCAGAGAGCACCGCTCTGACCGGGCTTTCGAACGCCCTAGCGGTTCGTTCGTAGCCGTCGATACGCCCCGCGAGGTCCGCTCGCGAGGACGACCGATCTGCGGCCACTTCGTCGAGCGCGTCGTCGAGACTTCGACGGAGCCCCGAGTCGGTCGAACGGTTGACGAACCGGAGGTCGCGGTCGACGACGTCCGCGATCCCGGTCACGTCGTCGGGATTCCCGTCCGGAACTGCGAGTCCCCACTCGCGCGTCCACCCGCCGAGATCGACAGATTCGACCGCACGATCGGTCGGTCCGGCGACGGCGGCGACATCAGGGACGCCGTCTCGCAGCCGACGCAGGCCCTCGCGGGAGCCGACCGGGAGGTACCTGGGGTTGTCGAGACGGTCGAGGAGGCGGTTGAGCGCCGGATCGTCCTCCCCGACGCCGAGCAGCGTCGGCGGACGAACGTCCGGGGAGAACAGCTGCACCGTGACGAGTTCGCCTGCGTCGAGGTACTCCGTATCGGGATCGACGGCGACGACGCCGTCGGCCTCGACGAGGCTCGTCGTCGCGCCCGATCCCTTGTCGACGGGATAGACGAGCGGTCGAGAGGGTCGGGTTTCTCCCCCGTCTCGCGCGTAGTCGACGCCCAGATCGAGCAGTCCGACGGGCATGAGCCGGAGTCGCCCTTCGCCGTAGCGCTCGGCGACGCCCATCCGTCCCTCGACGGTCGCGGTCGCGGGCTCCGGTTGCCCGGCTGCCTCTCGTATCGCCGGCGCGACGAACGTCCGAAAGATGGTGAGCGCCGATACCGGGTACCCCGGGAGGCCGACGTACGCCGACTCGCCGATGCGGTCGCTCCCGTCGGACATCGATTCGCCCTCGTCGGATCCGTCGCCGGACGTCGATTCACCCCCGCCGCGATCGATGCGACCGACGAGCATCGGCTTGCCGGGCTTGACGGCCACCCCGTGGAGGAGCAGCTCGCCGCGCTCCTCGATCACGCGGTAGATCACGTCGACGGCGCTCGCGGAGGTCGACCCCGACGAGAGCACGAGGTCGCACTCGTCGGCGGCCCGCCGAAGCAGCCGCTCCATCTCGGCGTAGTCGTCGCCGGCGTGCGGGTACAGGGCCGGCTCGCCGCCGGCCTCGGAGACGCCCGCGGCGATCGTCGTCGAGTTCACGTCGTAGATCTCGCCGCGCGAGGGGTCGAGGTCCCCGCCGGGGCGCACCAGCTCGTCGCCCGTCGAGACGATCCCGACGCGGGGTCTCCCCTCGACGGGGACGGCGTCGACGCCGAGCGCCGACAGCAGTCCGATCTCGCGGGGGGTCAGACGCCTTCCGGGGCCGAGCGCACGGGTTCCGGCGGCGATGTCCGCACCCGCGCTCATCACGTGGTCGCCCGGGGCGACGGCGGTTCGGACCGCGATCTGTGCCGGCTCGGCCCCCCCGGCGTCCAGTTCTTCCGTCCGCTCGACCATCACCACGGCGTCAGCGCCGTCCGGCATCACGGCTCCGGTAGAGATCTCCGCGCATGAACCCGGAGCGACGGTCACGTCCGGGGCCGCGCCCGCGTGAACCGCGCCGACGAGGTCGAGTTCGGCGGGGGCCGCCTCGTCCGCGCCGAAGGTGTCGCGGGCCCGGACGGCGTACCCGTCCATCGACGCCCGGTCGAATCCCGGCACGTCGATGGCGGCGTCGACTCGCTCGGAGAGGACGCGGCCGCGGGCCGCTTCGAGCGGCACCGTCTCCGGCTCTGGCGTGAGATCGAGCGAGGCGATCGCCTCGCGGGCGGCCTCGGGAGTCGCGAGGTCGCGGAACTCCCGGCGCTCGCTCATGCGGTCACCTCCCACAACTCAACGTCGACGACTTCGCCCGCGTCGATGCCCTCCCGGGGTTCGGGAACGACGACCCAGCCGTCCGCGAGCGCGACGCTGGAGAGGATGCCGGAGCCGCTCGCACGGGTCGGGGTCGCGGCGGGGAGCGCTTCGGGATCGTCGTCGCCCTCCGACGCGGCACCGCCCTTCGAGAGCGTCACTCGGGCGAACGTGCGTACCCCCGGCTCGCTCGGTATCTTGCGTTCGAGGCGCGCGCGACGCGTCGGAAACGGCTCGGCCGTCGTCCCGCCGATCCGCTTTTGCGCCGGTCGGAGGAACTGCGCGGCGTTGACGATGCAGGCGACCGGGTAGCCGGGCAGCGAGACGATCGGGGTACCGTCCGCCGCGCCGAGACAGACGGGGTGTCCCGGCTTCAGCGCGACGCCGTGGACGAGGACGTCGCCGATATCATCGACGACCTCCGGGATCAGGTCGCGCTCGCCGACGGACGAGCCGCCGGTGGTGACGATCACGTCGGCGTCGAGATCGCGTTCGACCGCGGCCGCGAGCGCGTCCTCGTCGTCGGTGACGACGTCACGGTAGCGCGCCTCCCCGCCCCAGCGCTCGACCAATCGAGAGACGGTCAGTCCGTTCGTCTCGATCACCTCGCCCGGGCTGGGGTCCGACTGCACCAGCTCCTCGCCGGTCGGGATCACGGCCACGGTCGGACGCTCGTAGGTGCGGACCGCATCGAGACCGACCGACTTCAGGAGACCGAGATCGGAAGGTCGGAGGACGTGTCCGGGCTCGAAGAGCCGCTGGCCGGCGGCGACGTCCTCGCCGACCTCGCCCACGTTCTCTCCCGCGGCGACGGCGTCGAATGTCTCCACCTCGTCGCCGACCGCCTCGACTCGCTCGATCATGACAACCGCGTCGGCACCGTCCGGGACCGCGCTGCCGGTGTGGACGCGCGCGGCTTCGCCCGGGGCGATCGCGTCGACGTCGCCCGCCGCGGTTCTCCCCTCGCGAGCCGCCCGGAGCACGGCCGGCGACCGGTCGGACGCGCCGAACGTGTCCTCGGCGCGGACCGCGTAGCCGTCCATGGCGGCCCTGTCGTAGCTCGGGACGGGCGTCGGCGCGTCGATCGGCTCGGCGACGACTCGGTCGTCAGCCCCGTCGATCGGAACCGTCTCGGACCGGCCGTGTGGGCCGACGGCGTCGAGCAGCGTCGCCAGCGCGTCCGCGACGCGGGTCCGCCGTTTGAATCCGGCCTCACGTCTGTCGTGGCTCATGTCCGGTCGTTTCTCGGCCGCGTGCAAAAACCCGTCTCCGAAGTGCCCGCCGGCCGACGGTACTGCGGCGTTTCCGCCGACTGATCTCGCCGGCGGCGACAGCAGACCTCGACGGTCGGATATCAGGTCAACCACGACAGCGCCCGCGAGAGGCGGTGGACCCCTTGGAACACAGCGACGCGGGCCGTGGACACGACTTCGGTCGCGGCTCGCACCACGGCGGCCGAGCCGCGCAGCGCGCCGGTCTTCGCGTAGTACCCGGACTTCCGCCCGGCCGCCCCGACGTAGTGTTTCGCCGCCATCCGGATCGGGGCCCGTCTGCCGTTCACCGTCGTCGTCCCGTCGCGGATCGCGTCCAGGACGTCCTCGGCCGTGACCGCGTCGACGGAGTCGCGCCCCTCGACGTCCAACTCGGTGAACGCGCGGCCGACGTACTCCAGGTGGTGCGCGTCGCTGGCCGCGACGCCGGGGTAGTCGTGATCGGCGGCGAACTTCCGGGCGCGTCGGTTGCGGTAGCCGGTGAACAGCCACGCGTTGAACACCTCGACGGCGTCCACCTCATCCACCTCATCCGATTTATCTCTCTCACCGACCTCACCGACCTCACCGACCTCATCGACCTCGCCGACCTCACCGACCTCATCGACCTCGCCGACTCCGTCGGTTCCGGACGAATCGACCCCGTCGTGCCTAGGCGAACCGATCTCGTCGGAGGCACCGTCGGGCGCGGCGAACGAGTCCCCGTTCGGCACGGGGATGTTCCGCTCGCGGACACCGTGTCGAGACCGCTGAAACGGATGCGGCACGATCGCGACTCCGCCGCGCTCGTGGATCCATTCGACCGTCTCGGCGTACGGCTTCCGCCGGGGAGGCATCCGCTCGACGCCGACGGCAAGCAGGTGACCGTGCGCCGTCGACACCTCGACACCGGGGATCCCGATCAGCCCGTACTCGCCGGCGATCTCGGCCGCGCGCTTCGACTCGCCGATCACGTCATGGTCGGTGATCACGACGGCGTCGAGACCGATCTCGGCCGCGTGTTCCAGAATCAGCTCGATCGGTTCGTGCCCGTCGTAGCTCTCGTCCGAGTGGACGTGCGGGTCGATGCGGACGGTGACGCGTGACACGTGCGGATTAGGCGACGCGCGGTATATAAATGGACGACCGCTCAGAACAGGTTCTTGATCCGATCGACGATCGAACCGCTCGTCGCAGCCTCGGCCTCTGCCTCCTTCCGCTTCTGCTCGCGGAGCTCCCGGAGCGCGGCGGCCTGGTCGTCCGTTCCCCCGCCGCTGGCCGTCTTCGCTTCACCGCCCTGCAGCCCCTTCAGCTCGGAGACGGCGTCGGTGACGCTCCCGGACGTCGTCCGCGTCTCGGTGGCCGAGCCGGCGAGTCGCTCACGGTCGACCTCGATGTCGTCGACGGCGCTCGTGTCGAGTTCCAGCCGTCGACTCTCCGTGCGCTCGACGCCGCCCCACGTCAGCTCCGCGTCCGCCAGTTCGCGCTCGATGTCGGCGCGCACCTGTTCCTCGGTGAGCGCCTCGTCGTCTGCCGACGCGCCGCCCGCCGCGCCGGCGTCCGCTTTGCCGCTTGCAGCGCCCGTTCCGCCGCCGGCCGCACCTCCGGTCGCGCGCTCGACGCGGTGTGCGACGAGCGCGCCGCCAGTCGCGGCGATGACGGCCACGATCCCGACGGTGTAAACCGCGACGACCTGCGCGCTGTAGTCGACGGAGTCGGGGACGTTCCAGTTGTACGGGTACGCCCAGACGAACAGCCCGGTCGCGACGAGGGTGATCGCGGCCCCGACGCCGGCCAGGTAGACCATCCGGCGGTCGACCGGGAGGAGGACGACGATGCCGAGCAAGAGCGCCGGCAGGCCGACCGCGCCGGCGACGGCGGCGACCTCTCGGACCGCGTACGTCGACAGCGTGTTCTGCGGGAGCGTGGCGCTGTATAGGAACACGGCGACGCCGACGAGCCCGAGACCGATTCCGGCGAAAAAGAGGCCGAACCCCGCGTACACGTCGACCGTTCGATCTGGGTCGCCGACGTAGCGGCGGTAGTACCCCATGACGGGGTTCTCCGCGTTCGATTCGCTCATACGCGGACCGTCTTCGCCGATGATAATGATTGTTCCCCCCGCGCTCTCGCGAACGCCACCCGCCACCCGTCCGTTTTCCGTCTCCGCTCGGTTTCCGTCTCCGCTCGGTTTCCGTCTCCGCTCGGTTTCCGTCTCCGCTCGATTTCCGTCTCCGCTCGCTCCACGCTTCCCGTCCGTCGTCCGTTTCCCGCCTCGGATCGCTTCTCACCCCCTGTCCTTTTGAGGGTTCGCGTCCAGCACCCACATGATAGTCCGTGTCACCCGAATGCCCGCGCTGCGGATCGGCGCTGTCGACGTTCGCGCTCGGCGGGGCGACCGCGGTCGCCTGCGACGACTGCGGATACGCCGGCGTCGAGGCGGATCACTCGGGCGAGCCCCGACTCGTCGAGAGCTGGGCGGACGCGTTCGCGAGATTTCAGGAGGACCACGACTGACAATGCCGACGCTCGACATCACCGACGACCAGCGCGACCGGATCGAGAGGCTCCGCGAGGAGCTGGCGGCGACGCACGCGGGCGAATACGCCTCCGTCGACACCGAGGACGCCCTGCGCTACCTCCTCGACCTCGCCGACGCCGTCGAGGATCCGGATCGCGTCGCGGACTCGGGAGCCGCTGAGGGAGCCTCGGGAGCCGCTGAAGGAGCCGTCGGGGGCGACGGTGCGAGCGCGCCCGCAGACGGGGCACCCTTCGATCGTGCCCTCGCACGCGAGCGACTCGAAGCCCGGAACCGAAAACATGGCGAGCAGTCCGACGCCGACGAGATGGACCTGTACGCGATCGCCGCCGCGTTCGACGTCGCCGGTCGCAGCGACATGACGAAAGACGAGCTGGTCAGGGCGATCCTCGACGCGGCCGAGCGGTCGGCCGTCGATCCGTTCGCTCGCGTGGACGTCGACCTCGGCGAATCGACCGACGACGCCGTCGACCCCGACGAAGACGGAGACAGCGGTGACGAGACTGGCGACGAGGGCGACGAAGACGAAGTGAACGGCGACGAGGGATCCAGCCAGCTCGACGCGATGATGAGCCTGCTCGACACGCACGACGACAAGTGGCGGGAGGCCGACGGCGACGTGCGGTACGAGGTCGACTTGCCGGACGGCGGCGTCGAGACGGCCCGCACGAAAGACGACGTGCGCGCGCTGCTGTTCAGAAACTACTGAGACACACGATGGGACTCATCTCCAGACTCACCGCGTGGATCGGCGACCTGTTCGGCGGATCGGACGGCGATAGCTCCTCCCCTGACGACGCCGACGCGTCCGAGGCGGACGCGGAGGATCGACGGGACGGAGACGCCCGTCTCGATCCGGCCGCGGCGACGGAGACGCGCGTCAGCGCAACGGACGACCCCGTCGACGCGCTCCGTGACGTGCGGAAGTCACAGGAGGCAGAAAAGGACGAGACGACTGCCTCGGAGCCACCGGACGAAACTTCCGTGGAGTCACCCGACGCGACTTCCGCGGAATCGGTGGAACCGGCAGCGGACGAGGGGAAAAACGAACCGTAAGCCGCCCGCGGTACGAAGCGTTAGGTACCCGCGGTCGAACACGACGGGTATGATCGATCCGACGGACATCAGCTCGACTCGTGGGGGACCCGATCGACTCACCGGCCGCGTCGCCAACCGACTCACCGGCCGCGTCGCCGACCGCACGACGCCGTCGCGATGAGCGGTGCCTCCGCCCCCACCATCGTCGCGATCGGTGCCGCGGTGATCGACGAGTGGTACGCCGTCAGCAATCTCCCCGAGCCGGACGGCGGGGCGTTCGCGAGCGAGGTCACCACCGCGTTCGGCGGCGTGGGTGCGAACGTCTCGGTCGCGCTCGATCGTCTCGGACGCGACGTCGGACTCGTCAGCCGGGTCGGCGACGACGAGTACGGCCGGCGCGCCCGCGAGCACCTCGCGGACACCGGCGTCGACGACACGCGCGTCTCGGTCGGCGGCGATCCGTCCACGGGGTCGGTGATACTCAGCGACCCCGAGGGCGAACGCGCCATCGTCACCACCGGCGAGAGCTTCCGCCGGCTCCGCCTCGATGCGGCCGACCGCGAGGCGATCGCCGCCGCCGACGTCGTATTCCTCACCGGGTACACCCCCGACGCCGTTTCCAGGGCGGTGCTCGACCTGCTCGACTCGCTCCGGCCGAGCGAGCGGACGGACCGAGATGATTCGAACGATCGCGCTGCCCCCGCGGACCGGGATCCTCCGACTCTCGTCTTCGATTTATCCGGGCCGGTCGAGGAGATGGTCGGCCGAGGGACCGAGCCGGCGACCGTCAACCGGCTCCTCCACCGCGCGGACGTGTTCGTCGCCGGCGACGTCGCCGCCGAGGCCTACTTCGGCGGACGGGAGGTCGCGATCGAGCGGATCACGGCGGCACAGCGGCGACGAACCGACCACGATCGAGAGCGAGACGGCGAGGGGTGGCCGCGCGCCGTCCTCACTCACGGCGCAGACGGGATGACCGCGATCGCGGGCGGAGACGTTTCCGAGTTCGACGCGTTCGACGTCGACGTCGTCGACGCGACCGGTGCCGGCGACGCGTTCGTCGCCGGGACCATCGACCAGTGGACGGCCAGGGACGCACCGGCGGGCGATGTACTGGCCGGAGAAGCACCGACGGGCGATGTACTGGCAGGAGACACACCGGTCGGCGACGGCGTCCGGTTCGCGGCTGCGGTCGCGGCGCTCAACTGCACGGAACGGTTCGCACAGGGCGGACTGCCGACCCGAGAGGCGGTGACGGAATTTCTCGCCGAGCGCCGATCGGACGCGAGCGACACCGACGACTAACCGGATCTCACCGACTCTCACCGGCTCTCACCAGCTCTCACCTGACCTGGTCGGCGCGCGCCACGAGGTCGGCCACGCGGTCGTCGTCGACCCGCGCGGTCGTTTCGCCGTTTTCCTTGAGCGCCGTGCCGACGATGACGCCGTCGGCGATCTCCAAGGCGTCGCCGACCGTGTCGGTCCGGACGCCGCTGCCGACGAGGACCGGCGTGTCGAGCCCGTGGGCGTCGCGTTCGTCGACGACGGCCTGCAGGGACTCGGCGGTTATCGCCTTCCCCGTGCCGCGGCCGGAGGCGATCACGGCGTCCGCGAGCCCGCGCTCGGCGGTGTCCGCGAACGACTCGGCGGTGTGCCCCTCGGCGGTGAGCGGCGCGGAGTGTTTCACGTCCGTGTCGGCGAACACGCCGAGATCAGCGCCGAGCCGCTCGCGCAGTCGAAGGGTCTCGTGGGCCTTCCCCTGGACGATCCCCTGGTCCGTGACGCGCGCCCCGGTGTGGACGTTCACGCGGACGTAGTCGGCGTCGACCGCCGCGGCGACCGATACGGCGGCCTCCGCGTCGTTCCGCAGGACGTTGATCCCGAGCGGGAGGTCGGTCTCCGCGGCGACCGCCGTCGCGGCCCGCGCGACCGCGGCGACGACGTGTTTCGGAGCGTCGTCGGGATAAAACGGAGCGTCGCCGAAGTTCTCGATCATGATCCCGTCGACGCCGCCGCGGTCGAGGGCGCTCGCGTCGATCTCAGCGCGGCGAACCGCCTCGCGCATCGCGACCGTGGCGTCGTCCGGTGCCTTCGGAGCCCCCGGGAGAGGTGGGAGGTGTACCATGCCGATCACCGGCGCGTTCGTGCCGAAGGTGGTCTCGAAGTCCATCGATATCAGAGCGACGGCCGCGCACCGTATAAGCGTCTCCACAGCGTTCGACATCGCGAGGCGCACGGCGACACCGAAGGACTCACTTAAGAAGCGCCGGGGAGCGATTCCGGGAGTGAGTATTGCAGACTGCCGCTGGCAACGAGGTATATAAAAGGGGCAAGCGCGAGCGCGCCGGCTACTTATAAATGAACGATGCTGTGGCGCGCCTCCGAGCGCCCGATACGGGCGCGAGGAGCCCGCGAGGGACGCCGCGAGCGCCTTATAAAGGCGCGAAGCGGCGAGGCTGGGGAGGTGTGAGGTGCTGTGCGGAGCGGTTGGGGTGGGATTCAAAGGGGCAGCCGCGAAGCGGGCGCAGGCGACGTAAGCACCGCAACGAGGGAGCGTGAGCGAGCGAGTGAGGAGCGCAGCGAGCGTGCGCCCGCCTCGCGGCTGGGGCTTTGTAAGTGTTCACCGCACCGTCAATCACTTATAAACAACCAACGCCAGAAACACGGTGATTAACCGCATCAGCAACGACTTATAAACAGCCGCCAGCAACACCACTCGATCACTTATAAATGATCGGCTCTGTTGAAATCCTCAGCAGGTGATACATTCTGACCCGGTTGCGGTCAATACAGGGGACACACGAATCGCTCAGTACTGGGGAATCACGAATTACTCAGTGCAGGAGACTACCAAATCGTCCATATGTACCTTACTCAGCTGTGTTAAGTTGAACAAGTGCAATACAAGCAATCCAATCGTCGCTGTTTTCGGGGTCAGGAACACCGAGTTCCGCAGCATATAGACCTGGCTCAAGTACCGGCTCCTCCTGAATGGACTCCACCGCCTGCATAAACGACCACGAATGTGTGTCATCTGGCGACGTAGTCAGGCGTTCATCACCCGACAGTTCCTGCTGGAGTTCCTCCCATTCAGTTCCCGAATTGTGCCAGATGCTCCAACTGTGCGGATTGAACGTGAGTTCAGTGGAGGACTGATTGTAGAAGGTCAGCGTAATATCGTCAACAGGTGTCCCGTCATTGAGGGTGCTGCTTTCTGGATTCGGCTCAATATACACTGATGCCGTGTCTGTGTCTACTGTGTGAGAACAGACGGCACTATCACGTTCCGTTTCGTATGGGGGGCACGGCTGGCCATCTATCTGGGGAGTTGTAGAATCTACTTCTCCATCTGATTCATTGCCGGCTACTGGGTCATCAGGCGTCTCAGCGTCTCCGAGGCAACCAGCGATACCAACGATTGACCCGGCACCAATGTGAGCGAGGAGATCGCGGCGGTTCATGACCAACACGAAACCGTCTGAGGATAAGGTAGTTCGGGAAGCTAAAGCATCTCTTTGACCGATGACCGATAACTTCGCACTGTTCGCGACCGGCTGTTCCAGACGACAATATGTCTGAAGGAGAGGATTTCAACAGAGCCAAATGATCACATCAACCGCGTGCAATATCCACTCCCGGTATCGATCAAGTCGGATGTCGTTGATCCGTTGTGTTACTTCTCGCGTCGGAGTGAGACGGAGCGGCGGTCGAACCGCGTTAGGGCTCCAGCCGGTTCGGATCGCGCGGGAACATGATCGCCTCCTTGATGTTGTCGAGGTCGGCGACCTTCTGGACAAGCCGGTCGATGCCGAGCCCGTAGCCGCCGTGGGGCGGGGTGCCGAAGCTCAGCGCCTCGATGTAGAACTCGAAGTTGGCCGTCTCGACGCCCTCCTCCTCCATGACCTCGACCATGCGATCGACATCGTGCTCGCGCTGTCCGCCAGAGGAGAGCTCCTGTCCCCTGTAAATCAGGTCGAACTTTCGGGAGGCGATGTCGTCGCCCTCGACGTCCTGCATGTAGTAGAACTTCTCGTCGGGGTAGCCGACGACGAAGAACGCGGGATGTCCCCGCTCCTCGAAGTGCTCGCCCAGCAGCTTCTCGCCTTTCGTGTCGAGGTCGGTCGGGTCGTCCGGGAAGTGACCGTACTCGGTTTCGAGGATGTCGAGCGCCTCGTCGAAGGTGATCCGCGGGAAGTCCGCTTCGGGCACGTCGAGGTCGACGTCGAGCAGCTCCAGTTCGCGTTCGGCGTTCTCGGCGACCTCGCGGAGCGCGTGGCGCAGCGACTCTTCCTGGACGTCCATCACGTCGTCGTGGTCGTCGATGTACGCGAGCTCCACGTCGAACATCGCGATCTCGGAGACGTGACGCGAGGTCGCGAAGTCCTCCGCACGGAACGCCGTGCCCGTCTCGTAGACGGCCTCGTAGCCCGACGCCATCAGCATCTGCTTGTACAGCTGCGGGCTCTGCGAGAGGAACGCGTCCTGGTTATAGTAGAGGATCGGGAACAGCTCCGCGCCGCCCTCCGCGCCACCCTTCGAGATGAGCGGGGTCTTGATGTCGACGAACCCCTCGTCGTCGAACCACTCCTCCATCGCCGTCATCAGCGTCGAGCGCAGCGTGAACACGGCGAGCGTCTCCGGCTTCCGAAGGTCGAGCGCGCGGTTGTCGAGTCGGGTCGAGAGGTCCACCTCGATATCCTTCGAGATGTCCAGCGGAAGCGGGGAGTCGGCCTCGTCGATGACCTCGTACTCGGTCGGGGCGATCTCGACGCCGCCGGGGGCCTGATCGCTCTCCAGCGGCTCGCCGACCACGCGGACGACGTCCTCCGCGCCGACCTCCTGAACGGCCTCAAACAGGTCCGGCTCGCGCTCCTCCTTGAAGACGATCTGGATGAGCCCTTCGCGGTCGCGCACGATCAGGAAGACGAGCCCCCCCAAATCGCGGATCTCGTGGACGTGGCCGGCGATGGCGACCTCGTCCGCGTCCGGTTCGACGTCCGACGTGTGGATTCGCTCGATCATGACGGAGTCTGCGTTACGTGGTGCTGGTCGGGCGTTCGTCATAGGCCTGTCGTCTCGGCGTCGACGGAACCGGCCGCACTGGGTGCTCTCGCACCGATTCGTCGGCCGGGATGGCGACGCGATCGCTCCGCCGAACGCGGAATCGCCGAACCGCCGAACCGCCGAACCGCCGATCAGCCGCTACTCACCGAGCTGCTCGCCGAGCTACTCACCGAGGTCCTCTCGCACACGCGCTTCGGCGCGACGGAGGATTTCCCGAATCGGGGCCCCTGTCGACCCGGCGACTGCGGCAGCGTCGTCGTACTCGGCGCTGACGTCGTAGACGTCGCCGTCGGCGGTCGAGGCGACCTTCACCGACACCTCGTACTCGTCGCCGTCGATCGAGAGCGCCGCCGTCTCGAAGGCGCGCTCGGCGATCCACCGGTGGCTCGCTGCCGACTGCCGGACGCCGAGGGTCCCCGTTTCGCGGGCGAGCCGCTCCGCGACGGCTTCGGCGTCCGCGGGCTTGCAGATCACGGTGACCAGGTGCCCCGGTCGCGACTTCTTCATCGTGGTTGGGACGATCGTCACGTCGCGCGCACCGACGTCTTCGAGTGTCTCCTGGAGCCCACCGAGCACCTCCGGCGAGGCGTCGTCGAGGTTCGTTTCGAGGACGGCGACGTCGTCGTGGATCAGTCCCTCGTCGCTCCCGTCCTCCCCGTCGCTCTCGTCGCCTCTGTTGCCCCCGTCGCCGACGAGAACGCGGAGGACGTTCGGGTGGGCATCGAAGGCCGCGTCGCCCGCGCCGTACCCGGTGGCGTCGACCTCGATGTCGGGGATCGAGTCGACCCCGTCGGCGACCGCGGCGAGGATCGCGGCCCCCGTCGGCGTCAACAGCTCGCGGTCGATTGGCCCGCCGACCAGCGAGAAGCCGGCCCGTGCCGCGATCTCGGTCGTCGCGGGCGCGGGGACCGGGTAGGTTCCGTGGGCCATCTCCACCTCGCCGCCGCCCGCGGCGACCGGCGTGGTGACGACGCGGTCGGGACCGAGGTCGTCGAGGAGCAGCGCCGCGCCGACCACGTCGGCGATCGCGTCGTCCGCGCCGACCTCGTGGAAGTGGGTCTCGTCGAGGTCGGTGCCGTGGACCGACGCCTCGGCGCGACCGAGCAACTCGAAGGCGTCGAGCGCGACCGACTCGACGGCCTCGGACAGCCCCATCGACTCGACGATCGCGACGACTTCGGGGTAGCTCCGACTCGAACCGGCCCCCTCGGCGCGGTCACCGGCGTGATCGTGATCGCGTGACGGGTCGTGATCGCGATCCTCGTCGTTCAGGAGCACGTCGACGGTCGTCGACCGGACCCCGTTTCTCGTCGTCTCGCCAATCTCGTACCTGACCGGGAGCCGGTCGGACGCGGGTGCGAGGACGTCCGGGTCGGCTCCGGCCGCGATCAGCGCGGCACAGATCATGTCGCCGGCTGCGCCGGTCCGGCCGTCGAAGACGAGCGTTCGCATGGGGGATCGGAGGCGATCGGTGGACAAATACCTCCGGATCCGGCTCCGTTGAAATCCTCTTGTCAGACGTATTCTTGTCTGAAACAGCTGATCGCCGAAGAGTGCAAATTGACCGATTCCGGGAGTAGGGATCTCACTGCATTGGGGTGATCGTTTATAAGAGAGCGAGTGGCGCTGCTGGCGGCTGTTTATCTATCGTTGCTGGCGCGGTGAACACGTCCAAAGCCCCAGCCGCTCGCTTATAAGTGATTGCTGGCGCGGTGAACACATCCAAAGCCCCCGCCGCGGAGCGCCTCTGGCAGCCGGCGGCAGAGCCGCCGGCGACTGCCCCTTTGAGTCCCACCCCGCATCGCAACCGCACTGCACCACACCTCACTCCTCCCCAGCCTCGCGGCTCCCTGTGGTCGCCGCGTCCCTCGCGGGCTCCTCGCGTCCGTTTTAAACGGACGCTCGGAGGCGCGCCACCGCACCGCCACGTTCAGTTATAAGCAGTCGTCGCCGCCCCCGCTCACTCCTTTTATATACCTCGTTGCCAGCGGCAGTCTGCAATACTCACTCCCGGAATCGATCATCACCACTTCCGTACTGACCGAAACCGGGGCCATACGAGTCTCTCGCCGTGTATTTCAACAGGCCCCGGGTCCGAGTGCGTTCGGTGTCGGTCGTCCGCCCGTCGATCTAGGACTCGTACTCGGCCCAGACGTAGCGAGTTCCGTAGCTCCGGTAGGGACGCCACGCCTCACCGATCTCGCGCATCTCCGCGCGGGTGAGCTCGTCGCCGTCGTTGTACACCCGTTCGATCCCCTTCCGAACCGCGAGATCGCCGAGCGGGAGCACGTCCTCGCGTCCGAGCGCAAAGATTAGGTACATTCGCGCGGTCCACTCGCCGACGCCGCGGATGGCGGTGAGTTCGTCGACGACGGCCTCATCGCTCCGATCCGCGAGCCCCTCGCGGGTCAGGTCGACGTCGCCGTCGCGGAACGCGCTCGCGGCCGACCGAAGGTACTCCACCTTCGTCCCGCTGAGCCCGGCGTCGCGCAGCGCGTCCTCGTCGACAGCGAGCACGCGATCCGGGGTCGGATCGCCGCCGAGTTCGTCCACGAATCGCCCGTGGATGGCCGCCGCCGAGGCCGTCGAGAGCTGCTGGTTCACGATCGAGGTGCAGAGGCGCGCGAACTCGTCGGAAGCGGGCGCTATCGCGAGCGGACCGTGCCGGTCGATCAGCCGCGCCATCGTCGGATCGTCGCGGAGGGTCGTCGCGATTCGATCGTCCATCGCCCCGCCCTTCGAGCCGGAACCACCCGACGTTTGCGGTCGCGGCGGCGATCGCCTCGGCAACCCTCCCGCCGAACCCGCAGCCGCGACTGATAAACTTACCATGCGTTTCTCGTTTGGAAGATGGAAACGTTCAACCGGGACGCTTCCGACCGCTCTTGTATGCAGCTCGAAGACGTCCAGCACGTAACGGTCCTCGGAGCCGGAAACATGGGCCACGGCATCGCCGAAGTGGCCGCGCTCGCCGGCTACGGGGTGTCGCTGCGGGACATCGAAGAGGAACTCGTTCAGGACGGCTACGACCAGATTGAGTGGTCGCTCGGCAAGCTCGCCGAGAAGGACCGGATAGGCGAAGACGAGGCTGAGGCCGCTCTCGACCGAATCGAGCCCCAGGTCGACCTCGAAGACTCTCTCGCCGACGCCGACGTGGTGATCGAGGTGGTCCCGGAGAAGATGGCGATCAAAAAGGACGTGTACGGCGAGGTCGTCGAGTACGCGCCCGAGGAGGCCGTCTTCGTCACCAATACCTCCAGCCTCTCGATCACCGAGATCTCGGAGGTCACCGACCGCCCCGAGCGATTCTGCGGGATGCACTTTTTCAACCCGCCGGTGCGGATGGACCTCGTCGAGGTGATCTCCGGGAAACACACGTCCGAGGAGACGCTGGAACTGATCGAAGGATTCGCGGAGTCCATGGGGAAGACCCCGGTCCGCGTCCGGAAGGACAGCCCCGGATTCATCGTCAACCGCATCCTCGTTCCCCTGATGAACGAGGCGGCGTGGATCGTCGACTCGGGCGACGCGACGATAGAGACGGTCGACTCGACCACGAAGTTCGACATGGGGCTCCCGATGGGCTCGTTCGAGCTCGCCGACCAGGTCGGCATCGACGTGGGCTACCACGTCCTCCAGTACATGCACGAGGTGCTCGGCGAGGCGTACCGTCCCTGCCCGCTGCTCGTCGAGAAAGTCGAGTCCGAGGAGCTCGGCAAGAAGACCGGCTCCGGCTTCTACGACTACGAGGACGGCGGCGCACAAGTCCCGACCGACGCGATCGATCCGGCCGTCCGCCGCCGACTGCTCGCGGTGATGGCGAACGAGGTCGCGGGGCTCGTCGGCAACGACGTCGCCGACGCGTCCGCGATCGACCGCGCGGTCATGCTCGGTGCCGGGTTCCCGGACGGCCCCGCGAAGCTCGCCGACGCCGAGGGGCTCGACGAGCTCGTCGACGTTCTCGACGAGCTCCACGAGGAAACGGGTGAGGCACGCTACGAGGCGACCGACTACCTGCGGGAGGCCGCCGAAGCCGGCGGTTTCCACGGTGACGGGGGTGTGAATGGCGCGGAAGGGCAGGACGGCGCGGACGGCGAGAGCGACGACCCGTTCGCGGGCTACGACACGCTCGACGTCTCCGTCGAGGACCGCGTCGGGCGCGTCGTAATCGACCGCCCGCACCGGATGAACACGATAAGCGGCGAGCTGCTCGACGAGTTCGCCGACGCGATCGACCGCCTCGACGCCGCCGACGAGGTTCGGGCGATCCTGCTGTCCGGCGCGGGCGACCGCGCCTTTTCGGCCGGTGCCGACGTCCAGAGCATGGCGGCCGGCGGCGCGGACCCGATCCACGCGGTCGAGTTGTCCCGACAGGGCCAGCAGACGTTCGGGAAGCTGGAGGAGTCCGACAAGCCCGTCGTCGCCGCCATCGACGGCTACTGTCTCGGCGGCGGGATGGAGCTCGCGACCGCGGCCGACGTGCGGGTCGCCTCCGAGCGCTCGGAGCTCGGACAGCCGGAACACGACCTCGGGTTGCTTCCGGGCTGGGGCGGTACCCAGCGGCTCGCCCACATCGTCGGCGAGGGGCGCGCGAAGGAGATCATCTTCACCGCGGACCGCTACGAGGCCGAGACGCTCGCGGAGTACGGCTTCATCAACGACGTGGTCCCGGACGACGAACTCGACGAGCGAGCGTGGGAGCTGGTGACGCAGCTCGCAGCCGGACCGCCGATCGCCCAGAAGTACACGAAACGCGCCATGCACGCCGGCCGGACCGACGCCGAAGCCGGCCTCGAAGTCGAGGCGATGGGCTTCGGCCACGTCATGAACACGGACGACCTCATGGAGGGGATCACGGCGTTCATGGGCGACGGCGAGCCGGAGTTCGAAGGGAAATGAGCGACCTGCAAGTCCGCGTCGGCGACCGCGAGCTGACGGCGACGTGGACGGACGACGCCCCCGAAGTTCGCGAGGCGATAGCGAGCGGGCTCCCGCTCGCCGGCGACGCCGAGCGGTGGGGCGACGAGCTCTACTTCGACGTTCCCGTCGACGTACCGGCGGAGAACGCGCGGGCTGCGGTACCGGTCGGGGCGGTCGCCTACTGGCCCCGCGGGAACGCGCTCTGTCTCTTCTGGGGGCCGACGCCCGCCAGCGAGGGAGCGGAGCCGCGCGCCGCTAGTCCGGTGAGCGTGGTCGCCGAGATCGACGACGTGCGCCCGCTGCGGTCGCTGTCCGGCGGTGCGAGCGTCGCGATCGAACGGGAGTAGGAGTCGGATTACAGCCTCGAAACGACCGGAAGCGTCCGCCGCCAGTCTCGAAACGTGCGGAGACTTCAGCACCGAACGGAGGCGCGTCGCTGCGACCCGTCTAGACGTACCCTTCCTCGACGAGCAGCTCACCGTTGAGCAGCGACGCACCCGCTGCACCGCGGATCGTGTTGTGCGCGAGGCAGTTGTACTTCGCGCCGGCGTCGGTCGCCTGCACGCCGCCGGCGACGACGCCCATCCCGTCAGCGTACGTGCGGTCGAGGCGGGGCTGCGGGCGCTCCGGTTCGTCGTCGCCGAAGACCTTGATCAACTGGTCGGGGGAGCTCGGAAGCTCGGCTGCGCCCTCGAACGACCGCATCGCCTCGCGGAGGTCGTCTGGGGACGGGTCCTCCGCGAACTCGGCGAAGACGTTCTCCAGGTGGCCGTCGAGCGTCGGGATACGGTTACAGGAGGCGGCCACGTCGGCGCTGTGGAGGTCGACCGCCGCGCCGTCGAACTCGCCGAGCAGCTTCCGCGACTCCGTCTCCATCTTCTCCTCCTCGCCGCCGATGTGCGGGATGGCGTTGTCGATGATCTCCATCGACGTGACGCCGGAGTAACCCGCACCCGACACGGCCTGTAAGGTGGAGACGCGGACGCTCTCCAGGCCGAACCGATCGATCGCCGCGAGGGTCGGAACCATCGTGATCGTCGAGCAGTTCGGGTTCTTCACGAGAGCGCCGTCCCAGCCGCGCTCGTCGCGCTGGACCTCGATCAGATCGAGGTGGTCGGGGTTGATCTCGGGGATCGTCAGCGGCACGTCCGCGGCCATGCGGTCGTTCGAGGAGTTCGACGAGACGACGTGTCCCTCCTCCAAGAAGTCAGGCTCGACCTCGGCGGCGACGCCCGAGGGAAGCGACGAAAAGAGGAGGTCGACGTCGGCGTCGGCGACGCCGGCCGGGGTCGTCTCCGTCACTTCCATCTCGGCCACGTCGTCCGGGATGGGCGTGTCGACGCGCCACTTGGCGGCCTCGCGGTACGTCTTGCCGGCGCTGTCCGCGCTCGCCGTGACCGCGGCGAGATCGAACGTCGGGTGATCGTCGAGCAACTGGATGAACCGCTGACCCACGGCACCGGTGGCACCGAGGATGCCGACTCGTACAGACATTGCACGTGGGTCGGTCACAGGGACGTAAGTGCGTTCGGATACGCGCCGGTTCCGCCGACCCCGGTCACCTCGAAGACTGCCGCTATTCCAAAAATCTGAATACGCGTTTGACAGTATGCGACGAACAGGGCCTTTCTCAACAGATTTGCGCAGAATCTTTCGAGTATTTCCGATATTATTCTCGACTCCGGCAGTCGTTCGGCCGGGGAGGACTTATGTACATCTGCGTGGGATACGGTACCAATGACCGAGTTCGGAGCGCTGTCCGTCTTCCCGCCGTTGCTCGCGATCCTGCTGGCGGTGATCACTCGCAAGGCGGTTCTGTCGCTGTTCCTCGGCATCTGGTCGGGGGCGGTGATCTACACCGACGGCATCGGGATCGTCCAGACGTTCGAGTGGATCGTCGCAGCGATCTCCGACGAGTTCCAGGCGACGATCATCGTGTTCACGCTGCTTCTCGGCTCCGGCGTCGCCATGGTATGGAACCTCGGCGGGACCGCCGCCGTCCGCGACTGGGCGCTCGACCGGCTCGACAGCCAGCGGAAGGCCGGGCTCGTCGCGTGGGGGCTCGGGCTCGTCCTCTTTTTCGACGACTACGCGAACACCGCCATCGTCGGCTCCGCGATGAAGGACGTCTCCGACCGGCTCCGGATCTCCCGAGAGAAGCTGTCGTACGTCGTCGACTCCACCGCGGCACCGGTCGCGACCCTCGGGATTTCCTCGTGGGTGGCGTTCCAACTCTCGCTCATCGGAGAGGGATACGAGTCGGCCGGCGTCGCCGAGGCCGATCGCCCCGGGACCGTCGAGGTGTTCCTCTCGTCGATCCCGTTCAACATGTACGCGATCCTCGCGATCGCGATGGTCCTAGTGATCGTCGGCTCCGGGCGCGACTACGGCGAGATGCTGACCGCAGAACACCGCTCGTGGACGACCGGAAAGGTCACCCGCGACGAGGCGGTGCCGATGCAGGACGTCGCCGGCGAGCTAGGCGAGCCGCCGGCGTCGACGCCGCGACTCAGAAACTTCTTCGTCCCCGTGGCGGTGCTGATCGCGGTCACGATCGCGACCGCCCTGTGGTCCGGTGAGTTTTCGTCGGCCGGCTTCGTCGGCGATCTCCTCGGCGGCGAGTTCGCTCTCGCCGGGCAGCGACTGTGGGACGCGGCGCTCGGGGCATCCTACGAGATCGCGCTCATGATCGGCTCGTTCGCGATGGTCGCGAGCGGGTTTCTGCTCGGAAAGATATACGGCGTCTTCGGCGTCGGCGACGCGACCGAGTACACGATAGACGGGTTCGGGATCATGCTCACCGCGGTCTCCATCCTCGCGCTCGCGTGGGGAATCGGCGAGGCCATCGACGCGCTCGGAACCGGCGACTACGTCGCGACCGCGACCGTCGGTGCCGTCTCCCCCGAGCTCTTGCCCGCGCTCGTCTTCGTGGTCGCCGGCGTGATCGCCTTCTCGACGGGAACCTCCTGGGGAACGATGGGGATCGTCACTCCCATCGCAATCCCGATCGCGTGGGAGATCAGTGGCGGCGGCCCGGCGGGACACACCCTCGTCGCGGCGATGGTCGGCGTCATCTTCTCCGGTGCCATTTTCGGCGACCACAGCTCGCCGATCTCGGACACGACGGTCCTGTCGGCGACGTTCACCGGCGCAGACCTGATCGACCACGTCCGGACCCAGATCTACTACGCCGTCACCGTCGCCGTCGTCGTCGTCGTTCTGTTGGTCGCGTGGGGATACACGCGGGTGACACCGCTCGCGCTGCTCCCGCTCGGGGCCCTGCTTCTCGTCGGGCTCGTGTACATCCTCTCGGAGATCGACGCAGCGCGTCGCGGGATCGATCCGGTGTCTGCGAACGAGTCGCAGGCGGACGACGGCGAGGCGGTGATCGTCGCCGGGAGCGAGCAGGACGATTAAGCCCCTCCGCGCGCTACGACCCAACGCGCGCCCTCAGTCCCCGCCCGAGTACTCCCCGATGGGAGCGATGACCGCGCGGAGAACCCAGGCGCGCGACATGTGGTCGCTGACGCGACCCGCCCGTCGCCGCGCAGGCGACCGCCCGCCACGAGGGTTTCCCGGTCGACGCGGCACGCCGCCGGAGATGAGACCGGTCGTTAGTGTCGCGGGCGACAATCTACTAGTAGATAGCTACCGCCACGAAACAAATCCACACACGACGGCTGTATTGGAATCCCTGGCAGATAATATATTTTGACTCGGTTGTGCTCAAGACAGGGGACTCAAATACTGAGCGGAACCGGGGTCAAATACATCAGTTGGAGAGGTTTTTAACAGAGCCATCCCAGTCTAATTTCTGATTTATTCTCTCGTAGGCATTCTTAATCAACGCCGTGCAGATGAGTCCCAAACTTGCATCGACGAAAACCTCAACAAAGGAACATAGGATGTTCATATATAGGTAGTAGTTATAGTGCCGTCGATGATTGATTGAGCGTAGGTTTTTATGAATTGGCGGGTCTGTTGAGATCCTCTACAACCGGTTCTCGGGTTCAGTGGGAGTTTTAGCGCTCAAATAGATAACAAACCTTCTCACTTACGCCATCAGAATTATTCAATGGCACCCAATAATGTTTAACCAGATGGCTCGTTAACCATTATATATGGCTGACAAGATTGAACAATCTGGAGACCACCTCAGTATCAAGATTATCTCCCTCACAGACATTGATTTGTCGAAGTTGACGGATAATCCGAGAGTATCTGGGGATGGTGGGCAGAGGCGAGTGGCATTCTTTGAAATACACAATAAGAGCGATGATCCATGGGAATGGGAAGAAGATGGGTTTCAGTTCGTTACTAAAGATGGATTTGTTATGGAACCAGATCTAATTCGTATCCCATCTCATAACCTTCCAAAAGGGTGGTACTCTTCAACTGTGGATATACCCTCATCAGCCAAAGCGAAAGTAATCGTTAGTTTAGGCCAGCTTGATGAAAGAGATCATATTGACTACATATTGTATAAGAAAAATCTTGCTGAGGCATGGTATAGCGCCTTATCTGATGAGGAAGTCAGAAATTATTCAGACAAATTTGAAGAGATAAAATTAGATATACCTAATGATCTGATCCATGAGTTAGATAAATTGCCAGATATTTAGAAAAAGTACGCATATTTTCCAATACTATCTTCTTGGAGATCAGTATCTGGCCCTATATCTGAATATTCACCCGCGACACTACCTTCTGCTTTTTTAGCATCTGCTTTTGAGGGATACCAGCGGATCTCTTCGATTTTGATAGGCGAAAATATTTTTGTAAATAGAGATCCATTATTTACTACATGTTTAGTTATTCTTTCTTCTACTTTATTACTCCAGCCAACATAATATATGTCCTCAGCGTTGTAACAGTATTCAATCCACGCTGGATATGAGATATATGGATCGTATTTCATGTTCTTTGTTTCAGTATCAAGCGCTTCTTCGAATGAGTTAGGCCTTGAAGTGCTTGAAGTTCTATTATCTCTCCTTTCTTTGATTGGGTCTAAATATAGTTTCTCATCATCATTAGGATATTCTTCTAGTAGCTCTTTTGCAGCTTCTATCGTTGATTCTTTTGATTTTGCCTTATTACACTCAAGTACATAAACAGAATCAGATTTTTCATCACCTGGATGGGATTTTTCGACAAATTCTTTAATTCTTTGTTTGACTTCTTTTGTATTTGGATTCTTGACAGGCAATCTCATTTGTCTGTTATTAGCATATTTGACATTACTTATAAATTTAGTCTTCAGTCCATGTTCGAGTGTAGCTTGATATATTACGGGCGTATCTTCATCTATCTAAAACGATAGGCTCAGAATATCATACTAGTGTTCCCTAACAATTCGTGGTTCTAGAATAAGCCTCACAGCAATAGAACCTCAATTCGCAGTCTTCAGTAATCAGTTGTTTCAGACAAGGATATGTCTGAAGAAGATGGTTTCAACAAAGCTACAATAATCTATCTGAAGAATAGAATTCCAACAGAAGCCCGGCTCAATCGGCAATTGAGCAAGTAGGAGTCTGGCTTACAGGCTGTTGACGATGTGGAGACACACAACTGTGGTGATGAGAGCATGTTCATAGCGAAACACACGAACAATACCGTTGTTACTGGTGTGGACTGGGAGAATCACGTGAAGAAAAATGGGGCGGTGAACCCACGTCTTTCATGCCCGATTTGTGCGAAGCCCGTTGAGAGGAGTGGATCAGTAAATCATGTGGTTAATTATTTTTCACATGCTGACGGGACGTTGGATTGTTTTGCGATTGAGTCAGCATCCGATTCACATCGACTCGGTGTTGAACTGACAGTAAAGGCCCTTTACAATCGCGTGCGGGAGATCTTCGGGTTACCTATTGAGATTGACGTAGAACGGCGTGTCGGGGATCAGTCTAATTTTGTAATTGCAGACATTCGGATGTCGTCACCGTTCCAGATTGTTGCTGAGGTGTACTACAAGAAGGTGTATCTTGAATTGGTACGGCGGTTACAGACGCTATTTGCGAACAATTACCAAGCATTTATTATTTTTCATACTGAGGGGCGGCACGATGTGGAACAGGTTGAACAAGAGATTCAGCGAATCGCTCCATTACAGGTTGGCCGATTCGATCCTGACTCGCTGGAAGTCTCGCTTGGGGATTTATTTTCGAGGGAGCACGTGCCAGTGAGTCCAGCAGTACGGGACTTACTGCCAATTCATATACGGTAAATTGGCTCCGTTGAAACCCCACTCTTCAGCCACAGCTGGTAGCTGAATACTGCGTATCAGTCACGAGGCTCCTTCCACAGTGAAGAAGATTAGCGCTTCAGATTACTCGTAGTAACTGACGCGCTCGACAACTTCCGCGAACGCGACATTCTCGCGCACATCGGTGATCTCGATAGTGACACGCTCGCTCTGTTTGGTGTCGGGTACAATAACGACGAATCCGCGCTCAACACGGGTGATGCCATCGCCTTGGTCGCCAATGTCTTCGATCTCAACAGTGCGTTGTTCGCCTTCCTCGACAGGGGGCGTCTGTGGCGTTTGCTCGGGCTGTGGAGCGGCGTCAGTATCGTTGGCCTCGTTGGTCGCGGGTACCGGTAGAACAGCCACACGGTACGTCTCATCTACCTGTAGGCCGCCAAGGCGGAGCTCTTGCGCCGGTACCTCAACCACATATGACCCGTTGCGCTCTTCGACACTGCCCGAGAACAGACAATGTAGTTGCTCTGAAATCTCCATTTGTAGACCTTACACCGGATACGCGACGAAGAACACTTTATTCTGCTGTCTGTGAACTACTCCGGCGCGACAACGTCTTCGCATACCGGACATTCGGCCCACACCCCCTCGGTACCGTCTTCCTTCTCGTACTCAACAAGAATCCACGCTTCCGAAACGTCCTCACCACATTCCGGGCAACGACCGAGGGACGATTCGTCAGCGTTCATGGAAAGGGGAAGGAGCGTGTGACAGTGTTCCTTCCAAACGAATGTCAACCGGCTGTGAACGTAAGCCTTTGGCGGCATTGTGGGTTGAACACACTGGATTTCCGGTGGATACTCACTATTTCAGTTCGGTGATTCGGTATACTGGTTTTCCCATTCTTCCCGTGCTGTGATTTCGCGTTGCCCGCGTCTGGTCAGCGTATACACGTTTGTTCTGCGATCTTGTTCGCCTTTCTCAACGAGTCCTTTCTCAACAAGCGTGTCCAGATTTGGATAGAGTCGTCCATGGTGAATTTCTTTCTCGTAGTAATTTTCTAATTCATCTTTCAGGGCAAGTCCGTGAGGGTCATCGAGACCCGCAACTACGTACAGTAAATCTCTCTGGAATCCTGTCAAATCGTACATAGTTATAAGTAGTGTTATAAATTATTAAATCTATTGTTGTGTCAAAACAAATCCCAGTCGTTGTACTCAGGGTGAAGCTAGAAGTACGGAAGTTCACTCGGAGTGGTCGATTGGTCACTATGAATGCGGCGCTGACTTAAGTGGTAGAGAACATTGAGTTGAATTTCTTCGGCCATCATATCAAGGGCTGTTTGCTGTGAAATAGTGGACGAATCAGTGCGTGGGGACTGGGCATCTAACCACTTAGCGAGTGCATCCCGCCAGTCGTTCGTGTCAAACCCTTCGTCCAGATTTTTGTCATCCGGTTTTAGTCGGTCATGAGTTGGTTCCTTGTATAATTCTGTGTTCGTATCAACCAATATTATATCTGGGATAGTGTCTGTGTCAGGTGATTCAACGCGTGATTTCCCGATTTTAATGCCGTCGGTTAGTGCTCGTCGGAACTGTAAGAGTTCGTCAACGCTCTGTGACGGATTCATTGCTGATCCAACGCCACGATCGGGGTCATTTGGTGAGGTTGATTCGTCCCGGGGGTGGAGCATCATGTCTTCGACAATATCTGTGTAGTCGATTGGTTCGTTCGTGATGATGTAGGCGAGTGCGATCAGGTACTGGGCACACTCTTCCCGATCCATATCTGTGTGCGAATCGACGCGGGTAAAGAGGTCGCTTAGACTGTCGGTCGAAGGCTGCGAGATTTCATCAAGATCTTGATCGAATAAGAACTTGATGTCGTCCATCAGCTCGGCTATGGCGATCGTAAGTGCATGTTTTTGGTCATAACGGCCGTGGTCGCCTGAGAGCCACTGCTTGTCGGTGTCTGTGAGGAGACCTTGTCTCTTGTCAGATGTCATACCTTCGGGTTTCGCGTAAAATTTATTAATAGTAATGGTCGCAGCGCAGATTCAGCGAAAGTCTCGAAGTCTGCTTCGAAAAAAGCAGATTTCGCTGCTGACGGGAGTTTGGGGCGCATGTCGTTCCGACTAATGAGAAGCGGTTTGCCGCCGACCAGACGTATCAATCAGCGATTGCCTATTGGCTTAGTCCCCGTGCGTGTGCGTATGTGTGTACGGAATGAGGTGAATAACGATGAGCGCTGACGGGGCGCAAGATGGAGCGTCGGAGTGCGAGACTGTTGTCGCAACGTCGTATGTCCCGCAGGGGCAGTATGAGCGGTGGGAAAGTGAGGCTACGAAGCGGAACCAGTCTGTGAGCTCGTGGATCGCGTCGATGGTGGAGACTGGGTTACGCGATATTCAGGTTGAAGCGGAGTCGCCGGATGAAATCGGTGATCTACGTCGTCGACTACGGCAGTTGCGGAATGAGCGAGACGAATTACAGCAAAGATTGAATGCGCAGCAGCAGCAGGAGTACCAGGTTGGCCTGGGTAAAATAAAGGACCTGATTATTGAGAATCCAGGGTTGAATCGGAGAGAAATTATGAACCATGTGAGTGACAATATTGCGGTGTTTGTTGACGAGTTCTTGGATCACTTGGAGAATTCAGAGTTCGTTAAGGACGACGGTGACTGGTATCCACCGGAAGAGGTGAACAAGCGATGATGGAGCTGTCTCGGAAGTCCGGAGACTTCCCACCGGTCTACTCCACATTCGATCAGATTCCCGAGGAGAGGCGGTTCTGTACATACGAGGATCAATTTGCAGGTCGGGATATTTGGAGTGAATATATTGACGACCAGTATACTGGAGAAGACGGTGTTCGTAATTACCGACAACGTCAGCTTGTGGAAAGGGTGTGGAAGCAGTTCTGCGAAGAGCAGGACTGTCACCACGCGTTAGCATCCCCGACGGTGATAAACGAATGGTGCGAAGAACTACTGGAAACTCGAAAGCCAATTACCGTGAGTCGGGGGTACCTAAGGTTTCTAAACACGTTCTATCGGTACTTGATGTGGAACGTTGAGTACCCACACACGTACAATCCAGTTCAGTTTGCTGCAGCGGAGTTTGAGACAGTTTCCCACGTTGAAGGGCTTGTGTACGAGTGATTATAATGAGTGAAAAACCAGAGGACGACGACGAGTTATCAGCATTTGACAAGTTTGGAGAGGCATTCAATCAAGATGAGGATAAACTTCGGGAGTTTGATGAGAAATTCAGGCAGTTGGATGAGGATCCCTTAGAGTTATATAAGAGTACTCGGATTGGTGGACAGAATATCACGAAGAAACATATTCAGCGCAAGAAGAGTAATATTGATCGGTGGAAGCGTCATATGGCAGGATACGATCGGCATGCTGCCTGCCCAAGTACGAGGCATGCCGGTGATTTTATTGATGTGTTGATAACGGAAGACCTATCAAAAGATTATACAAAACGGATACTGAGAATTATTAGAAATATGTTTGATTATTGGTCGAAGCACCCGAAGATGCCGCATGGTACAGGCGATGCTAAAGGGTACAATCCAATTGAGGCCGCGATGATGTTCAAGGAAGACAAGATCAATAGTGAAACAGCCAGTGAGGCACGGTCAGTGCCGCGAATAACGGTTGAAGAGTTGGGACACCGCTTGCGAAATGTAAAAAACCTATTACATATAGTGGTGATGAATACACAGTTTAAATACGGAATCCGTGGGTCGCAGGTTTGCCATATTCAGCTGCCAGAAGTCAAGATCGAACATAAGGAATTGAATGAGTTGTACCCGTCTTTGGGTACACATCATCGTATTGAGGATATGGATGGGGATGTTATTTATTTCGCATCGCGGGATGAGACACCGGGGGTCAAGTCAGAGCGGCCGATAGTGATGCCGATTGATCGTGAGACTCGACAGTTGCTGGTGAAATATCTTCGGCAGCGTCCACCGGTTAAATCGTCTTGGTTGTTCATTAATAATGCGACTGGGAATCAGCTCCAGACGGGTTATCTGAACAGCGCGATCTACAAGCCGGCGTTCCATCCTGAGTATAGTGGATCTGACGAGATGAGACCTGTTACGTCGCATTATCCTCGTCATAAATTTACGACGCATTGGAAGAAGGAGAAGGATATTAATCACGAGTTGGTGAAATATATGCGAGGTGACAAGCAAGGGGAGCTGAAGAATAATAAGACAGATGCTGTGGATTATTATGTCCACACATATTATGAGGATATTAAAGACGTGTACTTGTCGAACATCTATAAGTTCAATCTCTAGCATTTCTATCAAGTTATCCTATCTTTCTGGTATTAATTACTTATAGTAATAAATGGCTGTGGTCTCACAGCAGTTAGAATAGGTTTGATCTACGTAGCTATTGGATGGTCGAATTTTATAATTGACAGTTGGTGATGATGGTTGAGGTAGTTGAGGTGACCCCGAAGAGTTTGATATATATGAAATTGAAGAAGATACTAGCATTTTCTGGATTCCAGACCGGGAAATCCGGATTATGCTAGTACACCTGCGGAAGTCATCGGGGACAACGTGTTAGTTGTATACAGGGGATTCATAGACCGAATTTACCATACACCTCTCTCACTTCTGTTAGGAACGCCCTACAAGATACAGAGTATCTATCCATCAATAGTATTATCAGTATTTGTTTTGTTAATATTCAGCCATGATCGCGGCAGCAGCTATCGGATTTGGTGCCACGGTAGTTGGAGCACTTGTCGGAGCAGGTGCTTCAATTTGGACAACAAAAAAAGCTCAAGAATCAGAAATGAAAAGATGGTATGCAGACTATTTTTTGGAGAAAGAATCACAGCGAATGGCTGATTTATATGCTGATATTGAAGATTGTCACTACACATTAAATCGATATGGGAACGCACCCCCCTCTGAGCGTGAGGTGTATGAGGAAGAAGTAAGTCCGAAACTTGAATCGTACATACGGTCATTCAGATTAGCTCAAATACATCTTGATGATGAAGAAGAGGAGCCACTGAAGGAGCTTTTGGGCAGTTTTAGACGAATGGATTACCATATTATTCGAGAAATGCCTGACGAAGAGTGGAATGGCTACAATCCTCCTCAAACCGATACCGACCCGTGGCACGAATTTTCAACTGATTATGAGCGTGCCATGGAAGTGATGGAAGAAATATTGCAGCCCGCCGCCTTAGACAATATTGAAGATAACTTTGGTAATTAATACAAATACCACTCATTTTGATGCATTTGTAACATGATGGTCATATAGCATTAGGAAATCACGACACGCGGATTATGCGCATTGTATAGACCGATCTGAACAGATAGCTTTCCGTAGACTTCCCATGCCAGATACGCGCGCTGGATCTCGCACGGTTGACGGAACATCCCTCTGAGCTGGTAGAATTCTGGGCGGTCAATACGCACCTCTCATCGACCAGCTGTTTCAGATGAGAATTTGTCTGAAGAAGAGGATTTCAACAGAGCCACTTGAATATGTTCGCCAAGATGGACAGATTGAGTTAGAAGTCGGGAAGTACGTTCACACTTGGAAGTTGCTAAAGTTGTTGAGTGGTAAATATGCTGAAGACGGTATAATGGGGACACAATGGGAGATGGATAGTGGACAACGGTTGTAAGAAAGACTGCTCATCTACAGACGGAGCAGGCTGAGTGCCTCGGGGCTTGACCCCAAGGCAGTTCACGAGTGTAGGACTACCGTGGATCGTCTTGTTTCTCAAGCAATTGTATTCCCCCATTCTGAGTAATACCATAGTGGATGTTCATGGTGCCATCCGGGTCGATTCCAAGGTCAACTAGATCATCGGCTCTAAGATGGAGTGACACACCCACTGGGTCACCATTGTCTCGCCGTATCACTGGGGTTTCCCAAGGGCCTTTCACGACATCAGCCGACTGAGCCTCGCAGGAGTGACCACCTTGATCATTCGAAGTACTGGATGGGTCGCTTGCCATAGCGTACTTATTAGGTACTTGGGTAATCGTCAATTGGTGATTGCGAGGTTAGTCCGCCAGCATAGAGATCAGCTGCAGACGTGTGGAATACCATGTGGATCGGTGAAGTCGTTGACACTGCGATAAGGAGCGGGAACAGGTTCTGAGCCGGGCGCACAATCTTCCGATCTGAGTCATACGATACGGCATCGATCGCGTCCAGGCGCGGGAGATGTGACTGGATCAACGAGGTGTACACGTTATGATACGGTTCGCCTGTCGCGCGATCGGTCGGAACTTCTTGTTCAATAGCTGTGATTTCTCGTGCAATCTCACGGACGGTTAAGTCTCCATCCGCAGAATTCTGTTTGTCATACTGGTCACGGTCTGATGGTTGCTGTGCGAAGGATTCTGAAACGTGCTCGGCAACGATGACGATGCAGAGACGCCGGCGTGAAGAACGGAGTGCGTGGTGGATTGCGGAGACTGAGTCATCAGAATACCAGTCCAGTAATGAATTCATACGTACCTCTTATGTTGGTTGTCTTCGGTGCCGGGACACCCGGGTGTGCAACGAGGCGTGAAGCACGCTTCATTGTCGACTGTCATGTATGCATTCTCCTATTTAATTCCTCGGTAGGAACTAATTCCTCGATTGGAGCAAATGTCTATTTTAACACGACTAGATGGTCCATACAATGGCAGGCCGAGAACCGACTATCACCGATGATGACGTACTCGATGTTTTCAGAGGTGCCACTGACCCATTCCTGACAACGAAAGAAGTTTCAGATGAACTGGATCTTGGACGCCGAGGAACTTACGATAGGCTGACCGATCTCGCAGACGAAGGCAAGTTGGAACGGAAGAAAGTCGGAGAATCAGCGATCATCTGGTGGTATCCAAAAGCCTTGGAAAATAACCATACGTAGTCACGGCTCTAGGCCAGTCAGTACATTTCACTGAGAGTCCACCCGCAGCAATATAGTTCGACTGTCGGTGAAAGATCGGGTTCAAGAAAGATTTATATGGTACTACCGTACTCGGAGATTCATCTCCTGCGTCTCGAAGTCGGCTTCGCAGAAGTTCCGTTGAAAATACGGCCGGACGATTAGTGGATGGCAGCACGGGAAGACCAAACCGCGATACGAACCGCCTCAGTCGCAACATTCGACGATCAACCCGTTGGTGTTTGCATCGTTTTATCGCCTGTTGACCTGCGCGCGCTCGGGATTGACCCGGACACGACGACAACTGTTCGGTACTGGGCAGATACTCAAGACCACCAGCTCAGACTGCGGAGCACCGAGCAAGAGGGGTAACACGCGATGACATGGCTCAACCACCGATTGACTACGCCGTTTCCCACGGTGAACGTCCACCAAGGAGTCCACTTATGCCAGATATAAGTGACGACAAGGCCACCGCTACGACGTATCCGCCGGCCGATCTCTATGCCGAGTGGTGTGTAGGTGCAGATGAGCGGAACATCCCGATCAGCCAGTTTATCATTCGGATGGTTGAGGCTGGGCGGCAAGAGATCAACCTGGATACGCTGACGAGTGATTCTGTCCAAGAACTCCGGCAGCAGCGAGCGGACCTACAGCAAGAATTAGATCGGGAACGTCGTCGTGTTGAGCAACTGGAACAGCAGCTCCACCATACGGCGCAGGTTGATATTCTGAAGTATATCGAGAAAAACCCGGGAGCGACAACGCCGGAGATCATTCAGCACGTCGCTGATACAGTCCCTTCCCGGGTTGCCAGTCACCTCGACGTTCTGGAAGGAGATGCGATTAAACACGGAGACGACGGGTATCACCTACAGGATACTCAGGGTGAAATAGACACTCCGAGTGACGTGGTCTCGTTCATCGGGGCTGGGGTGGATGGATGAACCGGAAGCCGACTTCACCAGAAGCCCATGCAGGCATCTTCCAAGAATACGGTGACATCCCAGCACGGTACCGCCTGGAAACCTACACGCAGCATTACGACGGTGTAGATACCCTACAGCGGTACTACGATGAGGTATACTACCCAGCACATGAGCCAGTCTCAGACTGGATGGAAGAGCAGATAGACCGCGTCGCCACCTCATGGAAGAACCACATGGCAGACCGTAACCGGCATCATGCGCTCGCTACACCGGAAGACGTGGACCTGTGGTGTCAGGACTTACTTGAGTTCTGCAGCCCGAAAACGAGTTACAAGTCGTATTTTCGCCGTATCTACAACTTCTACAATTACCTTCAGGACAGTCACCAGCACCCGCACTTGTACAACCCGCTGCTCTTAGCAGCAATCGAATACGACGCGACGTACCGCGTCTGGCAGTACCGAGTCAAACTACGATAACAATCTCAGTAATCATGAGTAACAACACTCCTTCACAGTCGAACTCAGACGACGCACGGAACGCATACGCAGAAGCATTCAACGAATCCGCAGACCCCTTAGCACAGTACAGCACCCAATTCTATGAATTACCGGACCCGTTCGAGTACTATATCGAGACGGTGATCTACAATAAAACAAACATTACGCGTGAGTCAACGATCAACGAATACCGACGGACGTACCGGCAATGGCGGAATCATATGGAGTCGAAGGATCGTCACCCGGCGTGCCCGAGCCCGAAGCATGTCTCTGGCTTTATTGCCTGGCGGCGTGACGAGCATGAGAATAGCCGCCGATCGATCAAATCCAAGTTAAGCCGGCTAATTGGTGCCTATGAGCACTGGCAGTCAGAGTCCGTTTTCCCTCACCCGTCGGATTTTAACCCGTTTGCACTGGCTCGGGAACGCACCGATCTTGGATCGAACTCGCATAAGCCGTTTCCGGACCCATCGTTATCTCAACTCCAAAGTGACTTCGCTGAGATCCAAGATGTGCGGAGTCGTGGTGTGATCGGGACTCAGCTCAAGGAAGGAATTAGGCGAGGTGAGGTCTGTAACCTACAATTACAGGACATTCATATTAGTCATAAGGAGCTACAAGAGGCGTATCCGGAGTTAGGAACACACCCCGCCCTTGAGGGGCGCGAGGATGCGATGTACATCCCACACGACAGAGAAGGGAATAAGTCGTCGAATCCTCGATTGCTGCCGATCGATGAGGAGCTCCGATGGTTGCTCGTGCAGTATCTGGCTACCCGACCGCAGGTTGATGAGCCGTGGGTGTTCCTGTCGGAGACGAGTTTCAGTCAGTTGGGAAAGAAGGATGTGAATGAGATTTGGAAGGATGCGTTTCATCCGAAGTATGCGGAGACGGACCAGACGAGAGGATTGACGAGTCACTTTGGCCGGCACTGGTTCAGTTCTCACTGGCGGTTAGAGATTGGGCTGGAACGGGAGCTGATCCAGTACATGCGTGGTGATCGTGTCGAACCGATTAATGAGTTCCCGGATGCGATTGACGATTACCTACATCCGAATTTCGATCACGTGGAGCAAATGTACCGAAATAACATCTTCAAATTAGATCTCTCAATGCGGCACTTCATCTCTAGCTAGCATAGGTGTCAGAGACGAACCGGTTCACCAAAGCAGAGAAGCAAACAACTCATCCCCTAAATCGGCAAAATTATGCGATCGGTTCTTGTTGTATTTCCATATTGATGGTAGATCCTGCATGGTTTTTTTCAACCTTGGCTCAAGCTACTGCAGCTTCGATCGGGTTCCTGATTGCATTTTTAGCAGCGTTGTATACTGCTAGGAAAAATAAGACACAAGACAATTATCGGGAGTTTATGAATCAGTTGCAGCAAATAGAGACAAATTACAAGCCTCTCCTACGTCAAATGCAAAAACAGCTGGTTGGTGTCACTGATTTTTCGGTATCTGGCGGCACTACTGAAGAGACCTGTGAAATTGATTTATCTCAATCCGAAATTGAGGATATTGCTGAGGAGTATGATCAATCGACTGCCGTCAGAATGTGGGCCAACTTAAATAGGAGTCAGAAGATTCTGGATCAAATAATTCTTCCACAGCCAAACAATAAAAAACGCTGTCAGCTTCGACGATTGAATGAATCATCGAAGGCGATGATTGAGCAAATTGATACAGCAGCATCTGCGTTTGAATTGCTTGGCGACACCAGTATCGGACACTTAGAACCGGAAGAAGTGAGGAACAAAGAGGTGTTTCCTGATGTAGTAGATGATGAATCAGTAGTAGTGAAGGGAACCCACCCAAAGACAGATACATTTCAGTCGTGGGAGAAGGTTCTTAGTGAGTTTCGACAACAAACGGTTAGAGCTGCAATGTGGACTCAGAATTCGGAACTGACTGTGGATTTTGATGAATTCAAGATAGCATTAGACCAAATACTGACACTATTCTTCATTGGTGTAGCCCTGCCCATGCTCTTTTTATTATCATGGGTACCGGATTGGTGGGTTACAACCAATGGACTGGCTCTCACAATTATTGAACTCGCATTTATTCTGGCGGTTAGCTACCACACAGTAGCATTATTCGGGACTGTCAAGAGTATATTGACCTACTCCAACAGGGTGTGAAGGTCTCAAAGATTGAGTTTTGACAGCCTAACGAAGATTTGAATCTGATCTTCGCTCTTCTGGCGGAGATTGTTGATACAAATCAGTCGAACTCGAAATGAGTGCTGAACCCCACGGAGATCGGTTTACAAGACGATTCTCGAACCGAAGTCAAACCCATCAAACCGCAAGAAGGCGGGCCATCAACAAACTGCTACACATGAGCGTACTAAAAATAAGTAGGTTGAACAGTATGCAGATAGACATTACAATCAAGTACTTCGCAGATAGATTATGGATAATGGCTGTAGCTTCTAACCCACAAAAAGCAGTTAGAGATGCGGTGGACGAGGTAACGGCTGATGCTGTTTCTATTGGAGACCATAATCCAGAAGATATTGAAGCATTTGATCGCGGGAAAAGGAACAAAAATATTATGTGGATATTCATGATCTTAGCACGGGAGAACGTGGTCAAGTAATTGTAGAATTAACTAAGAGATCACAAGTCTGGGAAGGAAAAGTGATTAATAAGTTTAAAATCTGATTTTAATCATTGATGTCCATACGGGACTGTATCAGCTGACATCTATGACAACTCCCACATGGACATCAGTTATTTCCTCCGTTGTTTCATATAATGTGTCTCCTTCTTCGTCTTGTATGACAACTTCGGCGAGAATTGCTTCATCAGTAGTTATATCAATATTTACTTCTTCTTCTGATATTATGAAGTTTGTCTTGCAATTTTGTAATTGGGTTTCACTCATATGGAGAGTTCCTCCCGTCTGAGGGCTCATTACTGTCAATTCCATTTTATATATATCAGATTGTTCACCATTATACTGAATATGACTACGTAAGATAGAACTTTCATCGTCAAGGATCTCTGGGGTTCTGACTAAACTCAGATGTTCAATCGTAATTGGACTTTCATCAGAACAAGATACATCATTAATACGATAGTAAGACGTAAAGGATAAACTGAACTTAGCATCTGTCCCTGGTTCATGGCTTTCAAAATGTAGATAGTATAATCCTGCTGGAACTTCTAAAGAAAACTCTGTAGTTTTTTCAATAGGCCTCCGGCTACCTTTCTCAATTGTATCAAATGGCTCGTTTTGAATAGAATTAAAATGATTGTCTGCATCGACCAACGAGACCTCTATGGGTGTTTTTTCATATCCAGGTTGCTCGTCTAAACTGACTTCATATTCAATTAATGCAGTAGTAGGAATTTCCAATGCAATAGCCTTCCGCCCAAATTCGCTTTCCTCGTCATTCTCCACCCCTACAGAATCAGTAATCTCAATAGAATTTATCTCTTCATTCTCGTCGGAAGGAGAATCCTCTGAATTGGTTGAATTGGTCGAATTGGTCGAATTGGTCGAATTGGAAGGTTCATCATTGTTGGCTGATATACAACCAGAGAGAGACGCCGTACCAACGCACGAAGAACCTAAAATAAACTTGCGACGATTCATTGGTTTAATATCGTATTAGTAGGAGGGACTTATATGATTTGTCAAGTGTGTTTGCGAGGTTCAGATGGTCGTAATATAAAGTAACATCAGAGTGGTTATGGTCGAAATCGAACGGCTCACTGAAAGTATCGCGTGGATCGACTGATCATTTGTGGAGCAATCTCAGGCGGTGTTTACAGGACGCTCTTCCGGCGGAGATTGTTGATACAACTCAGCCGAACTCTAAGTCAGTGCTGAACCCCACGGAGATCGGTTTACAAGACGATTATCGAACCGAAGGCAAACCCATTAAACCGCAAGAAGGCGGGCCATCAACAATCTGCTACACATGAGCGTCTGATCTTTTGAGTAGCCAGTTGGAGATCTCAAGAAGGATATAGGCTATTCTGTGGTGATCTTGATCTGCCATCGCTAGGCAATAGCTTTACATTCTAACCAGATAGATTCTACCCAACTTGTTGCCAGCGAGCTATATAGATGACTGGAACAGGCAGTGACGAAACAGACGATGATTGGACTGATGTATTCGATCCAGTAAGGGTCGAACAGTCGGTAGACTACGATCAAATCGAGAATGCGATAAATCGGTTCGAACGGACTATTGACCATCAGATCGACCTCTTACGTGAAATCGATAACAAAGCCCAGCGTGTGGTTCAATATACAGCCGTTCTGATTGGTGTTCTTTTAACTGCAATTTCACTTATCCCAGAAACTGATAGTGTCTCCCTTGCGGATGGCGGGCTGATCGCAACTATTTCGTTTTCGATTGGGTTAGTGGGTTTTCTTATTGCGATCTGCGCGGCAATCATTACCTTCCTGAGTAGCGTTCAAGAATATGGACTCGCGCGGGAGTTTGGGTATAACGTTTCGGATGGGGTTTTTGATGATCAGACATACAAGCAGGCAATCCTGAATAGCTACGCCGATGCGGTGGCCGAAAATCGCCGTGTCATTGCAATCAATGCCCAGCGGTTCGGATACTCTCTGGCAGCGCTTTTCGTGGGGATCGTGTTTTCGTCGCTTGCTGGATTTTTCTTCCTCACATCGTTCAGTCTGATAATAAATGTTTCTCTCGTTGGGGTGGCGACGATCTCTGTAGCCGTAGTGACCCTTGGGATATTCACGGAACGATTTTTAGTGCTGGAGCGTGACCTTCCAAGTGATGACTGACCCAGAAAAACGGACATCCGCGGCCGAGCTGGAAGATGCGGACGGGGTCACAGTAGATGATGATGGCCGGGTTCGGGCGAAGATGGTAAAAAACGCTAAGGGTGCGGCCGCCGAGGACGACGAGTAGTTGTTACAGCGGGGCAAGACGGAAGCCCACTCGCTTTAGCGGTGGGATGAGGCCGACACAGATTCATCAACTATTGTCCTGATTGCCGGCAGGATATTTGCACACGATGTCGGCGTATCAGGTTGTGACTGGTCTCAGTACGATGGCCGATACGTACCCGAACCGAGACGTGTTCGGTGGGCAAGAAGAACACATCCTATTAGAATTTGATTAGATCTGCGTTTTTTTGTGGGTATAATGCCTTCAAAACAGGTACTACACTTTCACCGAGCCTACTAGTAGATTTTCGTCCGGTAGTGTCGCGGGCGTACATTTTGAGTACGTTAGTAGAATAGGTTATGGATGAGACACGTATCCTCGATACCAGTCTCTCGGTGAAACCAATTATTCTCGCTTTCAGGTGATGGAAGCTCTCAGTACAGGAACAGCAGCGAAATATTGCGGGAGCGGGCGTGTCGATCTCATGATGTTTGTTTATACGTGAGTGAACAACCACGGGGGCGACGGTTGCGGGCTTACCACCCCACCGCTGGAGCCCGATACCGTCAAACCGGCCCGGTACCGGCGGGGTTTTTCCTCGTCGCCACGCAGTGGAACGCATGGAGCTGTTCGCCGTCCCGGACCTCCCCGAGATCCGGGAAGGGGACGATCTCGCGGCCATGATCGACGACCGAGTCGACTTTCGCGAGGACGACGTCGTCGTCGTCGCCAGCACGGTCGTCTCCAAGGCGGAGGGGCGCGTCTTCGACCTCGAAGACTTCCCGCCGAGTCCGCGCGCGAACGAGGTCGCCGATCGGCTCGCGGCGATCGCCGGCGAGGAGAAGGACCCGCGCTTCGCGCAGGCCGTCATCGAGGAGTCGACGGAACTGATCACGGAGGCCCCGTTCCTCCTGACGGCGACCCGGTTCGGTCACATCGGCGTCAACGCCGGGATCGACCGGTCGAACGTCCCCGACGGCGACCTGCTGTTGCTCCCGCAGAACCCGTCGGCGAGCGCGGAACGGATCCGCGACGGGCTCGCGGCCGATCGCGTCGTCGTCAGCGACACCTGCGGCCGACCGTTCAGACACGGCCAGCGCGGTGTCGCGATCGGCTGGGCGGGGCTGCCGGCGAGCCGCGACTGGCGCGGCGAGCGCGACCGCGACGGCCGCGAGATGGGCGTCACCGTCCAGAACGTGATCGACGAGCTGGCGAGCGCCGCCAACCTCGTCGCCGGCGAGGGCGACGGCGGCACCCCGGTCGTCGTCGTCCGCGGTTGGGCGTTCGGCGACCACGACGGCTCGGACAGTCACTTCCGCGAGGTCGAGGGCGACTTCGTCCGGCAGGCGCTGCGGGAGTGGCGCTACGAGGACTGATATCATGCTCGGAATCGAACTCACCCCCGAACACGACCTGCACCGCCTCGTCGACCTCGGCGTCCGCGCCGAGGCGGCCGGCTACGACGCCGTCTACTCGACGTGTCACTACAACAACCGCGACCCGTGGGCGTTCCTCTCGCAGCTCGCGACCGCCACCGACACCGTCCGGCTCGGTCCCGGCGTCGCGAACCCGTACGAGACCCACCCCGCGACGCTCGCCTCGAAGGTCGCCACTCTCGACGAGCTGTCGGGGGGCCGCGCCGTCTTCGGTCTCGGTCCCGGCGACCCCTCGACGCTCAGAAACCTCGGGCTCGAAGACGAGCGGGGGCTCCGTCCCGTGTTGGAGGCGTTCAAGACGGCCCAGAAGCTGTGGACCGGCGAGCGCGTCGATCACGACGGAACCTTCGAGGCCAGCGAGGCCGGACTCAACTACGAACCCCCACAGGGAGCGGACATCCCGGTCCACGTCGGCGGCGAGGGGCCGCACATGTGCCGGATGGCCGCGAAGCACGCCGACGGGCTACTGTACAACGGCTCGCACCCGAAGGACCTCGCGTGGGCCCGCGAGCAGGTGGACGACGGGCTCGACGACAGGCCGGACCGCCGGGGCGACTTCGATCTGATCGCCTACGCCGCCGTGTCGGTCGATGAGGACGAGTCGGCGGCCCGCGAGGCCGCCCGCCCGCCGGTGGCGTTCATCGCCGCGGGGGCGGCCCCGCCCGTGTTGAAACGGCACGGTATCGACTCCGAAGCGGCGGCGGTCATCGGAGAGCGCGTCTCGGCCGGGGAGTTCTCCGCAGCCTTCGAGTCGGTCACCCCCGAGATGATCGACGCGTTCTGTATGGCCGGCTCTCCGGAAACCATCCGCGATCGCGCCGCCGCGGTCGCCGAGCACGCCGACGGACTGGTCGTCGGATCGCCGCTCGGGCCGGATCTGGAGGACGCGGTCGACCTCGCGGCCGACGCCGTCGGCGATAGCTTTTAAACCCAACGTCGGCCTCTCGGCGGCCGGGAATCGAGAATCGATCGTGAGAACTTCGACGGGAGATTCATAACCCGGTTCCGCCCAGTTGCGGACATGTCGACCACGCGACGACGCCGCGCGGGCGTTCGAGGGCGGTACGAGTCCCTCCTGTGGCGGACGATGGACCTGCTGGGTATCTCGGAGTCGATAGAGCGGAAGGTCGTCACGGCCGTGGGGATCCAGTTCCTCGTGACGGTCGGAATCTTCCTCACGCCGTTTCTGCTCGCCGGGACGCTCTCGTACGTCGTCTCCGGCGCGCTGTTTCTCGGGGCCGTCGTCGCGATTTACAACACCCTCTTGATCGTCAGGCGCGATTTCGTCGCGCCGATCCGGCGACTGGAGGCCGGTGCGGACGCGATCGCCGCGGGCGATATCCGAGCCGCCGGACACGGCCCCGACGAGGCGGCCCTCGTCGGGAGCGACCAGCCCGACGAAATCGGGAACCTCGTGAACGCGTTCACGGAGGTCCAGCGGTACCTCGGAACCGTCTCGGCACAGGCCGAGGCGCTCGCCGCACACGAGTTCGACGACCCCTCTCTCGACGAGACGGTCCCCGGCACCTTCGGCGACTCACTCTCCGAGATGGCCGCGAATCTCGAAGCGTACACCGCGGAACTCGAATCGCTGGTCGACGCCTTCGGCGACGCCGCCGAGCGCGCACAGGGCGGCGACCTGACCGCGACGATCGACTCGGCGACGCTGGCGACCGACGAGGATCGATACGCCGAACTCGTCGAGAACTACAACCGACTCGTGGCCACGCTCGGCGGCACCGTCGGCGAGGTGCAGACGTTCACCGGGGACGTCGCGACGGCGAGCGACGACGTGCGCGCGAGCATGGACGAGGTCGACGGCGCGAGCGAGGAGGTCGCGGGGTCGGTTCAAGAGATCTCCGACGGCGCGGCCGAGCAGACCGAGAAGCTGGAGTCGGTATCAGGGGAGATGAGCACCCTCTCGGCGACGGTCGAGGAAATCGCGGCGTCGGCCGACGACGCCGCGGCGACCGCTCGGAACGCCGCCGATCGGGGCCGCGCCGGTCGCGAGGAGGCGGCCGAGGCCATCGAGGAACTGGAAACGCTCGAAGCGCGGATCGCCGAGACGGCGACGGCCGTGGCGAACCTCGTCGATCGGATCGAGGAGATCGACGAGATCGCGTCCGTGATCGACGGGATCGCGGAAGAGACGAACCTGCTCGCGCTCAACGCCTCGATCGAGGCGGCGCGGGCGAACGGCTCAGGTGACGGCTTCGCGGTCGTCGCCGACGAGGTCAAGGCGCTCGCCGAGGAGACGCGCGCCGAGGCTGCCGAGATATCCGGACGGATCGACGAGGTACAGGACGCGTCCGCGGGGACGGCGGCCGACGTGGACGCGATGGAGTCGCGGGTCTCGGAGAGCGTCGGGACCATCGAATCGACGCTTCGGGAGTTCGAGGAGGTCGTCGAGGACGTGACGACGGTCGACGAGACGGTTCAAGAGATCAGCGACGCGACCGACGATCAGGCGCGGACGACACAGGAGGTCGTGGACATGATCGACGGGATCGCGTCCGTCAGCCGGCAGACAGCGACAGAAGCGGAGAACGTCGCCGCGGCCGCAGAGGAGCAGACCGCGACCGTCTCCGAGGTAACGCGTCACGTACACGCGCTCTCCGATCAGTCCGACGAGCTGCTCGCGACGCTCGACGAGTTCGTCGTTCCGGCGGACGAGTCGGGTGAGCCGGGCGAGTCGCGTGAGCCAGGCAAGTCGGGTGAGTCGTTGGAGAAATGGTCCCGTGCGGACGGTTCGGAGCGCCCCGCCTCCGCGCCGGCGCAGTCGAGCGCGGGCGACGACTGAGTCCTCGAAGAACTGGTGTCGGCCGGGTCGTTCGGGAGCTACTCCGTTTTCGTCCGTCCGCGACCGCCGAGCGACGGGAGCGTCACGCCGATTTCGTTGAGAAGCGCGCCGACGGCGGCGTACCCAAGCGCGAGTACCGAGGCGACGAGAATGACCTGCCCGACGACGACGAGAAGGGCCGACACCGGGTCGCCAGCGCCGAGGATGAGGTCGTTCAGGAAGATGTCGACGAACCGACTGACGTCCCCAACGAGCCGGGAGACGAAATCGATGAGCGCGTTCATAAGCGTTGGTTGATCCGGGGGGTACTTGGGTGTTGAGTTCGCGGCCGTACTGCTGGCCCGCGGTCGCACCTCCGTCGGGTCGGATCCGCATCGCTGGCGACGATCGGTTTCGACAACCGAACGCCTTACACCCGGCCGACCCGGATCCATTCGTCATGAACACGTTGCTGTGGGTCCTCACGGGGATCCTCGCGTACTCCGCGGTGGCGCTGTGGCTGCGGGACCGGGGGATCCTTCCCGACTCCGTCCGCGTCTCCGGGCCGATACTGACGCTCCGCACCCACCGCGGCCGGGCGTTCCTCGATCGGCTCGCCGGCCCGAAGCGGCTCTGGCGGGCCGTCGCGAACCTCGGTCTCGGCGGGGCGCTCGTGGCGATGGTCGGATCGTTCGTCCTGATCGTCGACTCCGCGTGGTCAACGCTCGGAACCGCCCAGCCGTCGGCGATCCGGCAGCCGCAGAACTTCCTCATCATTCCCGGGGTCAACGACTTCCTCCCGCTTTCCGTCGCGCCCGAGATCGTGGCCGGACTCGCAATCGCGATGGTGGTCCACGAGGGAGCTCACGGTCTTCTCTGCCGCGTCGAGGGGATAGACATCGAGTCGATGGGACTCGTGTTTTTCACGCTTCTCCCGGTCGGCGCGTTCGTCGAACCGGACGAGGAGGCGACACAGGAAGTGTCCCGCGGCGCGCGCGCCCGGATGTTCGCCGCCGGAGTCACCGCGAACACCCTCCTCACGATCGTCGTGTTCGCGCTGCTCTTCGGTCCCGTGGTCGGGGCCATCTCCACGGCACCCGGCTACGCGGTCGGCGAGGTGAATCCCGGATCGCCGGCCGCCGCGACCGATATCACACAGGGCGACCGGTTGGTCGAAGTCGCCGGGACGCCGGTCAACACTGCGGAGGAGTTCGAGTCGGCGCTCGCCGACGCCGGCGGGACCGTGACCGTGACGGCCGACGACGGCGACGGCGAGCGGACGGTCGAGGTGGACCGCGAACTCCAGGTGGTCGGCTCCGCGGGCGGGAACCCCCTCGGCGTGACGATCGCCGACGAGCCGCTGACGGTCGAGTCGGTGAACGGCGAGCCGGTGGCGACCGAGGGCGGCTTCTTCGACGCCGTCGGCGACGACGAGCGCGCGACCGTAACGGTGACGGCGGAAACGAGCGACGGATCCAGCGCGACGAACGGTGAAAACGAGACGACCGCCGAGATCCCGATCGGCGCGTACGCGCTCGCGGCACAGGAGGGAGGGCCGCTCCACGACGAGGGCGCGTCCCTCGATGAACCCCTGACCATCGTCGCGATCGACGGCGAGCGCATCCAGAACGACGACGATCTCTCGGCCGTTCTCGCAGACCGCGAACCCGGGGCGACCGTCGAGGTCGCGGCCTACGATACGGACGACGAACGCGTGAGCTACGACGCCGAACTGGACCCGCACCCGAACCGAGAGGGTGGGTTTATCGGCGTCTCGGTCTTCCCGGGCGCCAGCGGTCTCGCGCTCGACGACTTCGGCGTCACCGAGTACCCGGCCGGTGCGTACCTCGAACTGCTCGGCGGCGACGGCGGCGAGGGGGCAACCGATAGTGTGGCAATCGGCGGGCTCACCGACTCGCCGCTCGGGCTCGTGTTCGTCTCGCTCATCCTCCCGCTCGGCAGCCTGTTCGGGCTCCCGTTCAACTTCGCGGGGTTCACCGGCGAACTCACCAACTTCTACGCGGTCGAGGGGACCCTCGCAGTCCTCGGTGGCGGGACGTTCCTGTTGGCGAACCTCCTCTTTTGGACCGGCTGGATCAACATCCAGCTCGCGCTGTTCAACTGCCTGCCGGCGTTCCCGCTCGACGGCGGGCGGATCCTGCGAATGGTCGCCGAGGCGGTGATCAGCCGGGTCCCGCTGTCCGACCGCCACGCCGCGGTCCGGACGGTCACGGTCTCCTCGGGGCTCGTCATGCTCGCCGGACTGATCGCGATGATCTTCGGGAACCAGATCCTTGCCGCGTTCGGACTGCTCTGACCGGTCGAGTCTGCTTTCGCGTCTTCGGATGCCCTTCTCGCGCCGACCCCCGCGAAGGGGAAACCGGTTTCTCCGCGCGTGGAAACGGTGGCGTATGAGCCACTCACGCACCGTCGAGATCGAGGGTCACATCATCGACAGCGGGACGATGCAGCGCTGTTTCGGCGCGGTGATGGATCTGGGCGGCTCCTTCGACGTCGAGCGGTTCGACGTGGGAAAACACGAGAACGAGGAGTCGTACTGTCGGATGACCGTCTCGGCCGGCGACGCGGAGACGTTGCAGGCGATCCTCCACGAGCTACACCAGAACGGTGCCGTACTGGAGGATCCCTCCGACGTCGACCTCGTCGCGGCACCCGCGGACAGGGTCGTCCCGCCGAACTTCTACTCCACCACGAACCACCCGACCGAGGTGCTGTACGACGGAGAGTGGATCGAGGTGGAGCGGATCGAGATGGACTGCGCGCTGGTCGTGGAGCCCGGCGGCGGCCCGGACGGCGAACCGCGGGCGTACACGAAAGTTCTCAACGCGATCGAGGAGGGCGACCTCGTCGCCACCGACCAGTCCGGGATCCGGGTTCGTCCGCCGGAGCGCCCGCGGAGCGGCGGGGGCGCGTTCGGGTTCATGCAAGGCGGCGTGTCTTCCGAGCGTCCCTCGGAGTCGACGATCCGTGAGGTCGCGGAGGAGGTCCGCGAGGTGACCGAGGCCGGGGGCAACGTGATGGTCGTCGCCGGTCCGGCGGTGATCCACTCCGGTGCTGGCGACGCGCTCGCCGACCTGGTCGAGGCGGGGTACGTCGACGCGCTCTCGGCAGGCAACGGCTTCGCCACCCACGACCTCGAACGCTCGCTGTACGGCACGTCGCTCGGGATGGACGTCGAGACGCTCGAACATCCGCGAAAGGGACACAAACACCACATCTGGACGATCTCGGAGATCATCCGCGCGGGCGGGATCGAGGCGGCCGTCGACGACGGGATCGTGACGGAGGGCGTGATGTACCAGTGCGTCGAAAACGGCGTCGACACCGTCCTCGCGGGCTCGATCCGCGACGACGGCCCGCTTCCCGACACGATCACCGACGCGGTCGAGGCCCAGGACGCGATCCGCGGGCAGGCGCACGACGCCGACATCGTGTTGATGCTCGCGACCCTGCTCCACTCGGTCGCGGTCGGCAACTGCCTCCCGTCGACGACGAAGACCGTCTGCGTCGACATCAACCCCGCCACGGTCACGCAACTGCTCGATCGGGGGTCGGCGCAGGCGGTCGGGATGGTCACCGACATCGGGACGTTCGTCCCGACGCTCGCGGAGTTCGTGCTGGGTGACGACGCGGACGGAGCGGATCGAGGCGCGGACGGAGCGGACCGAGACGCCGAGGAGTTGACGTGACCGTCGACGTTCGTCCGTACGATCCGGCGGCCGACGCGGGCGCGCTCTACGACCGAAAGCTCGCCTTCGAGCGCGGCCTGGGCGAGAGCACCGGCGGCGAGGGAAAGGCGGCCGCCTACGAGGGGAAGCTCACCGACGAGTACCGCGAACGGTGGCTCGCATGGGTCGAGCGCTGTACCGACGACGACGAGCGGTGTGTGACGGTCGCGATTGACGGAAAGAGGACCGCCGGAAGCAACGATGACAGCGGCAGCAACACCGACCGAGGTGGTGACAGCGGTAGCAACACCGACCGAGACGGTGACAGCGGTAGCGATCTCGTCGGCTACGTCTTCGTCCTTCCCGAACGCCTCGCGATGATCTGGGACGCCGCCGTGATCAACGAACTCTACGTCGCGCCCGACCACCGCGGAGCCGGCGTCGCCGACGAACTTATGCGAGCCGCGATCGACATCGCCGCCGATCAGGACCTCCCGCTCGATCGGATCGTTCTCGACGTCGATCCCGCGAACGGGCGCGCCAAGGCTTTCTACAACCGGCACGGGTTCGAGACGTGGGGCGAGATGGTCGCGCGACCAGTCGAGACGGAGTGAGTGCGTAACCGGCCGAAAAGGGTGAGTGCGTAACCGGCCGAAAAGGGGTGAGCGTGCGGCCGATCGGATCGAGTGGGCGTGCGGCCGGCAGTCGAAACCACCATCCCGGCTCGTATTCGGACCGCGGGAACGGCGGATAGAAGTTATGTGGGTTCCGGTCTCATCTCCGGGTATGAGCTATCTCGTTGCGACCGACGGATCGACGGAGAGCGACGAGGCCGTCAGGTACGCCGCGCGGCAGGCGGTCGCGTTCTACGAGACGCTGGAAATCGTCCACGTGCTGACGCCGGACTCGGAACTGGTCGACGGGACGATCGTCCTGCCGGGCGAGGAGGCCGCGGTCGAGGCGGGCGAGGGGGTTCTCTCGAACGCTCGCACTATCGCGGAGGAGGCGGTCGGTGACGAGCCGATCGACGTCGAGATGCAACTGCTGACGGGCCGGCCGGCCGACGCTATCATCCAGTACGCGGACGAGGCCCCCGTGGACGCGATCTACGTCGGCCACCGCGGGCTCTCCGCCGAACGCGAGCAGGTCGTCGGCAGCGTCGCGAAGAGCGTCGTCGACAAGGCTGACGTTCCCGTGACGGTGATCCGGTAGGCGCGGTGTAGATCCGGCGCGGCGTCCGAGACGCCGGCAACGACCACCAGTATCGGGGCTTCAAAACCGTTCGGGTGCGTACTACGGGGTGATGACGGACGACGTACTCGTCACGGCGGACTGGGTGGAATCGAACCTGGAGAAGTTCCAGAGCGACGACCCCGACTACCGGCTCGTCGAGATCAACAACCCGACGGTCACGGACGACTCGGACTACACGCCCTACGAGAAGGGGCACGTTCCGGGCGCGCTGAACTTCGCGTGGGACGAGGTCTTCACCGACGAGACCGAACGCGACATCGTCTCGAAGGAGGACTTCGCGGAGCGAAACGGCGACGCGGGTATCACGGCCGACTCGACGGTCGTGGTGTACGGCGGCGGTCGAGTTCCCAACTGGTTCGCGCTCTTCGGCTACTGGATCTACAAGTACTACGGCCACGACGACGTGCGCGTGATCGACGGCGGGAAAGGGTACTGGGTCGCCAACGACTATCCGCTCTCGACCGACGAGCCCGACTTCCCGGCCCAGGAGTACGAGGCACGCGGCCCCTTCGAGAGCGTCCGGGCGTACAAAGACGACATCGACAATGCCATCGAGGAGGGGCTCCCGATGGTCGACGTGCGCTCCCCCGAGGAGTTCTCCGGTGAGGTCATCGCCCCTGAAGGGCTCAACGAGACGGCCCAGCGCGGCGGCCACATCCCCGGCGCGAGCAACGTCCCGATCGGGACCACCCTGAACGAGGATGGGACGTTCAAGAGCGCCGACGAGCTGCGCGAGCTGTATGCCGACGCCGGCGTCGACGGCGACGAGTCGACGATCGCCTACTGCCGCGTCGGCGAGCGCTCGTCGATCGAGTGGTTCCTCCTGCACGAACTGCTCGGCTACGACGACGTCCGAAACTACGACGGTTCGTGGACCGAGTGGGGTAACCTCGTCGGTGCACCGATCGAGACCGGAAACTAGGCCAGAAACGAGGCCGTAAACGAGAGCGGAAACGAGACCGCCCGCGAACTCCCGGCCCTACTTTCGTATTTTCGCCCACAAACGCGAACAGCCGTGCAAACGTATTTACGGTTGTGTGCTGTATTGTGAATTATGGACCAGAACGTTGGTATCACGGACAAGCGCGTCAGAACGGCTCTCGGCGCAGTCTCGGGAATCGTCTCGCTGGCATCCCTCGCCGGTGTCGTTCCCCTCCCCGGAATCGCGTCGCTCGCGCTCGGTATCGCCGCCCTGATCATGCTCGGCACCGCGGCGACGGGATTTTGCGGGCTCTACGCGCTGCTCGGCGTGGACACCTGTCCGGCGTCGACGGGCGGCTCGCGGTAGGAACCCTGAAACTGCGATAGATCGCGGGAGCACGTATCGCAGACCGCCGTCAGCCACGTGGTATTTAAAGATGAAGAGTGCGACGGCGACGGTTGCAATATAAACGCGCCTCACATCGCTCCTCCTTGAGTCCGCAGTCAGGGGAGCTAAACCCCTCGGCACCGTACGCGATGCGTATATGCAGTTCTGTGACGACTGCGGCTCGATGATGGTCTCTCGCGACGGGGAGATGGTGTGTCAAAACGACGACTGCGGTGCCACCACCGAGCGCGACGAGGCGCTCGCCGCGGAGTTCGAGTCGACGACCGAACAGACCGGCGACGAGGTAATCGAGACCGAGGAGGGCGCGAACTTCGAGGGGAAGCCGACCGCGACCGACGTGGTCTGCGACGAGTGCGGCCACGACGAGGCGTGGTACACGATCAAACAGACCGGTGCCGCCGACGAGCCACCGACGCGCTTTTTTAAATGTAAGGAGTGCGGCCGTCGCTGGCGCGGATACAACTGACCCCCCTTTATAAACCGTCACTCAGCCGCGGCTCGAAAAACGTCGCCACCGCCTCACCCACGTCACTGGCACGCCCGACGAAGAAGTGGTCTGAGTCGAAGGCGACCGTCTCGATCTCCAGTTCCGTGGCCCGCTCGACCACGGGCTCCCAGTCGGCGGTCGAGTCGCGCGTCGCGTACAGGATCCGAGTCGGGACGCCGTGATCGACGAGGTCGTCGAGGGCGGCGATCGCGTCGACGTCCGGATTCAGGCGCGCGGTGGGCGCGAGCGCGCAGACGCCCACAAGCTCGGGACGTGAGGCGGCCGTTACGAGCGCGACCGTTCCCCCGAACGAGAACCCGAACAGCCCCACGCGCTCGTAGCGCTCGACCGGCCAGCCGACCGCCTCGTCCGCGTCAGTGCTCTCGCCGTACCCCTCGTCCCAGTCGCCGTAATCGATCCGAAGGCAGTCGATCCCGCGTTCGTTCAGCGCGTCGCTCACGGCGGTCAGGCGCTCGTCGCCGCGGTGACCCCGGTGTTGCGGGTGCGGCGGACAGGCGACGACGATCGAGTCGGATCGGACATCGTCGCTTGCATCCGGTCCCGTCCCGTCGCTCGCGGCGAGGTCGAGACTGGCACGCACGTCGCGGCCGCCGGGGATGAGGACGGTGTCGGTCACGGGTGGGAGACGGGATCGGCCTGTCGCCGACAGCTCACGGGACCTGTGTCACGCGGTCGACGCCGTCGAGGTCGGAAAGGTCGGCCGCGAGCGCGTCTTGCTCGACGTCGGCCTCGTAATAGAAGACGAGATCGAAGGTGCCGTTCCGGAGGAGTTGCTGGCACTCCCAGACGAACGCCTCGTCGTCGAGGGTGAGTCCCTGAAACTGGTTCGAGGAGAAGTTCGTGTCGTCGTTGCCGGCCTCGATGTACGTCTCGCCCTTCTCGGCGTGGTCGGCGATGATCTCGTTGATCGCGACCGTCAGTTCGTGCATCTCCAGGTCCTCGTCCCCGCCGAGCGTCGTGTGGACGATACAGCCCAGCAGTTCGACGTCGCCCGGCTCCAAGAGCGCCTTCGTCCGCGTGTAGAGGTCGGAATCGACGGTTTCGCTCATGATTGATCTTGCGCCTCCGTTTATAAACGAATGACGATTCCCCGCCGGTCGCTCGATCTCGGACCTCATCGGCGGAGCGAGACGACGGCCTCGCCCGTGACGTCACCGGTCTGACGCGTCTCCATCGTCACGAGTCCGTCGTCCGCGAGGTCCGCGACCAGCCCGCGCAGCCACTCTCGGCCGTGCTCGCCGTCGGGCGAATAGTCGACGCGAACGCGGGGACCGAGCTCGTCGAGTACCAATTCGTCGTACTCGCCGAGAACCCGAACGACACGTCCGCGAAACTGTCGCCGACTCCCCTCGAAGCTCGGCTGCTCGGGTACGTCGGGCGCGGTGAAGTCGCCCGTCTCGTAGGCGTGACACCACCTGCGCCAGGGACACCTCGCCTCGTCACAGCGCGGGGTCGTCCCGCAGGCGACGCCGCCGAGCTCCATGATCGCGTTGTTCCAGACGCGAGAGTCTCCGTGTGGCATCACGTGCGAGGCGACCCGGGAGAACGCCGAATCGTCGTCGGGAACCGCGAAGGCGCGGTGGAGCACACGTTTCACATTGGTGTCGACGACGGCGTCTCCGTTGTTGAACGCGAACGACGCCACCGCGTTCGCGGTGTACGGGCCGACGCCCATCAGCTCCTGGAGGTCGTCGGGCGACTCCGGGAAGGACCCACCGTAGTCGTCTTCGACCTGTCCGGCGGCCTCGTGGAGGTACTTTGCGCGGTTGTTGTACCCGAGCGAGTGGTCGGACCAGAACGCGACCACGTCGGCGCGGTCGGCGGCAGCGAGGGCGGCCGTCGTCGGCCACTCGGCGAGGAAGTCCTCCCACGCGGGGACGACCCGGTCGAGCTGGGTCTGCTGGCTCATCACCTCGCTGACGAGGATTTCGTAGGGGTCGTCCGTGCGCCGCCACGGGAAGTCCCGGTGGTCAGCCTCGTACCAATCGACGAGCGCACCGCGAACCGCGTCGATATCCGCGGGAAGCGCGGGAGCGTCGCCGTCGAGTGCGGGAGCGTCGCCGTCGAGCGCGGGAGCGTCATCGTCGAGTGCGGGAGTGTCGTCCTCGGCGATGCCGTCGCCGCCGGGACCACCCTCGACGGGCTCCTCCCCCGAAGACGCGTCCGAATCGGTCATTGTCGCCCGTCGGGTCGGCGGCCGTTTATCCGTGCTGGTCTCCGTCGGTCTTGCTCCGGACGGCCCCCAACGAGCGCGGGTCGCGGTCCGGCCCCGGATACTCACCGCCGACGGTCTCGGGATACAGCCCCCTCGGCGAGAACACGGTCGCGAACGCTCGGGGGTCGCGGACGCTCACCGGCATCCGATCGCGGAGCCCGGCCGCGGCCTTCGGTCCCGTGAGAGAGGGATCGAGGCTCACCACCTGCATCGCGCCGCCGCGGTAGGCCGACGCCAGCGCCGGGTGATCGTTCGTGGGATGCGCGACCGGCTCGCGCCACGCCTCCACCGCGGCGCGCCAGTCCGCCGCCAGTTCGTCGTCCGCGAGCGCGGCGATCACGGCTTCCGCGTCGTCGAGCAGCGGATCGCTTGCGACGAGCGTCGTCCACGAGTGCGAGCGCAACGCGTCGAGCGCCTCGCGGGCCGACCCATCGATGAAGAGGTCCATCGCGAGGACGTCGGCGTCGGCGACCACACGGGCCGGACTCGGGTCGCGATCGGCGGTCGAGAAGTCTTTCGAGGAATCCTCGGTGTGTGAGTCGGCGTCCTCATCGGTTCGAGGGGAGCGGTCGGGATCCGAGTTCGATCGGCGGTCGGCGAGCGCGACGCGCACCGCGTCCTCGGTCGCGTCGTACTCGGCGGCCCGCCCGAACAGGTCGGCGAAGGTCATGGCCGGACCGTGGTCGGCCACGGACATCCGAGTTGCGACTGCTCGCATGACAGTTGTCCACGAAGCCACGTCGGATCCGAGGCCTTCACTCGAGGCGATCCGCGAGATCGTGGAAGCTCTCGATGACGATGTCGGGGTCGGGGCCCAGCTCCTCCTTCGGGAGCGTCTTTCCGGGGCGAGAGACCCACGCGGTCGACATGCCGGCGTGTTTCGCGCCCCAGACGTCGCGCATCCCGCCGCCGGAGGCGTGCAGCACCTCCCCGATCGGCGTGCCCGTTCGCTCGGCGGCGTGTTCGTAGATCCCCGCGTCGGGTTTGTACGTCTCGACCTCGTCGGCGCTGATCGCATCCGTCACGACGTCCCCGAGGCCCGCGGCCGCGACCAGGTGCTCCAGCATCTCGGGCGAGCCGTTCGAGACGATGTACACCTCGTAACCCGCGTCGGTGATCCGTCCGATCCCGTCCTCGACGTCGTCGAAGATCGACAGCTCGTCCTCGTACACGGTGCGTCGGATCTCGTCGCGGGTCGCCTTCGGAACGTCGTGTCCGTTGGCTTCGAGGGCGTATCGGAGGCCCTGTCCGATGAGCTCCCAGAACGGTTGGTACGCGTCGATGTCGTTCGCGATCATCGAGTACTGGAGGTACTGCGCACGCCACAGCTGCGAGACGCTCTCGGCGTCTTCGAGGCCGTCGACGTGCGCTTCGAGCACCGCCTCCTGCGAGCCGATGTCCACGAGCGTGCTGTACGAGTCGACGGTGACCGTCGAGACCGAATCGAAGTCCATACGGGTGGTACCGCACCCCACGTCATAACCGTGGTGAAGCCGGGCACGACGACGCTCTACCGAGTGATAGTTGAGCGAATCGCGATGCGGTAAGAGATGTCCTGTTTACCGAGAGAAACGAATGTTGAACGTGTTTTCTTCAGGTGAGTGTAGCCAACAAGGTGTGCGTACAAGGGGTACGACAGGAAGAGCCTAGGCGGGGATTTGAACCCCGGCTCTCGTCCTTACCAAGGACGCGCTTTACCGCTAAGCTACCCAGGCGCGCAATCAGTCGTTGACCGGATTCGACTTTAGGGGTTTCGATCCGTCGCCGGCGCGTCCGTCGGATCCGGACGCCCGCAGTCGCCCGCAGGGCGCTGTGAGGTCGTTTGTAGGTGCCGCCAGCTCGCTCACCGGTCGGCCGCGCTCACGGCGCGGTCGGAGATGTCGGCGATCCGGTCGGCGGTCGCCTCGGGGAGCGCGCGTCCCGGCGGGGGGAACTCGCCGTCGCAGTCCGTCGCCAGCTCGCGGGCGTAGGTCAGCAGCTCCTCGGGCGGGTCGCCGCCGACGGCGGTGGTGCCGGCGACGACCGCGAGTTCGAGGGCGTCGACCTCCAGGTTGCGGTCGAGCGCCGTCGCCGCGGCGGGGTCGGTTCCCTCGCGATCGCGGAGCGTCTGATCGCGGCCGAACGCGCGAACGACCTCGACCGCAGCAGCGGCCGCGTCGGTACACGCCAGAAGCGAAAAGCCGCGGGAGACGAGCACGTCGGCGGTGAGCACGTCCATGTCGGCGTCGATGTCGGACTCCCGCGTCGGCGCGGTCACCCACGGCTCCTCGTGGGCAACCGCGCGGGTGAGACGGAGCCCCTCGTAGATGAGTTGAACGCCCGCGGCGCGGTCGACGACGTCGTCGGGATCGACGGCGGGATCGACGGCACGGGCGGTGACGAGCGCCAGCACGCCGGGGGTGACGGCGGCGTCTCCGATCCGGGTTTCGAGGGCCGTACGCAGTTGTTCGGGCTCGACGTCCGCGAGCGCCTCGCATGCGGCCTCACGCGCTCGCGCGGCATCGTCCATTGCGCCGTGGTAGTCGAGCGAGGGGCAAAGACCTTTGGAAACGACCGGGATACACGCCCGTGATTCGCATCCGAGACGAGGGTCGCGTCCGCGTCGTGACGCTGGACCGCCCCGACAGCCGAAACGCGCTCCGACCCGCCGATCTGACCGACCTCCGAACCGCCGTCGAGGGCGCGGACGAGCCCGTGACGTACCTCCGCGGCGCGGGCGATGCCTTCTGTGCCGGCGCTGACATCGACGTCGTCGCCGCGCTCGACGACGCCGCGGCGTTCGCGCGGCGCGGCCAGCGGACGATGTCGGCGATCGCGAACGCCGAGACGGTCGTCGTCTGCGGGATCGACGGGGCCGCCCGCGGCGGGGGCGTCGAACTCGCGTTGGCGGCCGACGTTCGGATCGCTACTCCGGCGGCGACGTTCGGCGAACCGGGCGTCTCGTTCGGGCTGTTCGGTGCGTGGGGCGGAACGGTCAGGCTCCCTCGGGTGATGGGCGAGGGTGACGCCTTGGAGTTCGCGCTTTCGGGGCGCGTCCTCGACGCCGACGAGGCGCTTCGCACCGGACTCGTCTCGCGGATCGTCGACGACCCTCGCGCGGTCGCCGACGCGATCGCGGGCGGCAAGTCGGACGCGCTCGCGGTGGTCAAACGTCGGATCCGCGACCGACGTGACGACGAGATGCAGGAGCGCGCGGAGGCCGACGCGTTCGACGACCTCGTCCGCTCGCACGCGGACGAGATCGCGGCCGACCGCGCCGACTGACCTGACCGACTGAGCCGACTGGGCCGATCCGGACCCCCCGCGGGCGATCGTCCCCTCGCCGTCGCCGGATGTGACAGGTTTAAGTGGATCTCGACGTAACTAGCAGTTGCGAAGCACGCACCGGTAGTGTAGTGGTATCACGCAACCTTGCCATGGTTGCAACCCGAGTTCAAATCTCGGCCGGTGCACTCCCTTCGGTCGTTCCTCGGCCTGTCTCCCGCTCGTTTCACTCACGGGAGTCTCGGCCGGTGCATTTCTCGAACGTAGTGAGAGAAATCACCGAGTGATTTGAACTCAGAAAGTCGCAGCGGCGAGCGAAGCGAGCCGACCGTCTTTCCCTAGTTCAAATCTCGGCCGGTGCACTCCCTGCGGTCGTGCCCCGGCCTGTCTCCCGCTCGCTTTGCTCGCGGGAGTCTCGGCCGGTGCATTTCTCGAACGTAATGAGCGCACTATCTGGTATTTAAATGGATACAAGCGGTAGCGATAATCGCTTATAAATAAAATAACGCGGTGGCGCGCCTCCGAGCGCCCGGAGGGCGCGAGGAGCCCGCGAGGGACGCCGCGAGCGAAGCGAGCGGCGAGGTTGGGGAGGTGTGAGGTGCTGTGCAGCGCGGTTGGGTGGACTCAAAGAGGCAGTCGCCGGCGCTACGCGCCGGCTGCCAGAGGCGCTTCGCGCCTCGCTGCCGCGAGGACGAAGGCGCGGGACGCAAGGACCACAGAGAGCGAACGGAGTGAGCGAACGAGGACCGCAGCGACCGCACCGAGTCCTCGCGGCTGGGGCTTTGGAAGTGTTCACCGCGCCGTCAACGAGTTATACGTAAGCGACTGGGGCTTTGGAAGTGTTCACCGCGCCGTCAACGAGTTATACGTAAGCGACTGGGGCTTTGGAAGTGTCCGGTGCCACTTCGAGGACAGCAACAATCACTTAAAAGTGATCTACGGCGTGTGAGCAATTCACCACACCGACGCCGACCGCAACGTACAGACGATCAACGGCAACGATTGATACGAATGCCGCCCGTACGGGACCCATGAGCTACCCGGTCAGCTACTACTGCCCGCACTGCGGAACCCTCGTCGAACTCGACCGCGACGGGTACCTCGCGGACAAGTCGGTGACGCCGTACCCCCTCGACGGATGGACGTACGTCGCACCCGCGGAGCCGTTCGAGGAGGCCGCCGACGGCGTTCGCTTCGTCTGCGGCGAGAGCGACGGCGTCGTCTGGGATCCCCGCGACGGAGTCCGAGGGACGGACGTGAGCGGGACGGAGCGGAGCGACGTCGATGTCGCCGAGGACACCACTAACGCCGCCGCCGAAACCACCAACGCCGCCGATGACGCTACTCCCGATGCGGCCGACCGCGACGGTCCGGGCTGTGGCGAGCCCTTCTACCTCTCCTTCGTTCGCTACGAGGAGGGGCACGAGATTGACCCCCGTCCGGAGACGGAGTTGGTGGAGATCGATCCCGATCCGCGGTCGAGCGGGCCGCGGGGCCCGCGAGGGCCACAGGGACCGGACGGCCCGAACGGAACTGACGGCGGCTTCCGGTAGGTCGCTTCCGAGAGAGGAGGGCCCTCCTCCGGATTCGATCGGCGGACTCGTGCGTCGGAATCGCCCGTAGCATTATGCCGATGAGTCGCGATGAGACATGTATGCCGGACACCAAATCGGGCCGCGAGAAGCAGGCGCGAACGGAGGAACGGCGACAGGCTCAGCGGGACATCTCCGAGGCCCGCGAGCGTGCCGACGAGATGGAGCCGCCGGACGACACGCCGACAGAGTGTTATCGCCGGGGGTGTTCCGAGCCCGCCGCGTTCTCCGTCACCGAACGGTATCTGGAGGACACGGGGAAGGGTGCCGTGGAGGCGACCGCGCTCCTCTGTGTGGACCACACGGTCGCGGAGGGGCCCGCTAACCTGGATCGCGCGTACGACGAGTACGTGTTCCGCATCGACCCGATCGAGGGCGTCGACGTCGAACTCGACGCCTAACTCGGAACACCGTCGAGCTGACCGGGTCCTGCCAGCGCCGACGACAGACAAACCCCTTAATGCGGGAGCGAGAAGGGGGTGCATGGAAAGCATCAATCGGACCGCGATCGAGCTCGTCGACGAGGCGCTCGATTTCGCCGGCGAACTCGACGTCGTCGGCTACGAGCTAGACAACGGTGCCACCGTCGTCGACTTCGGCGTGGACGCGAACGGCGGAGTCGAGGCCGGGCTGTTGCTCGCCGAGATTCAGACCGCCGGCCTCGCGAACCTCCGCACTCGCATGGGCGAGGTCGCGGGCGCGCCGCGCCAGTACGTCGATCTGTCGACCGACCATCCCGCCGTCGCGCTGCTCTGCTCGCAGAAGGCCGGCTGGGAGCTCGCCTTCGAGGACGGCTTCGAGGGGCTCGGCTCCGGGCCCGCCCGCGCCCTCGTCGGACAGGAGACGGAGTTCGAGCGCGTCGGCTACTACGACTCCTCGGAGTTCGCAACCCTCGCCGTCGAGTCCACGACGCTCCCGACGGAGGAGGTGGCGGAACATGTCGCCGACCTCGCAGAGGTCGACCCCGAGGGCGTCTTCCTCCCGACGTACGCCACCGGCTCGACCGCGGGATCGGTCGCGACCGCCGCGCGCGCCGCCGAGCTCGCCGTCTTCCGTCTTCTGGAACTCGGCTACGAGCCGACCGACGTGCTCCACGCCTCCGGATCCGCGCCGATGGCACCCGTCACCCGCGACGAGGACCTCGCGATGGCCCGCACGAACGACGCCTTGGCCTACGGCGGCGAGGTCCACCTGCAGGTCGCCCGCGACGACGACCGCTTCGACCAGATCGTCTCGACGGCCCGCGAGGAGTACGGCACGCCGTTCGCCGAGATATTCGAGGACGCCGGCTGGGACTTCTACGAGGTCGACGAGCGCGTCTTCGCGCCGGCGGAGGTCACCGTCGACGTCGTCGACGGCCCCGTCTACACGGTCGGCGAGACCGACGAGGAGCTGCTCGCGGAGTCGTTCGACTACCGCTGACCTCGGATAGCGACCGACGAGGAACCCCGTGCGACTCAAACCCGTTCCCGACCCGCCCGCGAGCCTCGACGAGCTCGGAGCCGTTCAGCGGGCCGTCCCGCTCGTTCCCGGGAGCACCGACGACTGCTGCGCCCGGCTCCGCGACCGTCGCGACCTCCGGGACCGCCACGCCGCGAACGACTGGCTCGCGTTCCTCCGCGCGCTCGGACTGGTCCGAGAGACGCCGCGGGGGTTCGCCCGGACCGACGCGGAGCCGACACTGGAGCGCGTCCGCGAGGGGCTCCGAGAGGGCGTCCTGCACGTTCCAGAGGCAATTTCAGCCCTGCGGGACGCCTCGGTAGAGGATCCGCTAACCCCCGACGACCTCTTCGCGGCGACCCGCGAGTCGGTCCCCCGACACGATCGCGCTCGGGATCCGAACTGGGAGGAGACGTGGCGCGAGCGCGCGGACCGGCTGCTGCGCTGGCTCGCACTCGTCGACCTCGCCACGAGGGTCCACAGCTGCGAAGGCGACGGCGGAACAGCCTACGTCGCTGGCGACGCTCCGGCCTCCGTCGCTGGCGACGACGCCGGCGACGACGCCGGCGACGACGCCTGATCCGCCGGACGCAACGCCCAACGGCGGGGATCGTGACAAGCCTTTTACTCGGAGCCGGCGAGGGTATCGCATGGGACGATTCGACGGGCGGGAGTCGCCGATCTCGGTCCGGTACGAGCCGGCGAGCGTGAAGGACCTGCTCGTGGAGATGAAAGACACCGCCGAGCTGTTGATCGATCTGTCGTACTCCGCGGTCCTCCACGGGAGTCCGACGATCGCTCACGAGGTCGTCGAGCTCGAACACCGGATGGACGTCCTCCAGATGCGCGCGCGGATGAGCCTCATGCTCGCGGCGCGGAGCCCGGACGAGGCCGAGACGCTCGCACCGGTGCTCGGCGTCGTCGGTGCGGCGGACAAGATCTCGGACGCCGCCGGCGACATCGCGAAGATCGTCATCGAGGAGATCGGTCTCCCCGACGCGATGCGCGGCGCGCTCACCGAGGGCGTCGAAACGCTGGTCCGCGGCACCGTCGCCGGCGACTCCCCGTACGCGGGGCGGACCCTGAAGGAGGTCGACTTGGAGTCCGAGACGGGCGTGCGCGTCATCGCGATCCGGCGCGAGGACGACTGGATACTCAACCCCGGGCCGACGACGCGGCTCGACTCCGGTGACGTTACGCTCCTGCGCGGCCCCGAGACCGGGATCGCCGAGGCGTACCCCGAGCTGGCCAGCGAGCCGTTCGAGCCGGACGAGCCGGTCGAGCCCGCGATAGACGACCTGGAGCGTGCAGTCGACTCCATCGTGTTGATGAAGAACCTCTCGGAGCTCGCCGTCGACCTGGCGTACGGCTCCGTCCTGTTCAACAACGAGGCGCTCGCCGAGGAGGTGCACAACCTCGAGATCGAGGTCGACGCCCTCCAGTCCAGGTTCGAGGCGTGGACCCTGCGCGCCGCCAGAGAGGCCGACGACCCCGTGTCGCTCCGCGGGCTGATCCACCTCGGCGTCGCGACAGAGGAGATCTCCGACGCCGCCTTGGAGATCACCGAGGGCGTCGTGCGCGACCTCGGCGTCCACCCCGTCGTGGAGATGGCGGTCCAGGAGTCCGACGAGATCATCACCCGAACGGTCGTCCAAGCCGGAAGCGACCTCGACGGCACCCGGATCGAGGCGGGCATCCCCGCGACCGACATCTCGACGAGCGTCATCGCGCTCCGTCGGCCGGACGAGGGATGGCTGATCGGTCACGACATCGACACGACTCTGCGCGCGGGCGACGCCATCATCTCGAAGGGGACGCGCACCTCGGCCGAGGAATTCGAGGCGCTGGCGGCGTGATCGACGCGTTCCGACCCGCCCCCGGCGAGGTGGGTGCGTGACCGCCCCCACGACCGGCGAGCCGAGCGCGATCGCTCGCGCGTACTACGCGGCGCTCGACGCGGGCGACTACGACCGGCTCGCCGACTTGCTCGATCCCGAGTTCGTTCAGCGTCGCCCGGATCGCACCTTCGAGGGGCGCGACCGCTTCGTGGCGTTCATGCGCGACGAGCGCCCCATGACGGACACGACTCACGCAGTCGACGCGGTGTACCCCGAGGGGCCGGGAGTGGCCGTTCGCGGTCGCCTTCTCGACGCGGACGGCGAGGAACTATTCGCGTTCGTGGACGTCTTCGACGTCGCCGACGGACGACTCGCCGCCCTGGAGACGTACGCGTCCCCGGACGCATCGTAGCGACGCCGTCGCGGGTGTCGGAACGAACGACGGCGACGACTGCTTATAAATGAACGTGGCGGTGCGGGGGCGTCGCCGGCGCTACGCGCCTCGCTGTGCCTCCGAGCGGCGGATAGGCCGCGAGGAGCCCGCGAGGCTGGGGAGGCGTGAGGTGCGGGGCGGGACTCAAAGGGGCAGGCGCGAGGGCGAAGCCCGACGAAGTAAGCAGTGAGGGACCGAAGGTCCCTTTTGAAGCCGGCGCGCAGCGCCGGCGACAGCGTGGCGCGTAGCGCCACGGGCAGCCGGACGTAGTCCGGCGACAGCGCAACGAAGGAGCGTCAGCGACTGAGTGAGGAGCACAGCGAGTCGCGCGAACCCTCGCGGCTGGGGCTTTGTGAGTGGTCACCGCGCTAGCAACGATTTATAAGCCATCGCCGATCTCACGCCCCACCGGATCGGAAGGCCCGCTCAGGGGGTCAGCCGACCGATAGAGAGCCACGAGACGTCGGCGGACTCGCTCCCGCCGTCACCGCCGATCGTCGTGAGCGCGAACACCATCTCCTTGCGGACGCCCCCAGCGAGCCGCACGTCGAGCGACAGCTCGCGCGGCGAGAACCGGTGGTCGGCGTCGACAACGCGCACGAGGTGCTCGGAGTGCGGCAGGTCCTCGACCGTCTCCACGTCGAGGTACGTCCGGAAGTCTGCGCCGAACTTGAACCCGGTCTTCGGGACCGCGTCGCGCTCGCGGAGGCGGTTATAAACCGCGAGCCGGCGGTCGAAGCGCTCGCCCTCGACGTCGCGGCCGCGGGCGACAACCGCGGCGGCGGGGCCGTCCGCGCTCGGGCGGGTCTCGCCCGCATCCCCACCGGCACCCCCGCCGACCGCTTCCACCGACGCCGACAGTGACAGGACGCCGTCAGCCGCGAGTGCGGCCGCCTCGACCAACGAGAGCTGGATCGCGCCCTCGACGGCCGCGGCGCGGCCGGTGAGCGGCTGGCCGTAGAAGCCGCGCTCGTAGAGATCCTCGGGCGCGTCCCAGACGACGACGCGGTCCGAGAGGAGAACGCCCGAAAGCGACGCCGGCGGCTCGTAGTCGGTCTCGCCGCGGATCTCCCCGTCGGTCGCCGCGAAGTAGGTGATGTCGGACTCCTCGTCGACGACGGCGAGGGTGCGCCCCGCGAGCCCGGCCGCGGGGAGCGACTCGCGCTCGCCGACGACCTGCACCGGGTACTTCACGTCTCCCGTGTCGGGAGTCGAGCCACGTTCGTAGGCGACGAAATCGACCGCGTCGGCGACGTCGGCGGTCCCGCCGGGCCACGGATCGCGGGCCGGCGAGAGGTAGAAACCGCGGTCGCGGAGGTCCGCGTAGACGAGGTAGCGCACAGCGAACCGGTCGGCCGCGGCCGCGCTCTCGACGAAGAAGCGCTCGAATCCGACCGCGTCGCTATCGTCCGATCCGCCGCCGAGGACGACCCCAGAGAGATCGCCGCGGAACAGGAGGTGGGCGGCCTCCACGCGCGAGAGCGCGATCTCGTCGCCGCCGAGCGAACGACCGTAGCCGCGGGAGTCGTAGAACCGCTGGCGGGCGTCGCCGGCGACGCGGACCTCGTCGCCGCGCAGGTGCCCTGTCGGTTGCATACCCGAATGGGGCCCGGACGAGGTAAGGCGGTTGCGGTCGACGCTGAGATGCGACCGGCGACGGCGCTGAGATGCGACCGGCGACGTAATCGGCGACGTGATCGGCGACGACACCCACGCCGGCAACCCACTCGCAGCCTCGGACCATCCGGATAAACATAAAGGGTCGCCGGCGAGTACGGTGTCCATGAACGAGACCGCCGGCCTCCGGCTCACCGTGCGTGCCGCCGAGAAGCGGGACGCGGGCCGCGGCATCGCTCGGCTCCCCGAACCCGCCCGCAAGCGACTCGGCCTCCTCAGCGGCGACACCGTCGAGATCCGCGGCGAGCGCGCCGCCGTCGCGAAGGTGTGGCCCGGCGGTGCCGACGCCGCGGACGGATCCGTCCTCATCGACGCCGACACCCGCGCGAACGCCGGCGTGAAAGTCGGCGACACCGTCACCGTCGCCGCCGTCGACGTCGAGGACGCCGACCGGGTCGTCCTCTCCGCGCCCGCTCGGCTCGCCGACGTCGACGTGAGCCGCGAGGTCGTCGAGCGCGCGCTCGCTCGCGACCTCCGCGACCGCCCCGTCACTGAGGGCGAGGCCGTCCACGTCGAGCGGCTCGGCGGCCTCCGATTCGTCGTCGCCGAGACGGCTCCCGCGGGGACGGTGCGAGTGACGAGTCGGACCGACGTGTCGGCGGTGTACGGGGGCGGCGGGGACGACGGCCGGACCGACGCCCGTGCCGACGACCGATCCGAGTCTCCCAAAGACGACGCGCGCTCGACAGCCGACCCGCGCTCGACGGCCGGCGCGCCATCGACGACGGATGCGCCATCGACGGCGGATGCGCCATCGACGGCGGGCGGAACCGCGCCGCCGGCGGAACACACCGCGGGCGCGACCTACGAGGACATCGGCGGGCTCGACGAGGAGCTGGAGTTAGTCCGCGAGACGATCGAGCTCCCGCTCTCCGAGCCGGAGGTGTTCACCCGGCTCGGGGTCGACCCGCCGAAGGGGGTCCTGCTCCACGGCCCGCCGGGCACCGGGAAGACGCTGATCGCGCGCGCCGTCGCCAACGAGGTGGACGCGACGTTCGTCACCGTCGACGGCCCGGAGATCATGTCGAAGTACAAGGGCGAGAGCGAGGAGCGGCTCCGTGACGTGTTCGAAGAGGCCGCCGAGAACGCCCCGGCGATCGTCTTCTTCGACGAGATCGACTCGATCGCCGGCAAGCGCGACGACGGCGGCGACGTGGAGAACCGCGTCGTCGGCCAGTTGCTCTCGCTGATGGACGGGCTCGACGCCCGGGGCGACGTGATCGTCATCGGCGCGACCAACCGCGTCGACAGCCTCGACCCGGCCCTCCGCCGCGGCGGCCGGTTCGACCGCGAGATCGAGATCGGCGTCCCCGGCGTGAGCGGGCGTCGGCAGATCCTCGACGTCCACACGCGCCGGATGCCGCTCGCCGCCGACGTGGACCTCGACCGCATCGCGAGCCGAACCCACGGGTTCGTCGGTGCCGACATCGAGGGGCTCACGCAGGAGGCCGCGATGACCGCGCTCCGTCGCGCCCGCGAGTCGGACGCGACGGCGCTCGATACGGTGACCGTCGAGAAGGCCGACTTCGAGGCGGCCCACGCGGCGATCGAACCGAGTGCGATGCGCGAGTACGTCGCCGAGCAGCCGACCACCGACTTCTCCGACGTGGGGGGGCTCCCGGAGGCGAAAGAGAAGCTGGAACGCGCAGTCACGTGGCCGCTGACCTACGGTCCGCTGTTCGACGCCGCCGACGCCGATCCGCCGACGGGAGTCCTCCTCCACGGGCCGCCCGGCACCGGGAAGACGCTGCTCGCGCGGGCCATCGCCGGCGAGAGCGGCGTGAACTTCATCCAGGTGGCCGGGCCCGAGCTCCTCGATCGGTACGTCGGCGAGTCCGAGAAGGCGGTCCGCGACCTGTTCGATCGCGCCCGGCAGGCGGCACCGGCGATCGTCTTCTTCGACGAGATAGACGCGATCGCCGCCGACCGCGACGGGGCGGGCGGGGACGGCTCCGGCGTCGGCGAGCGGGTCGTTTCACAGCTCCTCACGGAGCTCGACCGCGCGAGCGACAATCCGAACCTCGTCGTGCTCGCGGCGACGAACCGGCGGAACGCGCTCGACCCCGCCCTGCTCCGGCCGGGACGGCTCGAGACCCACATCGAGGTCCCGGAGCCGGATCGCGACGCGCGCCGGAAGATCCTCGACGTCCACACCCGCGAGAAGCCGCTCGTCGTCGAGAGCGATAGCGACGACGGCGATGACGGCGACTACGCTGCCCGCGGCGTCGACCTCGACCGACTCGCGGACGAGACGGAGGGGTATTCCGGCGCGGAGATCGCGTCGCTCTGCCGCGAGGCCGCGCTCGTCGCCATCGAGCGCGTCGCGGACGAGCACGGCGCGGCCGCGAACGACCACGCCGACGAGGTCGGGATCACCCACGCCGACTTCGCGGCGGCCCTAGAGACGGTGCGCCCGGCGAACGCGTAGGTCGCACGGGAGTTCGAGGAGGCATCGGCGACCATCGGAGATCCCTGGAAGCCGCCGGAGGCCGCCACCGCCAACGCGAGTGAGAATGAGAACGCGAACGCGAACGATCGGTGCGAAAGAAGCCGGCTCGACCCGTCCGATCTGCGAAACTCGTCCGGCCTAACTGACGCGCGCGACTCGTCCGGCCCCTCCGATCTCGTTCACTCGTCCACGTGACCGTGACCGTGGCCGTCGTCGCCGTTCACGCTTCCGTCCGCCGGCGCGTCAGCGCCGAACTCGTCGACCGGCGTCACGCTGTAATCGACGGTGAGCGTGTCGGTCGTCGCGCGGATTTTGCCGACGAACGTCGAGATATCCTCGAGTTTCCCTTCGAGCACGAACAGTTCCATGCAGTACCGAGACCCGACGTGGCTGTGGAAGTTGGAGGCGACGAGCCCCTCGTGTTTGTGTCGCAGCCGCATCATCCGCTCTTCGACGCTCGTCGTCTCGTAGTCGAAAAGCACCGTCACCACCGCCATCAGATCCCTGTCCTCCAGCTTCGCGTCCTCGAACTCGCCGAGCAGATTCTGCGAGGCGTCACGGACGACCTCGCTGCGCCCGGTGTAGCCGTGTTCGTCGGCAAATCCGTCGATCCGTTCCAAGAGCTCCTCCGGCATCGAGACGCTGACGACGGTCATATAATAACTGACGGCGCTGATCTTGTTAATCCTTGAGGTTCGGTTCGCCTCGATCCCCAGTCCCTCGCGTGTCGTCCACGCGAGCCGAGAGCCACTCGTAGTGGTCGAGGAGCGCCCGCTCGCCGGCGGCGGAAAGCGCGTACACGTCCGCGATCCCCTCGGTTCGTCGGTCGAGGAATCCGGACTCGACCATGGAGGTCAGCGTCGCGTAGAAGGAACGGGGATCGATCCGCTCGTCGTAGTGCGATTCGAGCCGATTCTTCAGCGACTGCGCCCGCAGCTCGCCGGCGTCGTACAGGAGGGCACACAGGTCGCGCCGGCGACCGCTGTGGAGCCACTTCGTCATGGGTCGACTTTCACCCGGCGACTCACGACGGTTTCGGTCGCGGTAGCTTCGGTGGATCAGTTCGGTGGCGTGGGCGTTTGTACGTGAGAGAGTGGTGTTGCTGGCGGCCGCTTATAAAGCGTTGACGGCGCGGTGAACGCTTCCAACGCCCCAGTCGCCGGCGCACCCTCCCGTTCATTTGTGAGCAGTCATCACTCTCGCGCTCGCTCGTTTACATACCACGTCGCCGACGGCGGTCTGCAAGGCTCACTCCCGCTATCGATCACACTCCCGCTATCGATCACACTCCCGCTATCGATCACACTCCCGCTATCGATCACACTCCCGCTATCGATCACACTCTCAGAGGCGGGCACCCTTCCAGTCGCGTCTCACGGAATGGTGGTCACGGATCGACCCGGACCAGCCAGGCCTCGGGGTCGTCGATCTCGGCGTCCGTCGGGAGGTTCGCCGGACGATCCCAGACGGTGCCCGCGGCCTCGATCCCGCGAACGTCGGTGACGTGCCGGAAGAAGGCGGCTCCGCGCTCGTACTGACGCCGCTTCAGGTCGAGTCCGAGCAGCCGCCGCGCGAACCGCTGGACCGGCCCGCCGCCGCCGCGGCGCTCGTCGAGCTTCCGCCGCAGATCGGCGTATTCATCGTCGAACGCGCGGTCCATCAGCACCTCCGCGTAGCCCTCGACCGCCGTCATCGCCGTCTGAAGCTCCGCGAACGCTGCCGGGTCGAGTCCCCCGGCGGTCAGCCCCTCGACGCCGCGCTCGACGCGAGATTCCAGGTATTCCGGGAGCCACGGTGCCGCGCCGAACTCCGCGGCGTGGGTGACTTCGTGAAACGCGATCCAGCGCCTGAATCGCGGGTAATCCACGTCGAGCGCCGCCGCGACGGCGACGACGTTCGGGTGGACGAAGTAGAGCCCGTGGTCGGCGTCCGGCTCGTTGGCCAGGAGGAGCGGGTCGTACTGGCCGAGCACGTTGCGCGCGAGGAAGCCGAGGGTGAATGCCATCGAACCCGTGTTGACGATCCGCGAGAGATCGCGGGCAGGATTCCACGAGCGGCCGGCGCGTCGGTCGCGATTCACCTCCTCGACCGCGGCCGCTTCGATCGGCGCAATCACGTTCCGAAAGGTGTCGACGCTGGCGTCGATCCAGTGGTGTCGGTTCTGCACTTCGATCGCGTCCGGGACGTCGAAGTCGATCCCCGCCTCGTCCCTGAGGCGTTCGCGTGCGTCCCGCACATCGATCGCGTAGCCCTCCCGCTCCGCGGGGGCGAGCGCGACGGAGCCGGGATCGGTACTCGCCTTCGCGGCCGTCGCCGCCCGCTCCCAGTCGACGACGCCCGACCCGGACGCCTCGGAGACCGCGCGGATACTTCGGAGGATGTCCATACCGATCGGAGGAGTGCCCGACTCAAATCGCTTGTGTCGACGCTCGTCGCCAGCACGCCCTCCTTCACACCTGCCCCTCTCCTTCACATCACCGCCGTCCGCGGTGACGGACCGGCGGTTTCTTGGTCACCCCCCGACAGCCACCCCCATGAACGAGCCACAGCGAGCGTTCCTCGACGACCTGCTGGCCACCGCCAGCCCCTCCGGGTTCGAAACCGCGAGCCAGCGCGTCTGGACCGAGTACGTCCGCGAGTTCGCCGACGACGTCTCCACCGACGCCTACGGCAACGCCATCGCCGTCCACGAGGGCGATTCGGACGCGCCGACGATCGCCCTCACGGGCCACGCCGACGAGATCGGGTTCATCGTCCGCGACGTGCTCGATGACGGGTTCCTCCGGATCGCGCGGATCGGCGGCTCCGATCGCACAGTCTCGAAGGGACAACACGTCACCGTCCACGCCGCCGAACCCGTCCAGGGCGTGATCGGACAGACCGCGATCCATCTCCGGGATCCGACCGAAGACGAGTACGAGGACATCGCGGGGCAGTTCGTCGACATCGGCGCGGCCGACGCCGAGGAGGCCCGCGAGCACGTCGAGATCGGCGACCCGGTCACGTTCTCGACGGACCTCGAGGAGTTGGTCGGCGACCGGATCGCCGCCCGCGGGATCGACAACCGAGCCGGCACGTGGGCGGCCGCCGAGGGGCTCCGCCGCGCGGCCGACGGCGACGTCGACGCCACCGTCTACGCCGTCTCGACCGTCCAGGAGGAGGTCGGGCTCCAGGGCGCTCGGATGGTCGGCGTCGACCTCGACGACGTGGACGCGTTCGTCGCCGTCGACGTCACCCACGCCACCGACAACCCCGACGTCGACGGCGAGCGCCAGGGGCCCGTCGAACTGGGGGCAGGACCGGTGGTAACTCGCGGCAGCGCAAACCACCCCGTCCTCGTTGACCTCGCTCGTGCCGCCGCGGCCGACGGCGACGTCGACGTCCAGCTGCAGGCGGCCGGCACGCGGACGGGCACCGACGCCGATGCGTTCTACACCGCTCGCGGCGGCGTTCCGTCGCTCAACGTCTCGATCCCCAACCGCTACATGCACACGCCGGTGGAGGTAATAGACACCGGCGACCTCGATGCCGTCGCCGACCTCCTCGCCGCGATCGCCGCCGCCGCGGCTGAAACATCGCCGTTCGCAGTCGACGTGTGAGCCGCTCTCTAGACCGGCGAATTCGGGGCGCAGGGCCACGGTAAACCGATGCATGGCGCGGTCGAAACGGAACTGTTTTACAATCACCTTTCGTACCGATAGATGCGTCAAACGGACGTGCGCTCTGGTGGTGTAGTCCGGCCAATCATATTGCCCTCTCACGGCAATGACCTGGGTTCGAATCCCAGCCGGAGCATCCTTTTGCCGTCGTCGTCCTGCGATTTCGAGCCCGTGCTACGACCAACACACCATGTGGCTCAAAGGCAATGCGATTCAGATCGTCGGGGGACCCCGACGCAGTACCGCGATTAGAATTATTTGCCCTGCAATCCGACTCGCAGGACACCGATCGGGGGCGTCACAATGGACCTGAGCGAGTTCGCCGTTGTGACAGAACCCACTGTTGACCGGCTCAGCAAACGCCAACTCACCGATTACCGGACCGAACGCGAAGACGCGATCAAGTGGTTGCTCACGTTCGGTATCGACCCGGCGAAAGCCAACGGGTACGCCGAAAGCACCGTGAAAAACCGGATTTACCGGATGGATCAGTTCTACCGGTACGTGTGGGACGCCGAAAACCGGTACACGACCGCAGTGACGCACGACCACGCTGACGCGTGGATGCAGGAACTCGCGTACGCCGACTGCAGCGACACACACCGGAGCCTGTGTCAGAAAGCGGTGCGGATGCTGTTCAAGTGGCGAGCCCACCAACGCGGCGGCGACGAGTGGGATCCTGAGATTTCGTTCACTGGGAACACCGGGACGACGACTCCACGCGATTACCTGACGCTCACCGAACGGAAACGCGTCAGAGAAGCCGCGCTCGAATACGGGAGCATCCCGTCGTACAACAACGTCTCACCGCGTGAACGCAGTGACATCGCGGCGTACCTCGCACAGCGATTCGAAAAGCCGGTCGACGAGATCACCACGGATGACTGGGAGCGAGCGAACAACTGGAAGATCCCGAGTCTCGTTAACGTCAGCCTCGACGCCGCGTTACGCCCGATCGAAGTCGAACGCGCGGTCACTGGGTGGGTCGACCTCGATAACGGGTTGTTGCGGATCCCGATCGAGGACAGTTCGAAGAACGAAGAGAACTGGCGTGTGAGTCTCGGTAGCCGCTCTGTGAACGCGTTGGAACGGTGGCTTGCTCAACGCGCAACGTACGACCAGTACAAGGGCCGAGATGCGTTGTGGCTCACGCGCGAGGGGAACCCGTACGCGTCAGCGTCGCTCCGCCGGGTCCTGCATGAGTTGTGTGATATCGCCGGGATTGACTACGCGAACCGGCGAATGAGTTGGTATACTATCCGGCATTCGACAGGAACGTACATGACGCGAGAAGAGGACCTCGCCGCTACCCAAACACAGCTGCGACACAAGTCACCGAAGACTTCGATGAAATATGACCAGGTCCCGATCGAGGACCGCCGAGACGCCCTCGACAGGATCGGCTAACAACTGATCTGCTCAGCACCGGCATCGACCGGCAGCTGAGTTGGACTGGCATAATTTTCCGCGCTGTACGACACACCACCGAACTCGGGTGAAACAATACTGGTGGTGACACGTACCTCGCGGAATCGATTGTCCTCACAAACGACATCATCAGTTCCACAACACGCTACGGATGTCGACTCGTGTCGGTGCGAGCGGTCACTGCCCGAGATCGATTTTGGTACAAAGCGTAGTCGGTTCAACGCTGTAAACGAGGCACGTCCAGGGACTGCCCGCACCAGCAGTTGACGACGTGATTGTCGATACGAGAACGATGAGTGAGGTCACCTAGCTGCTGTCAGCGGTTGCTAGGGTATGACGTTGAATCATCACCTAGTTGGCGGGGGCGTGAACTGTTCGATATACTAGCCTTGATCATCCGTCTTTAGCTAAGCGAAGGACCACGTGACAGCGGCGGCTTATCGAGGCTACTTTTCGAGA
>NZ_JBHSXI010000024.1:0-5460 GCF_042662525.1 Halorubrum trueperi
TGACACCCTCTCTGACCGCTGTCAGGCTGGCCTTGCCGACCTAATCGATAGATTAATAATGTCATAGTTCTCCTTTTCCCTATGCCAACTCATAACGAGCGACACAATCCCACAGATAGCAGCGAAACCGAAACCCGGGCGGATGACGTGACCGGTGGCTGGACACGTCGGGGGTACCTCACGACCGCCGGCAGTGCTGGCGTGCTTTCACTCGCTGGCTGTCTGAGCGGTTCTTCTGGTGGCAGTGACGACACTATCACGGTAGGCTATGCGCTTCCAGAGGTGGGATCTTATGCCCAGCTCAGCCAATATCTGCGAAATGGATTCGAACTCAAGGTCGAACACGAACTCGGCGGCCAAATTGGTAACTACGATGTCGAATACGTGTCACGAGATACCGAGCAGGACCCGAGCAAAGGTGTCTCAGTTGCACGAGAACTCATCACTGAAGAGAATGTCGACATTTTGGCGGGGCCGATCTCAAGTGCGGTGATGAACGCAATGATACCGGAGGTACGCGACGAGGACGTCGTCTGGTTGAACCTCCACTCGGGCGACCCCCTCATCGTCAAAGAAGGGTGCCTTCGAAACCAATTCAACCCATCGATGAATCTCTGGCAGACCAGCTACCCGATGGGCAAGTGGGTCTACGAAAACGTCGCCGAGACTGCCCACATCGTCCACGCTGACTACGCAGGTGCGCGCGGGGCGTCGCAGTACTTCCCGGAAGCATTCGAGGAGGCTGGTGGAACGATAACCGGGTACACCCCTGTCCCCCTTGGAACGACCGACTTCGCTTCCTCTCTCCAGGGGGTTCAGAGCAGCGATGCAGAGATCGTCTACTCCTTTTTTGCGGGAGGGGACGCCATCAACTACGTCAAAAACTACCGTGACTTTGGAATCGAGAAGCCGCTCTTGGGCGAGGGATGGATCACCGCACCCAATTTACTTGGCCCGATTGGAGACGCGTCCATCGGACTGCGAACCGCGCTTCACTACTCGCCAGCGCTCGAAAACGAGGCCAACCAGCAATTCAAGTCGAATTACACGGAGCAGTACGACAGCGGTCCAAACGTCATGTCGGTCGCTGCCTACGACGGCGGTAAGATTCTCCAACGTATTGTGGAGGACACGGGCGGCTACGGCGTCGAAGAATTCAATGACGTCGCGCCCAACATGGAGATCGACAGTCCGCGCGGGCCGCTCTCGTTTCAACCCGAGACCCACGAACCAATCCAGAATCAGTACGTCAGGGAAGTGGTCGAACAGGATGGCCAGCTAGTCGAGAAACCGATTCATACGTTCGAGCGCGTTGAATCACCCGAATGGGGCTGTGACCTCTCCTGAGATATGGTAGAGGTAAGCAGTATCATTTACGCCACGCTACTCGGGCTGCAGATCGGATTCGTCTTCGCACTGATAGCGATCGGTCTCTCGATAATCTTCGGTTTGATGGAGGTTGTTAATTTCGCACACGGGTCGCTATTTATGCTCGGCGCGTACGTTGCCTATACAGTTTCCGTCGAATTCGGGAGTTTCTGGCTCGCCGTAATTATCGCGCCAGTGATTGTCGGTCTCATCGGAGCCGTTATGGAGGTTACCACAATTCGGCCGCTGTACGATAGGCCACCGTTTCACTCGATATTGGTTACCTTCGGGCTAGTCATCGCAATTCAAGAGGGCGTCAAAATCCTTTGGGGTACCAAACAGAAATCACTCAAAATACCATCAATCTTGCAAGAATCAGTTACAGCTGGGGCTATCACGTTCCCGCTCTACAGAATTTTCCTTCTGGTAGCGAGTATCGCTGTTCTCGGTATTCTGTGGGCTATTATCACCCAAACAGATTACGGGTTACTGATCCGGGCGAGTACCCACGATGCCGAGATGGTTACCGCGCTTGGGATTAACGTCGGCCGCCTCCGAACTGGCGTCTTCGTGCTCGGTGCCGGTTTAGCCGGGATAGCAGGCGTCTTTGTGGCTGGAAGCCAAGCCATCACCCCGGAGATGGACGCCCACATAATCATCATCGCGTTCGCTATCGTTATCATCGGCGGACTCGGGGATCTCCGAGGAACGGTAATCGGGGCGGTTCTAGTCGGACTGATAACCTCGTTCGCTGGCCTTTTTGCCCCGTCACTAACCGACGTATTCGTGTTCGGACTGATGGTACTAGTGCTACTCCTGAAACCAGAAGGACTGTTGGGAAGAGAAAATCCTACTTGAAACCAAGCTATGACAACAAACACGTCTACCAACGAAGACGGTACAGACGAATCGGCTGCTCTCGACTCGATCGGTCACCCCTCTGCAGTGGTAGGGGAGCGCGTACGACGGCTACTGATCGGCGGACTGGGCGTCATGGCTGGTCTCGGCGTTTACGTCTCCATAGTCCAGCCGTCGCTGCTCCAAACCTTGTCGTTGATGCTCATATTCGGTCTGTTTGCAATCGGTTTTGATTTTGCCTTCGGCTTCTCTGGGATGCATTCGTTCGGGCACGCGGCCATGTTCGGAGGGGGTGGGTATATGGCAGCCTACTTCCTGAAGGAAATAACGACCCTCGCACCGGTCGTCTTGCTCGTGGCGACTGTCACCGGTATCGTCTTGGCACTCCTCCTCGGATTCCTCGGCTCACGGACTGAAGGCATTTACTTCGCGATGATTACGCTCGCGTCCGCACAGATCATGTACATCTTAGTGTTTCAGGACGTCTTCGCAACGATACTCGGTCGTGATAGCGTCACAGGCGGGGACAACGGAATATTCGGGATTCCGCGGATGACAGTACCCGGTTTAGACCTTGAGGGGTCAATGCTGCAGTTCTACTTAATTACGCTCGTACTTGCTGCTGTGGGCGCTCTGTTGCTCTTCCGGATTGCCAACTCTCGATTCGGTAGTATTCTCAGAGCGGTTCAACAAAACGAAGAGCGCGTCGCACATTTGGGGTACGACGTGCGCAAGTACAAGTTAATTGGATTCGCAATCAGCGGTGGAATCAGCGGACTAGCCGGTGGTCTCCTCGTCTCACTTCAGGGCATCGCCCACCCAGGATCGTTGCTCAACTGGATAGTCAGTGGCGATATTATTTTTATGACTCTTCTAGGTGGTATGGGAACACTCTGGGGTCCAATGCTTGGCGCAGGCCTCTACATCTACATTCAAGAGAGTCTTCACTGGTTCCCACAGTGGCGGTTGTTGCTCGCGGGTATTTTCATTGTGGTGATTATTTTCTTCCCTGCAGGACTCGCTGGTGTGCTTCGGTCTGCTGACTCACTGTACTCATGGTTCAGAGCCAGGCTGTTCGACCGTGAGTGAACTCTATGTTATAGTTCCACACTGACGAGAGACCACCGCGTTATACGTTTCGTGGGCTTAACTAGACACCAAGGTACTGCTGCATCAGGGACTGGTTGGAGCGGAATTGGTCAGCATCGCTTTGGTAGACTATCTCACCGGTCTGGATAACGTACGCGTAGTCCGCTAACTCGAGGGCCATCTCGGCGTTTTGTTCGACGAGAATCATTGTCACCCCATCATCTTTGAGCGTGCGAATCGTTTCTGCGACATCCTTGACGATCGACGGAGCCAGACCCTCGCTCGGTTCGTCAAGCAGCAAGACGTCAAGACTAGGTCCAAGGAGACCGCGAGCGATCGCCAACATCTGCTGTTCGCCGCCACTCATTGTGCCTGCGAGCTGGCCCCTACGTTCGTCAAGCCGCGGGAAACGGTCGTAGACGAACGATGTGTCGGTGTCGTCGCCGGAACTCTGTGCAATCCTCAAATTCTCCTCGACGGTCAAATCCGGAAAAATTCGTCTCTCTTCGGGGACCCAGGAGATACCATTACGCCGAATGGTATCTGGCCCCTGTCCGGTGATATCCTCACCGCGATGAAGAACTTGACCCGACCGTGGTGGTGTCAGACCCATGATGCTCCGGAGAGTGGTCGTCTTACCAGCACCGTTCCGTCCGACCAGTGCGACGATTTCACCGGGACGAACACTCAGGGAGACATCGAATAGCACTTGGCCGTTCTGGTAGTATGTGTCGATCCCATCCATCTGAAGGACGGCATTGGTCGCACGGTCGGACTCGGAAGTTATCAAAGTTTCACTCATGCTGTAGTCCCTCCCAGATAGATCCGCTGAACTGCCTCGTTGTCCTTGACTTCCGTGGGACTCCCACTAGCCACGAGCGACCCCCGATTGATCACGATAACGCGATCCGAGATCTCCATGACCATCTCCATGTCGTGCTCGACAACAACAATCGTATACTCTGTCGACAGCCTCCCCAGCAGGTCTTTCATGGCTGCTGTCGTATCAGGACTCATCCCAGCAGTAGGCTCGTCGAGGAGGAGCAGTTCTGGGTTGAGGGCGAGTGCAAGTGCCACCTCTAAGTGGCGTTGTTGGCCGTGAGAGAGTAGTGAGGCTTCCTGATCGGTTACGTCTGTTAGGCCAACCGTATCGATAACATCCGCCGCCCGTTCGCGTGCCGCTGGCGACGCCGCTCTAGAGCCAAGAAAGTCCGCGGGACCAAAGCCAGCGTCCTCTGACTGTGTAGCAATAAGGATATTTTCAAGGACTGTGAGGTCTGGAAAGAAATTGTTAATCTGGTACGACCTAGATATTCCTAACCGGGCAAGCTCGGATGGCGATCTATCGTCGATTCGATCGCCATCGAATCGAATCTCGCCGCTGGTCGGCGCAATTTCTCCCGTCAATAGATTAAAAAGCGTCGTCTTTCCAGCTCCGTTTGGCCCAATTATCGACGTTACTTCGCCCCGGGGAAGGGAAATTGACAACTCATCAATCGCCCGAGTGGCCCCGAAATCTTTTGAAAGATTCTCCACCTCCAAGAGAACAGTTGACATGGGTGGGCGTTTGTGCCATTATGATATAAACGTTCGCTCTTCTGTAGTGTAGCGGAACCGATCACGACGGGAAATTAGGACCTCACACCGAAGGAGGAACGAACATGTGCACTCACTACTGAGCTGTGCAAGGGACGTCTCACTTTGGCAAGATAGAGGTTCTCGTTGAGCTATGGAGGAGTCATAGATATCTTCACATACCATAGTAGATTTTTCTGCTGTGTTGACTCGATGGAAACGCTGCTACCCGGGCAAACCACGGCTAGCGACAAAATGGTTACGCCGTCCGGAGATCTTCTGTTCTCACAACCGGCAGGCGGTTGGAACGTGTCTGCGGTGCGGTCGCTGTCTGACGATAGCTGACGCTCACGGAGGGCCTCGGCCAACCACTGAGGGCCGCCGGTCCGGCGGCCCTCAGATTCCTCGTCTATGCGGTCACACCCGGTGGATCCATCCGTCTTCCGTTAAGACTCACACCTCGGTTGTGTAGCGGTAGCGAGCGTCTCTTGTAAGATCGTACGCTGCTTGTGGATCTTTTGAGCGTCTTCGATTAGCCGGTCGAGCAGCGGCGGTGGTGAGTAGCCGAGG
>NZ_JBHSXI010000025.1:0-7027 GCF_042662525.1 Halorubrum trueperi
GATCTTACAGGAGACGCTCGCTACCGCTACGCAACCGAGGTGTGAGGCTTAGCTAAAGACGAATGCTCTTGAAGCACAACAGGAGACGACAGGAAACACATCGGCCTTGACGTCCGACACCGGTAATGCGGCGGAGGAACAATCGACTGGTGAGGGCAACACCGATCAGACTGAGTTCGTGAGTAGTAACCAGAGAACCGAGAGCTCTCCTGCCGATCAAGAATCGGATGATGAACGGTAGCCAGCTATGACGGAGTCGATCGACCCGGCTATCCCGGTCGACACGAACGAATCGGTCGAATGGGCTGGCCGCCCGCGGGTCACTACCATCCTTCCAGCAGTTGTGATCGGCGTTCTCCTCCTCGTCTCCGGGATCGTGGTCAGCGTTACTACAGAGAACCCGTTTTTCCTCGCAGTCGTTCCACTCGGAGTGGCGATCCCGCTCTGGAAGTATTTTGCTCTCCAAGGCGTGCAGTACGTGATAACGGACGAAGCACTTTACGTGAAACGCGGCGTGTTGACCCGGTCTGTTACACAGGCAAACCTTGAAACCGTCCAGAACAGTTCCTTTGGACAGGATATCACGGGGTCGATCTTCGGATACGGCTCAGTTACGTTCGAAATCGCTGGTGGGGACGACCTCTCGTTCCGGGCGATCGAAGACCCTCGTGCAATCCGGGCGCTCGTCGATCGGACCGCATCGAACAATGATGGTCTCGGTGGGAACGATCGACGGGAATCCGGTATCCCTGGAGATCTGACGCAGTGGCAACAAATTCGTGACGAGATACGAGCGATTCGCAGCTCTCTGGAAGATAGCCGTTTGGGAACAGCCAGAGAGTAGGCAGTATATCTACTCTGCAAATCGGTCAGTACAGACCAATATTGTATCACACTGCTCTGTCATCTACCGAGCATCTGTCAACAAGGGCGTGACCGATACAGAGGGTGAGTTCAGCACGACGGCACCGCTCATTTCATGTCAAAACCGGTGAAACACCCGCTCACTACACATGCGGACATACCGCTGAGTTACCTTCTCAACGACACCTACACCCGAGTATTTATACTGTGATAAATGCGCATAGCAAACATGACCGGGAGTGGCACTGTCGAACGAATTTTTATCGCATCTGAAGTCGAAGCGGAGATGGAAGAACAGACCGACGTTGAAGCATTTGCCGAAAAAGGACTTCGAGGTGATCGCTACTTTAGCGAGATTGAGACGGGAACCTTTGTCGAGTGGGAGCCAGATGAAGAACGCCACGATGGGTACGACCTCACGTTGATCGAGCAGGAGGCTGTCACAGCCATCGAACGTGAAGCGGGAATTGAACTCGCACCGGGAGAACACCGACGAAACATCGAAACCCGTGATGTCGCACTCAATCATCTCGTTGGGAAACGATTCCGAATCGGTGACGCCATTTGTCGAGGGAATCGACTGTGTGAACCGTGTAATCATCTTCAGCGCATCACTCAGGACGGCATATTAGGGGCACTCACTCACCGAGGTGGACTTCGAGCGGATATTCTCGAAGATGGGATAATTCGCCCCGGAGACGTAATCGAACCGGTCGAATAATTAGCACTCTTTCCTCTAGGCACAGTTGGTATTCCTGCTTGTGGATCGGAGCGGTCGGATAAAAGGGGAACGTGCGCCTACGATAGTGCCTTCTGGAGGTCCTCGCAGAGGTCATCAGCGTCTTCGAGGCCAACGGATACCCGGACTAACTTCTCAGGAATCTCCGCTGAACCCTCACTACGACTGAACTCGTCAGGGAGCATTAGTGAGGGTACCTCAACAAGGCTCTCAACCCCACCGAGACTTGCCCCCGGCGTAAATACCTCAAGTCCCTTAATGAATGCCTCAAGTTCGATGAGCGTGCCATCAAACTCGAAGGACAGCATCCCACTGTATCCTGACATTTGCTCACTCGCAAGGTCGTGTTGTGGGTGGCTCTCAAGACCCGGATAGTGGACGCGAGCGACCCGATCATGGCTTTCGAGGAACCGGGAAACTGCCATCGCGTTCTTCTCGTGATGTTCCATCCGCGCGGGCAGTGTCTTGATGCCTCGCGCAACGAGGTAGCAGTCGAATGGTGAAAGCATATTTCCAAGCCCAACTCGCTGCGCGAACGCTAATTGCTCAAAAACCCCACCATCATCAGTGATAACGGCACCGCCGATAGAGTCGGAGTGTCCGTTGAGATACTTGGTGGTGCTGTGAACGACAACGTCAGCACCCAGTTCGAGTGGGGCTTGGTAGTACGGACTTGCAAAGGTACTGTCCACGACGAACAGAGCATTACGGCCATCGGCGATATCGGCTATCGTTTGGATGTCGCACAACCTAATCAGGGGATTCGACGGCGTTTCTGCCCAAATTAAGTCAGTGTCCACGTTGACTGCACCGGCGACGTTGTCGGGGTCACGGGCGTCAACAAAGTCGATATCAACGCCGAGGTGTCCGGCCATGTGCTTGGTGAGCAGCTTTTCGGTTCCGCTATAGATGGTGTCCGAGGAGACGACGTGCCCTCCCGGGGGGATCAGTGACAGCATCGTCGCCGATGTGGCGGCCATTCCGGAAGCGAACGCCAAACCATGCTCGCCTCCTTCGAGGCGGGCTAACTGCTCTTCAAGGACTGCCCGCGTTGGATTGCTCTCGCGCGAATAGTCGTGTTCATTGGCGTCCTCCCCACTGGCCCACTCGAACGTAGTCGAAAGATGAATCGGTGGGACAACGTCGTTCGTCCCATCTCTGTAAGGATGTGTCTCGGTTTTAGCTGCACCGACTGCGATGGTTGCGAATCGATTCCTGTCGGATTGGCTATTGTGTCGTGTCATCAGATACTCACCACGGGACCCACACGGACCCGATCTAGGGGGTGTTCATAGGAATGTTCTCAGTTGCGAAGGATAGGTGTGAAGTTCCCGGCGAGGGTGGCCAGAAACCCAAACCCAACTTGGACGGTGGGTCAGCGAGTTGTCGGTTGCTAACCGTTGTCTGCTCTCAGCGAAAGCGTCTCGTTCGCGTGGACGAGTGAACAGTCCTTAGCATTCAACACTCTGTGTTAATCAACACTATGACTCGTGGTATTCGCGCTGTGTATCTCGCATGGCTATCGGAATACCCATTCGAACTGGTAGAACTTTCTACAGTCAATACGCAAGCGCGATCTTACGGTTGATGCAGCCGCACACCCCCGGAAGAATCGACCGTAGAGGCAAAACAATCAGCTTCTATTGAAATACTTAGTAGGTGATACGTGTTGCTCCGGTTGCGGTCAACACAGGTCAAGTAGTGACCATTCACGATGTGATCTTTGAAGACAATCTACTCATCAACTTCTTCATGAATTGATTCTCCAGTACCGGGTTTTGATTCCCACTCCCACTCATCTTCAACTCTCACACGCCCATCGTCAAGAAGCTCGACATCACCAACAGAGTGTCCAGTCGCGGTTTCGTTATCTGTGTTTATTTGGGTGTATCTGATGTCCCACTGCTCACCATCAAACGTACCAACCAAGTGACCATCTACGACCTCGCCACCAGAGTAGTTGGCATAGATTCGTTCACCGGTCTGTTCAAAGTGGAAAACGGTATCTGCACCCACTTCTCCGTCTTCATCGTTCGCAACGCCTGCAAGTGTTAGACCATCAAATGAGATTTTATCTTTCATACCGTAACTTGTCTCATTGGGTGAATAACATTTCTGGTGTTCAGTCCGCGCTCTTCAGCGACCAGCTGTTTCAGACGAGACTGTATCTGAAGAATAGGGTTTCAATAGAACCTAGACACTCCGCCTCTCGCAGGTATTTTCTACCTGGTTCTGAGAATTTTAACAGAACCGCTCAGATTTGTAACAAAAGTGATGCAGTGACTAGACGAGCGAATGTATCAGATAGTGTATACGGTTAGCCCTACACGCAGAGTCGGACACTCTCATGAGAAGCACTGTACGGATGCACGCTAGTGTGCGCCCTGACGAAGTCCAAGACGGCGCACTCGAAGACGGTGACCGCGGATGACGACGATCGATATCAACGGTCTCACGAAACACAACGGTGACGTCGAGTTCACGATGGGCTCCGGTCTGTTTCTCGCCGGGACCGCAGTCGGTGTCGTCTACGCGTACGTTCGCGCCCGACGACGGTCCGCGTGAGCTACTACGCCCGCCTTCCAGTCGGCTTAGAAGATCAGCGTCCCGACCGCGGAAACGGTGACGAGAACGACGTGAAACGCGGCGTGTGCGACCATCGCCGTCTCCAGCGATCGCCGCCAAAACAGCCAGCCGAGCGCCACGCCGACGGTCGCGTTCAGCAGGATGGTTCGGATGATCAGCGCGGTCGTGAGCTCGAACGTCGACGCGAGCGCGGGCAGGTGGCCGACGCCGAACGCGACCGCGCTAGCAACGATTGCGATCCACATCACCGCCGCGGGCGGCGTCTTCGTGCGCTCTCGGAGTCGGTTTCGAAGCCCCCAGCAGACGAATGCGATCGGGGCCATGACGCCCCATCGGAGCAGGATCTCTTCCGTGATTCCGCCGTAGAGGAGTCGCATCGGAATCGACGCGATCAAGTCTTCAAACGCCGCCGCATCCCCAGTAGGTTCGACTAACTTGAGTCCCGTAAACGGGGCGAACGCCACATCGAGGACGGTGACGAGAATGAACACCACCGCACCCAGCCCGACCGCGAGCGGCAGTGATCGTCGAAACGCGTCCCAATCCGGACTGCCACCGGACGCCCACGCGAAGACGTGTGAGTGTAATCCCGTCCGGGGAGCGGTCACCGTGCCGAGAGCCACGAAGATGACGAGAAGGATAGTCGAGTTCGCGGCCGCAACCAGCACGAGCGTCGGATACGACAGGACCGCCAGTTCGGGTATCGCCTGAAGCGTCGGCACGGAGTAGATCGTAAGCGCGACGACGCCGACCATCCCGAGTACGGATAGCGCGACTGCGCCACGAGCGGCAGAACCCCACGCCGGTGAGTTGTCGCTCATAGCTTTTCTCTCAACGAGTCATTGGTCCTGGCTCTCCTCCCGACGGGTGACGGTCAGATAGGACGTCGAACGACTCCTCGATGTCGCCGAGCACGAGCAGCGCGTAGTATCGGAGATACGTTACGACGGGGACCTGTGCGAGCGTCCCGATGACGAGCATCAACAGTCCGAACAGGAGCACAAGTGCGACGAGGACGACGATTCCGACCGTCGACGACAACGAGACGGTCACGTGCGTGATCGCGGCGACGATGAGAACGGGGATGAGAAACACGATTGCGATGAGTCCGACCACGATCGAGGCGATGATCCCGGCCGCAACCGTCAACAAGAACGCGATTACGACGTACGCCAGATACTGTTTCCACGCGGTCTTGATCGATCCCCAGAGGCGACGCCACGCCGCGAGTACGCCCGAGTCTGCCTCAATCATGAGCGGCACGACGAACACGGTCGTGAGCCCCGACACCAACGCATACAGGACGCCGATGAGAAACACCACCGGGATCCCGACGAGGAACGCCGTGGCAGGGATCGTAGGATCGCGTCCGGTCAGGATCGGAACGATGAGCAGTGCGAGCCAGCCGGCGAACAACGCGATCATCGGGAGCCCGATCGCGATCCGGAACCCGAACAGGCGGAGGCCCTGTCGCCAGCGCCGCCGCCAGTGTCGTCGGAGCGACACCTCGCCAGTGCGGAGCGATTCGATCAGCACAAATTCCATGACCGCTCCGATCAACGCGAACAGCCCGCCGAGCAGGAGTCCGGTGGCGACGAGTACGACGGCAAGCGTCACCACGTCGATCGGGAGGCTAAACGGGAGATCACCGTTCGAGACGTCTCCCGCCGGCGTCGACGTGTTGAACTGTGCCGTCGGGAAGCTCACGCCGCTCCCGACGAAGAACACGACAAGCGCGAGCTTCAGCCAGCGGCGCACGTCGATGGGAGTCAGAAACTCTCGGGTGACGCTGAACGCTTCCTCGACGTTTTCGACGGCGTGGAGGGCCATGGATAGAAATACGCAAACCGTATAGTTAGCCCTTCTGGTGGAGTCTCACGGGGACTTCTCTCACGGGCGTCTCGATGATGTGGTTGTCGTGCGAAGGGTGACCGTTCACGGTCGCCCCCGATTTGGACGTCTCACAGACAACCCGAATTCAACGCCCATCCGGACGGGTTCGAGACTGAGTTCATCGACAAACCCCACACGCTACGAACGAAGTCGGTAGACAAATCGAAGTAGGGGGGGTAGTCGACTCACAAAATTCGATCGGGGCAAATTCTATGCACTCGCCCGTAGAACTAACACGTATGAGGTCCCTCCCCACAGATCCCCTCCATCGTGCGTGTACTCGATACGGACCTGGACGACTTCCCGGCGCAGATCGACCGGACGTCGGTGCAGGCTATGCGGCCGCGAGTGCTGCACTCGCTGCATCGGTCCTGTTCGCTGCCACCGCGATCGGTGGCGAGACTGTCGGGTTGTTATCGTCAAACGACGGTCTTGTGTGGTTCGCGTTCGCCGGGCTCGCGGCCCCGGTCGTGATTCCGACCGCGCTCGTAGTCGGTGTTGTCGTTTGGCGACTCCTCCCATCGGACATCCCGTTTTTCGGACCCGTCGCCGGTCTACTTGGGACGCTCGGGACGTACGTTGGCAGCCTGATCGCCGTCACGCTCATCCTGACGACAGCCGCCGCGCTCGGGCTATCCGGTGCCGATCCCGTGAGCGCGGCAACGATCTCGTTCGGCGTCGTCGCTATCGGATTCATGATTACGTGGTGGGTGGCGTTCCCGGTTGGGGTCGTAAGTGGGGCAGTGTATACTGCTGTCGTCGAGGAGTCCGAGTGAGGCGATCGCGATGGGTTCACCATCACTCCGAACGCTCCTCGTCGCGGCAATCGGCGGAGTTGCCCATCTCGGCATCGTCGAGTTCCTGTTCCGCCGGCTCGATCACGCTCCCGACTCCCTATGGCCGTTTGCCTCGGTCACCAGCGCAACGTTCGTCTTCGCGTTCGGG
>NZ_JBHSXI010000025.1:7079-71259 GCF_042662525.1 Halorubrum trueperi
CCTTCAGGGCGGGGATGAAGCCGACCAATAGTATTCAACCGCCGTCGATGGCATAGACAGGGTTCCAATACAATCTTTAAGCCGTTCGACCGTAACAGTATGCATAGATGGTGAAGAGTACCCGTCACGCGAAATACGAACTCTACTACCACATAGTGTTCGTGCCGAAATACCGGCGTTCGCACCTGACGGGGAAGACGAAGGAACGTCTCGAATCCATCTTCGCGGAAATCTGTGAAGACAAAGACCTCGAACTGGCCGAGTCCGAGGTCATGCCCGACCACGTGCATCTGTTCATCGGGAGTCCGCCCAAGAACGCCCCGTCCCTCATCGTCAACTGGGTCAAGGGCATCTCCGCGCGGAAGTACAATCAGCGGTACGATGACCGCGTGAAGTGGACTCGTTCGTACTACGTCGGAACAGCGGGAAGCGCCTCGGAGGGCGCTGTCGAACAGTACATCGCTGAACAGGAAGGGGGCGACGAATGAAGCGCGTCAACACCTTCGAGGTGGTTCCACAGACCGAGAACGACAAAGAGTGCCTTCTACGGCTACTCGACGCCTCCGCCTCTCTGTGGAACGAACTGACCTACGAACGTCGTCAGAACTACTTCGGTGACGGCGACGTATGGGACACCTCCGAGTACCGAGGGCGCTACAACGGTGTCGTCGGAAGCGCGACTGTTCAACAGGTCACGCGAAAGAACAGCGAAGCGTGGCGGTCGTTCTTCGCCCTCAAGGAGAAAGGCGAGTACACCAACCCGCCGTCGTACTGGGGCAACGAGGAGGACGGACGCGAACTCCGTACCTACATCCGAAACAACCAGTACACGATTCAGTGGGGGAAACGTAGCCGTCTCGAAATCCCTGTCGGGCAAGAACTGAAGGACGAATACGGACTCGGCTACCACGAACGACTCCGCCTCGAAGTCCGAGGCAACCCGAAGTGGGACGGCAAACAGGGTCGTCTGGAACTTGAGTACGACGAGGTTAGCGACACGTTCAGGGCTTTCCAACCAGTCACCGTACCTGATTCTCGACTGGATTCACCACTGGCTTCCGAAGAAGCCGCCCTCGACGTTGGCGCAAACAATCTCGTCGCCTGTTCCACGACCACTGGTTCCCAATACCTCTACGACGGTCGGGAATTGTTCGGACGGTTCCGCGAGACGACTGACGAAATCGCCCGTCTACAGTCGAAACTCCGAGAGGGACGCTACAGTTCCAAGCGGATTCGACGGCTGTACCGACAGCGGACGAAGCGCCGTGACCACGAACAGAACGCGCTGGTACGCGACCTCGTTGAACGGCTGTACGACGAGGGTGTGGCGACGGTGTACGTGGGCGACTTGACCGACGTGCTGGAATCGCACTGGTCGGTCAGGGTGAACGAGAAGACGCACAATTTCTGGGCGTTCAAGACGTTCATCCACCATCTCGCGTGTGTCTGTGAGGAGTACGGCATCAGACTCGAAGCCGAATCGGAAGCGTGGACGAGTCAGACGTGTCCCGAGTGTGGCGACCATGAGGAGACGGTTCGCCACGAGGATACGCTGACGTGTCCGTGCGGATTCGAGGGACATGCCGACCTCACGGCGTCAGAGACGTTCCTTCGAGAAAACAGCGATTGCGAAATCAGGCCGATGGCACGGCCCGTGCGATTCGAGTGGGACGACCACGACTGGTCGGGGAAACCACACCCTCACGAAAGTCCCAAAGAAGTGCGCACAAACCCGCAAGTTGCCTCCGTGGGTCGGTAGCCGAACCCCCAACGGAGGAATCCTCGCGCTTTAGCGCGGGGAGGATGTCAAGGACAGGGTGGTACTGACTAACTCCACGATTGACCCCCTTCTCGCGCCTAAAGTCGCGGGGATCCCACCTTGAGAGTTCAACAGAACCGATCAAATCGGATCGTACCGCCGTTTTTTATATGTTTCTCGTGGTTACATAGGATATGGCCCTCCTCACAGCCCTCCGAGAAGCCCCGCGGCCCCTCCATGAGCAACCGATACTGTCCGTCCCGATGACGAGCGTCGCCGTCCTCCAGCCCTCTCAACTGTTCGTAGCGACACTCGAACCGGTGAGTTCTCTCGTGGGGACAGACGAGGAATCATCCCGGTCGGATGCGACGACGGCCGATCGCTGCTCCAATGAGTTCAACATCTTCCACCTCTCCCATTGATGCTGTACACGGTCGTCGGGGGCGGCTTCATCGCTCTCGGTCTTGCGATCGGTTGGTACGGGATCCGGCCGCTCGCGGTCGTCAAGCGTGTCCTCCGTGCCAACGTCCATGACCCTAACGAGGTGACGGACACCGGATCCTTCGTCGTGTGCCGCGGCGTTGTGAACGAATCGAGCGAGATCCTTACGGCTCCATTCACGGGATTGCGGTGCCTCGGTTTCGAGTTCGAGGTCACCGAACGGCAACCGTTCGGGATCGGGATCCCGTGGTTTCAAGCTCATCTCGACGACGGTGTGGCGACGCGTCCGTTCACCCTCGACGGTCCGACCGGGAGTCTCGACATCGTCCCGTCCGCCAGACGGTTCGCGCTCGATACGGAATCGACGGTCATCACCGTCAATGCCAGTGAAACGCCGCCCGAGCGCATTCAACGGTTCGTCGACGTACGAGACGAACTCGAACCCGTTGCGAGATGGGTACGGATGTTCCCGGGACTCGGGACGCGGCGCTACACCGAACGTCGAATCGCTCCCGGCGAGGAGTATCTCGTCGCAGGACGCACGGAACGTCAGCAGAACGAGGTCGTCCTCGTGGGTGATCTCGTTATCACCGATCGCTCCCCGAGACGGTTTGCGTTCACACGTCTCCGGAGCGCGGTGTTTCCGACGGTGATCGCGCTGGTGTTCGTCGCTGCCGGATTCGGAGGCATCGTCTTGTGACCGACTGCAGTACGAAACTAATCACCCCTCCCTTACGATGACACGAAACACAGACGCCATCGAAACACGCGGACTGACGAAACGATTCGGGACTGAGATCGCCGTCGACGAGCTCGATCTTACCGTTGAACACGGCACAGTGTACGGCTTCCTCGGACCGAACGGGGCCGGAAAAACGACGACGATGCGGATGTTGACGTCGCTGACGCAGCCGACCGACGGCGAGGCGTGGATCGACGAGAATCCCGTCTCGGATCGTGATGCGATCAGAGCGTCAATCGGCTATCTCCCTGAGGAACCGCCGGTTTTTGACGAACTCACCGGCCGTGAACAGCTTGAGTACTTCGGTCGACTTCGTGATCTCCCCGCCGCCGAGTTGGAGACTCGAATCGTAGACTGGTTGAATCGATTCGATCTCACTGACGACGCGGACAAGCGGATCGATGATTACTCAAAGGGCATGCGCCAGAAGATCGGACTGATTCAGGCGCTGTTACACGAGCCCGATATCGTCTTCCTCGACGAGCCAACCAGCGGACTTGACCCGCGCGCGGCCCGGACCGTCCTCGACGTTATCGCGGACCTGACCGACCACGGCCACACGGTGTTCCTCTCGACGCACATCCTCTCGGTCGTCGAGGAACTCGCGGACGTCGTCGGCGTCCTCTATGAGGGCGACCTCGTTACCGAGGGTTCACCTGCGGCACTGACGGCACGGATGGAAGCGGAGGAGGGAACGACCCTCGAAGACGTGTTCCTCTCGGTCACCGCCGAGCGCGGACCGGCGGCTCCCGAATCGGTTGTTGAGAACGCTGGAGACGCCAGCGATCGACAGGACGGGCGGGTTGAGGATCGATGACGCGAGCGAAGCGTCCGCGGCTCATTGCCCGGACCGAACTCCGACGTCGCTGGCGGACGATGAAAGGGAACACGATGCAGCTGTTGGCGTTCGCGTTCGCGGCCGTCATGCTGCTTCCGTTCTCGCTCGGCGGCGTGTTCGGGGCGTACCTTGCCGGCGGGTTCGTTGCCGGAAGCGAGACCGAGCCGCTCATCGAATGGGCACGGATGGCGTTCGTCTACGGGTGGATCTTCGTCGTCGGGTTCGGCGGATATCGCGCGTACGCCGTGGCGCTTCGCCCAGACAACCTCGACGGCTTGTTAACGACGGTGTCACACCGGGACGTGATTGGTGGACTTGTCCTCGCCGAACTCGTCCTCTGGTCTGCGTTCTTCCTCACAGCCGGAAGCGCCGCCACAGTTGCGTTTGCCGTCGGTGCCGGCTCATTACTCATGATCCCCGCCCTGTTGTTCACGCTGTGTCTCGTACTCGTGACCGGGATCCCGGCCGGCTTCCTCCTCGCGCTGGGCGTCCGGAACGCCGGCGTTCGATCGCGGCTGCTCAGCCGTCTCCGAACGCTGTTTCTCGTGCTGCTGGGCATCGGATACTTCGCGCTGATCTTCACGAACGCGTTCACGTCGGTCCTGGAACCGATCTATCGAGTGCTCGCACCGACGCCGATCGACTGGTTCGGCGATCTCGCGGCAACGGGGCTCGGTATCAGGGCGTCACCGCTCAGAGCGATCGGCGCGGTGGGATTCACAGGAGTGTTCGTCGCCGTAGCGGTTGCGTCCCTGTACCGACTCTCAGCGTGGCTCTGGTACGCTGATGGCGTTCACATCACCCACGAGGTCGAGCGGTCGGACAACGGATCTTCGCGGTTCAACGGACTCTCGCGCATTCTCACACAGCCAGTCTTCGGGGTCGTTGCAGTCGACTGGAAACGTGCGCGCCGGTCGCCGATATCATTGTCGTTCGCGTTATATCCCCTGATCGTCCTCGCCGGCCCGATTGTCACGGCCGTCCAAACAGGGGACATCGGAACCGGGCTCCCGTTGTGGATTTTGCTCAGTGGAACGTGGGTTGCCGGGTCGTTATTTGCGCTCAACGTGCTGGGTCAGGAGGGCGCAGCACTCCCTGTCACACTGCTCTCGGAAGCGCCCGAGCGCTCGCTGATCATCGGACACGTCCTCTCCGGTGCCCTCCTGATAGCGCCGATAACCATCGCGGCGACCGTTATCTCGGGGCTTCTGAGTCCACATTCGATACCGGTCGTTGCGAGCCTCGGCGTATCAGCGCTCGTCTTATCGGCCGTGTCGGGTGCGATCGGGACCGGGGTCGGTGTCGGGTTTCCGCGTTTTGAGGCCGTCAGCGTCTCTCGAAGCACGAAAGCGATCGTCCCCAGCGCCTTCGCGTTCGCAATCTACTCGGTCACCGTGCTTGTCGTCGCGCTCCCGACCGTTATCGCTCACTCTGGGATTGCTGGCCACGCACTCGCCTCGGTCATCGGCGTCAACCAATTCGTGATCGGTCTCGGTGGGACGCTTATTTCGGCAGTACTCGCGTGTCTCGTCGGTATCGTCTCAATGTACATCGCACGAGACCGTGTTCGCAACTATCGCCTTGCGTGATCTCGTGGCGGCGACACCTATCAAGAACGTCGGCGTACGCGTCGCTGTGCGCCTCCGAGACGTGAACCAGTGGATCGTAGTTCCGGGCGTCGAGCTCGGAGACGACCCGATCGAACACCGCCGCCTCGTTCATGCAATCGAATCGATTCGAGAGAGCAAGAACGTGGGGGACGTGCCCGCTGCGGTGGTCGCATCCGCCGAGTCCACAACGTCTGCGATACGGCAGGCCCTCAGCGTCGGTGGCTCGCTCAGTCTCGGCGCATAGAGATCCCGGAGTACCCACAGGCGTCACACGAGAGCGTCTCACTCGCGCCGAACGCGTACGCTGACAGCGGCGCGTCACAACGCGGACAGGGATCGCCCGCATCGAGGACCGGGGCGTGTCGAACGTCGGCGACGACGACCCTGACTGTCAGCTCGGCCGCGGCCGACTCGTCCACCGCACCGCCCCAGATAACGTTCGCGTCGACGCCGATTCGCTCGCGGACAGCCGCGATCGCGTCGGTCGCGGCCGCGATGCTGGTGACCGGATCGACGACGACATCAACGAGCACCGCGCTCGCGTCGGTCGGATCAACGTCGGTGGGAAGCGACGAGAAAGCGTCATCCACGGCGACAGACGGTGCGTCTCGTGCGCCGGATCCGACCCCCAGCGCGGCTGTCCCGGACGAGAGGACCGTCTCGGCGTCAGTCAGATCGAGATTGACGAATCCCGGCTCTTGAACCACTGCGAGGAAAGTACGGATCGCGTCGGCGACCGCATCGGCATCGGTGACCGCGCCGGCGTCGACACTTTCGGAGCCGTCCCCAGCGAGTAGCACCGCGTCGACCCGCTCGCCGAGCGCCGACAGGTCATCCGCACTCGCGCCACACCCCGGGACGACGGCGACAGTGAATGCGCCGGTCGCATCGATCGCCTCCAGCACAGCGTCAGCTTCCTCGACTGCCTCGATCGGCGGCTCTGCCCCAGTCGACGATCCGCTCGGATCGACAGCGATCACGACAGCGGCGGGCGACCCAACGCCGGCCTCCCCACCGACGGCGGACGCCTCGTCGACAGCGGCGGTGGACGGACCGACCGCGGCGACAAACTCCGACATCCCGACAAACCGGGAGTCGGAGGAGGCCACGGCGGCGACTGTGTCGGCGTAGTCGCCGACTCCGCAGACGACGACAGACCCCTCCAGCTCCGCCGCCGCCTCCCTGAGATCGTCCCGTGGGGGCATGTACGAGGATAGTTCTGGCTCCGACGACAAACGTGTTCCCACTCGGCACCTGCGATGGCGGGCGGGCACGTTCGGAGCGAGCAGGCTAAATTGAGATTCACAGACACACCGAACCCAACCGATAAATCTCGGCTTTCCCTACGTCAGCCATGGATCGCTTCCAGAACACGGGTCAGCCAGACTGGGACTGGTGGAGTCGTCTCTGGCCGACGCCGGAACACACCCTTCGCACGCTCGGACTCGAACGCGGAGATCGCACGGTCGAGATCGGCTGCGGCAACGGGTACTTCGCCCTTCCCGCCGCGCGGATAGCAGCGCCGGCGTCCGTGTACGCCGTCGATCTCGACGAATCGCTGCTCGCGGAGCTCGAACGACTCGCGGCGGACCACAGGATCGACACCGTCGTTCCGATCCGCGGCGACGCCCGGTCGCTCGCTGCACACCTCCCCGAGCCGGTCGACTTCGCGATGCTCGCGAACGCGTTCCACGGCATCGAAGACCGCGCCGCGTTCGTCGAGGGCGTCGTCGACGCGCTCGCTCTCGGCGGCCGCTTCGCCGTGGTCAACTGGTGCGACCGGCCGCGAGAGGAAACGACGATCGGCGGTGAGCCGCGAGGACCGCCGACAGACCTGCGGATCGGGCCCGATCAGACCCGGGCGGCCGTCGAGGCGGCGGCCGACCTGACGCTCGTCGACGAGGTTGATCTCCCGCCGTACCATTACGGGCTCGTGTTCGAGCGGTAGGACGCCGGGCGCTACTCGAACTCCCAGTTCGTTTCCGGCGTCGACGAGCCGGTCAGCGTCTGGTACACGACGCAGTACCGTTCCGTGTACTTCTGTAGCGCCGCCCGCGTCTCCTGGTCGATATCGCCCGTGACGGTGACGTCGAGGCGGACGTTTTCGAACCCGACCGGAACGTCCTCGTTGATGCCGAGGGTTCCGCGGAGGTCGAGGTCGCCCGCGGCCGTCACGCTGACGTCGACGTCGAGACCGAAGTTCTCCGCCACGGCCTGCGCTGTCAACTGCGAGCAGGCCGCCAACGCTCCCAACAGGAGATCTCCAGAGCAGGCTGCCGCCCCGGGACCGCCCGCCCCCTCGTGCAGCTCGGCCTCGTAGATCGCCCGGCCGATGTCCACGCTACAGGACCGGACATCGTCCTGCTCCTCGCCAGTCGCGCGCAGGGTGATCTGTGCCGCGTCCGGATCCGTCTCGTACTCCTCTTTCAGCGGCTCCTGCTCGGATTGCAAGTCAACATCTCCCATGATCGTCCCTCACGTTACGTGTGTCTGGAAAAGAAACTTCTCCCGACACGTGGACGGCTCGACGCGTGACGGATTCGGCGTGACGGATTCGACGCGTGACGCGACTCGTCCTCGCCCACCTCCTCTTACCGACGCCCGGAGTGAGTGTTGGGAACCGCAACCGCCGACGTGAGATATAAACGAGCGAGCGGCAGCGACGACTCCTTATAAATGAACGGACGGGTGCGCCGGCGACTGGAGCGTTGGAAGTGTCCACCGCGCCAGCAACGATTCACGATCTCGGCAGCAATCGAATTGGCGAGAAATGTCGTACAGCAGCGACTCCGGGGTGGCTTGTTCGCTCGGAGAACGGCACGCTATCCGCGACCGCGTTACTGAATGTGACCTTCGCGCCGGAGCTGGTCCGCGTCCTCGTCCGTGTATCGCCACTCGACGTTCGCCTTCTCGTCCTGCCAGTCCCACGGTTCCGCGAGGACGACATCGCCTTCGCTGATCCACGTTCGGTACTTCATACGGCCGGGAATCCGGCCCAGTCGCGTTTCGCCGTCGGCACATCGCAGTCGGACGTGGTTCCCGCCGAGGTGTTCCGTCACCACGGCGAACACTTCGTCGTCCGAGGGCATTCGGAGATTCCGACGCCCGGATTCTTCGCTCATACAGTTAATAATGCGTTCGCCGGTATAAGTGATTGGAGATACGTGTGCGCGTTGAACGTGCGAACAGTGCACACGATCGCCAGATCCGAACGGATCGGCGTGGTCGCGATCGACCGTCGTCCGGGCGGTCGAACGGCTTCGACCGACTCGGATCGAACTCCCAGTCGGGTTTCCGATCCGACCCTCAGTCATCCCCGGCCGGATCGTCACTCGTCGGACTCGCGTCCCCCGGCGAACGCGGCGTCGATCTGTGCGATCGTCTCCGCCTCGCCGCCGGAGTTGTCGACGACGACGTGGTCGGGCTCGATCCGGTCGAATAGCTCCTTGAAGTGGAGGTGGACTTCGAAGTCGGCGTCGCTTATCCCGTCGCGGCGCTCGATTCGGCGCTCGACGACCGACTCGTCGCACGCGACTTCGACCAGATCGAACCCGTTCGCGACGCGTTCTCCCATCTCACGAGCGTCGGTCCGGAAGCGCGCGTCGGCGAACGTCGCGTCGAGGACCACGGACGCCCCTCGGACGACGCGCTCGCGAGCGCGAGCGATCAGTTCCGCGTACACTCGTTCGGTCTCCGATTCGGTGTACTCCGGGTCCGCGAACAGTTCCTTTCGGATCACGTCCGTCCGAAGAATCTCGCCGTCGACGCGGTCGGCGATCCGCTCGGCCACCGTCGTCTTGCCGACTCCGGGCAGTCCGCAGACGACGACGAGCGAACCCGCCTCCGAGTCGGACGACGACGCCGGATCCGCATCCGGATCGGTGGCGGATTCGGCATCCGGATCGGCGACCGCAACCGCCGACTCCGTGCCATCGACTGCGTCACCGTTCGACATCGGATCTCACCTCGCGTCCGGCGACCGACCGCCCTCCGTAACTCATCCGTCCGTATCGTCTATCGAGGGGTAAAAGAACCTTCCCCAAAGCGGCGGCGAGGTCCGATCGACGGCGGGCGAACGAAGCGTTCACCTCCCGTCGAAGTGAGAGCGAAGCGTTCAAGCCCCGTCGAAACCAGTCGCTTCGCATGGAAGATCTGGAGGCGATCATGCTCGACGACGATGAGGAGACGCTCGCCCCCGCGGTCGTGGTCGCCACGGTCGCGCTGCTCGCCGTCTTCGTCGTCGGGTTCCTGATCCAAGCGATCGGCTTGGTGCTCTGAGCAGTCCACCGTTTAGGACTTCAGCGACGTCCCTCCCGACCACTTCGCGTCCCTCCCGACCGCTCCGGTGAGTCGTCTCATTTTTGAACCGTGACGCGAACATCCCTCTATGAGCCGTCGCATCCTCACCGAACTGCTCGCCCGCAACGACGACCACGTCGCGTCGCTCGACGCCGACGCCTTCGCCGACCATCGCGACGGACAGCGGCCCCCGGTCGTCTCCGTCTGCTGTTCGGACTCCAGGGTCTCTCAGGAGGGGATGTGGGCGGTCGACGAACCGGGATTCCTCTTTACCGCGGGGAACATCGGGAACCGCGCGAGCGCCGTCGTCGACGGTGAGCGCGTCCTCGACGGCAGCGTCGCCTACCCGATCTGCCACACCGACACGGACACCCTCGCGATCGTCGGTCACACCGGCTGCGGCGCTGTCGGGGCGGCCCTCTCCGCGGCACGGACCGGCGAGTTCCCCGACGAGCCCGGCGTTCGCTCGGACGTCGAGGAGCTCCTCCCGATCGTCCAACGCGGGCTCGACGACCCCGCGATCTCGGCCGACGACGACGCGAGCGTCAGGAACCAGTTGGTCGAGTACAACGTCCACGAGCAGGTCGCGTTCGCTCGCGGGAGTGACGACGTCAGCGACGCCGCCGTGTACGGATTCGTCTACGACTTCCATCGAGCGTACGGGGAGCGGGACGGCACCGCGTACCTCGTGAACGCCGACGGCGAGCGCGATCCGGCGACCCTACGCGATCTGGTCGACGATGACGTCGCCGAGCACGTCGCGACGATACTGTAGCCGATCGACGGCGCGGCGCTTTCACTCTGTTTCCGATCGTATCCGTTTTCAACCGTATCCGTGCTCGACCGCATCCGTTTTCGACCGTATCCGTACTCGACCGCATCCGTGCTCGACCGCATCCGACAGCGGTATCACCGCGACGACCGAACGACCCGCCAATGGACCGCCGCGTTCTGTTCGCGAGTCTGATCCTGTTCGCCGGCGGCGCGACCGGCGTCGGGGTCGCCCTCTTCGCGTTCGTCGGCATCGACGACGGCGCGACGGACGCCGAGATCGTCTGGGAGTCGGAACCGGTCGCCGGTGACGACGGCAGTGGCGCGGTCGTCGCCACCGTGGACGGCGACCCGCTCGTCATCCAGTCAACCCTCGACGACGGCGATCGGGTCGTCCGCGCCACCGCCGTCGGCGGCGACGTCGAGTGGACGACGCCCGTTTCGGGCGGGGAGCCGGCCGAGAGCGACGACGATCCGCCCTCGATCAGCGGACTCGTCTCCGACACCGCAGGCGACGACGCCCACCGCGTCGTTGCGTTCACGACGGGATCGGGAACCCTCGTCGTGCTCGACGCGAACGACGGGACCGAGCGCTTCACCGCCGATCTCGGCGGCGACGGTGGTATTCCTCCGGCGATCGGAGATCTCGACGCCGACGGCAACGGGGAAATCGCCGCCGTTACGACCGACGGCAGCGCTCTCGCGTTCGACCCCGACGGAGACGGTGACGCGACCTTCGAGACCGATCTCGACGCACCGATCGATCGCCGACCGCTGATCGTCGAAGCCGGCGGAAGATCCGACGGTGGAGCGAACAGCGAAGGCGACGAGCCGGACAGCGAGTCCGTCCACGGGCTCGCGGTCGCGACTGCCGGTGGGGATGAGAGCGCGATCCACCTGCTCGACGGGGACGGCGACGCTCGGTGGACGACGACCCCGTCGGTCACTCCGCTGAGTTGGAGCGCGGCCGACACGCGGAGCGGTCCCGTCCTCGCGCTTGGCGGGACGAACGGCAACCTGGAGACGATCGAAGTCGCCGACGGATCCGCCCGCTACGAGATCGGATTGCAGGACCTCCCGGTCGCCGTCGGCGACGCCGATCCCGGTCGGATACACGTCGGGGGCGCGGGGAGCGTGTGGGCCGTGGACCTGCTCGACGGCGAGGTTGTCTGGAAACAGCAGTACGGGGGTGAAACCCGGGTGAACGCTCCGGGCGTCGCCGACGTCGACGAGGACGGTGAACTCGGCCCGGTCGCGGTGAACCGTGACGGCCGCGTCCTCGTCTTGAACCGCAACGGCGAGGTGACCGGTCGCGCGGATATCAGCAGCGTCGTGTACGCCGCCCCCTCGTTCGCTGACGTCACCGGCGACGGGAGCGACGAGGTACTCGTCGTCACCGAAGATGGCCGCGTCGTGGCGCTCGACGGATAGCGAGACGTCGATCGCGGTGGGCGGTCACGAGTCGATTCGACGGCGGAGGATCGCAACTCATCGAGGGGAGCCGATAGGCCACCTTTTTATACGGATAGCTGTATAGAACCGCGAGACGGCTATCGATTGATGACCGTTATTCACCGGAAACGCGGTGTGTCGGCAGAGCGACGGCTATGCGTCTCTGCGTCGCGGTCAAACCGGATCGAGGCGAGGCGAATCCAATCGAGCCGGATCGAACCGAAGCGAAAAATCTCCCCGTCGCCGTTTTCGCCGCGTCAGTGCTGCTCGTCCTCGTACACCCACGCGGCGGTGTCGAGGCCGTAGTCGACGAGCTCGTCCTCGTCGAAGAACAGGTCGATTTCGCGCTCGTTCGCGCCCTCGTCCTCGTGATCCGACGCGTGAATCACGTTGTGGCCGAGGTCCAAGCCGAAGTCGCCTCGGATCGTCCCCGGGGCGGACTCGGCTGGATCGGTCTCGCCGACCATCGCGCGGACTTGTCGGGTCGCGTCGGCACCCTCCCACACCATCGCGAAGACGGGGCCGGAGGTGATAAAGTCGACGAGGCCGTCGAAGAATGGCTTGTCTTCGTGCTCGCCGTAGTGGTCGTGCGCGAGGTCCTCGTCGATCCGCATGAACTTCCCGCCGACGAGCTTCAGACCGCGCTCCTCGAAGCGAGAGACGATCTCGCCGATGAGGCCGCGCTGGACGCCGTCAGGCTTCACCATCACGAAGGTGCGCTCGTCGTGGTGGCTCATCTACTCGCCACCCGCGTTCTGACCTTCCTCGGTCCACTCGAGGTCGCGCGCCTCGCGGCCGAGGAAGTAGTTCTTCTCCGCCTTCGAGTCGACGAAGTGGAGAATCGTGCCGTCGGTCTTCACGTACATCGTGCCCGTGCCGGGCTCGATCTCCTCGCCGGTGTAGTCGCAGATGCGTGTCTCGACCATTGGTTATCGCCCTCCGATGGAGTCGGCGTCGCGCTGGGTCTCCCGGAGCTGGAGCACGTCGCCCATGCGGACGGGGCCCAGGACGTTCCGGGTGATGATCCGCCCCTGGTTCGATCCCTCTTGGATGCGGCATTTGACCTGCATGGCCTCGCCGTGCATCCCGGTCTTGCCGACGACCTCGATCACCTCGGCGGTGGTCGAATCGCCGGTACCCTCTTCTGCGCTCATGGGTGGTTATCGAAGCTCCGCGACCTTCTCGCCGATGTCCTCGACGTCGTCGTCGGCGTCGCCGGCGTCGACGACGGCGGCGGCGGCCGAGCCGACTTCGAGGCCGGCGGCGTGACCGACTTCGTCCTGCGTCTCGACGAAGACGACCGGGATGCCCTTCTCCTCCGCGAGCTCGGGGAGGTGCATCACGATCTCCTCGGGGGAGACGTCCTCGGCGACGATAACGAGGTCGGCGTTGCCGCGCTCGACGGCCTTCGTGGTCTCGTTGGTTCCTTTCTTCACGGTACCGGTGTCTCGGGCGACCTCGAGCGTCTCGAGCGATCGCTCGGCGAGGTCGGCTGGGGTTTCGTAGTCTACGTAAACGGGCATATGTTTCTCCTGTCCCCCGCGTGGGCTCGCGTGTCCGTCCCGTGGTCGGTCCCTAACGGAACGGCACATCATCAACCCCGCAGAGGCTGTGAAGCGACCTAGTCCGGACATCCATAAAAGCGCTTTCAATGTCCTGCGGGTGTGCGAGCGGGGGTCACGGGAGTCGACGCCCGAACTCCGCGCTTTTTAAGCGTCGGTCGCCCCTCCGGTCGCACATCGAATGGTCCGTCTCGTTCACTACTCTGACATCGAGAATGTCTTCGACGCGCCCGAGCGGGCTGCCCGTCTCGCAGGCAGGATCCGGGCGCTTTCGGGCCCCGACGCTGCGGTCGTCGCCACCGGCGACACGACCGCCCCCGGAGTCCTCTCGCTGGTCGCGACCGGGCGACAGATCGTCGACTTCTACGCCGCGACGGACACCGTCCTCGACACCTTCGGCAACCACGAGTTCGACTACGGGCCCGACGCCCTTCGCGGGCTCGTCGACGACGCGCCGGCCGCCTTCGTCTCCGCGAACGTCCGCGACGAGGACGGCGAGCCCTTCGGCCGCGAGGAGGGCGTCGTCCCGTGGACGACTCGCGTGATCGACGGTGCCACGATCGGATTCGTCGGCGTCACCGACCCCGCGACGGATTCGCTGAACCCCATGGCCGCCGAGCTCTCGTTCGACGATCCCGTGGCAGCCGCGGACGACGCCCTCGCGGCGATGCGCGACGAGATCGGCGAGAACGGCGACGGCCTCGACTACGCCGTCGTCCTCTCGCATCTCGGCGCGGGCGACGATGACCTCGCCCGCGCGCTCGACGTCGATGCGATCCTCGGTGGGCACGTTCACAGCCGCCGCAACGAGGTCGTCGCCGGAACACGCCTCGTCCGCCCCGGCGTCAACGGCGAGGCGGTGGCGGAAGTCGAGTTCGGGAGCGCCGGAGCACCCGATACCCCTCCCGCCGCGACGCTTCACGAGCCGGAGGGCGCGACGCCGGTGTCCGGGCTCGAGGACGCCCTCGCCGAGCGGATGGCCGCGGCCGACCTTGGCGAGGTCGTCGACCGCGTCTCGGAGCCGATCGAGCGGACCGGCGCGGTCGTTCACGGCGGGGAGTGCAGGGCAGGCAACTTCGTGGCCGACGCGTTCCGGTGGGCGCTCGACGCCGACGTCGGGCTCTCGAACGCCGGCGGGCTCCGGCAGGGCGACCCGCTGGCGGGCGACGTGACCAAAGCCGACCTGATCAGCTTACTCCCCTTCGAGGAGCCCGTGGCGCTCGCCTCCGTCACCGGCGCTGAGTTACACGACGTATTCCGCGAAATGGCCGCGCCAGACGTCGATTTCGGGGAGGACGACTGGTGGCACGGGCACGTCTCGAACGCCGCGGTCGTCTGGGACGCCGACACCGAACTGATCGTCGAGGCCACCGTCGGCGGCGAGCCGATCGATCCCGAGGCGCGGTACACGGTCGCGGTCTCGGAGTACCTGCTACACTCCGAACACGAGTTCCCGACGCTCGCGCAGCGTCACCGGATTGACGAGGCCGGGATCCAGTACGAGGTGCTCGCCGAGTACGCCCGCGAGCGCGGAATCGATCCCCGCGTCGAGGGACGGGTCGAGATCCGCGGTCGCCCGTCGGCGTCGCCGTCGACTGACGGCGGAGAGCAGTAGCGGTCGAGCGGGATCGTACTCGAAGTTTCACGCGTTCGCGAACGGCTCCCATCCCTCCCACCGCAACAGGGTCTCGGCGCGATCCGCGTCCGCTAGCAGCACGTTCCGGCGGTCCGGAAGCGTCTCGTCTGCTAGCTCATGTGGGAGCGCGAGCGTGCCGCTCGGCACGTCGTCGTCGCCGGCGACCGGGATATGGCCGCCCCCGACTTTCATCACGAGGGGAGCGTCGAGCCGCTCGATCCCCTCCCCGTCCGCGTACAGCTGCTCGTTGACGTGCTCGTGGTCGACCCGCTGGATGACGGCCCGGTCGCCGCCGTGGGGCTCCACGTACAGTTCTCCCAGGTAGTAGCCGCTCGAAAACCGTTCGAACATACTATACATGGTAACATTCCTCACGCCACCACATAAGCGTTACTCGGGACCGGGCGAATGCTCTCCCTGCTCCCGCCGCAGCCGCCGCTCACTCTCCCCGTTCACTCTTCCCGCTCACTCCCGCGGGTCGAGTCCCACGGCCTCGGCGAGCAGCGCGTGCGACGCCAGCGCGTCGTCGTGGTCGGGCACCGTGTGCTGGACCATCACTTCGTCGACGCCGACTCGGTCGGCGAGTTCCGAGAGAACCGACGCGATCGTCTTCGGGCTCCCGGAGACCGACCGGGGGAACTCGTCGGGATCGAGCGTTTCGGGCGTCGGGTCGGGGGCCCCGCCCAGCTCGTCGATTGCCTCCTCGACCGACGGCGTCCCGTCGCCGAGGGTCCCTCGTTGCATCCGGCGGTAGACGGCCTCTGCCGGGGCGCGCCGGCGCGCCGCCGCCTCGTCGGTCTCCGCGGCGACCGCGTTGATCGCGAGCGTGCCGCGGGGTTCGTCGAGGCTCGCGGGGAGCGTCTCGGGCTCGAACGCCTCGCGGTAGGCCGCGAGGGCGCGCTCGGCGAATCCCGGACGGATGAACGCGGCGAAGCAGTACGGGAGCCCGAGCGCCCCCGCGATCTCGCCGCTCGCGGGGCTCGATCCGAGCACCCACGGGGCCGGCGGCGCGGCGTCGGACCGCGGGATCGAGAGGTTCGCGTACGGGTGACCGTCCGGAAACGCGTCGTAGAGGTGGTTCACGACCGCCCGAATCCGCTCTTCGTGGTCCTCGTTCGGATTCTCCACCCCTCGGTCCGTCCCCAGCGCCCGGTCGGCGGCCGGTGAACCGTTCGCGCGACCGAGTCCGGCGTCGATTCGGCCCGGTGCGAGCCCGTCGAGCGTCCCGAACGCCTCGGCGACCTTGAACGGGCTGTAGTGGTTGAGCAACACGGCCCCGCTCCCGAGGCGGATGTCCTCGGTCGCGGCGGCGAGTCGCCCGAGTAGCACCTCTGGGGTCGTGCCGGCGAGTCGCTCGGCGCGGCCGTGGTGTTCGGCGACCCAGAACCGCGAGTAGCCGAGGCGCTCGGCCTGTTCCGCGGTCGCGACGGTGTTCGAGAAGGCGTCCGCGGCGGTCCCGCCGGCGGGGATCGGCGAGAGGTCGACGGCTGAAAGCTCCATACCGGCCTTCGACGACCGCCGAGGGTAACGGTTGGGGTCGCGGCGGGAACGTACCAGACCGAAACGAGCGTAGGGAGCCGTCCGAGGGTGTCGTCACCGCCCCGCGTACCACCGCTGCTAATTAATCAATATCACAGCAATAAAACGTCTATTTTTAGCACTAGTGTTTAGTTATCTAGGACAAAAGTATTCTTATGAATCGTATTATGTGTAATAGTATGTGCTCACCAAAGTTTCATTATCGCGGGCTTCACGAAATTGGTATGCAACCGATCGAACGCTTGGTTTGTCGCCACCAGTACGAGCGGCGGGCGATAATCATCGATCCCGACGAGGTCGTGGAGTGCTGTACGAAGTGCGGCAAAGAACGGATCCGAGGGATGACCGGTTCCTGACGCCCCAGCACACCTCTCATCCACGCGCCTCACCGCATCCGTCCCGGCATCCGCCTCACCGCATCCGTCCCGGCACCCACCTCACCGCATTCTCCAAGACTGCATCGCAGCCCCGTGCCTCCCTCGCGTTCGGTCATCGACGCGGTGGGATCCGATATCACTCACGTCGATTCGAGCAGTTCGTCGAGCCGACTCACGCGTCGGTCGCCGAGCACGCAGCGGCCGCGGTCGTCGTGGCCGACGCGCTCGACGTGGACCGCGTCGAGTCCCGCGTTCCACGCCGCACCCACGTCGCTCTCGCCGTCGCCGGCGTAGTAGCCGCGGTCGGTCCGGGGGTCGACGCCGAGTTCGCCCATCGCCAACTCGATCGGATCGGGGTCCGGCTTCCAGCCCGTCTCGTCGGTACAACAGACGATCGCGTCGAATCGCCCGCCGAGGTCGAGCCGATCCAGCACGGGGTCGGCGAGGAACCGCTGACAGTGAGTGACGAGACCGGTGGGCCCGCCGACGTCGTCGACTCGGTCCAGCAGCCGCGCGGCGTCGTCGTGGAGGTACGTCGCCTCCGCGCGGGCAATCGGGTCCTCGACCTCGTGGAACGCCGGCCAGAAGGCGTCCGGGTCGATCCCGATATCTCGGAGGGTGTCACCGCGGGGACCGCCCAGTCCGTGCCAGAGGACGCGCGCCTCGCGGTCGGAAAAGCGACGATCCAGGCGGTCGCCCACGCGGTCGAACACCGTCCGGGTGTACGACCAATCGGCGTCGACGAGGGTGCCGTCGAGGTCGAACAGGTGGAAGTCGTAGTCGGCGACGACCATGGCAGCGGTCGTACGCCGCCGGTCGCTAAGTGCGTTGCGGGGTTCGGGCGCTGCCGCCGCCGACGTACTCGCCAATCCCGCGCGTGCTCGTCAATCCCGCACGTGGACCGACGAGCCGAGGTACTTCCGGAGGACCTCGTCGACGGAGTCGGCGTTGAACGGATCGAGATCGCCCCCAATTTCGACCTTCAACGCGTCGAGGAAGGCGTCGTCGGTCCGCAGCTCGCGGAACGAGGCGTCGACGACGTCGGCGTCGAGCAGCTCGCTCGCAAAGGCTCGGAAGGCGTCCAGATCGCCGATCTCACCCCGCCACAGTCGGTCCCGAAAGAACAGCCACCCGTCCTCCCCCGGCTCGCTCGCGGGGATCTCCATCGTCGCTTCGAATCGATCGGGATCAAGCGTCGCGCCGTCGGGATCGAGACGGACGGTGACCCGGAAGACGTACGTGGCGTCCATCGGCGGTCCGACGGTCCCCCGAAGCATAAAGCTACATACCGCTCCGTCGTGTCGGTAGAACCGTATGTTGGATCGGCTTCGCGGCCTCGTCGAGCGCGCGTATCGGCGACACCTCCGCCGCGAGATCGAGGACGTGCCCGCGCACGTCGCGATCATTCAAGACGGGAATCGCCGGTACGCTCGCGAGCGCGGGGACGACGCGCCCGACGGCCATCGCGCCGGCGCTGACACCACGGAGCGCGTCCTCGACTGGTGTGCGGATCTCGGCGTCGAGGAGCTGACGTTGTACGCCTTCTCGACCGAGAACTTCGAGCGTCCGGACGAGGAGCTCGAGCCGCTGTTCGACCTCCTCGAGGACAAGCTCCGGGAGTTCGCGGACGCCGACCGCGTCCACGATCAGGGAGTCCGCGTCCGCGCGATCGGCGACCTCGATCGGCTCCCCAAGCGCGTGCGCGACGCGGTCGACTACGCCGAGCGCCGAACCGCCGACAACGACCGGTTCACGCTGAACGTCGCGCTCGCGTACGGCGGTCGCACTGAGCTGCTCGACGCCGCTCGGGCGATCGCCGCCGACGTCGACGCCGGCGACCTCGATCCCGCGGACGTCGACGTCGAGACGGTCGAAGATCGGATCTACGACCGACCGGTCCGCGACGTCGACCTCATCGTCAGAACCGGCGGCGACGAGCGAACTTCGAACTTCCTCCCGTGGCACGCCAACGGCAACGAGGCCGCCGTCTACTTCTGTGCGCCCTACTGGCCGGAGTTCTCGCAGGGCGAGTTCCTGCGAGCCATTCGCACGTATCAGGCCCGCGAGGAATCGTGGCAGCGCGCCCGCGCGGAACGGGCGGCCGCCCTCGTTCGAGCGGTCGCCGAGGTCGAACTCGCCGAGGCCCACGCCGTCGCGCGGCGGCTCCGAGACAGAGTCCCGCGTCTCGACGGCGACGTGATCGCGGCCGCGATTCCCGGCGACGGGCGTCCGCCGACCGGCGACGAAGACGTCGACGACGACGACGACGGCGACGGAATCCACGTGGACGACGCCCCAGGTTCTATCGACGCCGTGGGGAAGATTGACGCCGTGGAGGAGATCGAGGCCGTCGACCCGGAGTCGGAACTCGCAGATTGATGACGCTCGCTCGCCCCGTCGAGAACGTTTGATTGCGCCGTCGAGAACGGTCGCCCTCGACCGATTCAGGCCGGGTTCTTCCGAGTCAGGTCGCTCCCGCAGATCGGGCACCGCTCTTTGTTCTCGTCGAACGTCCGGTTGCAGCCGACGCACTGGAACCGCCACTCGCGCTCCTCCGTGATCCCGTCGCGGGCGATCGCCTCGACGGGAATATCGAGCCGCTCGGCGACGTTCTGCATCGCGTAGTCGTCGGTGACGAGCGTCGCGCTCAGTTCGAGCGCGGTCGCGATCAGGCGCGTGTCGGTATCGGAGAGCTCCGCGGCGTCGCCGGATCCCCTCGCGGCGCGTCGCACGTTGTCGATCACCTCCGGTGCCGGGACGTGGATCGTCATCCCCGACCCCTCCATCGCGTCGAAGCGCAGCGCTCCCTCGTCGGCCAGCTCCTCGTGGACTTCGGGCACCGAGACGACATCGGTGTCGGTGGTGTACTCGTGGATGAACGCCGAGGTGTCGAGAACCTGCATCAGCGGGCGACGACGATGTAGTCTTTCACCGCCTGCACGTTCGCGACCGGGACTTTGAGACGGCCCATCTCGTCGACGTCGAAGCCCGATCGCTCGGGGCTGAGATGCTCGTGCGGGCTCACGAGCAGGTCGGCGAGCTCGCCCGACTTGAGGTCCATCGTGATGTTGTACAGGTCGCCGAGCTCCGTTCCATCCGCGCTCATCACCGCCTTCCCGGAGAGGTTCTCCGCGAGGATGTCTACCATGTGCGCATCGTCCCGGGCAACGGTCTTAAACGCCACGGGGGCGTCCGACGGGCGACGGACGCGTTTTGAAACACTTAACTGACGCCCGGGCCGAACGAATGATAACCGACCTTTTCGGGGCGATCACTTATGACCGACCACACAAACGCGGACACCCTTCGGACGCCGATCGTCGCGGTGCTGGGCCACGTCGATCACGGCAAGACCAGTCTGCTCGACACGATCCGCGGCTCCGCCGTCAGCGAGGGCGAGGCCGGCGCGATCACCCAACACATCGGGGCGACGGACATTCCGCTCGACACGATCTCCGGGATGGCGGGCGATCTCATCGACCCGACCGACTTCGACCTCCCCGGGCTCCTCTTCATCGACACGCCCGGCCACCACTCGTTCTCGACGCTGCGCGCCCGGGGCGGCGCGCTCGCCGACATCGCGGTGCTCGTCGTCGACGTCAACGACGGATTCCAGCCGCAGACCGAAGAGGCGATCGACATCCTCCGGCGCACCGGGACCCCCTTCGTCGTCGCCGCCAACAAGGTGGACACGACGCCGGGATGGAACCCGCAGGACGGCCAGCCGATCCAACGGAGCTTGGCGGCGCAATCGGAGCGCGCCGAGTCCATGCTCAACGAGAACCTCTACGAGATCATCGGGCAGCTCTCCGACGCGGGGTTCTCCGCGGACCTCTACTGGCGCGTGCAGGACTTCCAGAAGAACATCGGCGTCGTCCCCCTCTCAGCACTCACCGGTGAGGGCGTCCCCGACCTGCTCACCGTCCTCATGGGGCTCTCTCAGCGGTTCATGAAAGAGGAGATGGCGATCGACGTGCAGGGGCCGGGGGAAGGGACGGTACTGGAGGTGAAAGACGAGCGGGGCTTCGGCGCGACCATCGACACGGTCGTGTACGACGGCGTGGTCCGCAACGGCGATCAGATCGTCGTCGGTGGGCAGGACGACCCGATCGTCACCGAGATCAGGGCTCTGCTCCAGCCGCGCCCCCTCGAAGAGATCCGCACCGAGAAGAAGTTCGAGAAGGTCGCGGAGGTCGGTGCCGCGGCCGGCGTGAAGATCGCAGCCCCGGACCTCGACCGAGCGATGGCCGGTGCGCCGGTCCGGGTGGTCCGAGACCGCCCGCTGGAGGAGGTCATCGCCGAGGTGGAAGCCGAGCTCGCGGAGATCGAGGTCGACACCGCCGAGGACGGCGTCGTCGTCAAGGCGGACACTCTCGGCTCCTTGGAGGCGATGGCGAACGCACTGCGGGAGGCGGAGGTGCCGATCCTGCGCGCGGAGGTCGGCGACATCGCGCCACGCGACATCGCCGTCGCTGAGACCGCGAATCAGGACGAGCACAAGGCCATCCTCGGGTTCAACGTCGACCTGCTGGCGAACGCGGAGTCGGAGCTGGAGAGCGCCGACGTGAAGCTGTTCACGAACGACGTGATCTACCAGCTGATCGAGGACTACGAGACGTACGTCGAGGAGAAACAGCGCGCCCAGCAGGAGACGGTGCTCGACAAGGTCGTCCGCCCCGCCCGGTTCCGCATCCTCCCCGACCACACCTTCCGCCAGAACGACCCCGCCGTCGTCGGCGTCGAGGTCATCGCCGGTACGGTCCAGAACAACCGCAACGTCGGCGTATTCGAGGGCAACGAGTTCGACCGCGTCGGCCAGCTCTCCGGGATCCAAAAGCAGGGTGACGACGTCGACGAGGCGCGCGCCGGCGAGCGCGTGAGCATCGCCATCGACGGTCCCACCGTCGGCCGCGACATCGAGGAGGGCGACACGCTCTGGACCGAAGTCCCCGAGAAGCACGCGAAGATCTTAGAACAGGAGTTAAAAGAGGAGATCACGGCCGACGAGCGCGAGGCGCTCGCGGCGTACTTGGAGACCAAGCGGAAGCGGGACCCGTTCTGGGGGAAGTGAGGAGACGGTCGTTCGGCCGACTGCGCTTGTATACCCTCCACTACCGGCTTAGTGATCCGAACCGGTCGCGTGCGCCACCACTCGCGTCGCGGTTGCCTTCCACCGGATCGCCACCTCGTCGCCCTCGTCAAGCGCCAACCGCGCCGCGCTCTCCGCCGTGATCAACACCTGAAACTCCACCTCGCCCACCGCGACACGAACCGTCGACACCGTCTCGCCGGCCTCGACGCCGACGACCGCGCCGCGCAGCCGGTTCCGGGCGCTCGTCGAATCAGGGTCGACGCGCTCGTCGCCCTTATAAATCGTCACCGCGTCCGCGCCGATCCGCACCTGGACCGCGTCGCCGGCGGCCACCCCGTCATCGTCGGCCACCCCGTCGCCGGCGTCGTCAGTCCGTTCCGCTCCGTCGTGGAGGCCGCGAACCGTGCCGACCGCGGTGTCGACGTCGGCCAGCTCGCCGTCGACGTGGGCGACCGTCCCCTCGAGCACCGTCTCGGGAACAGTCGCAGTTGCGGCCAGCACGGCCTGTAACCGGTCGTAGCGGTCGAGAAGGCCGCGACCCGCGGGCGTCAGCCGACTCCCGCCCCCGCCGGAGCCGCCGCGCCGGCGCTCGACGAGGGTGCCGAAGGCGTCCTCCAGGGACTCGATCCGCGAGAGGGCCCTCGCGCGCGAGCGGCCCAACGCCGAGGCCGCGGCCGCGACGGATCCCGTCTCGTTGATCGACCGGAGGAGTGCCGCGTCGCGCCCGTCGAACTCCGCCCCGCCCTCGATGAGCGCCGCCCGCCCGCGGCCCGCGGTTTCGGCGGCGTCGCGGCGGCCCCCCTCGTCGCCGTCTGCGGAGTCGTCCATGCGGTGACGCTCGGCCCGAAGCGTGTTGGTGCTTTCCATCGCGAAGCAATTCGCGACCGGAGCACCTCGCGGCGGGGTAACTCACGACGGGGGTACCTCGCGGCGGGAGCACCCCGCGACGGGGTACCCCTGGACTGCCCATTGGATGACGAGCGCCAGAAGTTATATCAGACGCCGGGTCAACGATGTATCTATGTCGATACAACGCCGGGGGTTCGTTGCGGCGGTCGGTGCCGGGGCGATCGCGAGCGCGGCCGGGTGTTCGACGATCGGCGGAACCGCCGACGGATCCGGTGAGTCCGACGGATCCGGCGGGTCCGGCGGAAGCGAGACCGACGCCGACCAGCCCGCCGTGGCCGGCGAGACGCTCACGCTCACGACGACGACGAGTACCTATGACACGGGGCTGCTCGACGCGATTCACACCGACTTCGAGGAGCTGTACGGCGTGTCCGTCGACGCGGTCGCCCAGGGGACGGGTGCGGCCCTCGAATCGGCGCGCAACGGCGACGCCGACGTGGTGATGGTCCACGCTCGCGGCCTCGAAGACGAGTTCCTGCGCAACGGGTACGGCGTGAACCGCCGGGACCTCATGTTCAACGACTTCGTTATCGTCGGGCCCGAGAGCGACCCGGTGGGGATTCAGGGGATGAGTTCGGCGACCGAGGCGCTCACCTCGATCGCCGACGCGGGGGAGACGTTCGTCTCGCGGGGGGACAACTCCGGAACCCACACCAAGGAGCTGAACCTCTGGGAGGCCGCGGGAACCGACCCCGGCGGCGACTGGTATCAGGAGACCGGCTCCGGGATGGGCGAGGCGCTGAACAACGCCACCCAGCAGGGCGCGTACACGCTCTCGGATCGCGGGACGTTCATCTCACAGCGCTCGGAGCTCGACCTCGTCGTCCTCGTGCAGGGACCCATCGAGGACGGCCCGGAGATCCTCGCGAACCCCTACGGGATCATGGCCGTCAACCCCGGCGTCCACGATAACGTCAACTACGACCTGGCGATGGCGTACATCGGGTGGATCACCGGTCCCGAAACGCAGGACGCGATCTCGACCTACCGGGTCGACGATGAGCAGCTGTTCTTCCCCGAGGCAGTCTCGGAGAATCCCGACTTCCAGCAGTACGTTCCGGAAGGTTGGAGTAGCGACTCGTCCGACGAGTGAGCGTGCCGATCGAATTCGTCGCACAGTTGCTCTCCCCCCTCCTCGACCTCCCGTTCAGGGACGGCTACGTCCGGAGCATCATCTACGTCTCGCTGTACGTGAGCGGCACCGCCGTGGCGCTGAGCACGCTGTTCAGCGTTCCAGTCGCCGTCCTGATCGGGTTCTCCGAGTTCCCGGGAAAGCGGTTCGTGAAGTCCGTTATCAACACGGGGATGGGATTTCCGAGCGTGGTCGTCGGCCTCGTCGTCCTCTTTGCGGTCTCGAACCAGGGACCGCTCGGATCGCTCGAACTCGTCTTTACCAGAGAGGCGATGATCATGTCGCAGTTCGTGCTCGCGACGCCGCCGATCACGGCGATCACCCTCGCGGCCGTCTCCGGGGTTGACGAGGGCGTCCGCGACGCGGCGCGCGCGCTCGGCGGAACGCGCCTCGACGCGACCCTCGTCGTCCTGAAGGAGGCGCGGTACGGGATCGCCACCGCGATCTTGGCCGGCTTCGGCCGGGCCGTCAGCGAGGTCGGATCCGTGCTCATCGTCGGCGGCAACATCACGAGCGCGGACGGGATCTCGAAGACCCGAACGCTGACGACCGCGATCCAGCTCGAAGCCCGCCAGGGGCAGTACGAGACGGCGATGGTGCTCGGCGCGGTCCTCGTCGCACTCGTGTTGATCGTCAACGCCGTGGTCGTTCACTTCGGCGACGGGGGGGTGGCTCGGTGATGCTTCGGGCGACGGACATCTCGCAGTCGTTCGGCGACGAGGACGTGTTCGAGAACCTCTCCATCGAGGTGGACGCCGGCGAGGTTCTCGGCGTCATCGGTCCCTCCGGCGTCGGCAAGACGACGCTGCTCCGGGCCCTCGCGCTCTCGCTCGAACCGGACGCGGGGACCGTCGCGCTCGGCGGTACGGACACGTGGGCCGTCGAGGAGTCCGATCGCCTCGCCATGCGTCGGCGAGTCGGGATGGTCTTCCAAGAGCCGAGCCTCTTCGACGCGTCCGTGGGACGCAACGTCGAATACGGGCTCAGGGTTCGGAGCCCGTGGACCGACCGGATCGCCGCGGCGCTGGGTCTCGCGGACACTCCCGACGCCGTTCGAGAGTCGCTCGACGTCGTCGGGCTGACGGAGAAGACGAATCAGCACGCCGACTCGCTCTCGGGCGGGGAGGCCCAGCGCGTGTCGTTCGCCCGCGCGCTGGCGTACGATCCGGACGTACTGCTGCTCGACGAGCCCACGTCGGACCTGGACCCGCGGAACACCGCGGTCATCGAGGAGGCGATCGACGAGGCTCGAAACAGAGGAATCGGCGTCGTCGTGGCGACACACGACATGCACCAGGCCGAACGCGTCGCCGACCGCGTCGCGGTGCTGCTCGACGAGGGCATCACTGAGGTCGGCCCGACCAACGTGATATTTGAGGATCCCTCCGACGAGCGCACTCGGAAGTTCATCGCCGGCGAACTGGTGTACTGACGGGCACGCGGCGCTTCCGGGACTCAGTCGTCGCCTTCGATCGCGAACCCGCCGAGATCGAAGGCAAGTTCGACCGCGTCGCCGGCCTCGGCGTCGCCCGCGTCGACCACGTCGTCGCCGGCGGCGAACCCGGCGTGGAGGTGCTCGTACGTGCGGTCGACCGCTTCCACGATAACCTTCGTCTCGCCCGTCACGGGCATGAAGTTCGTGTCGCCGTTCCACCGCGGGACGACGTGGGTGTGGAGGTGGTCGATCGAACCGCCGGCGGCCGATCCGCCGAGGTTCTGGCCGGTGTTTACCCCGTCGGGGTCCACGTCGCGGCGCAACGCCGCGAGCGTCGCCGCCTTCAGCCGCGCGTGGTCGAACAGCGTCGCGTCGTCGAGGTCGGTCGGATCCTCGTGATGCGCGCGGGGGATCACCATCGCGTGGCCGGGGTTGTACGGCGCGTTGTTCAACAGGACGTAGTTGCGATCGCTGTACGCGACGATCCGCGACTCGCGGTCGTCCTCGCGTTCAGGAAGGACGCAGAACGGACAGCCGTCGATAGGGTCCGCGTCGCGTTCGACCCACTCGATCCGCCACGGCGCGTAGATCCGGTCCATCAGTCGAAGTCGTGGATCCCCGCGGTCGTCACCTCGACGCCGTCGTCGGTGACCAGCAGGGTGTGCTCGGCCTGGCTGACCAGGGCGTCGTCGTCCTCCTTCAAGACTGGATATCCCTTGACCGCGTTCGCCTGCTTCAGCCGGCGAAGGGCCATCCCGACGCGGTCGCCGTCGAGCCATCGCGCCGCGAACGGGAGGTCGTCGAACGCCTCGATCTCCGCTAACGCCTGCCGCGCCCGGCGGTCGCGCACGCTCGCGGAGCCCTGTCGCTCGAATATCTCCTCGTCGGTCCCCTCGCCGACCTTCCCGCGGCCGTCGGTGGCGAACGGCTCGATGGCGACCGCCTGCCCCGGCTCCAGCTCGGTGGAGCGCTCGACGCCGCGGTTCGGGATCGTCGGTCCCGTGTGCGCGTCGTACCGCTCGACGCCGTGGCCTGAGAGGTTCAAGACCGGGGTGTAGCCGTACCCGCGGATCACGTCCTCGATCGCCTTCCCCACGACGCCGACCTCGACGCCCGGTCCCGCCTCGTCGACAGCGGCTTCCAGCGCCATCTCGGCGGCCTCGACAAGCTCCGGGGTACCCGTGTGGTCGACGGTCACCGCGGCGTCGGCGATGTAGCCGTCCACGTGGACGCCGACGTCGAGACACACCATCTCCTCGCCGAACTCCGTCTCGTCGTCGCGGCTCGGGGTGGCGTGGGACGCCTCGGGATCGACGCTGATGTTGACCGGGAATGCGAGGCCCGCGCCCTGCTCCCGGATGAAGTCCTCCGTCCACTCGGCCACCTCGAGGTGCGTCCGTCCCGGCTCAACCATCTCGCGGGCCTCGTTCATCGCCTCGACCAACACCGCACCGGCCTCCCGGTAGCTCTCGACTACGTCGTCGTCCAGCGGTCCGTGACTCATGAGGTCCGGTTCGGCGACCCGCCGCAAAGAGGTTGCGGCCGACGCCGGCTGCGACCGCAGTCCTGCGGGCGATCGGCGTGAAGTCGAAGTGACGGTCATCGTACACGACCACGCAACCGGACCGAACGCCTAAGAGGGCCGCGTGACCAGTAACGGTATGCTCGACCCCGGCGATCCCGCGCCCGCGATCGCGCTTCCCGACCAGCACGGCGACACCGTTTCCGTCGACCCCGCGGCCGCGCGCTACACGGTCGTCTACTTCTACCCCCGGGCCGACACCCCGGGCTGTACGACAGAGGCCTGCGGATTCCGCGACGAGTGGGAGGCCTTCGAGGACGCCGATATCGCCGTCGTCGGGATCAGCGACGACCCCGTCGAGGACCTCGAACCGTTCGCCGAGAAGTACGACCTCCCGTTCAGCCTGCTGTCCGATTCCGACGGCGAGGTCGCCGGCGCGTACGACTCCTACGGCGAAAAGACCATGTTCGGAAACACCTTCGACGGCGTGTTCCGGAACACGTACGTGATCGACCCGGACGGGACGATCGTGCTGGCGTACGAGGGCGTCTCGCCCGAGGACCACGCGGTCGAGATCGTCGAGGACATCGCGGCGCTGGACGACTGAGTGGGTCAGCGCAGCGATCCTGCGACCCGCACCGTCAGAACAGCCCGTCGACCCACACCATCAGAACAGCCCGCCGACCCGGGCGAGGAGCTTCGGCACCTCCGTCGCGATCGCGTGCCGTTTGAGGAGACCGAACCCGACGACGATGACGGCGAATCCGACGACCGTCATCGGGGTCACGGGCTCGGCGAGCAGGAGTGCGCCGGCGACGGTGGCGACCACCGGAACGACGTACGAGACGAGGTTTATCTCGAACGCCCCCAGCCGGCCGAGCAGCGTGAAGTAGATGGAGTACGCCACCGCCGACGCCAACACCCCGAGGAACAGCAGCGCCCCGAGCGCCGGAAGCGCCGTCGACGGGAGCTGTTGGGGCTCGCCGAGGCCGACGCTGAACCCGTGGATCAACATCGCGCCGAACAACATCGCCCAGCCGGTGAGCGCGATGCTGGAGAAACTCGTCTCCACGGTTCTGAGACCGACGCTCCCCACCGCGACGGCGATCACGCCGATCGAGATGAGCCCGACGCCAATCGTGACGCCGCCGACCAGGTTCGCGGGATCCGGTTGGGCGACGAGGCCGACGCCGACGAACGCCAGCACCACACCGATCACGCCGCGCGCGTCGAGGTTCGACCCGCCGATCCAGAGGGCGGCGACCGCAGCGGTCGCGATTGGGACGAGGCTGTAGGTGATCGAAGCGATTCCGCTCGTCGTGTACTGCTGGCCGACGAATAGCAGGGAGTTGTTGACCGCAACTGAAAGCCCCCCGCTGAACCCGATCGCGGCCACGTCGCCGCGGGTTCGGGGGAGCGGACCGCTCTCGGTGACGAGGGCGTACGAGACGAGCGCGAGCGCCGCCACGTCGAACCGATACGCGGCGTACAACACCGGCGGGTAGTAGTCGAGCCCGACCTCGATGGCAATGAAGGAGCCGCCCCAAAGCAGCGCGAGCAGAAAGAACAGGACGACGTCTCGGTACCGGGACACTATCTGACGAACGCGGCCCGCCGATAAAGCGGTGTCCGTTGCGGACGACCGTTCCGGAAACGCGGCGTTCCGTCCGAAGATCCTGTCCCGTCTCGGGGCGGTGATCACGGCCGCCGTCGCGCTCGTCGCGGTCGTCGCCGCCGTCCCATCGTCGCGATCGTCGCGGTCGTCGCCGCCATCGCGGTCGCGCTCACCGTCGCCGCGCCCTCGTCGTTGCAACCGGTCAGTAGCCGCGGACGATCAGGTAGTCTGCGAGATCTTCGAGCAGGCCGCGGGAGCCGCTCTCCGGGAGCAGTTCGAGGTGCTCTTTCGACCGCTCGGTGAGATCTTCCGCGGTTTCGCGGGCGTACTCGATAGATCCCGCCGCTTCGAGGGTGGCTACCGCGTCGTCGATCGCGGACTCCGTCACCTCGGCAGGCGTCTCCGCGTCGACGAGCGCGTCGACGTCGACGCCCTCCTGACGGGCGTGGAGGGTGATGAGCGTCTCTTTCCCCTCGACGAGATCGGAGCCGCGCTGCTTGCCGAGATCCTCGGAGGGAACCGTCAGATCGAGAACATCGTCCTGGATCTGGAAGGCCCGTCCGGAGTCGATCCCGTACCGGTAGAGCGCGTCGACGACGTCTTCGCCCGCGCCGAGCAGGAGGGCGGGCGTCGCGGCCGACGCGCCGTACAGGACCGCCGTCTTCAACTCGACCATCTCCAGGTACTCCTCGGGGAGGATGTCGTCGCGCGACTCGAAGGCGACGTCGAGCGCCTGTCCCTCGCAGATCTCCGTGCAGGTCGACGCGAGCATCCGCATCGCCTCCAACCCGTTCGCCGGGGCCGCGCCGGTCTCCGTCATGAACTCGAACGCCTTCGAGTAGAGCGTGTCGCCGGCGAGAATCGCCGTCGAGATGTCGTACTGCTCGTGGACGGCAGGGACACCGCGCCGGAGCGCGTCCTCGTCCATGATGTCGTCGTGGATCAGCGTGAACGACTGGATCACCTCGATGGCGACCGCCGCGCGCATCACGTCGACGGGGCCACCGTCGAGCGACGGAAACTCGCGGAAGTCGGCGTCCATCGGCTCGGTCCCCGTGACCGCCTCGGCGGCCAGCGTCGCCACCGTGGGGCGGAGCCGCTTCCCGCCGGCTTCGAGGATGTACCGCGTCGCCTCGTAGAGCCGCTCCGGGTGCTCTACCGGCAGCTCTTCGTCGATAGCGGCGTTGACGAGTTCACGCCGCTCGCGGATGGCTTCCAGCACCCGCGCCTCCTTCGTCTCGCTCGTCATTCGACGAGCTGGATCGTGCCGCCGTTCTGCGTGACGTGGATGTCACGTCCGAGCTTGTACCCCTGCGAGGTCGCGAGGTTCACGTACGGCGACCGGCCCGGAAGCGTCTGGTGACCAGGGATGAGGTGCTGCGGCTGGAGCGCCTGGAGCATCTCGTAGTGGCCCTCCTCGCGGAGGTGCCCGGAGACGTGAATGTCGTCGTAGATGCGCGCGCCCTGCATCCGGAGCAGCTGTTCGGACTGGTAGCGCTGCCCCTCGTTTGTCGGCTCCGGGATGACGCTCGCGCTGAAGACGACCTTGTCGCCGTCGTCCAGTTCGTACGGGGTCTCGCCGCGACCCATGCGGGTCAACATCGCGCGCGGCTCGCCCTGGTGGCCCGTCACGATGGGGAGGAAGTTCCCCTTCCCCTCCTTCATGATGCGCTTGAACGCGCGGTCGACGGACTTCCGATGGCCGTACATGCCGACGTCGCCCTGGAAGTCGACGAAGTCGAGTCGTTCCGCGGTGCCGGAGTACTTCTCCATCGAGCGCCCGAGCAGGACCGGCTGTCGGCCAATCTCGCGGGCGTACTCGACGAGGGTCTTCACGCGAGCGATGTGGGAGGAGAACGTCGTGGCGACGATGCCGCCGGAGTAGTCCTCCATCGAGGTGAGCGTGTCGTGGACGTGCTTTTTCGCGTACGACTCCGAGGGAGTCCGACCCTTGCGGCCCGCGTTCGTGCAGTCCTCGATGTAACAGAGGACGCCCTCGTCCTGTCGACCTATCTCGCGGAAGCGGTCCATGTCGATCGGGTCGCCGATGACGGGCGTGTGGTCCAGTCGTTTGTCGAGCCCGTAGACGATTGCGCCCTCAGGCGTGTGGAGAACCGGGTTGATCGCGTCGATGATCGAGTGGGTGACGTTGACGAACTCCATTTCGACCTGCTCGGAGTCGCCGATCCGCATCGTGCCGCCCGCCTCCATCTTCACGAGGTCGTTGTCGACGTGGAATTTCCCCTCGTCGTCGATCTGCTGTTTGACGAGCTCGATCGTGTACGGCGAGCCGACGATGGGCGCGTCGTACCGGTGTGCGAGCTTCGGGATGCCAGCGATGTGGTCGAGGTGGCCGTGGGTGGGGACGATCGCCTGTACGTCGCCCTCCAGTTCGCTCATGACGCGGTCGTCCGGGATCGCGCCCATGTCGATCAGGTCGAGGCTGTGCATGCTTTCGGTCTCCACGTTGTCGTGGATGAGGACCTTACTGAGATTCAGGCCCATGTCGAAGATGACGATGTCCTCGCCCGCTCGAACCGCCGTCATCTGTCGACCGACCTCTTCGTAACCGCCGAGTGTCGCAATTTCGATTTCCATGATTTGTCGATATCGAACGCCTGATCGGCGTCCATCACTGAAACCCCGCAAGGAGCCGTTCTGCGCTACATCCGACCGTGCGTCGTTGAGGCCCCGCTACGGCCGAGCCAACGTCGACTCACCGTGTCCCGCGGGAGTGTGGTATCTGGAGATACAGGTGCCCGTGTTAAAAACACCCGGGTTCGGCCGTGCCCGCGCGGTCGTTCGCGCTCGCGAGCGTGATTCTCCAGATCTGTCATCGGTCGCATCGTCGGTCACATCATCGACCTCATCATCGGTCTCGACTTCTCCGATCTGGCTCGCCCACGATCAACTTCTCCGATCTGGCTCGCCCACGAGATCCTCGCCCACGAGACACTCTTCGTCCCGGTATTTTTAATAGCGCGACGGGCGGCGGTATGAACAATGAGTGGACGACCCCTCGACGTGCTCGAAGCGTCGCTCGAGGAGCCGGTGACGGTACACCTGAAGGACGGTACGACCTACTACGGCGTGCTGGCCGGATACGACCAGCACATGAACATCGTCATCGAGCCGGAGCCCGGCGTCGACGACCGCGTCGACGGCGATCTCGACGGCGAGTTCGCCGTCGCAATCGAAGACACAACGATTATACGCGGCGATAACGTCGTCACCATCAAAGCATGACCGGCTCCGGAACGCCCTCTCAAGGGAAAAAGAACAAGACGGTTCACGTGAAGTGCCGCCGCTGCGGCGAGAAGTCCTACCACACGAAAAAGGAGCGCTGCTCCTCCTGCGGCTTCGGGAAGTCTGCGAAGCGACGCGGCTACTCATGGCAGTCGAAGAACGGCGATAACTGACGACCTTCGCATCATTCTGTTTCTCGCGTCGATTCGGTAGCTGTGCGCGTCGCCGTCGGCTGTCGCAGACGACATCGGATCCGCCTCCACCCGGAGTTTTATCGCCGTTCCGTCTCAGATACGTGTATGAGACACGCGCAGGGACCGCTCCTCACGATCGACCTCGCCGATCGGTCGGCGTCGACGGCGGCGATCGACGACCGACTCGCCGAATTCGCTGGCGGCCGCGGACTCAACACCTCACTCGCGTACGATCGGATCCCGTTCGACGCCGATCCGCTCGGTCCGGAGAATCGGCTCTACCTCTCGACGGGACCGATGCAGTACTCGACGACCTCGTACACCGGTCGGATGGCGGCGACCGGTCTCTCGCCGCTCACGAACGGCCTCCTGTCGTCGAACGCCGGCGGGTTCCTCTCGCGGAATTTCACCGGTGCGGGGTACGCCGCCGTCGAACTCGTCGGCGATAGCGACGAACTGCTCGCGGTTCACGTCCGCGAAATCGGCGCTGACGGCGTCCCCACCGTCGAGTTCGAATCGGTGCCGGATCTGGAGCAGGCGGAGGTGTCCGCCGTCTCCGACCGGTTCGCCGAGAGTCACGGCGTGGGGGCCGAGCACGTCGCCTGTGTCGGTCCGGCCGGCGAGAACGGCGTGCGGTTCGCGTCGATCATGACCTCCGACACGCGGGCGTTCGGCCGCGGCGGACTCGGGGCGGTCCTCGGCGCGAAGGGCGTGAAGGCGCTCACGTTCGACGGGTCCGCCGACGCCGCGATCGACCTGGACTGGCCGGACGAGGCCGGCGAGATCCACCGCGAGGCGGCGACCTCCGACTCGATCATGAAACGGCAGGGCACCGCGAGCGTGACGGAGCTGGCGAACGAGGTGGGCGCGCTCCCCTCGTACTACTTCTCCGAGACGTCCTTCGAGGGCGTCGAGGGGATCTCCGGCGACCGCGTCGAGGAGAAGAAGTACAAGAAGGGAACCTGCTCCAGCTGCGCGTTCGCCTGCAAGCTCCCGACCCGCGACGAGGAGGCGGGCGTGGAGACGGAAGGGCCCGAGTTCGAGACCGTGATGGCGTTCGGATCGAACGCCGGCGTCGACGACGTGGTCGACGTGATGCGCGCGAACGAGCTGTGCGACGAACTCGGCATGGACACCATCTCCTGTGGCGACGTCGTCTCGATGTTCCTGGAGTCCGAAGACGAGTTCGGAAACGCCGGCCTCGTCCGGTCGATCGTCGAACAGATCGCCTATCGGGAGGGCGTCGGCGACAAGCTCGCGGAGGGGGTCCACCGCGCCCACGAGGAGTTCGGAGCCGACGACTGGACCGTGAAGGGGCTGCCCTTCTCCGGACACGACGGTCGGAAACTGAACGGACAGGGCCTCGCGTTCGCCACCGCGAACCGCGGCGCGGACCACATGTACGGCGAGTTCTACCCGTACGAGTACCCGCTCGTCGACCAGGAGGACGCGCTCGACCCGAGTGGACTGGACGGAAAACCGCCGATGCTCGTCGAAAAGGAGAACCGCAACGCGATTCTCGACTCCGCGGTCGTCTGCAAGTTCTCTCGGGGGGTCATCTCCGACGACCAGCTCGCGGCCCTGCTCAACGCGACGTACGACGACCTGCTCGACCTCGGCGCGCGCGTCGTAGAACTGGAGCGCGCGTTCAACAACGCTCGCGGGTTCGACCGCGAGGACGACACCGTCCCGTACGCGGACGCCATCGACGGCTTCGAGGAGGGACTCTCGGAGTACTACGCGCTCCGCGGCTGGAACGAGGACGGGACCGTTCCCGGCCACGGCGACGCCGACCGCGACGGCCTCGGCGGCGGCGCTGCGGCGGGCGACTGACGCGCTCTCGCGGCGGACAAGCGTCTCTCGAGGCCGCAACAGCCGAGTCGTCCCGAACACCGCAACTGCCGAACACACAAACGCGCATTTGTGTTTTCAGTGATGCTTTTGGGCGGCCCGTTCGAGGTCCGCGTATGAACAGACGCTCGTTTCTCGTCGGCGCGGGCTGCGCGGCGGGGTCGCTCTCCGGGTGCACCGACCTCGCCGGACGCGCCGACGCCGAGGTCGCAGAGCGCGACCTTCCGGACCGCCCAGAGGGGCTCACGCCCGAGTCGGTCGCCGCCTACGTCGCCGACTACGAGGAGGTCCGCGCGCACAACTCACATGCCGCCGACGGGGCCGCGGAGGTGACGATCGACGCGACCGCCACCTTCGATCACGCCGCCGGGGACGACCACGTCGCCACGGCTCAACACGCCGGCACGGTGTACCACGAGAACGACGAGGGCGTTCGATCCGTCGGCGAAGTGTACTCCGAGCCGACGCCGTACCTCGTGTCGCCGGAGCGAACCCTCTCGATGGACGTGGACCGCCGGACCGTCGGAGACGGCGATCGAGAATCAGGCGACGATGACGACCGAGAGCCCGCCGGCGACGAGTCGACGTCCCCGCCGCTCGGGGTCCGCCTCCTCAACGTTACCGGCGAGCCCAGAGAGGTGGTCGTGACGGTGACCCGTACGGACCCCATCGACGACGGCGAAGACGGGTCGGCGGACGACGCCGAGGGAGCCGCAGCCGACGACGATGCCGAAGCCGAGACGGTCGCCGAAGTCGACACCGCGGTCGCCGCCGAATCGGCCGTGGTGCTCGCCTCGATCGCGAACGTCCGGGGCGGGTACCATGTGATCGCTCGCATGGAAGACAACGGCGTGACCGGCGAGGGTCGGATCGAGGTCGGCCTCCCGAGCGCCGACCGCGATCCGAACGTCGACGTCGTGATCGACGACGCGGGGATCTCGACGTGGCACCTCCCCTCGTTCGACGGGATCTGAGCCCCGGCGTCGGAGGTTGGGCAGAGGGATCGGTCGAGGCTGTCGGCGCAGTCGAGGCTGTCGGCGCGGTCGATCACTCTCGGAACTGGACTGATCGCCCAAGACGACCAATCGTCGTCGCGGTCACCGCGGTCGTCTCGATCGTCTCGGTCGTCTCAGCCGTCTCGGTCGTCTCGGCCGTCTCGGTCGTCTCGGCCGTGCGGTGGGGTTCAGTCCGAATCCGCCGGCGTCGCGGAGTCGACACCGCGAAATTCGAAGCGCGCACCGCCACCGGCGGCGTCGGCGAGTTCGACCGTCCAGCCGTGCGCGTCGGCGACTTCGGTGACGATCTTCAGTCCGAATCCGGTTCCGTCGGGGTCGGTCGTCACTCCCGCTTCGAACACGTCGTCGCGCCGGTCGACCGGGATCCCCGGGCCGTCGTCGGCGACGTAGAACCCCCGTCCGTCGTCGAGGGGGCCGACCTCGACGCGAACCGCATCGCCCCCGTGGGTGACGGCGTTGGCGAACAGGTTCTCGAGGGCCTGTCGCAGTCGGCTCCGGTCGGCGCGGAATCGGAGGTCCTCGCGGACGGCGAACTCGGCCGCCCCGGTGTCGACGTTCCACCAGGATTCCTCGGCGAGCGAGGAGAGGGAGATCGGTTCGGTCTCGTCGATCGCTGAGCCCTGCCGTGCGAGCGTCAGCATGTCCTCGACGAGCGCCTCCATCCGATCGAGCGACCGAGCGACGGTGTCGATCACCGTCGTGTCCTCGTGCTCTTCCTCGAAGCGGTCGCGAACCCTGTCGAGATTCCCCGTCGCGACGTTGAGCGGGTTCCGGAGGTCGTGCGAAACGAGGCTGGCGAACTCCTCCAGCCGGTCGCGCTCGCGAGCGATCTCCGCTTCGCGCTCGCGGAGCTGTCGCTCGCGCTCGATCCGAACGAACACCATCGTCACGGTCGCGGCCCAGAGCCGGGCCACGGCCAGGTCCGATTCTTCGAACGCGCCCGGCTCCGTATCGCCGACGTTGATGACGCCGTAGCGACCGAGGGGGAGCACGAGTTCGCTCCGGATCTGCGAGTTCGGGTTGTGGCGGTTCGGGTCGCTGTGGGTGTCGGCGACGTACTCCGGGTCGCCGGATTCGAACACCTCCCACGAGATGCTGGATTCGTCGGCACCGAAGGTCGGGTGATCGCCGATGAGGTCGTCCGCCGCCTCGGTCCACACGACCGGCTCGAGGCGGGTCCGGCCCTCGTCGTACAGCCACATCGCCGCGATCGGATGCCCGAGCACGTCCTCGACGTAATCCACCGCCGCCTCCGCCGCGACCTCCCGATCGGTCGTCTTCAGGAGGTTCTGTGTCGCCTCGTGGAGCGCTTCCAGGGTCTCGGTCCGCCGGTGGAGCTCCGCCTGCTCCGCCCGCTCCGCCTTGATGTCGACGAGCGTGACGACGAGGTACGTCTCGCCGTCCTGCTCGAAGGGGCCGAGGCTGACAGTAACGGGGACCTCGGTCCCGTTCGCGCGACACGCGTTGAGATCGAGACTCGCGGCCATCGAGCGCGGCGCGGGATCGGTGACGTAGCGGTGGAGCTCCTGACCGGCAGCGCCGTCGTCGGGGTCGTACACGAGCGACTCGAACTGGGCCCCTTCAAGCTCTGCGGGGGCGTATCCGAGCACCGATTCGACGCGCGCGTTCGCGGCGCGGACGACGCCGTCGCCGTCGACGATCACCACCGCGTCTGGGAGCCCGCCGAGCGCCTTCGGAAATCGGTCCACTGCTACTCCTCGCTTGGCTCGTGAATGTGCCCGCACTCCGGACAGCGAACCTCCTCCCCCCGGAGGTCGGCCGAGGAGGTGCGTACCTCGCGCATCACCTCGCTGATCCGGTCTTCGGCCTCCAGCTCGTCGGCGACGGCGAGGTCGACGCCCTCGACCTCCAGGAGGAACTTCGCGACCTCCGTCACCTCGTACATCATCTCGTCCAAGTCCTCCGCGGTGAAAAAGCCGGACATCGCGCCGTAGAGGAACGTCGCGCCCGCCTTCGTCACCTTCTCTTCGAAGGAGTACCGCGCCTGATTGACCGCCTGCGGCGTGTACGTGTCGGTCATGAAGGGGACCAACTCTGGGAGGTTCTCGCCGATCTTCGTCATCTCGACGCCCGTTTCGGTGCGGAAGTCGGCACAGAGCCGCGCGATCGCCCACTCCCGGGCCGTGATGTACGTTCGGTCCCGAAGGAACTCGTTGACGCGCTCGTAGCGCGCGCCGTCCATCTTCTTGAATCGTTCGTACTTGCGGACCTCGGGGGGAACCGCGTCGTCGGTCTCGCCGTCGACCCCGTCGCCCGCGTCCACCTCGTTGCTCTCGCCGTCGACCCCGTCGCCCGCGTCCACCTCGTCGCTCTCGCCGTCGACCTCGTCGCCCGCGTCCACCTCGTCGCTCTCGCCGTCGACTGACGCTCCGGTTCCGATCGGGCCCGCGCCGTCGGCCTCGACGGCCGATCTCGAATCACCGCGCTCATCGGGTCCGTCGGGCGGTTCCGTCGATTCCCCGACGGTGCTCGCCGGCTCGCCGGCGGAGTCCGATCCCTCGGCGTCGGAATCATCCGACGCGGGATCGGTGTGATCGTTCATATCTTTAGTAACCTTACCCCCAAATAAAAGGGTTGTCGGTGGATTCGACGACTCGGCCCCGCTCCGCGTGGGCGTCTGTTGGTCGGTACGGGCTCCGCCGTCGCGGCGCGTCCCGTCGGAGATCCCTTTTTGTATCGGGGTGTGGACGTGAGACGCATGAAGGTGCTTTGCGGGATCGGCGGCAGCGACGACTCGATCCGCGCGCTCGAACGGACCGTCGAGCGCGCGGCGGTCGCGAACGACGATCTCACCGTCGCCGTGGTCGAGAACCCGGACTCGTCGATCGCGCCCGACGAGATCGTCGAGCGGGCCGAGGCGGCCCTCGCCGACGCCGGGATCGACGCCGAGGTCAGACGCGTCGAGGGAGATCCAGGGAGCCGCCTCGTGGAGATCGCCGAGACGGAGTCGTTCGACGAGATCGTCCTCGGCGGCGGCCACACCAGCCCGATGGGGAAGATCACGATCGGACCGATTGCCGAGTTCGTCCTGTTGAACGCCAAGACGTCGGTCACGCTGGTCAGATGAGCGACCGAGCGTATCCGGAGGCGGTGGCCGACGACTTCCCCGTCCCTCCCACCGAGTTCTCCGACCGGGAGGGCCGCCTCATCGAGCTCCGTCCGTACGAGGGGACCGAGGAGGGATACGAGGCGCTCGTCGAGATGTACGACGCCTTCGACCCAGCCGACCGCGCGCAAGGGATCCCGCCGAGCGGCGAGGCGCGGATCCGCGACTGGCTCGACGCGATTCTCGGCGACGACTGTTTCAACGTGGTCGCGTGGTGCGGCGACGAGGCGGCCGGTCACGCCACGCTCGTTCCCGACGACGACGCCTACGAACTCGCGATCTTCGTCCATCAGAAGTACCAGCGCGCCGGGATCGGGACACACCTCATCCGCGGACTGCTCGGCCACGGGCAGGCGGCCGGCGTGACCAAGGTGTGGCTCACCGTCGAGCGATGGAACCGCGCCGCCGTCTCGCTGTACAAGAAGATCGGGTTCGAGACGTCGGACGCGGAAAGCTTCGAACTGGAGATGGGACTGCGGCTGAACGAGGATCAGGAGTAGGACAGAACGAGGATTCGAGGTAGGAAGAACGAGGATCCGGGGAAGTCGCGAAGCGCTGGTCGGAATCTTCAAGCCTTTACGTGCGGCGAGCGAGCGCTCGGGTATGAGCCATCGGATCCTTCTGCTGGGGGCACCCGGAGCCGGAAAGGGGACACAGAGCGCGAAGCTCGCCGACGAGTACGGCGTCGAGCACGTCACGACTGGCGACGCGCTCCGTGCAAACAAGGACATGGAGACGGAGTACGGCACGCCGCGCTCCTTCATGGAAGCCGGCGAGCTGGTCCCCGACCCGGTCGTCAACGAGATCGTCGAGGCCGCACTCGCCGACGCCGACGGCTTCGTGCTCGACGGGTACCCGCGCAACCTCGACCAGGCCGAGTACCTCTCGTCGATCTCGGACCTCGACGCGGTCATCTTCCTCGACGTCGACGAGGAGGTGCTCGTCGACCGCCTCACCGGCCGTCGCGTCTGTAACGACTGCGGGGCGAACTTTCACGTCGACTTCCAGCCGCCGGAAGTGCCCGGCGTCTGTGACGAGTGCGGCGGCGAGCTGATCCAGCGCGACGACGACACGGAGGAAACGGCCCGCGAGCGACTGGAGGTCTTCTACGAGAACACCGAACCCGTCATCGAGCACTTCCGTGACGAGGGGGATCTCGTCGAAGTCGACGGCGAGGCCCCTCCGGATGAGGTCTTCGACCGCATCCGCGACGTTCTCGACGAATAGGGCGTCGATCAGTAGTCACCCCGCTGCGAGCCGACCGCCGCGTCGACGCCGATTCTACAAGGTTCTTAACCGTCGACCGCCAATCGTCCGATAATGAGCAAGGTCGAACGGAGAGTCCGCTCGCTCGTCCGCGAGGACGGCGAGATGCGGGACGCCGTCGAGGTAGTCCTCGATCGTGCCACCGACGGGGAAGTCCAGTGGGTGGACGTTCGCGACGAGATCACGAGCGGGCAGTGGGGCCGACTCATCGAAAAGGAGATCCTCGTCGACGGCGAGACCGGGTTCGCGCTGGCCGACCCGGACGCAATCGAGGCGGGAATGACCAATGACGACGACGGAGATCTTTCGAGCGGCGGCGACGTCGAGACGCCGGAGACGACGTCATGGACGAAGTGGGACAAGATCGCCGGGGTGGCGACGCTCGGCGCGTTCGTCGGCTACGCGGTCAGTCCGGTCCGGAACGCGATCGCCGGATCGATCGACATCGTGCTCGGACCGCTCTTGAACATCGTTCCGTTCTACGTCGTGATAATGGTGATCGCCCTCGCCACGGGACTGTACTCCACGCTGTTGCGCGCGGGACTCATGGACATGGACAAGATGAGCGCGTACCAAGATCGGATGAAGGACATTCAGAACCGACGAAAGGAGGCGAAAGAGCGCGACGACCAGGCCGCGCTCGACGCCATCCAAGAGGAGCAGATGGACGCCATGGGCGACCAGCTCGGGATGTTCAAAGAGCAGTTCCGTCCGATGGTGTGGATCATGTTCCTCACGATCCCGGCGTTCCTGTGGATGTTCTGGGTGATCGGGTACCGCGGATCCGAGTCCGCATACCCCGAGATCGCGGCCCAAGAACTCATCGTTCCTATCGCCGGCACCGTCACGTGGGACGCCGGGCTCGTCGGCCCGATCCAGATGTGGATCGTCTGGTATTTCCTGTGTTCGATGGCGTTCACTCAGCTCGTCCAGAAGAGTCTCAACATCCAGATGTCGCCGACGTCGTCGTAGTCGGCGACTGAACGACCTGCGCGGTACGGCCGCCGCCGACGGACGGTCTCTCATCGTCGATCGGTCATCGTAGACACCCGTTTATCGTCGACTGCTACCGCGTGTGTTTATCGTCGACTGCTACCGCGTATCGCGTCGGGTACGGGCGCTCGTCGGCAGCGGTTTTTTCACCGTACGGCGCGGTACTCGACGTATGAGCGATCCCGATGCCGACGCGGCCGACGTGACCGACGGGACCGACGGGACCGACGCAGTCGATGCGTCCGCCGGTCCGACCGTCGTCCTGCTGGACGTGTTACCGAACGGTCGGCCCGACGACAACCGGCCGGCACACCAGAAGTCACCGGTCGCCTACGGTCTCGGAACGGACTCGTTCCGGCTGTACGAGCTCTCGCTCGACGAGGACGCGGACGTCTCCGTGAGCGATCGGATCGGCCTCGACGGGCCTTCAGTCGGTCGCTACCGCGAGGTCGAGTTCGACGACCTCACGCACAACGCGGCCGCGGAGATCGAGTACGCCGTCGAGGCGATCGTCGACGCCGACGAGGAGCGCTTCGTCGACTTCTACAACGAGGCCGGACCGATCACGCTCCGGCTCCACCAGCTCAATCTCCTTCCCGGGATCGGCAAGCAGCTCCGTAACAACCTACTCGACGAGCGGAAGCGCGGCCCCTTCGAGCGCTTCGAGGAGGTCTCCGAGCGCGTCTCCGGACTCCACCGCCCGCGCGAGGTGATAGTGGATCGGATCGTCGAGGAAATCCGCGAGGACGACCTCAAGTACCGGACCTTCGCCGGCCGTGAGGAGTAAACAGGCCCTGTTGGAACCGCCGTCGGTGAGCGTTTCTTCCGGTCGTGGTCAATACAGAAACGGCACCGAGCGAGTACGGGAGTAGGGATCGCAGACCGCTGCCGGCGACGTGATATTTAAAAGAAATGAGCGCGGCAGCGACGACTACTTATAAATAGACGACGCTGTGGCGCGCCTCCGAGCGCTCGCTTTTAAGCGAGCGCGAGGAGCCCGCGAGGGACGCGGCGACTGCAGGGAGCCGCAAGGCTGGGGAGGTGTGAGGCTGCGGTGCGGTTGCGGTGGGGGGTGGGACTCAAAGGGGCAGCCGCGAGGTGGGCGCAGGCGACACAAGCACCGCAGCGAAGGAGCGTAGCGACTGAGCGAGGCGCGCAGCGAGTGTGCGCCCACCTCGCGGCTGGGGCTTTGGAAGTGTTCACCGCGCCAGCAACGATCACGTATAAATAATCAACGCCAGAAACACCGCAATTCACCACGCCAGCAACGATATATAAACAGCCGCCAGCAACACCACTCACTCACTTATAAATGACCACTCCACCCGCGTGCAATACCCACTCCCGGGATGGTTCGCTCCAACTCCCGTACTGGCCGGAGGGGATGTCTACCGTGTTGCGTGGAAATTTCTCAAATAGCTCCGCGGTCGACCGTCGTATCCGAATGTGAATCCCGCGTTGCGATCACGCTTCGGACACGCGCCACGTCGTCGCCCCGGTGTACGACCACTTCTCGATTTCGAGATCCGGCACCGATTCCTGGAGTTGGACGATCAGCGCGCCGATCTCCTTCGGTGAGAGCCCGACGTCGTCGGCGATGAATTTCGCTTTGAAGTAGGTCTCGCCGTCGGCCGCCTCCGATCGCAGGAAGTCGGTGAGGCGGTCGGCCTTCGACGCGGTCGGTTCGGTGGACTGTTCGCCGGACTGCTCGGTGGACCGTTCGCCGGACTGCTCCGAGGACCGTTCGACGGATTGTTCGGCGGACTGTGCGGCCGTTGGTCGGGCGGGGGAACTCGTGGTACTCATGCGGTGGTGGAGGGGGTGTTGTGTTCGTGACCGATCACGATACAGGCCATGTGGACGGCGATGAGAGCGAGCGCGCTCCACGCGCCCTCGAAGCCCATCGCGCCGTACGCCGCGGGCAGGTACGCGAGAGGGAGGACGACCGACGCCCAGAACGCGACGCCGCGTACGCCCGCGACCGCGCGGCGGCAACACTCGGCCGAAACGGTACTGCCGATCCGGATCGGCGTGCGGATCGATGAGGAGGCCGTTTTACTTGACATGGGGAACACCGTCGTCACTCGACTCATGCAGCGCCGACATCATATAAGGGACAGAGCGTTGGCCCGTGTTCAGCCGGATTGTCGATCGTTTGCGACCGTTTCGAACCGTTCACCGAGTTCAACGACCGTTTATAACGACTTCAAATCGTTTTATATCGTTCATAACCGCTTTTGAACGGCGTATGTCGCCAGGGGAGATTGGCGTCCGCATTCCGGGGTGGAAGCATCGATCACCGTCGGCGTCCTCGCGACTCCCGCGACTCCCGCGACTCTCGCGACTCCCGGACATCAGCCCGCCGGCTTTTGATCCGGTCGCAGCCCGCGGTGGCCGACCGACCGAACGCGGCGCGTGTATTGAGTGCTCAATACCTCTCCGTCGCACCCCATACCACTCATACCAGCGTTTACGAGGGCGATCCGCGAGAGGTGCGGTATGGCAACGATCGACGGATCATCGGACGGTGGCCTCGTCGCGCTCGACGATGCGAGAGAGGTACTCCGCGTCGAGCGGCGGCGCGTCGTCGACGAGCGCGAAGCCTTCCGCGCGTTCCGGGACCGGATCGAATCCGTCTCGACGGAGCAAATCGAAACGGACCGCGAACCGGGGGCAGCCGCATACGGAATCGGAGGCGCGGACGGACTCGGCTCCCCTAGCGGGCCGATCGGTACCCACGCTCCCGCCGGGTCGGGGCTCGTCGCGGTCCGAGACGCGTACGCGGAGACGGTCATGTCCGTTCCGCACTACGACATCGAGTACGACGACACCTACGAGCGGAGCCTCGCCGCGGAGTTCGGGCCGGAGATAGCGTTCGCGCTCACCCGAACCGCGCGATTCCACGCGGAGTACAAGCGGTCCCTGCTCGCTGCCGTCGACGACGCAATCGATGAACGGGAGCTGTTCGCGGAGACGATCGGATCCGAGATCGAGTCCGTCGACCGTGCCGCCTCTCGACTGACGCCGATCGATCGAGAACTGGAGGCGATGGCGCGCGAGGAAGTCCCGGACGGAGACTTCGGCGCGCTCGATGCCTGCCGGGCGCGGACGAACGTGCTCCGTTCCGACTGCGACCGGATCGCCGTCCGGCGTCAGCGCGAGATCGTCGACCACGAGCGATCGCTCGCGCTCGACGGCGATGTCGACCTGGCGACGTACCTCTACCAAGACCTGTCGGTGACGTATCCAGTTCTCGCGGCGATCGGGACCGTCGGCGATCGGATCGACGCGCTCCGGCGAGATATCGAACGGGAAATCGCCGGCGGTCGGTGACGACCGGATCGGTTCGCTGCCTGGTGTCACAGCGGAACGAGCGTGGCCATCCCGATCGTACCGCCGCCGAAGACGGGGAAGATGGCGTCTCCACCGCGACGACGAGGGCAAACGTCACGCCGGCCAAGCTGATCGCGAGTGGATCGGGGACGCCTTCGACGACGAACGACGGACCGGAGTCCGACCGTCTACCGTCCGATCGTTCCCCGTCGGGTGATCGGCGCGTCGGGGTCGAGGCGGAACGCGACCACGACCGCATCCTCGGTGGCGGTCAGCGTCGGCGTCTCTCCGCCGGTCCAGAGACCGCTTTCGGCCCGAGCGAACGTGGTGTCCGCTGCCTCGATCTCCCCCTCGAAAACGTAGAAGTACACGTCCCAGTCTTGGGAATCCGTCGCGGCCGCGGCGGTCCGCCGTCCGTCCGGGAGCGCGACGGATTCGCCGGCGTCCAGCCGGAGATCGAAGCAGTACACGGCGTTTCGGACGGTGAGCGGGTGATCGGTCCCCGCCGGCGCGAACACGCGACGCCACTCGTTCGCGACGGGATCCGGGAGCGGTTCGTGTTGGATACCGGGGTCGAGATCGAGGCTGTGCGGACGGACGAATATCTGGAGCATCCGGAGCGGCGGGTCGTCCGCGGCGGTCTCCTCGGAGTGTGAGAACCCGCGGCCGGCGTTCATGATCAGAAGGGTCTCCGGATCGGTGACGAGCCGGTTCCCCTCTCCGTCGTCGTGGCGCATCACGCCAGCCGGCACCCACGAGACGATTTCCTCGTTGCGGTGCTGGTGCATGGGGATCAGCGTCCCCGGGTCCATGAACGACTCCACGACGGTCGACAGCGGCCCGTACCCGTGGTCCTCGTGGCCCGGTCGATTCCGTCCGGGGAAGTTAAAGTTCGTCCTGAACGCGCCCTGGTCCCGGGACGCGGTCGTCTCCGGGGCCTTGAACAGTTCGAGTTCGGCGGCGTGTTCCATCGCCGGACGTACGCGCGGCGAGGGCAAAAGGAGCGGGGTCGCTCGGCGGATGCGGGGCGGCGGATGCCGAGCCGTCAGTTCGGAGACGCGGCCTCGTCGCGGTCCAACCCGGAACCGCTCGGTGGACGGAGGACGAACGTCGCGAGCCCCGCGGCGATCGCGAGGCCGCCCCCGAGCGCGAACGTCGGGACCCATCCGACCGTCGCGACGAGGTAGCCGGTCACGGTGCCGGCGAACACGCCGCCACCGACCTTCGCGGTGTAGAGGACCGCGTAGTTGCCCGAGGAGTTGCGCGCGCCGTAGTAGTCCGCGATCATCGCCGGGAAGTAGACGTACAGCGGCGAGGAGAAGAACATCGCCGCGAGCACCAGCGCGACGAACGTGACTCCCGATCCGGACGATCCCGCCCCGATCAGGGCGAGCCTGAACACGCCCGCGAGCACGAACGAGACCGCCATCACCCGCTTGCGGTCGAAGCGGTCGGAGGCCTCTCCGAGGATCATCCGCGAGACGCCGGCGGCGACGGGAAGCAGGGTCGCCGACGCGGTCGCGACCACGGCCGCCAGCCCGAACTGCTCGGCGAACCGGACGACATTGGCGATGACGATGAGGTCGGCGGCCGCGGTCGCGACGAACATCGCGTACAGCAGCCAGAACTGCCACGTCGAAAGCATCTCACGGGTCGTGTACGCGCGCCCCCGGAGCGAGGCCGCCAGCCCATCGTCGCCGCCGTCACCCTCCTCTCGATCCGTTAACCCGAGCCAGTCGTCGGGCGGATCCCGCAGGAGGAACGCGCCGACGAGCGTCACGACGAGGATGCCGATACCGACGTTTCGGAGCACGTCGCTGTAGGCGGCCACCGTGGCGTTCGCGCGGACGTACGGCACGACCAGCGCGCTGCCGCCCGCGAACGCCATCGTCCCGATGCCCGTCGTGAGTCCCGTGCGGTCGGGGAACCACTTGACCGCGGTGTTGACCGCGACGGTGTACACGATCCCGACGCCGACCGCTCCCAGCGAGTAAAGCAGGTACAGCTGCCAGACGGTCGTCGCGTACGCGAGGCCGATGTAGCCCCCGCCGGCGAGTAGCGCCGCGACGAACGTGAGCAGCCCCGGTCCGCGACTGTCCCGCCACTTCCCGGCCGGGAACTGCGAGAGCGACTGAAAGACGACGTAAAACGAGAACACCGCGCCCAAGGCCGGTAACGCGATGTCGAGGTTCGCCGCCAGCGGCTGTTCGATCGACGACCAGACGTACTGGTACGGGCTCACGGCGGCCATCATGCCGGCCGCCGCGACGATCTGCCACCACCGAGAGAATCCGAGGACGTCGGTGGCCCGACCGGCGTAGTCGATCTCACCGCCCTCGGCGGCTCCGGTAATGTCGTCTCCCTCGGCGTCTCCGGCAATGTCGTCGCCCTCGTTAGTATCGGCGACTACGTCGGCATCGTCCCCGACACCGTCGCCGTTCTCGTCGCCGTCATCCATCGTTTCCGTCCGTCGCGTCGGCAGTGGTTTCCCGTGTCATATCGTCGTTCCTCTCGACGTTCGCCGCTCCGCGCGAGCGCGGCGATCCGTTGTCCTATCGGTACTGTTCGGACTCGCGGATTAAAACGCGTCGTTGCAGTCGTTCTTGCCGTCTCGACCTGACGCGGATGGAGTCGCTCGCAACGCACCGAATCGCTCATAAAGATCGTGATCGTCGAACAAAACGAGAGTGTGTTGAACTATCGTCCACCGTTTACGGATAGATAATGATAATCGTTTATCCTGTCGAAAATCGTTAAGAGGGGCCCGCTCGTACGTGAATACGAGAACCACCGGCGTCCTCGAACGGACGATACCCGGTACCGAGAACCAATGTCCGCCGACCCAGACACTCCCGACTCGACGAACCGCTCCGCGACCAGTCCGCAGGCGGGCCCATCGCAAACGAGCCCGTCGCAAACGAACCCCTCGGCGACGTTCGACTCCGCGTCGGCGTCCGCTCTCTTCGAGCGGGTGCTCGTCGTCACCGCTGACGACGACGCCGGACGGGCGGCCGTCGACGCCGGCCTCGACGTCGCCGCCGCACACGGTGCGACCGTGGACGCGCTGTACGTCGTCGACACGAGGGAGCACTGGGACATGGCCGTCGAGCGCTCCGAGCGCACCGGCGAGACGCTCGTCGAAGACGCGGCGGCGCGCGGCGAAGCGCGCGGCGTCGACGTCGAGAAGCGGTTCCGCTACGGGACCGCCCACGACGAGGTCCTCGACTTCGCCGCGACCCACGACGCCGACCTGATCGTCGTCGGGTCCGCGCGCCGGACCGGCCTCGACCGGCTGGTCCACCCCGAGACGCTCCCCGTCCGGGTACAGCGCGGCGCTTCCGCTCCCGTGCTGGTCGTCGGCGCTGACGACTGACTTCCGGCTCGGTCGTTCCCGACGAAACCGATCGGCTCCGCGTCGCCCGGGACGTTTATACGGCGGCGCGGGGGATTCCCGACAGCACATGGCCGAGCCGATCCTGAAGTGGGCCGGCGGAAAGCGGCAGCTCCTCGACGAGCTGTACGCGCGGTTCCCGGCCGAGTACGGTCGCTATCACGAGCCGTTCGTCGGCGGCGGCGCGGTCTTTTTCGACCGCGAGCCCGCGGGGGCGACGATCAACGACGCGAACCCGCGGCTCGTGAACTTCTACGAGCGGGTGCGGGACGATCCCGACGCCCTGATCGAGCGGTTGGAGTCGTTCGACGACCCGGAGGCCGACCCGGACCCGTCCCTACGGTACAGCGAGGAGACGGCTCGCGGGCGCGCCGTGGAGAACTACTACTACCAGCAGCGCGCGCGGTTCAACCGGCGGCCGTACGAGGGCGAATTCGACCCGCTCGAAGAGGCCGCGCTCCTGTTGTACCTCAACCGAACCTGCTACAACGGGCTCTACCGCGAGAACGCCGACGGCGGGTTCAACGTTCCCATCGGCCGGTACGCAAACCCCGACTGGGTCCAACGCGACCGTATCCGGGCCGCGAGCCGAGTGCTGGCGAGCGGGTCCGTCCGCAACGACGACTTCGCGTACGTCCTCGACGCCGCCGAGCCCGGAGACCTCGTCTACTTCGATCCGCCGTACGAACCGATGAGCGCGACCGCGAGCTTCAACGAGTACAGCGCCGATGGATTCGACCGAGAGGACCAGCGTCGGCTGCTCGACGTGACGAGGAAGCTCGACGAGGCGGGCGTGTCGGTCGTGCTCAGCAACAGCGGCGTGATGTACGAGGCGTACGCCGACGCGGGGTTCCACGTCGACGTCGAGGGCGCGACCCGCGCGATCAACAGCGACGCGGCGAACCGCGACGAGGTCGACGAGATCGTCGCGACAAACGTGCCGACGAACGACCGGTGTGAGGCGGGTCAGCGCGGGCTTCCGGAGTTCTGACGCCCACAACCGGCGGGCGTCCGAGTGTTGAGGCCGGCGAAGCGTCCGGACGTTGACCGCGTCGGCGGCGTCTCCGCCACCGACCGCATGGGGCGGGCTTTTTGAACTCCCCCGACGACGACTCGCGTATGACCGATCTCGACATCGACCTCGTCCTCGTTCCCGTCGACGGGAGCGAGGAGTCCCACGAGGCGGTCGACTACGCGATCGCGGTCGCCGCCGAGTACGACGCGAGCGTCCACGCCCTGTATGTGCTCGACGAGGACGTGGTCCGCGCCATCGACCACGGCGTGATCGACGAGCGCGACGTGGCCGACGACACCGAGGCGTTCACCGACTCCGTCGCGAGACGCGCGGATTCGGCCGGTATCGCCCACAGCAACTCCATTGCGTACGGGTTCTCGACGAAAGTGAAGACGGTCCACCCCGGCAGCGTCGTCCTCGACACGGCGGAGGAGATCGAGTCCGACTTCATCGTCGTTCCCCGCGAGCCCGTCTCGGGTGACCCGGGCGAGGTGCTCGGTAAGGCGGCCGAGTACGTCCTCCTGTACGCCAGCCAGCCCGTCCTGTCGGTGTGATGGTGGACGGCCTCCCGTTCGTCCCCTCGGGGACGACGCTGCCACCGGTGCCGCACCTCGTCGTCGTCCTGCTCGCTACCGCTGCGGTCGTCGCCGCGCTTCGTCGCCGTCGCCCCGCGGTCACCGATCGCCACGTGCTCGCGCTCGCGCCGTGGATGGCGCTCGGATCCGCGGCCCACGTGTTGTACGTCGTCGACGCGCTCCCGCCGCTTCTCGCTCCGCTCGCCGGCTCGCCGACGGTCTACCTCACGGTCGGGTCGCTCGCGGGCGCGGCGTGGCTCGCGAGCGCCGAAGTCCTCCCGAAGCGCGTTCCGACCGGCCTCGCGGTGACCGGCGCGGCGTTGCTCGTTCCGGTCGTCGCGCTCGCGCTCGCGACGGCGGTGTCGACCGACGGCGCGTTCTGGTCCGGGATTTCGCTCGTCGCGACGGTCCCGATCGCCGCGGGCGCGTGGGTGGGGCTGACGCGACTCCGTCCCGAGGTTCGGATCACCGGCGGGGTCGGCGCACTCGCGGTGTTCGGGCACGCCCTCGACGGCATCTCGACTGCGATCGGAACGACCCAGCTCGGCTTCGGCGAGCGCACGCCCGTCTCGCGGATCCTGCTGGAACTCGGCGGGCTCCCGTCGGTCCCGGTGCTCGGCGAGGGATGGCTGTTCCTACTGGTGAAACTCGCGGTCGCGAGCCTCGTCGTCTGGCTCTTCGCGGCGTACGTCCGCGAGACCCCGTCGGAGGGGTACCTCCTGCTCGGGTTCGTCGCGGCGGTCGGGCTCGGCCCAGCGGCGCACAACCTGCTCCTGTTCGCGGTCGCAGCGTGAGCGGACGACCCCGACCGGAGAAGAGACGGCGGGGTCGACGGCGCAATCGACGACACAGTCGACGACGGGGTCGACAGCGGGGTCGACGCCACAGCTGACGGCGGCGTCAGTCGTCTTCCTCGACGACTTCCGGGTCCTCGATGGCGGACTGCAGCGAGTCGAGTCCGTTGACCCACTCGGAGACGAGTCCGTACTCAAGTTCATCGACGAGGTCGATGTCGAGCGGCTCGCCGTCGATGACGCGCGTCCCGGCCTGCACGACGTAGCCGAGCGCGGCGTCGAGATCCTCCTCGGCCTCGGCGTCGGCGGCCGCGCGCACGAACTCGCTCACGTCGCCCTCGACGACGCCGCCGACGACGTACTCTTCGGCCGCGTAAAAGACGGGAACGAGCGAGGTCTGGACGCCGTCGATCAGCATGACCTTGTCCTCGTCGTCGAACGCGACCTCTGCGAGGACGATCTCGCGGATGTCACGGAGCTCCTCGACCGTGCGGTCCTCGTCGATTCGGTCCTCGTCGAACGCCGCGAGCACCTTCACGACGGCGATCGCGGCGTCGTCTTGAAGGTTCAACAGGAGCCGCGCGGAGTCCTCGTTTTCGGGGTCCAGATCCTCCTCTTTGAGCCGGTCGAGCCAGTTCTGCCAGCGTTCGTCGGTATAGAACGTTTCAATGGCGTCGTCGTCGGTCATGTGCGATACGTCGCCCGGACTACTCAAATGCCTTTCCTATCGATCGTGCCGCGAGACGGCGTCACACCCGCTCGACGGCGGGATTCCGGAGTCTCACTCCAGTGTCGCTTCGGTGTCGATTCCGTACACCGCGGCGGGAGTCTCGACGTGCGCCCGCCGAACCGCCTCGTCGTTCCCGCGTTCGAGGAGCCAGCGGACCCGCCGGGGCACGGTTTTCGGTCCGAGCACCATCCCCGGCTTCTCGGGGTCGTCGACGAAGTCGGTCTCCATCAGGAACGGTTCGCCCGACTCCGCGGCCCGTTTGAGGCGGTCCTTCTCGCTCATCACGCTCGGTGTCGGGCCGGCGAGCCGGCCTTCGGCGTAGTGTTTCACGACGCGAGCGGGGTCCATCCCCACCGCTTCCGCGACGGCGGCGAGGTCGGTCAGGTCCTCGCTAGCCTCGGTGTGGAGCTGGACGGCGCAGTCGAGTGCGGCTCCCAGCTCGAACGCGCGCCGGGTCACGGCGTTTGAGGCGTCCCAGACCGCGTCGCTCACGTCGTAGTGCGGCCGTCCAGACTTGAGCGCGAGCGCGTCCCCGGCGGCGACGAACTCGCTCGCGACCTCCAGGCCCCCCTGCATGAGGTCGCGCGCGTCTTCGGGGGAGAATTCCCGCTCGTCGACGAGCCGGCTGATCAGTCCGGGGTGGACGCCGAGGACGGGCCACGCCCGGCCCGGCAGCACCTCGTTCGCGCTCTCGACGGCTTCGATGGTCTCCTCGAAGACGGGTCGGAAGTCGGCCGGCTCGTCGGGCTCCACGCCGAGGTGCCACGAGGGTTTGTTCACCACGAGCAGATGGGTCCCGCCGAGCCGGACGAAGTCCTCGACCGCGTCGACGCCGCGACCGTGGCGCGGATCGAGGTGGAGGTGGTTGTCGAGCACGGGCGTCCCGAGGTCGTCGGTCATACGCGAACGACGGGGCGGCCCGCGCTTATAAACAACGGACGCGACGACGGCGCGAGACGTGACGGCGCGAGGCGTGACGGACCGAGACGTGACGGCGCGAGGCGTGACGGACCGAGAACGAGAGCGACGACTACTTATAAATGAACGTTGCTGTCGGCGTGCGCCTCCGAGCGCCCGCCGGGCGCGAGGAGCCCGCGCGAGGGAGGGCGGCCCGTCCGCCCAGCGGTCGGGCGGACGGGCCGTCCGAGGCTGGGGAGGCGTGAGGTGCGGCTGGGGCGTTGGTGATGTTCACCGCGCGAGCACCGATTTATAAGCGAGCGGCAGCGAGGCGCGGAGCGCCGCTGGCAGCCGGCGGCGAACCGCCGGCGACTGGGGCGTTGGAGGTGGTCACCGCGCTAGCGGCGTTCCCTTATAAACACTCACGTCAGCCGAGTGCGGCACGTCCTCCCGCAATCCCGCGACGCGTTACTCCTCTTCGAGGATCTCGCCGGCCTCGTCGCGCTCGGCCTCCTCCACGTCGGCGCGCTTGCGGACGTCGACACGGTAGTCGGTGAGGATGTCGCGACCCAGAAGCAGCGGGTACTCCATGTGCCCGCGATCCTCGACGCTGGCGGTGACGGTGTGCTGGTTGCCGCCGATGCCGATGACGAGGTCGACGACGGGGCGCGCCTTCCCGCCCTTCACGCTGCCCGATTTCACGCGCGTCATGCTCTTGATCGGACCCGCACCGATCTCGGCGGCGAGCTGCGTGTCGATGCTCGTCCGGGTCGCGCCCGTGTCCGACTTCGCGTGCGCCTGCGTGGAGCCGGAGGTGCCGGTGACGACGACCTCCTCGATGTAGCCGATGACGGGCTGCTCGGACGGACTCGCCTTCGGGATCGGCGCGCAGGAGGGACGCGAGTCGTCGAGGGTCGCCGAGATGCGCTCGACGTCGTCGTCGTCGACCTCGCCGCCGACCGTCTCGATCGCGAGCTTCGCGATGTGCGGGGCGGGGCTCGTGCCGGTCGCCTCGAACAGCCCCTTGAACCCGGCCGTCGGGTTCACTTCGAGCACGTACCAGCCGTCGTACCCCTCGACGAGGTCGACGCCGGCGTAGTCGAGGTCCATCACGTCGGCCGCGTACAGCGCCGTCTCGGCCGCCTCGTCGGGCATGTCGTCGGTCGCGTCCTCGACCGCGCCGCCGAGCGCCACGTTTGTCCGCCAGTCGCCCTCGGGCGCGTAGCGGTACATCGAACCGATGATCTCGTCGCCGACGATGTACACGCGCAGGTCGCGGTGTTCCTCGTCGTCGCGGTCGATGAGCTTCTGAAGAAACGCCTGCCGGTTTCCGACCTTCGGGTTCACGCGCTCCGTGAGGTCGACCTTCCACGTGCCGCCGCCGTGAGTCCCGATCGCCGTCTTGTACACGCCGACGTCGCCGAAGCGCTCGCGGCCCTCGTTGAGCCGGTCGTTCGACAGCGCGAGCAGGGCGTCGGGCACGCGGATGTTCCAATCGGCGAGCGTCGCGGCGGTCGCGAACTTGTGGATCGACGCGAGCACCGCGTTGGGCTCGTTGAGCATCGGCCGGATCCGTTCGAACGTCGTCGCCAGGCCGAGCAGCTCCGCGGGCTGGTCCGTGTTCGACAACAGAAGCCGATTCGCGATGACGTCGACGGGCGGCTCCACCGAGACCTCGCCGTCGTCGACGCTGATCGCCGCGTTCTCCTCGCGGAGCCACACGGGCTCGTGGCCGAGCCCCTCGACCGCGTTGCAGATAGCTTTCGTTTCCTTGCTGTTGTGCAGCGACAGCACTCCCACCCGGACCGCGTCCGAACTCATGTACCACTGTGCGGGTGCCGGCGTAAAAGTTCGTCCGATCGCCGTTCGGGAGGGCCGCCGCGGCGCGCGCTCCGGGGCTCGATTTGGTGATCGGTTCGATTCGGCGGATTGCGTCTCGGCTCGGAACCCGACCCGGCGGACCGCGTCTCGGCCCGGAGATTGGCTCGGCGCGCAACGCGCGTGACGGCCGAGCGCCCCCCGGGTCGCCATATATATACCCGCCGCCCTGCTCCGGTGTGACATGAGCGACGACCGGGTGTTCACGTACAACGGCGGCGCGGTGCCGCCCGGTGAAACGCAGAACATCCGTTACGGAATCAGCGAGACGTACCTCGGCGACCCGGTCCGGATCCCCGTGACGATCGTCAACGGGGAACGCGACGGCCCCACCGCGTTCCTCACCGCGGCCGCGCACGGCGACGAGCTGAACGGCATCGAGGTCGTCCGCGAGGTGGCCCACGAGTGGGACCTCTCGGAACTGGCCGGGACTCTCGTCTGTCTCCCAGTGCTCAACGTACCGGGCTTCCTCGCCCAGCAGCGCTACCTCCCGGTGTACGACCGCGACCTGAACCGCTCGTTTCCGGGGAAGGCGGGGTCGACGAGCTCGAAGCGCATGGCGAACCGGATCTACTCGAATTTTATCGCGCCCTGCGACTTCGGGCTCGACTTCCACACCTCCACCCGCGGCCGGACGAACATGCTCCACGTCCGCGGGGACATGGCCGACGCGGGCGTCCACCGCCTCGCGATGTCGTTCGGGTCGAACGTGATCGTCGACAGCGACGGTCCGGGCGGCACGCTCCGCGGCGAGGCGACCGCCGACGAGATCCCCACGATCACGATCGAGATGGGCGAGGCCCACCGGTTTCAGCGCGATCTCATCGACGACGCCCTCGCCGGCGTGCGCTCCGTCTTCGCGGAGTACGAGCTACTCGAAAACGACACCGTTCGCTGGCCCGGCTGGCGGACCATCGTCGCCGGCGCGGGCGAGAAGACGTGGCTCCGCGCAGACTCCGGCGGCATCGTCGACACCCACTTCGAGAGCGGCTCGCTCGTCCGCGAGGGCGACCGGATCGCGACGATCACCAACCCGTTCAAGAAGGACGAGGTCGGCGTCGAAGCACCCTTCACCGGCCTGTTGATCGGTCTCTTGGAAAATCCCGTGGTGTACCCCGGAAACCCGCTGTGTCACCTCGTCGAACTCGACGAGTCCACCCGGCGGGCGATAGAGACCGGCGACGTTCCGAAGCCGGTCGGACAGCCCGATTCCGCGGACTGAGGCCGACCTGATCGGTTCCGGCCGGAATCGACCCGACCGCGGCCGACCCGCGAGCGTCCCGTCAGTCGCCGTATCGGCGTATCAGCTTTTGTGCCGGCGTATAAGTCGCCGTGGCGGCGTGTCAGGCGTCGAGCCGTCCCCGAAGCGCCACCGCAGCCGCGGCGACGGTCGCGAAGAAGCCCGCCAGGAACGCGACCGGCTGGAGGACGACCCGCTGGGCGATCACCGCGCCCGGTTCCCGCTCGACCGTCCGCGTCCAGAACTCGTACCGGTCGCCCCCGCGATCGACGATCAACAGCCCGTGTCCGAGCCTCGGCTCGGTCGGGTACGACAGCGAGCCGACGCGCGCTGCCGGATCCTCGACGCCGAACCCACCTTCGGTTTCCTGCGCCCGGTCGAATGCCTCGCGCGCGTCGGGGTCAAGGTCGGCGTAGCCGACGACGGCGTCCTCAGAATCAACGGCGGCGGCGGCGTCCCGTTCTCCGGTCTCGCCGACCTCGATCCCGGCTATCGGCGAGTCGCCCGCGACCGGCTGCACGGTGTGGGTGTAGGCGGGATCGGGTTCGCCGACCGCCACCGGGAGGTACAACGGGTTCGCCAACAGGAGGATCCCGACCACGAGGAGGCCGACGATCCCGAGCCGAGTGCGCATACACGGAGTTCGACGGAATGGGATTTGAGGCTTTCCGCCGTCTTGCCTGTCCACAGAACGACGATCGATTGCGGGAGTGGGTATTGCAGACCGCCGATAGCGACGTGGTATTTAAAAGCGATGAGCGCAGCAGCGACGATTGCTTATAAATGACTACATCAACCGCGTGCAATACCCACTCTCGGAATCATGCGTTTCTGCGTCTGTACTAGGCGATTCACCCACCCGGCGGGATAGGTGTGAGGGCTGTCACTGCTGGCAAGTGCGTGAATTCCACTCAGTAGCCGCCGGGGAGCGCGAAGACGACCGCGAGCGCGAACAGCGGCACGGCGGCCATCGTCGCGTACCAGAGGCCGGCGGCGACGAGAAGCGCCCACGTCGAGGCACCGTAGCCGGTCGGATCCCAGTCGACCCCAGCGCGCGGGAGCCCGAGCACGGCGACCGCCGGCGCGACGAGCGTGACGAGGACGCCACCCGCCAACGCGGTCTCGATGAGTCCGTTGCTCCAGCCGGGGCCCGCCGAGTCGACGAGTCCGACCGTGAGCAGGAGGCCGGCGACGTACGGGACCGACAGCGCGAGCGCGACGGCGACGTACGACGGGACGAGACGCCCCGCGGGCGGCAGCGTGACGAACAGCGCCCGGAATCGCGACGCGAGCAGAAACGGGGACCAGAGCACCGCGGCGACGAGTCCCGGGGAGGCGAACAGGAGGAGCGTCAACAGCCAGCCGACCGCCGCGTCGACGACCGCGGGCGCGACCGGAGTGGCGGAGATAACGGAGGCGACGTGGGCGATGGGCGTGGCGGAGGTGGCGTGGGCGACGGGAGCGACTGGGCCGACGGGAACGATGGGGGCGACGGAGGTGACGATGGAGGGGAGCGCCATGAACTGACGGGAACCGCGCGCGGTAAACCGTTTGTGGTGACCGGTGTCGGGATCACCACGGTTTAAGCGGCCCGACGCGAGCGCGTACGCATGCTCATCACGGGAGCGGAACTGGCGGACGGGCGGGTCCGCGACGTGCGGATCCGCGAGGGAACGATCGACGCCGTCGAGGCGGCCGACGCGGGACTCGACGCCGACGCCGGCGAGCGCGTCATCGACGCGCGGGGGAGACACCTCCTTCCCGGCGCGATCGACGTCCACGTCCACTTCCGGGAACCCGGCGGGAGCCACAAGGAGACGTGGGACTCGGGCTCGAAGAGCGCGGCCGCCGGCGGCGTCACGACCGTCGTCGATCAGCCGAACACCTCGCCGCCGACCGTCGACGGCGACGCCTTCGACGAGAAGGCCGCCCTCGCGGCCGCCTCCCACGTCGACTACGGGATCAACGGCGGCGTCACCGGCGACTGGGACCCGGAGAGCCTCTTCGAGCGACCCCTGTTCGCGCTCGGCGAGGTGTTCCTCGCCGACTCGACCGGCGACATGGGGATCGCTCTCGACCTGTTCGAGGACGCGCTCGCGGAGGCCGCCGACCGCGACGTCCCCGTCACGGTTCACGCCGAAGACGAGACGCTCTTCGACGACGCTGCGCTCGACGGCGACCTCGACGGCGTCGGCACCGCCGCGGCCGCCGACGCGTGGTCCGCCTACCGGACCGCCGCGGCCGAGGTCGCGGCCGTCGAGCGCGCGCTGGACGCCGCCGAGGAGACCGACGCGCAGGTGCACATCGCGCACACGTCGACGTCTGAGGGGATCGACGCGGTCGCCGCCACCGGCGCGACCTGCGAGGTCACCCCGCATCACCTCTTTCTCTCGCGGGAGAACGCCGGACGACTCGGCACGTTCGGGCGCATGAACCCGCCGCTGCGGTCGGAGGAGCGACGGATAGCGGTTTTCGAGCGACTCCGCGACGGCGACGTCGACGTGGTCGCCACCGACCACGCGCCCCATACGGTCGCCGAGAAGCGGCGGGGCCTAGTCGACGCGCCGAGCGGCGTTCCCGGTGTCGAGACGCTCTATCCGCTCCTGTTGGAGGCGGTTCGAACCGGCGATCTTCCGATCGAGCGCGTCCGCGACGTGGTCGCCGCCAACCCCGCGTCGATCTTCGGTATCGAGGGGAAGGGGCGGATCGTCGAGGGTGCCGACGCCGACCTCGTCCTCGTCGACCTGACGGACCCGCGCGAGATCGAGGCCGGAGCGCTCCACAGCGCGTGCGGCTGGACCCCGTTCGAGGGACTCCGGGGCGTCTTCCCCGAGCTGACGATTCTCCGCGGCGAGGTCGCCTACGAGCGTGATCCCGTCACCGGCGCGGAGTCGTTCGGCGAGCCGAACGGCCGGAACGTTCGGGAGCGGTGAGGGCGAGGCGAGCAGTCCGGGAGCGGTGTGAGGGGATGAGATGGCCGTTCGTGAGCGGTGAGAGGGGAGCGGACCGTCCGTGAACGACGTGCGTCGCGGTCGCACTCCCGACACTATTTAATACGGGCACCCTGTAGATTCGACCGTAATGTCGGAAGTCTGCTCGACGTGCGGACTGCCCCAGGAACTCTGCGTCTGCGAGGACGTCGCGAAGGAGTCCCAGCAGATCAGCATCCGCATCGACGAGCGCAGGTACGGTAAGGAGGTAACGGTCATCGAAGGATTCGACCCGAAGGACGTGGACATGAGTTCGCTCTCGTCCGATCTCAAGTCGAAGTTCGCCTGCGGCGGCACCGTCGAGGACGGTGCCATCGAACTGCAGGGGAATCACTCGGGTCGCGTGGAGGACTTCCTCCGCGATAAGGGCTTCAACGTCGCGTGACCGGCACCTAACCGTCCGCGGTCGAGCGCTTTTCCCAAAACTCGCGCAGTCAGCGGCTGTGTCGCTCAGTGACTTCGCTCCCTCAGCAGCCGCTCAGATCAGAAGCGCAGCGCGCCCGACGACGAACGCGACGGCGGCGAGGAGCGTTCCGTATTTAAATCGCTGCTGTGCGGCCGTCGGGTCGGAGAAGCTCTCGTAGCAGGCGTACAGCATGACCGCGTCGGCGACGGCGACGATCAGGAGGTAGACGCCGCCGAACGTCCCCGAGAGGTACGGGAGCGGACTGGCGGCCACCGCGACGACGAGCGAGGCGGTCGCGACCCACAGCGCTCGTCGCTCGCCGATGGCGATCGGAAGCGTCGAGAGCCCTTCCTCGCGGTCGCCGACCACGTCCTCGACGTCCTTTATCACCTCGCGGGCGAACGTCGAGAGCCCCGCGAGCAGCGCGAGCGCGATCACGTCCCCGGGACGCCCGACGGCAGCGCCGCCGAACAGGAACGTCGAGCCGACGAGGTACGAGACGAGGGCGTTGCCGAGTCCGGGCGTCCCCTTAAATACCGTCGTGTACGTGACGAGCGCGGTGAGGTTGACGGCGGCAATGGCGATTGCGAGTGGCGGGAGGAGCGCCGCGAGCGCGACGGCGGCGGCGAACCACGCGGCGGAGACGGCGAGCGCGCCGCGCGCCGAGACCGCCCCGCGCGGGATCGGCCGATCGGGCCGGTTTATCGCGTCGATTTCGCGGTCGAAGTAGTCGTTGATCGCGTTGCCGGCGGCGACGGCGAACGCGGTAACGACCGTCGCGACCGCGGCCGGGACGACCGCGGCGTCGGCCCCGGCGACGAACGCGCCCGTCCCCGTGAGGACCCCGGCGGCGACGCAGTTTCCCGGGCGCGCCAGTTCCAGAACGCCACGTGCTGTGTCGTGCAAGTCGTCTCCGTCCACCGCGGCGCGACACATAAACGGCGCGGGATCCGATCGCGCCCGACGCCCGGTTCGTTAACGATCTTGTCGTCGCGCGCTCTCCGCGCGAGCACCCGCGAGCGCACTTCGAATGCGTTCTCTCACGGCGCAACACCCACGAACGTTTATGATGACTGGATTAAAATGTGGGTCCATGGCGAAAGGACTCGACGTCGGTACGATGAACATTCTCTCGGGGCGACAGGAAGGAGCCGAGACGGTGTTCGTACAGCAACGCAACTCGTTCGTCGAGATCGAGTACAGCGACATGGCCGAACAGATGCTCTCCCGAAGCGAGGTCCTGCACATCCGCAAGGACGACAAGGTGTACGTCGTCGGCGACGACGCCCTCAACTTCGCGAACATCTTCAACAAGGAGACGCGCCGCCCCATGCAACACGGGATCCTCTCCAGCGACGAGGCCTCGGCGATCCCGATGATCAAGCTCATCACCGAACAGGTGGTCGGCGAGCCCTCCCGACCCAACGAGCGGCTGTTCTACTCCAGTCCGGCGGACCCGATCGACTCCGGGCTGACGACCCTGTACCACGAGAAGACGCTCGAATCGATGCTCGGCGACATGGGGTACGACCCCGAACCGATCAACGAGGGGATGGCGGTCATCTACTCCGAGCTCGCCGACAACAACTTCACCGGGCTCGGGATCAGCTTCGGCGCGGGGATGACGAACGTCTGTCTCGCGTACTACGCCGTGCCCGTGATGAAATTCTCCATCGCGCGCGGGGGCGACTGGGTCGACGAGCAGACCTCGCAGGCGACGGGCACCCCCGTGGACAAGGTGACGAGCATCAAGGAAGACGACTTCGAGCTCGACTTCCGCACCGACGTGGGCGGCGTCGAGGGCGCGCTCGCGATCTACTACGAGAACCTGCTCGATTACGTCATCGAGAACATCACCCGCGAGGTCGACGAGGAGGACATCGAGGAGGGCCTCGACGTGCCCGTCGTCGTCACCGGCGGAACCTCCAGCCCGAACGGGTTCAAGGACCTGTTCGCGGACCACCTCGAGGACGCGAACATTCCGTTTTCGATCAGCGGCGTCCGCTCGGCCGAAGAGCCCATGTACAGCGTCGCAAGCGGCGCTCTCGTCGCGGCCCGCTCGGAGGAAGGCGAGGCGACTCCGGCGGAAGACGAGGGCGCGGACGAAGCCGAAGCGGAGTCCGAGGACTGACGGCAGCCCCGTGCTTCGGCGATTCCGTGGCGTTCCCGGAAGCTGAAGACGTGCGGATCGACTAAGCCGCGGGCCAGTCAAGCGAGACCATGGCCCAACCCGTCGGCAGCGGTCGTCGACTTCGTGTCGACCTCGCTCTCGATCTCGACCCGGACGAAAGCGGGAACTGTCCGATCGTGGCCGAGACAGCCGATGCGAGCGACGTATCCGTCAACGCGGTGGGCCACGAGTGTACGGTCGACATCCGGCCGACCGGCGGAGAGGGACTGGTCAGCGGGCGCGGGCGAGTCTCGGAGGGCTGCCTCTGTCGCGTCTTTCAGCGGTTCGACTGCGTTCCCCACATTCGGCGGGTCGAGGACGGAACGGTACGTGCCACGACCTACGTCGACGACCGAAAAACGGTTCGTAACGTGGTCGGCGGGCTCCGAGAGAGTCTCGACCGCGTGCGCGTGGCCCAGCTGGCCGTCGTCGAGGGATCCGACGCGGCGGAGCGGGTGACCGTCGACCTCTCGGGACTCACGCCGAAACAGCGGGAGGGCATCGAACTCGCGGTCGCTCGCGGCTACTTCGACGACGAGAGCGTGCGACTCGGCGACCTCGCCGAAGAGCTCGACATCGGCAAGTCGGCGCTCTCGCGGCGACTCCGGTGTGCCCAGTCGAAGCTCGTCACGGACGCGTTCGACGGGGACGGCGAGTGACCGGGCACCGAGCGGTCAGTCCGCCGGCGGCTCGCTCGGCTCGCCGCGGATCCGTGCCATCGCCTTCGCTCCGCGGCGCTCGGAGTCGGTGAGGTAGCACTTCGGATCCGGTGCGAAAGGATCCTCGTGTACGGCCAACGCCCGGAGCCGCGAGCCACCGCGACAAACGTCACGGTACGCGCAGCCGGCGCACCTCCCCGACAGGCGTTCCTCGCGGTTCCGAAGCCCGACGAGCAGCGGGTTCGACTCGTCGGACCAGATGGCCCCGAACGACCGATCGCGGACGTTCCCGGGCGAGTACCTCTGCCAGAACTGCGTGAGGTGGACGTTGCCGACCGGGTCGACGTCGGCGACGCGCTCGCCGGTGGGATCGCCGCCGTTGCGTTCGAGGTAGCGGCGGATGAGCCGCGCGCGGTCCGTCCCCATCTCGCGGTCCGCATACTCGACGAGGTAGCCGGTGTCGGCGTAGTTGCCGACGAGGAGGGTTTCGATCTCTTCGCCCGCGTCGTGGTACTCGCGGGTGAGGTCACACAGGTCGGTGACGGCCTCACGGGTCGCCTCCGGAGCCAGATCGACGTCGGCGATATCAGCACCGCGCCCGCCGTAATCGAGATGATAAAAGCAGAATCGGTCGACGCCGACGTCGACGAGGAGGTCGACGACGCCCGCGAGGTCGTCGACGTTGTGCTCGGTGATCGTGTAGCGGAGCCCGGTCTTGAGCCCCACGTCCAGGCACGCTTCGATCCCGCGGACGGCGGCGTCGAACGCGCCGTCTTCGCCGCGGATCCGATCGTTGCGCTCGGGGAGGCCGTCGACCGACACTCCGGCGTACCGGAGCCCCGCCTCCCTCAGCTCCCGGGCGTTCTCGCGGGTGAGAAGCGTCCCGTTCGTGGAGAGGACGGGTCGTACCCGCGCGTCCGCGGCGTACGCGACGAGCTCAGTCAGGTCCTCGCGGACGAGGGGCTCACCGCCCGAAAAGAGCAGGACCGGCACGCCGAACGCGGCGAGGTCGTCGATGAGGGCTTTCCCCTCCGCCGTCGACAGTTCGTTCGGCGCGCCCTCTCGATCGGCGGCCGCGTAGCAGTGCTCGCAGTGGAGGTTACACCGCTTCGTCGTGTTCCAGACGACGACGGGGCGACGCTGTCGCTCGTCCGTGATCTGCGGCCGCTCCGACTCCTCGGCCGCGTCGTACCGAAGCCCGTCGCTCTCGGCGTCGAGGTCACAGAGGAGTTTGCTGACGGAGATCATCGAAACTCCTCCTCGTCCGGTGCGCCCTCGCCTTCCGCGTCATCCTTCCCGTCTGCACCATCCGTGTCATCGACGACCGGCGCGCCACCGCAAGCGACTGTCGGGGTTCCCTCCGTCTCCTCGTACACGCGTGGCTCTTCCCCGTCGTTTCCCTCCTCGTCGCAGTCCCGCCCTCCCCCGCTCGAGTGCGGGGTATCTGCCAGCAACTCAGCGGAGTATCGGTGCGTCTCCCCGGCGGGACACACCCACACGTCGCGAGCGTACCACGCGAACAGCTTGCTCGCCTCCTCGTGGGCGGCGTCCGGCGTCGGCGCAGCGACCGTGCCGACGTGGCGGAGCGGGTCGGACTCCTCGTCGCGGACGAACACCTCGAAACGGCGACCGTCCGCCGAGCGCGCCCCGCCCGACGCCGCGGATCGCTCCGTTGTTTCGACCATACTCCTAGTTAGACAAGGCCAACCGAACCCGGTTTCGAGCATTCTCACGGCCGCGAAACGGGGTCGAACACGTTCGGGTCTCGACCGCATGAACGCCATGTCGGTATAACAAACCCATAGGTGCGGTGAATTCGGCCGATCGCTTCCCGTCGATCATCCGCAGGTCCGGAGCCGACATTTCCAGGATCGCGTCGAGCCGGGATTCCGGGGACGACAGCGAGCTTCGAATCGACCGGGTGGAACAAACATGAACAATTATTACAGAAGAGGGCATCGGGGTGAATGTGCCACCCGTAGTACACGATTGACGCAGGCTCGGAATCGGGAGCGACGAGCGGTCTCGAGGGTCCGAGCAGGCGAGAGACGAGCATCGAAACGGAGACGAGGATCGAGTCGACGCCGTCATCGGACGGAGAAGCGTCGACCCCTGGGATCGAACCGGTCCCGAGGATCGGAGATCGAAAGTCCACGTCGAACACGGCGATAGACGAGAGGGACGACGGCGCGGGCAGCGACTGCGGCGCGGGCGGCGACGCCCTCCCGACCGCCGCGGAGGCGATCGCGCGTTCGGCGGCAACCTTCGACGCGACCGACACCACCCGGCTCCCGAACGGGATCGACCGGCGGAACGCGTACACCGGGTCGTGTCACGTCGACGACTGACTCTGCCGGCCTGCACTGGGGCCGGATCCTTTTACACGTCGAGGCGACTACGAGCGACCGGCCGATGACGAGACACCGCTCCGAGCTGCCTCGGCACCAGCGATGACGAGCCCTATGAGTGCCGAGGCCAAACTATTACCGACCCTTTAGCTCGCTCGTTTATTGTAGAACAATAGAAACAGACAGCAGCGTACAATGTAAGTGCAAAAGCTGACTCTTACCGTTTATTTGGCTGGTCGCAGTCGATATTCAAAGAGTAGCCGAAGTCGGGTTAAGCCGCTGCCCCACCATAGAATGCCTCTGCCTGTGAGACAATCGGATCAACTAGCTCTTCGTGCTTATACAAGCTCAGGCCATTACTTCGCAGAACAGCCTTTACCTCGGTCTTTATTTCGGCCCGAATTTTCTCACGGTTCGTCCAATCTAACTCCACACTGTCCTTCAAATTCTGCTTCAACTCGTGGGCAATTGTCTTCAACGTCTCCTCATCGATCTCAGTATCCGTGTTCGACGAGATAGCCGAGTAAAAAGCATACTCCTCATCACTTAATCCGAGCTCATCCTGTCGATCATCCGTCTCCTGAATCCTATCAGCGTAATCTCGCAGCTCATCGATCACCTGTTGCGTCGAGAGGAAGCCCTCGTTGTACTCGTTAATTGTCTCCTCTAGTTCCTCCTCGAAGGACTCGTACTTCGCCAGGTTCGTCTGCTTCCGAGTTGTGATCTCATTCTCCAAGAGTTGACGAAGCATCTTCACCTGCAGGTTCTCGAATTCAACCTCTTCAACCTCACCAAGGAAATCGTCGCTCAGAACCGGCTTCTCTTTCTCCCATTTGTCAAACCCGGTTACCTCTACCAAGTCTTCAATGCCGACACCCTCAGCTACCAACTCTTTCATCGCTGAGTCCAAGTCTTCCATCTCATCCGGATTTCCGGAGTTCTCAATGCTGTTGATGGCGCCGAGAACCGCCTCAAAGAACGCCACATCCGCCCGGATGTCACTTGCCGCAGAGTGAGGTGAAACCAGCGAGTGGGCCTTCTTCAACTCCTTCATGGATTCCCGGAACTTCTCCTCACGCTCCTCAGTAATCAGAACCTCATTCTGAGCCTTGTACAACAGGCGTTGGCGCTTCATTCGATCCAGTTGCGGCCAGTTACTGTAATCCACAGCAGCGAAGAAGTCAGAAACCTTCAGATGCTTTTGCCGCATTACTTCCACAGCCTCTTCGATATCCAACATCGCATCGTTCTGGACCTCGGATGTGTACTTGTCCAATGCCTTCTTCAGCCGTTCGCTGATACCAATATAGTCAACAACCAGGCCACCCGG
>NZ_JBHSXI010000025.1:71321-86881 GCF_042662525.1 Halorubrum trueperi
TATCCACGTACAACGTGTGGAGATGAGGAGCATCGAATCCGGTCAACCACTTATCGCAGACAACAGCGATCTCAAACGGATCATCAGGGTCCTTGAACCGGCGCTTCAACTCCTCATTTGAAATCGGATCGGCAATGTAATCCTCAGCTCCAGAAATCACAACTCGGGTCTCTGGTGCTTCAGGATTCTCCCGGATCTTCTCAGCTAGATTGACAGCGGCTTGGCGGCTAATCGCCACCGCCATCGCCTTACCCTCAATCTCCCGATTGTTGTAGTGCTCCACGATATCATCTGCAATCATCTCAGTTCGCTCCTCGCTATTCTCAATGACCTGACGGAGCTGAGTCCACTTCTTCTTCATTTCATTCTTCAGGTCATCGGACTTCGACTCCATCAACTCGTTAAACCGGTCCTCAATTTCCGGATCATTAACCTGGAGCTTCGCCAATCGGCTCTCATAGTAAATTGGAACCGTCGAACCATCCTTCTCGGATTCCCTGATTGTGTACTGGCTGATATAGCCACCAAACGTGTTCGTCGTTGACCGATCCTCCTTCTCGATAGGTGTTGCAGTAAACCCGAGGTGAGAAGCGTTCGGTAGTCCGTCCCGAACATTAGTCGCTAAGCTCTTGTACTGGGTCCGATGCGCCTCATCAGCGACGACAATCATATTCTGCCGGTCGTTGACCTCGGGATACGTGACCTCGTCATCCGTAGTCTGGAACTTCTGTATAGTAGCAAAAATTATGCCACCTGCTTCCCGGTCCAGCCGATCTCGGAGCTCAACACGGTTGTCACTGTCTGCCCACTCCGCGTTCAAGTCGTGCTTCCGGAACTCCCGGTACAACTGATCATCGAGATCATTGCGATCAGTAAGATACACCAGCGTCGGATTCTCCATTGAGATTTCACGTCGAATCTTTTTCGCATAGAACACCATAGAGAGCGACTTACCCGACCCCTGGGTATGCCACACTAAGCCGATACGGTCCTCATCAGGGTCCGGAACCACGTTGCGGCTGCTCTCAACCGCACTGTTCACCGCATAGAACTGGTGGTACGCAGCAAGCTTCTTACCGAGCTTCCCATCCTCATCAGCGAACAACACAAAATTCTCGATCAAATCTAAGATCCGTGACTTATCGAATGCACCGCGGATCAAAACCTCAGACGGTGGCAACTCATCCGTGACATCCTTTTCTTCGTCGATATACCGCCAAGGGGAGAACCACTCCCAGCCCGAAGACAAACAACCCAGCTTCGCATTATTCATGTCCAAAATACCGATGAGCTCGTTGTAATGGAACAGATCCGGAATATCCTTCACGTACCGATCTGTGACCTGCTTGTACGCATTACCCATAGACGCCTGCGGATTCGTCGGGTCCTTCATCTCCAAGACGGCGATAGGCAGCCCATTGATGAATACGACAATATCGGGGCGGCGCTGGGGACCTTCACCAATCTGAATAACAACCTGATTAGAGACCAGAAAATCGTTCGCCCCAGGATTCTCAAAATCAAATACGTCCACAAAATCACCGCGAGTCTCACCGTTAACCTCGTACTCAACCTGGATTCCGCTAACCAGCTTCTCATGGAAGTCCTTGTTATTTTTCAACATTCTCGTCGAATTAAAACCGAGAAGCTGAGAAATAGCATCCTCAATCCCCTCATCAGGAATGGATGGGTTGAAATCTCGAAGCTTCTGCTCAAGACGGCCACGCAGAACTACGTCTGAATGAGATTGGCGCTCAGGATCATCACTATTCGGTCCCAGCTCAGAACCGTGTTTGTAGCTGTATCCAATGTCTTGGAATGCCTGTAGGGCCGGCTTCTCTGATAACTCCATCTCATTCATAGACATACCAAATTAAACCCCTGTTTCAACCTCTAAATCATCCAACCTAATATCATCGACCCTTATCTCACCCGACATCAACTTCGGAAGAAGGGTGTCACGTAATTCCTCTAAATGGCGGTTCTCAAGTTCCCTAGTGTAGATATCCTCATAGATATCCTCAATCCGATTCTCAAATTCTTCAATATCTTTCTTCGGAGGAACCATAATCTGTATTCCATTAAATGATGTCTGGCTTATTTCATCGTAGGTGCTACCACTAGCACGATTCTCAATTTCAGGTCGCTTATTTTCAACAAGACAGGCAAGATAGTACGGTTCTACCCTGCTATTTGGCTGAATACAAATGAATCCCTGATTGGTACCCATTGGTTCCCGATTAACAACTACTTCTCCGACAGTAGCTCTACTCGTAAGAAGGACTGATTTTTCCGGCATTATGGCCGTAGAACTATTATTCAGGCCTTCATCACTAACTTTCCTCTCAGTGTCGAACACGATCTTCGAATCAAGAGAAGTAACCTCCTTAGGCGTCAACCATAAATTATCGCCATCCCAGTACTCATCATTATCCGTACTCGGGGTTCCTCCACCTCTAGTGTTACAAACATCCCCTATTTGAAGCACCTCGAAACTGTCTGGAATTTCGCCTACCTCTGATTTCTTGAGATTATCATAAGGCTCAAAATCAACAAATCTAGATCTAAATACTGATTGGACGATGTTTTCCAATATGTCTTTTATTTTATTATTTACGTTAATCTTCTTATCAAGGGTGTCTAATAGATGTACAATTTTCTTTTGGTCCTCAATCGGGGGAAGTGCTACCGTTTCATTATAAAAATCATCTCGACTCAAACTGGGGACTGCTGATCCTGATTCAAGTATCTCAAAATCAAACGCTTTTAAATTGTGATAGAGATACATCAGATTCAGTTTATCATATTTTATACAATCATCATTCACATAATATGCAGTATCTATGACATTACATTGCTTTTGGCTTAATTTTGCTTCAAGTGTACCCTTTCTACCAACAACTATGCTTGGCGGTTCAACATGATATTCATTATGCCAACCAGTGACTCCGTTCGAACCATAAACAGGGTATTGGCCATCCTCCCTGTCTTTCTTTGGGAGATTATTTCCGTATTCTAAGTCCAAAACCTCTGAGTATTTTTTCACTTCCCATGATTCTGGTACTTCTACCTGTTCTTTCCGAAATATATATGGCAATTTTGCACTTACATTTTTGGAGCTCAAAATCCTAACACCTCCAAGTTCTTTTCGATTTGATTCTGTAGTTCATTGGATTTCTGGAAATTCTCCCTCAGATCAGCAGACAACCTTTCCATCTTAACTTCAAAGGGTTCATCATCGCTATCCTGTTTTTTGACTCCGACGAATCTGCCGGGCGTAACTATATAACGGTTGTCTGCAATATCGCCGATCTCAGCTACCTTACAGAATCCGGTCTCATCTTTGTATTCGTCTACCCCTTCTTCTCCTCGATAAGCTCTGACTTTCTCAACAATTTTATCAATATTATCTTTGGCAAGGATGTTTTGTGTCCGGTTGATGCTCTCGTATTCCTCTCTGGCATCCACAAACAGTGTTTCACCACCTCTATCACGGTACTTGTCTGAGTCTTTCCCCTTACTCAAAATGAAAATGCAAGCTGGGATGCTTGTTGTGAAGAACAGTTCCTTGGGAAGCGCGATAACAGCGTCAAGCAGGTCATCTTCGATGATGCTTTGCCTAATTTCTCCTTCCTTGCCTTGAACAGACATAGCGCCATTGGCCATCACTGTCGCAGCCATCCCATTATCATCAAGATGGCTTATCATGTGCTGGATGAAGGCGTAATTCGCATTGTTGGAAGGTGCTACTCCATATTTGAAGCGAGGATCATCATCTGCGATTGAGTCTTTCCCCCACTCACTCATGTTGAACGGAGGATTTGTTATAATGAAATCTGCATCAAGTCCTTTATGTTGGTCATTGAGAATACTGTCTCCTTGTTTGATGTTGCCGTCAAGACCTCGCAGGTAGAGATTCATCTTGGAGATTTGTAGCGTGCTCTCCTTGATTTCCTGGCCATAGATGGAGATCTTGTCGGTGTTACCTCCGTGGTTTTCTATGAATCTCTGGCTCTGGACGAACATTCCGCCTGAACCGCTGAATGGGTCGAATATCCGGCCTTCATACGGCTCCAGAATCTCAACCATTAGTTCGACAACGCTTTTCGGAGTGTAGAATTCACCCCCCTTCTGCCCGCCTTCCATCGCGAACTGCTTAATGAAATACTCGTAGATACGGCCGAAAACGTCCTCGTCCTTATCTCCATTCCCGGCTTCCATATCCAGATCTGCGAAGAGATTGATCAGACCTTCTAAGGCGTCTGATGAATTGTCAGAGAGAGAGGAACGGGAGTATCCTTTGGGTAGAATTCCTTTGAGACGCCGGTTTTCGTCCTCGATTGCCCTCATTGCATCGTCGATCTTCTTTCCTATTTGCGGGTCAGTAGCATTATTGACGAAGTACTGCCAACGTGCCTCTTCAGGAATGTAGAATACGTTTTCTCGCTTGTACTCGTCGTTGTCTGAGAGAATGTACTCACGTTCCTGTTCGTCCTCAGTATAATACCTGGAATCTGGGTCGCGGGTTTTCTCTTCGAGTTCTTGTCGTCGGGCCTCGAAGGAGTCAGACATACTCTTGAGGAAGAGCAGTCCGAGCGCGAAGTCTTTGTATTCGGAGGGATCGACCGGTCCTCGCAGTTTTTCAGCGGTCTTCCAGAGCCGCTTTTCAAGTTCGCCATTAGAACTTCCCGTGAGAGACATAAGGTAGACTGCTAATCAGGACCTGTTAAGAGTTGTGTTAGATTCGTTTATTCTCTTCCGTCACCGCCAAGAGCTATCAGCGAATGTAAGCTCCTCCTTGAGATGCTGAACGGCGGATTTGGCATGCTCACGATCGGTCGTACCACCGATGATGATCTTCCCACTAGCGAAAACCAAGAGGGTGACTTCGTACTGGGGTGGACGATAGATGAGGCCGGGGAACTGCTCGGGTTCGTATTCCGTATGTTCAAGCCCGAGTGCGATGGCGAGTGCTTCCAAGTTGATCTCGCGGTCGAGATCTTCCATGAACACAGAGGTTACTTGCCTGAATGCGGTTTTAGAGACATCGACGCCGATCTCATTAAGAACCTTCTCGAATCGACGGAAAGATTCTGTGAGCAGCTCCTCGGTCTCAGCACCACGAATCTGGAACGTGCCTGTACGATAGATGGTGTAGGCCGGTCCGTTCTTTTCCAGACGAACAGTAACCATCGCAGTGCTGTGAAAATTCGCGTCAACGAACTCACCGAGATGGTCCTCCAGCTCGGATACGAGGGTTTTCAAGTCTATTTCCCGCTCAAGCGATCCACTCCCCATCGTACTGACAATATCCATTCTGTGTCCCAGGTTTACTAATTAGTCGCCTGTGCTGGCGAATATAACTTCTCGTTCACTCTTTCGAGGGACGAGTGATCCATTACAAGGTTTAACTTAGGGTGCAAATACATTCTGAGACAGGAGTATAAATGGTAGAGGTTGTCAACGTTGTTGCTTCTGGATCTCTGGGAATAGACCTCGATCTCGAAGCCGTAGCCAAAGAAGCGAGAGATATAGCGAACTTTAACCCGAACAAGTATCCGGGGATGTACCTCCGATTCGAGGAAGATGCGCCGCTGATAACGGTCTACCGCACGGGGAAATTCATCATCACCGGCTCAGACTCCGAAGAGGAATCCTATTCGCTCCGAGAACGATTCCTGAATCTGTTCTCCGATATGGACGTTATCGAAGAGCCGGAGGACGAGTGGTTCTCAATTCAGAATTACGTCTGTACGGCTGAATTGAGACAAAACCTCAATCTGACCGCTCTCTCTATTGGGTTAGGTCTTGAGAAGATCGAGTACGAGCCTGAACAGTTCCCAGGGCTCATTTATCGACCAGAAGGCGCGGATGGCGTTGTCTTACTCTTCGCTACAGGTAAGGTGATTATCACGGGCTGTCAAACTCTGGAGGCAGCCGAGGATATCTTCGCGGACTTGACCGAAACGGTCTCTGAATTGTTGTAGCGAGTGGCTCGCTTCGCCATCACCTCTACTTGTCTTGGATAGCATGGAGCGTAACGGGACTCAGACGCTAACGCATCGCTCCCGGGTCTGAATATCAGTCATCATCTGAACGGTCGAATCAGTTAGCGGGCGAGAGACTGTACGCTGAGTACTGTTCTTCGTAGGACGTCCAGAGAGTGAGTTATAGAGATATAGTCAGTAAATTGATATTGGTGCCTGCCGTCTCTCTGAATAGGTCCTACTGGCGCTGCTAGTTCTAGCAGCGACGGCGTTGACCGGGAGACTACGATGACTGACTCAGACAGCGACCAGCAAGACGAATCGCGCGGATTGCAGATAGGTAGCATCCATGTCGGCCCGATAGAGTACAGATTCATCAAACTCGTCCTCTACGCAGTTATTGGGTTGTTCCTCTGGCCGTATATCCTTCTGCTGTACATCTACATCGCTATCCGTCGATTCAACAAGGGCGTCATCTGTCTCTCAAAACAAGCGTCGAACCGATTACGAGACGAATATGAGACAGGCTACAAAGAAGGACACTCAGAGGATTGAGTATCTTTCAATAGACGTCATTCTGTATAATGAGTTATAGGCCTCGGAAAGACGGACTCGTAATGTGGATTCTCTCCCGTTCAACGAGTGAAATATCCCGTACCCAATCTTGCAGCACTAATTTCCCATTATCAGTAACTTCAAAGAAATCGTCCTCGATCATCTTATCGATAACCGATAAAGCAACAGATCGGTCCATCCCAGAATTGCTTACTATGTGTTCTATGAGTTCTTTCTTTGTGGTCGTTTTCTGCGGATCTCCGGACGCGACAATATCGAAGAGAATAGTCGGTTCTAGCTCAAATGAGCGTCTTCGATTGTTAAATCGCGGACAGATACCACGCTCCTCAATATATTTCACAGTCATCGCCGTCACCCAGACTAAAGCAGGACTATCGAAGGTGACGTCTTCAATCTCTATTTCATAGTTTCCTCCGATGGGAATTCCGGATACCGCCATAGAATAGATCGTCCAAGCAGACAGTTCAGAGATACCCTCAGCGGCGCTTATTCTCTGAATCACGACCTCCTTCGTAACAGGTTCAGTATTCCACTCGGGTGAGGAAAGAATTTCACCCCACCAATCTATTGAGAGTACCTTCACGATAAGCTGGAATTGCTCTTGAGCTAGCTTTTCTTCATCAAACAATTCCAAATCCGTCTGCACCGTCTGAGACAGATCTATCTCGCTGTTGACATCGACGATCGAGCGGCATTCGGCTTCTGGCTGACTATTTCCTGTCATGGTCTATTGATTTTGGTGGGTGTGCAAAATCATAAGACGACTGTGACGTATTTGGGAGATATACAAAACCAGCATCGCTGAAGAGCAAATCAACAAGGATAGAGAACGATTCAATATTTGAATCGCGGAGGCTATACGGAGGTTTCTGTGTTTAGTGCTGAGACTTTGTTTCTACATGACTGAACCATATCTATCGAATGGTGCGAAGACTGCGTGAGAAAATGACTGATAAAGACCTCTGGCAAGTTCTTGCCCGAGGTACTAACCTACGTGCTCAGCGGCGATTATGCGATATCTCTTCCCTCGCCGTCGCTATGTCGCTCTTGCAGGAGGTGGGCTGCAAGTTTACCATCAATCTCGCCGTTCATCAGTAGCTCACCTATTTCCTCATCGCTGTACTCGCTGATGTCCCGCGCTTCATCGAGAACAAGTCTTGTTTCGACATTGAGTTCTACGTCTACCTCGACGCGATTTTCGGATTCCTTCCGGGCTAGCTTCTCCTCCGCGTTTGCGATCGCTTCCTCTAGGTAGTCTTTGAAATCGAGGTTCTGTTCTTTCAGAGCGAGATATGTAAATTCGAGCGCAGCCGTGATTCCTCGATGGAGGTCTCGGTCATCAGGTAAATCCTCAAAAACGGTCTTCCGGTCGCGTTCCTCTAACTCGTTGTTGAGGAGCTTGAAATCTAAGTAGGCACTGTAGAGTCGCTTTCGGATTCGGGATCGGGTGACTCGTTCGGCTGAGCTTTTTGGCGCGATTCCAGCACCATCCCGGAGGTAGTTGCGGTCTTTGGTGCTGAGGACGCCGCGTTCTCTCTCTGAGCTACTATCCATACTCTATTCTATTATGTCGATTCTAATTAATCTACTGAATATGCTATTTTGGACAAGATCGTAATGTATTCCATTGCGCCATAATACTTATTATTCATGCTATCATAGAATATGATGGGTCGCAAAACGACTCGCAACCACAAGAAAGCGAGCAACTCAGAGATTCGATAGCAGACACGCTAGAGAGGACGACAGGTAGAGAATTCTCTGAGTATGGCTCACAGGAGACATACTATGAAACCAACTAACTACACTACAGGCGATTGGCATCACATCAAGACTACTGTGACAGATATCATGACTACAGTATCGCAGTCGATCTGGGGGACATTCTAATGATTGCCCCCTGCCGAGAATACTGGTGGCGAGAGGTTCTTCCGGGAGAGGAAAATTGGAGGGGACCGCATATCAATTTGAATCTTGTCGATCGTATTGTTGACAAAGAAGAAATCCCACCTCTTGCAGCAAAATACATCGTGAGGGGATCACTGAAAGACGATATTCTCTCAGGTGTCCCAGGAATATATTATGAGGGTGTCGACCACATCGACCATCAGGAAGACCCAGAATGGCTAACATTCGCCAGGAATATCGAGCGAGACGGTGTTACCAAGCTTCCTTGGGGCGAAGATACGATTTCTATCGATGGTCCGCAGCTCATTCACCGAGCATCTGAAAAAGCGTGTGCCGATGACCTCCATTTCAATCACCTCGTCTTGCACGTTCGTCGTGCGACCGGTCTCGAATTGGGTGTTGCAAAAGACCGCGTTGAGAGATTCATCGAAAACGGAGTGATTGAACAAGATGACGGTATCATATCGATTTCTAGTCAATCCGGTTCGGAGAAGGCAACATCGGGATAGCTCGTTTGCGTTGGAATTCGATCAATCCAATCTCTATCAGCATGAGGAGGTCTATGATTGGGACGAGCATACCGTGAGTGGATCAGAGAATGGCTTCTTTTGATTTCAGGGAGTCTCTATTATTCGAGAATAGAACCGTCTATACGGTGCAAAAACGCGTATCTGGTGTATATTGCTATCCTGTTCAAATTCCCCTGTAGACTCCCTCCGAAATATCGGGTTCTCGCGGCCCCGGCTTTCTGAGCTCGTAGCGGATTTCTCCGGTTCGAGTGTTTTCCCAGCCTCGACCGCCTTGCGGGCCTTTGTACGGGACCCAGGTAAAGTACGGGAGTTCTTCGCCCGTGTTGATGTCGGTCGTTGTGACGTTGCTCAACTCCTCGGGCGCGTCCCGTTCCTGATAGTCTTGGTATTTTGCTTCGAATTGCTCAATTGCTTTCGCGTCTTCATCTTCTACTGAGTCGTCGGTGGCGACATCTTCGCCATACCGATGGTCGTCATCAGCCTGCATTTGGATCCATCTGCGAATGAGATGGCGATCCCATGGTGACTGATGCATTATTCAGCTCTCCAATCGGCAACCGAGTTCATATAATGCGTCCGATCCCATCGAATTACTATGGAATTCATAGCATCACTCGTCAGATACACAATAGTATAAGTGTTATGCCGGGTTTGAAGCCCAAACGTTTGGAATTCAGTTTGTAACCCTTGGAATAGAGAAAATCTCATTCCAAGGGTTACAAGCACTCAAAATATAATTATAAACATGCATGAAGAAGGTGGATTAATATCTGTAGTTCTTGCGCGACAATGCTGCTAACCTCGACTTGGAACGGCCTCTTCTCCAAATGGTGGGTCCTTGTATCCTCGAAACCGGGATACCACGATAGGGTGACGAAATGCAAATATATTATATTATAATAGTATAGGGATGGGGGACTCAGACATCATGTCTCTCTAATTTTAGTTATTCTGATTCAGGACTGGTACTGTTGTGAGACTTCTGTAGCAGATATTCTCTCTTTTGCTCGGTCCATTCTTCATTCTTTAATAGCTCATCTAGGTATTCTTTCTCTCTAGTATAGAACGAGTCGAGTTCATGCAAATCCGCTATCCAATATTTATACATTCCACGCTGCTCGTATCGAGTATAACCCATTCGCTGGAGTTCTTGAAGCACATTGAGGACTTGACGTTTTTCTCGATTCGTGTGTTCCGATTCAACAATCTCTATCGTTCTAGCTTTACCATCTAACTCTTGGAAGGCTCTAAGGACAGTAGCGAATGTCTCAAATAGAATACCTCCACCATTGCTTCTAGACATCTATTCTCTGATTGACCAAGATACGATAATAATTCTACCCTGTAGATGCTATACACAGTGTATATCTCCTTACAGATGCGGAGAACACACAAGGTGACGTTCCCAGAGCTTGGGCCTCCGTTGATTCCCCTATATATACTATATCAGGTATAGTCATTCGTCGACGAGCTTCGCGATCATGTGCGGTCCCTCATACGCTCTCAAAATCCCATCAGGGTCATCTATGTCGGGAGTTGTCGGCTGGCTTAGCTCCCAGAGAATCCAGTTCTCAAACCCCTCCTCGATGTTCTTGATTACGTCGCCGTCTTCGATGATTCCGAGGTCATGTAGCTCGCCGTCGTGGTACATCTGAAAGAGAATCCGCATCGGTCTATTCCTCATCCCCTGCCAGCGGGACGGCGTTGATGTAGTGGTTATTGAACGCTCGCCTCAAGTGGTCTTCATCATCCAAATCGTACGCCCCTTGTACTGTCTCCTCAAGCTCGCCAGTTGGGTCCTCGACGATCTCGCCATCAACAATCTTACCGAAGATGTCCCAGCCGTCTCGATCCTCGTTGAGTCCCAGAAAGAGCAATCCCACGTCAAATCACCGTATCAAATACTTGCCCTGTTCCATCATAAGACTCCCGAGTAGAGGACTGATTCTGGCTCTCTTGGTCTGTAACAGCGTGGAGGTCCTAGTGGAGAGGGTAGAGAACGCGTCCATCAACAATCGAACAATAATCATTATCCAGAACAACAAAACGGTCTCTGAAGCAATGACGCACATCAGCGGACACCCATCGACTGATAGAGTAATTTGGTTCTGTTGGAATCCTATTCTTCAGACACATTATCGTCTGAAACAGCTGGTCGCTAAAGACTGCTTATTGAACCCGGTCATAGAGTACCTGCTTGTTTTGGGTACTATCTATATGTCTAATTTCCCGCGACCTTCTTGATGAAAAGCTTATACAACCAGAGAACCATCCTGGTGTATGGACTCGCGGTTAGAATCGCTTCTTCTCGGGAAGTCGTTGAACCTATCACTTCGGTATCTCGGCTACTCGGTCATTCTCATGGCCTTGTTCTTTGGTCAACTCTATCTTGTTGGAAATTCCGGTATGGGAAACTCATTTCTTGGAGTCACGGTATCAGCGATTATTCTGGCAGGGATACACACATATCGCAACGACGGAATACTCGTGAGTATCGCCGTCGCCGTGATCGTCATAAGCGGCTCTGCCCTGTATAGTGTCATCTCGCTTAATCACCCTCAACCTGACTATGGACTTTTAACCGGCGTGGGGGGAGCAATGTTGTATGGCGTCCCAATAGGGATTGTATCATCTACTGTTGCGTTTGCTTTACGGCGATTTGGCCCGAGCCAATCAGGTGTCGTATCTGAGGAAAAATAGAAATATAACGACCCCTCCACCCAGTAAACTCTGGGAACCGTTCCGGAGGTCTCCTGTACTGACCGCAACCGGGGCAGAACATATCTCTTATTGATGATTTCAACAGAGCCAGTAATTTCGGTACTCCTGGTCCGTGCCAACAGAAGATGAGTGTTACTTATCGGGGGTAGTGAGCCGTTTGAGGACGACCGAGAGTCAATCTATTCGATTCGCTCAGAAATGCGTGAGTAGTTGAGAGGCTACCACCAGCGTACAGTCTGAGGGATTCAGAGTTGGGTGTCGAGCCCGGAATCTCTGACCCAGTCTCGATATGCTCCGTCGTTTAGGTCTTCGACGACTCGTCGAGACTCTTCGCTATCGTAGCCAGCCATCACGTACCCGTTCGAGTACGAAGCGGTCACATATCGAAGCAGCTCCCGTCCATCCGTGTACTCGCTAATGATTGGATCGCGTTCGTCCTGCATGCGGTCTCGAAGGGATTCTGCCGTCGGCGTCTCACCTTTTACTTCTCCCTCAATCGTCACTCGGGCTACCTCTTTGGGGTCTTCCCACGGATTTTTGTAGATAATGACTTCGATCATCTGTCCATCCTCGCTAGAGTCCGATTTCCTTGATACAGTCCAGATACTCCTCTTTCGCCTCCTCCCGATCGACGCGAGTGTAGATATCCATCGTCTCGGTCTTGGCGTCCCCACGAATGTACTTCAGAATGTACGGCTTCATCCCCTGCTTCCGCATTAGTGTCGTGAATACTGTCCGGAACGTGTGAGGTGTGAATTTCTTCTCGAACCGGCGTTCTTCTTTGGAGGCGACGCCGGCACGGTCGGCGGCGGCTTTCACTTCCCGTCGAACTCGTTCTTTCGAGAGCCGACCGCCTCGACTACTCGTGAACAGGTACGGAGAGTCCGAATCTGCGTTGACGAACTGGTAGCGTTTGATAGCGTATATTGTCTCGTCGTCGATCGGGACGACGGTCTGTTTCCCGCCTTTCCGCTCTCGGAGACGGACAAATCCCTTTTCGAGATCGACGTCTTCGGTTTCGATCGAGAGAGCTTCCAGCAGACGCGCTCCAGTCTTGGCGAGGATGATGGCGACGGTCTTGTCTCGTGGATCGGGTATGGCGTCGATCAGTTTGCAGGCATTCTCCCACGTCGCGCAGTCCGGTCGATCGGGACGTATTCGTGGAATCTCCTCCATCACGACCGCAGCGGGATTGCTGGTGATGTCCTCGAACTGTGGGCGTTTCAGCGTGTAGTTGTAGAAACTGGAGAGGACTTCGAGGTACTTCTTCTTCGAGTTCTGGGAGACATCCCGTTTCGTGAGTGCCATTAGGTAGTCTTCGACGTGGCGAATCTCGACGTCGCCGGGTTCGAGATCGGGGAATTGGTCGTGGAAGAACTCACGGAGGACGCGGCTGTACGAGTTGAGTGTTCGCGTGCTACGGCCGGATGCCTCTTTCCGGCTAAGGAAGTAGTTGACCCCGTCGTGCTTGTTCTCGTAGATTTTCGAGGAACCGGGTTCGGCAGGCATCCTAGTTCCCCTCCTTGAGTCGCCAGCCGTGTCCACGTTGGAATTCAACACGTCCGTTTTCGGCTAAGGCGTACAGCCGATTCTCGATTTGTCGTTGGAGGTGTTGGGCGACATCGTCACTAGCAGAAACGCGCTCTATGAGTTCGTCTAGTGATTGGTACTGCTGGTCCAGTACCCGAGTGACGAGGTCATCGATACTGAGGTGGGTTCGACCACCGCCGCCTTGTCGAGCCTCTTCAAGTTGCGTTTGGAGGTCGTCGATTTTGTTTTGGAGTTGCTTGACTGTCTGGTCCTGTGTTTGGATGAAGGGTGCGCCGCTGTCCCGATACATCCGGGCTTCCTGAATCAGGTCGTAGAGGTACCGGCTGAGGCTGGACCCTTCGTGTTCGGCTTCTTCCCACCATTCCTCTTTGTGCTGTTTGGCGGGGAAGAGTTCGGCTCTGGTCGTATTCTTGTGGAGCGTTTGGAAGTCCCGTTCGTCGCTGGGGCTGTCCACAGATGTCTCTGTCATACTAGAACCTCCGAATAGTCATTAGGTTGTTAGGTTAATGATATTACCGGTAAAAACGCGGTCTATGTCCCGATTCCGGAGGAAAACGATATTTCAGACTTCGCCGTCTCAGTCGTCGTTATGTCTCTGCCAGCGAGCTTCTTGAACGAGTTCGACCAGATATCGACTCAGGCTGATTCCTTGTTCGTCGGCCTCTTGCTGCCATTGGCCTTTGTGCTGGCGGTGACAGTAGATGTCGACGCTAGTCATTCCCTCGCCTAATCCCTTGTTGTCGTCCATCGGCCGACGCGGTGCTAATGGTGCATCAGTCATCGAGAATCGCCATTTAATTGGATGGCTGTCAGGATATTATCATTACCGGCAGCTGAACTTTCACACCATCTCTATGTTCTACACATAGGTTATCCGGAAAACGAAAAGTGCTCTCTACTAATCGGCAGACGGAGTTATTGTTCAGGGGAAAGCTTAATTGAAGCTGTATTAATACTGTGACTATGGCGTCAGCTCTGGATCGGGTTGAGATCTCTTTTGATCGAGATTTTTGGATAGATGTCGAAGTTCCTGCTAACGTAATCGCAGATAATTGGGGTACAGAGTATCAATCACGGCTCTCAAGGTTTGTTGATTCTCAAACAGTCGTCCGTAAAGAGCTTGAACCCTATTGGCGCCGGTTCAATCCAGATTCCGAAGATCTACCTGGTGAAAAGACAAAAATGCTGACGGCGATCAGCAACCATGATCTCGAACTTGCCCAGAACCTATATTCGATTCACCACTTCGGAAAGAATCGTGCGTCTGAATTTATAAACCACTACTTCAACCAGCTGGAGGCAGACGCGGATGAAGCTGATCTTTTGGAATATTATAATGATTTTAGCGACAAGTCGAGGCGGTTTGGGAAACTATTGATTGTGGATATGCTTGATCGTCCGAAGTTCCGAGATATTCTAGTACTAGACTTTTGTAAGGGAAAAATGCCAGATGCCAATTCAACAAGTGACGATATACTCTCTGATCCGATCGAAGAACTAGATACGGATGCTATTCTGGACCAATTAGGTGCTGATAGTCGTGAGTATGACCATTGGCATAGTTTTGAGTACAACTCTGAAAAATATATTGCTATAAAACGACACATTCGAGACAGAGTTGAGCGACAGGTTGATGAAAATCAGGGCGTAGCTGAGGCAGACCTTGTTGTACTACGGTTTAATGATAACCGATTGATGGTCTACGCGCCAACAGCATCAATTGCGAATCGCGCAGTTACGGGAGTCAATTCTGCTGCCGAGGACGAAGAGGGGGAAAGTCAGGTCACATATGAACCTGAAGGAGAAACTGCAGGGTCAGACCACTTTAGTGATTTTCGCATGAAGGTTGAACAGATCCAAAATGAAGATGATGATGTCGAACTAACTGAGATTGGGTTGAGACAGTCGCCCCTCGCTGGCAGCCCAAAAGTCGAAATCAAGGGTAACAGCAATATTTTACCTGCACTTAATCAATTAAAACAGGCGGATCTCGACCTACTAGAAGATCCTGACGATGTGCGTTACCTCAAGATTGAGTACGATGAGCGACCGTACAGTGTGTATCTAAATCGGCCTGAGCGCGATGGCGAAAAATTGTGGGCTCTTCGGTATAGCTCTTCAACCCCGACAGATGAGGAACGAGCTGCATTTGAGCAGTTCATCGAAGAAACGCTCGGTATTACACCAACTTACAAGCACTCGTGACTATTGACCGTCTTCTACCATCCGTCTTTAGCTAAGCGAAGGACCACGTGACAGCGGCGGCTTATCGAGGCTACTTTTCGAG
>NZ_JBHSXI010000026.1:0-60519 GCF_042662525.1 Halorubrum trueperi
GCGCTGGTGTTGGACACACTTTTCGCACCCTGCTGCTTCGTACGTGACGCTTTCTATGACACGCTCACATGAGAAATATCTCTGAACGTGTTGACAGCGCTGGCAAGCTCACACAAGTGAGCCTGGGAAACGCAACGACACCTCCAGGACGGCCGGATCGATGTTTTACAGGTGGCCAGTTGAATCGAAGTCCCGATAGAGTCCGAATACCCCCCATCAGCTCAATCTATCGTATCTCTTCTAATTTGAGAGGGTATAGAAGAATTAAACGTCTGATTTTCACTTTCGATACGGATGGGGAACTAATATACGGTCTGGTGTACGACAATCCATAAGCCACGTTTCCGAGGTACCCAAATGCACATCCCAGAAGGACACTACACTCTCAAGGAGTTCTGTCGGGTGATTTTCGACTCGCCAGAGTCTGTCCTCGAAGGGTACCACGGCCAACGCATCAAATCCTTCCTCTACCTCTCTGACGACGGCTGGAGTAACTACCTCGACGAACACTACGAGACTGAGGAACTTGGCGGTATCACGAAGTTTGTTGGAGAATACAGGAATCGAAAGGGCGCGGAGCAGCCTGCGAAATTCTACGTTGGGCAGTACAAAGATGACCTTCAGATGGTGTTAACTGCCGAAACCGAGGAAGCGATTCGGCAGGCACTCCGTCCAGTATCGGAGCACAGTGATTGTTTATCGCCGATGCCAATTATGACAGGGGACTTCCAGACGATGAACGAGATCGTCCTCAGTACCTACGACGATATGCGGATTTCCGAGTTTAAATCGAAGCGAGTGCCAAGTCTTGCTGACGCTCGAACGCGACCGGACGTTGATCGGGAAATCGAATACAAAGGTGCTGATGGTCGAGATCGACTCGATGAATTCCGTGACGAGTATGGTGTTGTCCCGACTCGGATTCAATACGAGCACGAGAACGTCTCAATCAGAATCGACACATCCGGCAAGTTCACGCTCGAAACCGTCAACAAAGAGAGCTTCAACATCCTGTTTGACCTGCTGAGCGAGGTCGTGGTGAACGTGCTTGAGTTGCTGGATGTGGCGAATCAAATTAAGTTCGAGAAGCGGGAGGTGGTGCCGGGAAACTTGAAAGTACAGGTGCCGGAGGTGAGTTCTGGTGAGATAGATTTTGATCAGGAGGTGTCGTTGATGCAGGCCGAGAATTTCATCAAGGGCACAAAGAACAGTGATGATCTGAATTTTAGCTTTACCGATGTCACCAAGCAGGCTGGGTCGCTCGACTTCTCTGCCCAAGTTACTGACGAGAATCGGGGCTCCTTATTCAATGTGAGTGCGACTGAGGATTCAATGCGTATCGTGCCGAAACACGACTGCTCGTTCCCGTCTCTTGTCGAGTTCTATCTGGCCGTGATACAATTGTTAGATGGTGGCGCCGAAATGCGGCTATACGAATCTCAGTCAGCAGCCTAACCCATGACGAACGTTGACCCTCCTGAATCGGTGTCTAAGGGTCAAGAAACGAAGTATCGTGGGCTGTATGGCAAGTGTGTTGAGCATAAACTCGAAGGGTTCCCTGAGCAGTCCAAGAGCGAAAACCTGCGTGAGGAAATAAATGTTCAAAGCCAACACCGAAAACTAATCAGCTACTCCATCTTCCCGTTCGTACAGGGGCGACCGGCTGGCTACAAGTTCTTCACCGCCGAACCGCTGGAGGAGCTCGGCGTTCCGAACTTCGATTTCCTGTTGTGGAACCTGGATGGGAAGGTAATTTTTGGTGAGGCCAAGTCCTCGGTCCCAGCGAGCGCTGACACTGTGGTGAATCAGCTTAAAGAGCGCAAGCAGATTGCGGAAAACCACAAAGAGCACCTCGAGGAGGAGTACTTGGGAAGCGAGATCGACCATATGGAGTTCGTAGTTTCAACGTACGTCAACCATGGCGATAAAATCGCGAAGGCCATCATCGAGGAGGGGGCCGAGTTCATTACTTGGGTCGTGGACGCCCACCACGACGAGCTGTGGATTCGTCAAGCTCGCCCGACGTCGTTTCCGGACAACTTAGAGGCTGACGAGCCGGATGCGATGCTTCAGGAACTAGACCGCCGACACACGCACGATGTGTCAGCGTTAAATGGGGAGCTAGACCGAGTTACCACAAGTTTTGGGCAGACAGATGTTTTACCTACCGCGATTATCGTCGATCAACTACGAGTCGTGGTACAGGCACGTCGAGTTGAAGGCAGACATCCTTGTGTTGACCGTACAGGTATCGAATCGTACGTCTCGAGCAGTTCACTGAACTACTCTGAGGAGCGTGTGGCAGCTATTGTGGATAATCTGATTGAGGCGGGTAAACGCATTAATTTCCTCTCTGAGTGGGACGACGAACGTGCTGACTTGAAGGTGGTATCGAACTATACAGCCAAGGACGACTTGGAACAGATTCTCGAGGATAAGTGGGTTAATTGGCGAATTGAGGACATGAAGGATGACCTTCGGGAAGGTTGTGAAGAGCGAATTGCTGCTGAGTTGGGCAGGCAGAAGCAACTCAACGAATTCGGTGTGGATCTCCCAGAGATCAAAGTGGAGTAGGACTCGTAGAACTACCCCCAGCAGATTGAATATCATCCGCTGCTGCGCCGTGAGCTACTTCTGGTACTCGATCACCTTTCTTAGTGAGGTCTTCGAGCAGTTCGATAATTGTGTCACTCCGGTCGTGGAAGCTCATGTCTGCGCCCGTTCCGTCTCTCGATACCGGATACCGAGGTCGAGGTCCTCGTACATCCGGTCGAGCATGGCTAGCGCTGACTGGAACTGGGCGTAGTTCTCGCGCATGTACTCGATCGTCTCGTCTCTCGGGTCCACCGGGTACCCCTCGACGTGTTCGATGTCGAGTGAGGGGCGTGGTTCGAGGACAATCTGCAGCGATCCGTCCAGATCGTCTCGGGACTGTCGCTCGAATACAGTGGGGAGGTCGAATGACTCGAAAAACGCCTCACAGGCATCGATGTCTTGCTCACGAACAGCGAGGAACAGCGGATAGTCGTCGGGATCGCGACCAACTTGGTAGCCGCCTTGAGTCCACGCGTAGACGGCGTCGATCCGCGTGAACGCGAACGGCCAGTCACCGAACTGTGGGACGACGTATGTTTCCTCGATGGAGGGTGGACTGACGCCGGCGCTGGCAGCGACGAGCTCGAGAGCTGCGTCGCGTACGCGCTCGTCGACGACAGTGAGGCCGTCGTCATATGAAACGTAGCCTGCGTCTTCCAGCCGATTGACGGCCTGTCTCACTGTCTCGTAGGGCGTGTGGAGGTGTTGGGCGACACGGCAGATGGAGTCACCACTCTCGATGGTGAGGATGACCTGCGCCGCGGTGTCGTCGAGCACCTCATACATCTGGTGGTTACCAATAATCCGGTAACAGTTAAAATTCTTACTAGAGGACGGTAGAACGGCTCTGTCTGAGTTCTATCACTCAGGACTCTCCCATTGAATGACTGAAGAATGTAGATCTCCTAGCCAATCTGTATAATGTGGATAATGTAGATAATGCAAATTGGGCTTCTTCAATTGGTTCGTGTGGGTAGCAAATATTGCGATGAATGCGTATGAAATGCTGATAATCTAAATTATGTAGATTGTGTAGGGTCGACAGTGATTATGGCAATTGAGATTGTGCCAACAATCTACATAATGTACAAAATGTAGATTGTGTAGATGGCGTGCGCAATCTGTCTGACACAGAATTAAGATGGACGAGCTTCACTGACCGCGTATGACTAGTGCGAAACTTACATTATCGACAAAACTCGCGCAACCTTTAACATCTACCCAATGTACATTACCTACGAAATGTACAAAATCTGCTTCTCACGGGAGTGCTGAGCTATGAGTGCTGACGAGTTTGAAGGGCTCCCCGGAGCAGCTGTCTCGTTGCTCAAGGGAGGGGTAGGGAAATCCACGATCGCGCTCAACATCGCTGATCGACTCGCTGCTCGTGGCCATGAGACGGTACTATTGGATCTGGATAAAGACGGGCACATGACGACCCAGTTGGGATACGACGATGCGTACGACCGAGATGCGAACCTCGGTGACGCCCTTATCGATGGTGAGGACCCCGAAGACCTGCTTATCGAGACGGACTTCGGCGTTCACCTACTCCCGTCGAGTAACGAGCTCGAGAACGTCGAGACGAGGCTGAAGGACGAACGGTTCGCAGACGTGAAGCTTCGACGGAACGTCGTCGATCCGCTCATTCAAAACGGATACGACTACGTGATAATTGATGCCGCAGGCGGCCGTGGGAAACTCTCCGACAACGCCCTCATCGCCGTCCAGCGTGTCATAATCCCGCTAATCCCGCGTGCTGGCTCGATCAACGGCCTCAATAAGATGATTGAACGCCAGATCTCCCCAATCCGGCAGAATATCGGGTTGGATATCCTCGCAGTCACTCCGAATATGATTCGCGAAACAATGGGACAACGCAACGAGCATCGGACTCTCGTTGAAAATCTCAACCGGGAGTTCGGTTCATTCGTCCCCGAGTACGCTCGTGTGGACCCGGAGATCTTCGATGCCCTCGATGATTCGGGACGCACCATCGATAGTATTCCGAAGCCAGGGATTCGCGAACGGACCGCAATTTCCCGCGCCTTCAAGCAAGGAATGCCGGTGTCGGAGTTCGACGAAGATTGCGACCAGATCCCGAATTTCGACCACTTAGCGGATCTCGTGGAGGAACACAGCCATGCCTAATGAGGACGACCGTTTCGGGGACGTCGCTGAACAGCTCAAACAAACGGAGGAAGGAGCTGAATCGGATGACGACGAACGTACTGACACCCAAGATGAACCGCAACCGGATGAAGAGATAACTACTGAGGACACAGAGTCGGAGACTGAGTCCATTCCTGAGCAGGATGTGGACGAATCCACCGGTGGACCGGCCTTCTCCTTTGATGAGACCGATATGCACGGCTTCTATGTCCGGGAGGACACGTGGGATGGCGTCACCCGGATACGATCATCGGTAACTGCTGCGTGCTCTATGTTTGATGTTCCCGAATTTGAAGGAAGAGAGTTTCAAGATGCGTGTCTCCGGGTAATTGCGGACCACGGTGACGAGGTCGCCCTCCAGATCCTCCGGGAGCGTGGTATCGAAGCCGATGAGGAACGTGTTCAGGAAGTTGTGGAGATGCTGAGTGAGCAAGCTACGAACGACTAACATTAGATTTGGGTGATTTCCCTCATCATTCAGATTTCGTGCGCATTGTACATTATGCAGATTGTGTAGCAAGCCATCTGCTTGCAGTCTCGCGATTATTCTCGGAACCGGGTCCGAACCACAACCTCGGAGGATAGATTTGATGCGTGCCTTCGAATCAGTTCGAAATGAACTGGAAATAAATCATAGTTGACCTCTTGTACCCCGTCAATATCGGCGGCACCGACAGGGCGCTCCGACGACTCATACAACGGCATAGATGTGTCCGTAGACGTTGCCGCAGATTATGACTGATGGGTCACGGTCGGTTCTCCAACGACTTCAGAGACTGTGGAGATCGATATCGACCATTGGAAACACGATTACCTTGCTCCATATGGCAGTTGACGCGGGATGGGCGAGATTCTTGTTTGAGTATTTGGGTTGGCGGTTGTAGCTCGATACTTGGACAACTCTGAGGGGATGGTTTGCGTGGGGTACTCTCATATCGATGTCGGCGAGTTAGGTGATGGCGCTACCAAGGTACCCAAGGAGCCCAACAGTATATCGCGGTAACTCTCATTACGAGTGTGAGGGGTACACCGCCGCGTTCATACCCCTTCGACGGAGAATAGGGTGGCGTCTCTGAGAACAGCCTGCACGCGGCGGTGCCAAGCGTCAGCGAAGGCCTCCCGTTGCTGGTCGCTTGCCGATCCGTCGAGAATCCTCTGGAGGTTCCCGATTGCGGGTCCACCGCTAGGAACGTCGCTGACGTGGTAGGCCACTTCGACGGTCTCGTCCGTGTCGGTTCGCCGGAACCGGAACGTCGGGTCCGCCGTGTCCGGGTCGAACCCGTCGAAGCACAGGAGGTCGCGGCGGCCGCCATAGCCGCCGGCGAGCCCGCTGAATCCGTCATCGCCGGTCGCGCCAGTCACGTACGAGATGATACGGCTCATCACGCCGTACGCAGCATCCTCCTGCGGGCCGGCCGTCTGGACCTCGATTTCGCTCCGGACTGGATAGTCGTCGGGATACAGGGCGTCGAGCCCGAGCTGGACGATCCGGTAGGCGCCCGAGGCAGTCGGACAGGAGTGTCCTGCCTCTTTCACCGCGTCTCTATAAGCGATGACGAACGGCTCGCCCGGTTCGAGGACGTCGAGGGCCTCCGCGACGGGGTCGCGGATTTCGATCGGCTCGACGTCGTAGTCGACCTGCCAATTGGTTCTCGTCTGGGTCGTGTCAGTCGCAGTCGAATTCGATGTCATGAGTTGTGGTTGTGATCGTGTCTCGTGGTCAGTAGCGGAGCAGTCGCATCCCGTTGAGGATGACGAGGAGGACGCTGGCCTCGTGGACCAGCATTCCCGACGCGAGGGTGACGTAGCTGGTGAGCACGCCCGCGAGGAGGACGGTCACGGTCAGCACCGCGATCCCGACGTTCTCGAGGACGTTCCAGCGCGTCGCCTTGCTGAGTTTGACCGCGTACGGGATGCGTTCGAGGTCGTCGGCCATCAACGCCATGTCAGCCGTTTCGATAGCGGTGTCCGTTCCCGCAGCACCCATCGCGATGCCGACATCGGCAGTGGCCAGCGATGGCGCGTCGTTGATGCCGTCGCCGACCATCGCGACGACGTGGCCGTCGGCCTGGTAGCCCTCGATGACGGACTGCTTGTCCTCGGGGAGGAGTTCGGCACGGTACTCGTCGATACCGACCTCCTCGGCAACGGCAGCGGCCGTCCGATCGTTGTCGCCGGTGAGCATCACCGTCTCGATGCCAGCGTCTTGGAGCGCCGCGACGACCCCAGGAGCGGCCTCCCGGAGCTCGTCCCGCATCGCAATCGCGCCGATGATGTCCCCGTCCCGAACGACGTGGACGACTGTCTCGCCGCGCCCCTCACGCTCGCGGACGTAGTCGGCGACCCGATCGGGGACATCGACGTCGCGGTCGTCCAGCAGCGCGCGGTTGCCGACGACGACTTCCTGGCCATCGGCATGGGCGATGACGCCCTTGCCGGCGACCACGTCGAAGTCGTCGGGATCGGGGACCGACCTGCGCCCCACGTCCGTATCGTCCGCTTGGGCGACCGTCGCTCCACCGTCCGTCGCAGCCGTCTGGCGTTCGCGGGCCATGTCGACGATGGCGTCCGCGAGGTGGTGTTCGCTCTTCTTCTCGGCGGTCGCTGCGAGCGAGAGGACGTCGGCGGCGGCGACGCCGAACCCCTCGATGTCGGAGACGGTGGTCTCGCCCTTCGTGAGCGTCCCCGTCTTGTCGAAGGCGACGAGATCGATCTTGCCGGCGCGTTCGAGGTGTTCGCCGCCCTTCATCAGCACGCCCGACCGGGCGGCGTTACCGATGGCCGAGACGATGCTGACCGGTGGCCCGATGACCAGCGCGCCCGGACAGCCGATGACCAGCAGCGTCAGCGACAGGATCGCGTTCTGCGTGACCGCGTACGCGCCGATAGCCAGGGCAATGACGGCCGGCGTGTAGTACTTCGCGAACCGGTCGATGAGACTCTCCGTGGGCGACTGAGCCTCCTGGGCCTCCTCGACGCGACGGATGATCCGTTCGAGAGTCGTATCCGATCCCGCTCCCGTCGTCCGGATTTCTAGCGCGCCCTCCTGGTTGACCGTCCCGGCGTACACCTCGTCGCTGTCGGCCTTGTGGACGGGCGCGCTCTCGCCGGTGACCGGCGCCTGGTTGACTGCGCTCTCGCCGTCGACGACGGTTCCGTCGACCGGGATCTTCCCGCCCGGCTTTACGACGACGACTTCGCCCTCTTCGACATCGCGGGCGGAGACCTCTTGGAGTGTCCCGTCGCGACGGACGGTCGCCGTGTCGGGCGTCATCTCCAGTAGCTCCTGAAGTGCCGTCCGGGTCTTCCGCATCGTCCGGCCTTCGAGGTAGCTGCCAAGGCTGAACAGGAAGACGACGGCGGCGGCTTCCCAGTACTCCCCGATGACGATAGCACCGATGGCGGCCAGCGTCACCAGCGTCTTGATGCCGAGCGTCCGGTTGGTGACCTCGTGGTAAGCGGTCTTGGCGATGTCGTAGCCACCCACGACCGTCGCGAGGACGAGGATGGCGGCGCTTGCCATCTCGAAACTCGTGAGGTAGCCGAGACTCCAGCCACCGCCGTACAGCAGGCCGCTCGTCGCCGTGACGATGGCCTTCCGGTGGTTCCGGTAGTACTGCGTGATCGATTGTTTGTTCATAGTGTTAGGCGGGCTGGGGAGTGTACCCCTGGTTTTCGATGGTCTCTGCGAAGGCGTCGGGGTCAGTGACGCTGTCGTCGTACTCGATCTCGACGCGGCCGGTCGCGTAGTGGACTTCGACGTGCTGGACGCCGTCGACGTTCGACAGGGCGCGTTCGACGGTACTCGCGCAGGTCGGGCAGTCGAAGTCGAGGACGCGGAATTGGGTTGTGTCGCTCATTACAGTTTGAGATAGTGCCCGTACCTCAATAAGTATTTTTTAGATGATATGTTTGAATTCGGATACGGGTCGTTGGAACAGTCAAACGGGTCGTCTAGGGCTTTCGCTATCGCGGGTCCATCCTGTACTGGATACCTCGACAGACACCTACCCGACTCCTGCCCCGCTACCTTTTCCCGCGTGCTCGCGCTCAGTTCTCGTATGAGTGATTCCGATACCGACCACCGTCTCGACGACATCGCGGTGCGAGACACTCGGATTTCGGACGCCATCGACGAGCCAATGCGGGCGATGGTCCTCGACATTCTGTCCGAGGAAGCCCTAACTGCGACCGAGGTCCACGAACGCCTCGACGATCGCGGCATCGACCGGACGGAGAACACGGTCCGCCATCACATCAACGAGCTCCGGGATGCGGGCCTCGTCGACGTCGTTCGCTTCGAGGAGGGGCGTGGTGGGACGACGAAGTACTACCACGCGAACACGATCGTCCTCTCGTACTCACTACCAGATTCGGCCGACGCCGCCGTCGAGGAGATGATCGACGCTGCCCAGCCCCAGATCACGGACGCGCTCACTACGCTCACCGACGAGTACGACGACGCTATTGAGGAGATCGTCGAGGATATGCAGCCCTGCGAGCACTGCCAGACCCAGAAGTACGAGACGTACGTTCTTCTGACCGTCCTGCGACGTGCGTTCGTTCGCGCCCACAGAAATTCCTGAGGGGGAACCACCCCTACGCTGGCAGGGTCTTAGAAGGAGAACCGATCACGCGCGGATTGCATCGCGAGGCGAGTCAGGAGTCGCGCAGGGCCACGCTTTGGGAGGTCCCGTACAGTCTCGATGCTGGTCGGCGGTTCACTACCACCAATGTCTAACTCCCAGCCTGTCTCGTCCATGAAGCGTTCGACAGCCTGATTTACTCGCTGTCGCACGTCGTCCGAGTCCATTGTCTCGGGCACACCATTCCGGAGGACGACGTCGCCGTCAACGATCACTGTCTCGACGTCGGCCGGGACCGCGTTGTTCACGACGTGTGCGGGAACGTTGGTCAGTGGCGTGAACTTCGGTTTGTCGACGTCGAGGAGGATAATATCCGCGCGCTTTCCCGCTTCGATACTGCCGATCTCGTCGCCCATCCCCAGCGCGCGTGCGCCCTCGATAGTGAGCATTCGTATCAGTTCCATCGAGTCGAACTGCCCGGCTGAACGCTTGAGATTTGCCGCCAGCCGAGCTTGCCGCGCTTCACCGAACATGCTGTACGAGTCGTGCCAGTAGTGGTCGTCAATCCCTACTCCGACGTCGACGCCGGCGGCTCGAAGCTCGGGAACGGGCGTCCACTGCGTCTCCCCGTCCGGATTCCAGTAACAGAAGACGGACGGGCAGTGCGCAACAGCCGCGTCCGCCTCGGCGGTTCGCTGGATGTCCTCTTCGTCGCCGAGGCGGAAGTGAGCAGCGACCAGTCGGTCGTCCAGGAGTCCAACGTCGTCGAGCAATCCTACCGAGTCCTCGCCACCGTTCGCTCGTGCCATCGTGTTACTCTCCTCGAGTTCGAGCAAGTGCGTGTGGACGAGCAGGTCCGGATACTCTGCGGCGAGGGATGCGGTCCGTTCCCACAGCTGCCGGGTACACGACCAGTCGTCGTGCGGGCAGATCGTCGCCCTGATTCGGCCGTCGTACGTGTCGTGGTACGTTTCGACGAACTCGCGAGCACGGGCGAACTGCTGATCGACTGGTTGGTCCCAGAAGAGGTCCGAGATCGCCGGGCCGAAAAATCCGCGGAGCCCTGCTTCCCCGAACGTCTCCGCACCTGCGGCAGGCCGTGCGTCCATCGAGTTCACGGTCGTGACACCGCCCAAGAGGAAATTGAGCGCTGCGAGCTCGACGCCTGCCTCGACGAGGTACTCGAATTCGCCGTTCCCTAATCTGTTAAACAAGGCCGTCCCACTCCCAAGCATCTCCGTCAGCTCGAGTTCGCTAAACGCACCGATGAGCGGTGTCATCTCCAGGTGCGTGTGGGCGTTCACCAACCCCGGCATCACCAGTTTCCCGTTCCCGTCGATAACGGTGGATGCTTCTAATTCTCCGTCTCCTGCACGTGATGGTCGGACTTCTTCGATACAGCCATCGGTGATGCATACTGTGCCGCGCTCGTACAGGCGGTTCCGCTCGTCGGCTGTGAGAACGAGTGCATCATGGATTGCCAGATCGACAGCCATCGTAAATTAGGAAGTGGATGTGACAGTTACCGTACTGGACAACCGAGCAGGCCGGCGAAGGCTGTTCTTCCAGGTGGTGTTCCCCTCATTTGGGATATCATCGGTCTCTACTGGTCCCATTAGCCTCTAATACGTCGGCGTGATTTAATCAGATTCCCCTTTTGAATCTGAAGTCGGATTCCGTGGAGCTTGTGGAGGTTTGCAATGTTTTCCCCTCTTCACGATAGATCATCTATGGCCGACGGTTACGATGCCATAGTACTGATACCCTCATAGGCAGTATATTCTAACCAAAACCGCAATAGATGATCCCTACAATGATACACCTATGCAGGCGACGATAATCGACGGAGTTCTTGAATCCCTTCGTATCGGTGTCGGATTTCTCTGGACGGCGGCGTGGGCGATCATCATGGGCCTCACGATTACGAGTCTCGTCCAGGTCTACGTCTCGAAGGAGCGGATGGCACAGGTGCTGGGTGAGGGCGATCTAACTGGACTTACCAAGGCGACTGTGTTCGGAGCAGCAAGCAGTGGCTGTAGTTTCGGCGCCGTCGCCATCGGGAAGGGCCTGTTCAAGAAGGGGGCGCACGCGGTGAACTTCCTCGCGTTCATGTTCGCGTCGACGAACCTCATCGTCGAACTAGGGCTGATGATTCTCATCCTGCTTGGCTGGGAGTTCCTCGTCGCGGAACTGCTCGGCGGCCTGATTCTCATCGCCGTCATGGCCGCCATCGTCCACCTCACGCTTCCCGAAAACCTGTTTAACGAAGTCCGCGAGAAGCTCAACGAGCGCGACCGCCAGGCGGGCGTCACGGAAGATCCCACCTGCGGGATGGAGGGGAAAGACGAGTACACGCTCACGACCGACGGCGGTGAGACGCTCAAATTCTGCTCGGAGGGCTGTATGGAGACCTATCGCCAGGAGACGTCGAGTAGCGGCGGGTGGCGTGACGAGTTGCTGTCGTGGGGTGGCTGGTACAAGGTCGGGAATCAGTACCGCAAGGAGTGGTCGATGATCTGGAAAGACATCGTCGCCGGCTTCCTTATTTCTGGGTTCGTCATCGTCTTCGTCCCGCAGTGGGTGTGGAACACGCTGTTCATTCAGGGCGACGGCCTGCTCGTGACTGCCGAGAACGCCGTCATGGGCGTCATCATCGCCGTGCTCAGTTTCGTCGGCAGTATGGGCAACGTCCCGTTCGCCGTCGCGCTGTGGGGCGGTGGCGTCAGCTTCGCCGGGATCATCGCGTTCGTCTACGCCGACCTCATCACCGTGCCCGTGCTGAACGTCTACCGGAAGTACTACGGCTGGAAGATCATGCTGTACATCCTTGGCGTCTTCTTCGTGACGATGGCGTTCACTGGCTTCCTCATGGAGTTGCTGTTCGACGCCCTCGGCATCGTACCAGATCTGGCCGGTGGCGAGACGGCGACCGAACAGACGTACTTCGAGCTCAACTACACGTTCTACCTCAATATTATCGCCTTCGCGCTCTCCGGGTTCCTCCTGTATGTCTACCGACGTGGAATCGGCGCACCAGGTCAGTATCGTGATCCGGTGTGTGGCATGCGGACCGACGATGAGGGGCCGAGTGCGTCCAATGATGGGATGACGTACTATTTTTGCTCGAAGACCTGTAAGCGGGCATTCGAGGAAGAGCCCACGGAATTTGCTGATCAAAGCCCGCACTTGACTTCGTGACTATATAAACACCCCTTCGACCTCTTGCATGAGATTCTCTAGCCCACCCTCTGCGTTGGATACAGCCCAGTGGAAGAGGTCGTAGATGGATTCTTTCAGCGCGTGTTTGAGGTCACCACGGATTGATGACGCAGTTGAGATCGCTCTTCCAAGGGCACTATGTGAAATCCCAAGCCGGAGCAGGCTGTAGGCGAGCATCACGAGGTGCCAATGGCGTTTGGCACCTCGTTCGTTGCGCACCTCGCAGTCGCCCAGACCGAGATCCTGTCGTGAATCCCTGAAGAACGTCTCGATACGCCATCTCCGCGTGTACAACCGTATCAGATGCGCTGCCGGTGCGTCGATCTTGTTCGTGACCAGACACCGGAACTCCGGCTCATCGTCCTCGTCTTCGTCTCCGTCATCTTCCTCTTCACTCTCTTCATCGTCAGTGCTCGTCTCTGCTGTGTCTTCCTCATCAGCCGCCTCTTCGTCTTCCTCGTCAATCTCATCGTCGTCCTCCTCGACGGGTTCGACGAGGAGGACTTTCTTTTCGGCGTCGAGCGATTTGATCAGTCGCTTTTGGGTCCAAATCCGGTAGGTCTCATCGTCAACGGTGCGTTCGACCAGTTCGACGCGCTCGTAGAGCTCGTCGACGCTGAGCCACTCACCGTCGTACTTGATCTTCCGGTTGACCGGGAGTAGCGTGATCCAATCCTTGTCGTAGGACTCGACGTGTTCGTTGACCTCTTTACTGGAGAACCAGGCATCGTAGACGTAGGTGGCCGCCGGCACACCGGCGGCCTCCGCCTGGTCGATGAGTTGCTTGGCCAGGTCGATCTTTGAGGGACCGTCTTTGTCAACGAGGCGGAAATCGAGGGGGTAGGAGGTTTTCTGGTCGGCGTAGAGGCTGAAGACGAGGTTCTGACTCCAGACGGTGTGGCCTTCGTTGTGATCGTAGAACCAGTCGGTCCCGGGAATATGCTTGCCGGATTTGTCGTTGAGGGTGTCGTCGAGCGCGACGACACCCTTCTTGGACATGCGTGTATCGTCGTGGTCTTGCAGGAGGTCGATGCGCTCTTGGTTGAGTCGGCGTTCGTCCCAGTCGTAGTCGTTCAGGAAGTTGTTCAGGGTGCGTTCGTCCTTGGCTGGGAGGACACGGTTCGCAATCCCTTCGATGGTTTTGTTGCTGGAGCCGACCAGTCCAGTGGTGTAGGTTTTGACGTGCCATCGTTGATGGTACGAGAGCGAGTTGAACTCATCAACGAAGTCCGTACATGAGAGCACATCGGCAATCGGTGTTGCCTCCATACCCGGACGAAGGTTGGTTCTGCTCTTTATAAATTCACGAAGTCAAGGCCCGCAGATAACAAACCACGATCACGATCACTGATAGATGTACTGTGGTTCATCCGCTGTGAAGCACTTCATCATCGCACCTTCAATCCGCAATTGTCACACCTGTCGCGCCAAAATTGATTGTATGAGCAGTCAGATATCGAAACAAGGGGATGTCATATGAACCAACGTCCAGCGGATACCGTCGTTGGTGTGCTCCTTGGGTTCGTCCTCTTGGCTGGCGGACTACTCAGTTGGCGGGCCTATCAACAGCGTCGCGCTATCGAGCAGTCGATGGGGCCGATGATGGACTCGTCTATGGGGGCGATTCACGGTCCAGATCCTCTCTGGTACGTGGTTGGAACCCTTCTGGTCGCAGGCAGTATCGGTGGCATCTATTACGTGGTTCGAGGGAATCTCATCGATTCGACAACCGACTCAGCGGATCACATCGACCCCGATCAGGTATCGGAGGCAACGCCTACATCGATAGACGATGACGCCTCGCCGGCGACGCCTATCAATCCTGAATCGGATCCGCAAGCGCGCGTTCTCGATCTCTTACCGGATGATGAACGACGCGTCCTTGAACCCGTCCTGAACTCGCCTGGAATCACGCAGATCGAACTTCGGGATCGATCTGAGTTCTCAAAGAGTAAAGTGAGCCAGACCGTGAGTTCACTCGAGGAGCGCGGGCTGCTGTATCGGGAACGACAGGGTCGAACCTACCGCGTGTATCCGAGTGATGACCTGCAGAACTAACAGACGTAGAAATTCATACTAACACTACCCATCATGTCACAAGCAACACTCGAAACTGATCGCATTAGCCGGGTTCTCAAGTCAAGCACGTGGCTCAATCTCCTCCTCGCCGCACAGTTGATCGCCGGGTTGGTGTACGCATATTTCACAGGAGATATGGGGAGCCGGTGGACCCATTTCGTCCTTCCATTTATTTGGTTCACCGCCTCAGTCTGGGTGATCTGGCACACTCGACCTGTAACGAAACGTCGAGTGTATCGTATTGGTGCCGCACTTGTCGTTGCTCTATATCTCATCGTGATGTTTTATTTTTCAGGATTACTTGGACCGAGCACCTCTCATTTCGGGCAGCTCACTGGACCAAGCGGCTTCGGAATAACGTGGGGTCGATCTTTGGGATGGAGTCCGGTCTTCGTCTATACAGGTGACCTGATCACGGTCTCGCTCATTCCTTACCAAGCGGTTGGCCTGTTCGCGCTGGCGTATCTCGTCTATGATGCATTGCTTGATTTCTCGCAGTCGGCAGTCGGAGGAATAGTCGGGATTGTGGCGTGCCCTGCCTGCGTTAGCCCGTTGTTTGCCGTACTACTTGCAGGCGGACTGAGTGGTTCTTCAACGATGTTATTGCTTGGTGCGTATGGCTACGAAATTGCGACCGTTCTGTTCCTCATGACAATTGGAATCCTCTACCATCGTCAGGCACTCACGAGGCAGTATCACCAGTTCCGAGGGAACTGATCCATCTCGTTCGTGGTCAGCAATACCCGAGCCTCCCTCGCCGCCTGAACCGTGGTTATTGTCTGGATCGCCGCAATGAGGTGAACAGTCTCGACGGATCCCCTTTGCTCTCACCATTCCTCTGATCCTTTCGAATTCGGCAGGTATGAACGATCCCGTCAGTAGAAAACGTTTAGATGGCGTTATAGACGTTCTTGAACGCTCTCCTGTTTGAGTTCACTCCCACGAAGATAACTCCGAACCCACCGTATGACTACTTGAGGCGAAAAACAATGACCAACCGAAACCTCGGACGATGGCTGCTCGTGGTGCTCGCGATTGTCGGACTCGCGTTTGCCGCCCCGGTAGTTAGCGCACACGGTGACGAACCGATCCAGGGGAACGAGACGGCAGCTGAAGGGACGCCAGCCGATGGTAGTGCAGCAGACTGGGCGGCCTGGATGGAAGGTCACATGACCGACTACATGGGCCCGAATGCCGTTGACGAGATGGAAGCGCACATGGGCGTGACCGTCGACGAGATGGCCCAAGATATGGCGGACGACAATCACACCGCGACGGGGATGAACGGACAGGGGTACGGCTGCTAACGATCCCTGTTCGGATCCTCGTCTGACACGATAGATATTCGACTTACTGACTCAACGATCACAATGACACACTACACCAACACTCTCGGGCGGACGACTCGTCGAATCGCAATACTAGCGGTTCCGCTGTTGATTGTAGCAACGGGCACCGCAGCGGCTCACGGTGGTGGAGGCTACGGCGGCGGTATGATGGGTAGCGGCGGTTGGGGGGTCTTCAGCGGTGGAATGGGCCTCTGGAGCTTCCTTTGGATGGGGCTCCTAATCGTCGTCCCGCTCTATCTCGTCTACTCACTCCTCAACAGAGATTCTGAGAGGAGTGATAGTCGGCCGCTTTCGGTTCTTCGTGAGCGTTACGCTCGCGGTGAACTCTCCGATGAAGAGTTCGAACGTCGACGAAAGCAACTCGAGTAGTGCCCATGACCGAAATAGAAGGAGCATCGTCGAGAAAAAATTCTCGTCTGCCAGTTGGGGCGACGGGACCGAACGCTTAAGTGCGTAAACAGGATACAGTATTACATGAGTTACACAATACAAACCAAGATTGATGGAGAGTTCGACGATGTCGTCGACGCAACGAATGCCGCGCTCAAAGACGAGGGATTCGGTGTTCTCTGTGACATCGACATTCAGGCGACGCTCAAGGAGAAACTCGGTGAGGAGTTCCGCCAGTATCGCATCCTCGGTGCGTGCAATCCTCCGCTGGCATACGAAGGGTTGAGTGTAGAAACTGAACTCGGTGCGCTCTTGCCCTGTAACGTCATCGTCTACGAGAACGATGACGGCGTCATCGTGGTGAGTGCGGTCGACCCGGAACAGTTAGTCGGGATCGCTGATAACGACGCGCTTGACTCCGTCGCGACCGAGGTCAGCGAACGATTCGACCGCGTACTGGCAGCCGTAACTGACGAGTTCGGATCCGCATCGGAGGCCTGATCTCTGATGGCATCATCGGATCAACTGGATACGACGACGATACTGCTCATCGTCCTCGGAGCGTTCATCCTCCTTCCCTTGCTCACAATGGGTATGGGGTTCGGTGGGATGATGGGATACGGAGGAATGATGGGCCAGTACGGTACCACAGGTGGTTGGTGGCCCCTCATCGGGATGCTCGTCCCGGTCATCTTCCTCCTTGCGCTTCTGGGCGGTGGATATCTCATCTTCCGGCGGATGAGCGAGACACAGACGTCTCATAATCCCGCGATGGAAGAGTTACGTCTGGCGTACGCTCGTGGCGATCTCACGGACGAAGAGTTCGAAGCCCGACGAGAAAAGCTCGAACAATCAGAGTGACCACTACCCAAACCGCGTTTCACCCGTTTGAACACCTGCGGATCGACTCGAGGGTATCGAAACCAACCGTTCGGCAGCATCGTTCCGTTACATCGAAATGGTGTGCTCGATTCAGCATATGGTTATGAGTAGTAATGGGAACAAACGACAAGTTCGGAGTGAGTCACGTCCGAAGTCTTCGCACCAGTATCGCGCGTAGCTACCCACCGAAGAATGATCCAGACAACATGACACATCACAGCCGACGTCAATTCTTAGGCATTGTCGGTGCCAGCGCAGTCGCCAGCACCGGCTTTGCTCAGTCAGCGAACGCACAGGAGACGCCCATCGTGGAGATGGGAAACAATTACTTCGACCCAATCGGCCTACGTGTTGATCCCGGGACAACCGTTCAATTTGAACTCGCAGCGGGGGCACATTCCGCTACGGCGTACGCAGATCGTATTCCGGAGGGCGCTTCCGCCTTCGATAGTGGGACGATCTCAGACGGGAGCTTCGAATATACGTTCGAAACGCCAGGGACGTATGATTACTACTGCATCCCGCACAAGTCGATTGGGATGGTCGGACGGATCGTAGTTGGCAGTCCTGGCGGACCGGCAGAGGAGGATTCAATCCCGGATGGAGAGGTCCCATCGAGTGAGGCGATTGTTGACCAGGGTACAGTCGCCTACGGCTCAAGCAGCGATGGAAGCGGGAATACTGGTGGTGGAATGATGGGACGAGGTGGTTCTGGAATGATGAGTGGCCGCAACGGAGGTGGAGTTGGAGGGCTACCAGCTGTTGGTGGCGTACTCGGAATGCTGGGCGTTCTCGGTGGCGGGCTCTACTGGCTTGGAAACCAAAAATCTCCTCAATCGACTACCGACGACTCAGCCAGAAAAACGCTCCAGAACCGCTATGCCAGGGGCGAAATTGACGAGGAGGAGTATAGACGTCGCCGTGAGCGATTAGATGCTACTGATGAGGACATCTCCAACTGATTGCCACCGTGAGAGGGTGAACTCACCGGGGTCAAGTGATTCGGGGATTAGAGAATACCGCCCTCACCGATACCTTTGATTTCAGAACGATCCCGTGACTTGTTTTGTTCCATTTATGACTGATTTCTCTTGTGATCAACTCGCCTGTGTGGCTCGGTAGTAAACACCAATTGCGAGCACGGCTACGAGGAGAAGATATCCAGTAGCCCACACCAACGAGAGAGCCGTATCTACGTCGGTTGTGAGTCCGGTATCGACCATTACACGGACTGGCCAATAGCCCGGAAAGAGTTTCATCCACCAATCAGGTTCAGATTGAATAAACAGCGGATCCTGAAACAGTCCGATATCGAGCATCGGGAGAATCAGCATCAGCCACATCCCGGCTAGGCGGTTGAAGACGGCCCCGACGAGCATCCCGATGAGACCATACGTGACCGAGACGACGAGCATCGCTGCGACGAACCACCAGAGATACTCGGGCTGGAAATCGACGAGCATCACACCAACTGAGACACCGGTGACGATGAGAGTAATTGCTGCGAGAACCCCAAACCGGGCAGCGATTACCTGCCATGCACGATAGCCAGCGACTGCCAGACGACCGTCCGTGTCTTTGGCTTCTCGCATCAGGAACAACCCGGCGAGTCCGGCGATGAGAGCACTCGTAATCGGCGTCATGATCACGCCGTGGACCTCAGGCATCCCCCGCATGACCGTCGCCGTCTCACCGTCGACGAGCGTCCGAACCGGCATCTCGACGTCCTGGGTGACTGCGAACGCCAACGTGATGAACGAGACCGGTAGGACGACCAGTAGAGCGACGAGGACGTAGTTACGCGCCTGTTCTTTGATGCCGATCGAGAACGCCGTTGTCGTACGGTTCATGCGGACCACCCACCACTGGTGCGCATCGTCACTCCGAACACTACGGTGACGAGCACGAGCAAGACGAGCAGGTATCCGGCAACGAAGCCGAGGTCGCCCGTCGTATATGTACCTTGGAACATCGCCTCCTGAAGGAGTTCCTTCGGATGATAGAGCGGGAAGTATTCCACGAACTCAGGAATGTCAGCAGCCAGCGGGCTGTCGCCACTGAGGAACGCGTCCATCATCGCGAGGAACACCACGACGAGCGAGCCTTCGAACAGTCGCGGAAGGAGCGCCCCGACGAGTGCGCCAAGAAACGCATAGACGAGGCCGGCGAGGACGAGGAATACGAACGTCAGGACAGGGGCTTCCGGTGAAATCGTCAGCCAGAGCACGCCGTAGTTCACGGCAGCCACGACGACCGTGACCCCTCCGAGCGTCGCTAATCGAGTCGCAAGCAGTGTTCGGGGTGGATAGCCTGTCTGAACGAGTCGTCGATCGGCTGCACGCGCACTAATCATCTGGGCGAGTCCCATCAGGCCGGCGATGATGGCGACACCGAATATCGCTCCGAGGAGGCGACCCAGATCGATCGGAATCGCCTCAACTGTCGGCATAGTTGGCAACCCCGCCATCGCTTGTCCCCAGCCTTCGATAACGACAACCGGAAGGAGGAGTGCTAAGACGACATTCAGGGGGGTCCTGAGGAAGGTGGAGACGTTCGTCCGGATCCCCGTTTGAATTCTATTCATCGGCCTTTCTCCTCCGTTCACCGGTCGTCGCTTCGGTCTCACTTTCCCGCTCAGTCACGTCGTAGACGTGTCCATCACGAACCTCGTAGATACGGTCGAGACGGCTCTGCTCCTCGATCAAGTGTGAAATCATTACGACAGCTGTTCCGTCGGCAGCAAGTTCGTCGGCGAGGTCCCAGAAGGTGAGATATGTCTCCCAGTCGAACCCGGTGTAGGGCTCGTCTAGCATGAGGACGTCCGGATCATACATTAGGGCGATACTGAGATTGATTTTTTGTCGGTTTCCACCGCTGAGTTGGTCGATTCGATAGTCAAGGTACTGCTCGAAATCGAGTTTCGATGCGAATCGGCGTTTGGCCTCGTCGATTTCTTCGGCGGTCATTCCGTATCCGGAACCGAACAGGCGGAACGTCTCTGTGACCGTCAGGCGGTCGTAAAGCAGTGGTTCTTGTGGACACCAGCCAACCGTCCCTGTTCGTTCAACTGCTCCGGAATCCTGCTTGAGGACGCCGACGAGGATGTTCATAAGCGTGGATTTCCCCGAACCGTTCCCCCCGACGATTCCGACGATTTCTCCTGCTCGGATTTCCAGATAGGCACCGGTGAGGACGGGAACCGATCGTGTAAATGGGAGGTTTGACCCGTACGTTTTTTCAATCTCATCAGCACGGACGAGTACCTCGCTGGTGGTAGCCTCTGTCGTGGAGGTTGTGGGCGCTTCCATAGATGAATACACACGCTCCTCATTTACTGCGATTACTGTTTCAAATCTAAACTATCAGTAGCAACCCCGTGAATAATCAGAGATTGCATACAGAGCTGACGCTGGACTCAACGTGTTAGATACCTCTTGATTTTCTGAATACTGTCTCCTATAAGCTGTTTCACAGTTTACACGGGAAAGCTTCTGAATTGGATCACCAACAAGCCAGAACGCGATACAAACCCGCTTCAAGACAGCTGTTGAAGTTTCGCGTTGAAAAAGATGAGACGCGCGAAGGTGTATCCGAACCCATAGAGAAGCCGTCTGAACATCAGTTGCAGATCTACGGCTCTGTTGAAATCCTCAGAGAGTTACATGTTCGGCCTGTAATTCGACGAGATGAAGGCCCTCCCGAAGTCGCAGATTCTCCGGTTTACTGAGAAGGCGATCCATCTGGCCCGCCGAGCCGTTTCTCGATACTCCTCGAAATTCTCTAAACACCGCTATACACTCCCGCAGCACGTTGTTCTGCTATGTCTCAAAGTTCGGAAAAACACGACTTATCGTGGCCTTCTTGACGAACTGATCGAGATGCCACGTATCCGTCGCGCTCTTGGATTAGCTGAACTTCCTACACCTTCAACGCTCTGTAAGGCGTTCAATCGGCTTGATATGGCTGTGTGGCGTGTCATACTGGGTCTCTCAACGGCGCTCCTTCCGACGAGTGGCGTCGTTGGAGTTGATGCGTCAGGGTTCGACCGCAGTCACGCCTCGAAACATTACACGAAACGCGCCGAACTCACGATTCAGCAGCTCAAAGTGACGCTGTTGGTCGATGCGAAGGTGAACGCAGTCATCGACCTACATGTGACCACGACACGAAAACACGACAGCCAGATCGCGCCCTCTTTGATTAAGCGCAATCCCGAGGAAATTGATGTTCTGCTCGGTGACAAAGGCTACGACGACCAGAAAATCAGGCGACTCGCCCATGAATACGAGGCTCGCCCTCTGATCAAGCACCGTGAGTTCACACCAATTCATAAGGCATGGAACGCGCGCTTAGATGCTGAACTCTACGGACAGCGGAGTCAATCCGAGACCGTCAACTCTACGCTCAAGCGGAAGTACGGTGCATTCGTCCGATCACGACGATGGTGGAAACAGTTCCGTGAACTCGCCATCGCCTGTCTCGTTCATAATCTCGACCGGTCGCTCTGAGCGGTCTATACAGGGTGTACAATTACCAACACCGCCACAGACTCAATTGAATTGTCTTATCAACCGGGTGTTTCAGGCAAGTACCTCTGTGAAGAAGGGAATTTCAACAGAGCCTCGAAGATGATTGGTTTTCGGAGACAGTCCATTTTGAGAGCGCTACGAGACTTTCTGTAAAACAAGTCAAATTCTTGGTTCAATCCAACCTCGGTTCACGATTTCGAATCTTCACTCCTGTCGTCCTCTACGTGTAACTCGGTCCAGTGGTTCGTTCCGTCGTATTCGACAAAATATAGACCAGAGATTGTCGTTTCGGATCCAGTATCTTCTGGTCTGAATTTCTCCTCGTCTGAAAAGTATTTTACAAGTTCATTAAAAGTATCTGGAATCGATTCATCTGGCAATATTTTGTACCCATGTTCATCCGAGATCGCCTCGGACACGATGCGCTCTTGAGCTTCCGGGAGGCTTGAAAGCTGGAATTCGTGTTCGCGTCGAATCTCTCCCCCGTATTCGCTCGCAGATTCGTGAACCGTGTGAGCACGATACGTATACTTGTTCATCGCTGTTTCAGACTGACTTTCGATAATAAACCGGCCCTGAATGCCGGACTCCCACACGATTACGGGGTAATCAGGCTCCGGAACCAACATGGAATCTGAGACTTCGTCTTCCAAGTAGACAAACGGAGCTCCTCCGACTTCGAACACGTCCGGGTCGTCCCACCCGTACTCTTCGAGGGCCTGTTTGTCAACGGGTGGGAGGTCATCGTATGCGATCGTCTCAGCGTCCGTGTCATCCACCTCTTCAAGAGTGATCCGAAAGACTACCGCAGGCTGGGAGTCAATGACCTCAGCTGTGAATTCATACAGTGTATCATCGTAGACGAACCGTCTATCGGGTGGGAATGGTTCGTCCGTTCCTCGGACTGTCTTCGAACCATTTTCGATGACCTCCGCCGCGAATTTCCGTTGTGGCTCATCGAGCGAGTACGTGAGCCTTCGGGCGATCTCTTTGTCCGTCACCGGAATCATCTCCAAACTCGCTATTGGTTCCACCCCCGGATCACCGTTAGAGCGCGGGTTGGGAGTTTCCTCAAACTGGATACACCCAGCGAGGGCAAGGACTAAACCGTTGCCAACGACGGCGATCGATGCCCTTCGATCCATACTTGAAAAAAGATGTTGTATCAAAAATACCTTTGGGAGGCTTAAACATCTGTTTTTGGTGCGTAGCGCGCCAATAGAGCCGTAGATTCATTTATGAATATCGAAAGCGCCAGCCACCGATCTGCCGCGTATCAGCCCCCGGTAGACAAAACGACACCGTCCGGTTACCAGATCAGGATAGACCCGAAAGATGTTATTATGAATTTGTAGCTCTGTTGAAATCCTATTATTCAGACATATTCTCGCCTGAAACAGCCGGTCGATGAAAACTGCGGACTAATCAGTGTGGCATCTCGCGTTATCAATTGGACACTCAGCGTTATGCGCGTAAAATGATGTTCTCTGGTCGTGTACTGCAGCTATGACACCGACACAGCCGTCTCGGTCCTCTGTATTGAAGCTATTCCACTCTCCATCTTCATGACGGGCCATGACTGTTAACGGTACATCTGGCCACACACACTCGATGATAACCCATTCCGGGTCTACCGTCAGCTCACGAGTCTCCGTATGAACTACTTCATCCGTATCAGTCCGCTCTATCCGTAACTCTACTGGCACCGTAGTAGACCCCGTGTTTACGAAACTGAGGTCTTGTATCGTCGCATATCCCTCACTGCCAGTAGAGGAACAACCCGCCAGAAGCCAGATTCCCCCACCCACAGCACCACGAAGAAGCTGCCGACGATTCATGACTAAATTCTCCCACAGCTCCGGTAAGTGTTTTCCCTGTACTGACCGCGACTGGGTGAGAATATATCACTTACTGAGGATTTCAACAGAGCCAGATCTACTGTATCTCTGAATCTATACCTCAGTGTACTCAGCTCCGGCTTTATCGCCGTCAATAGCGTATATGCTTAACGAGCCATCTTTCTCTCCACCCATCCCCGGTGTCCCAGATGGCATACCAGGGAGTGCAACTCCATCTATCGGTGGGTTTTCATCGAGAAGCCGGGCGATTACTTCGACCGGGACGTGTCCTTCTACGACGTAATCTGTGAGGACGAGTGTGTGACAGCTCTGGAGGTCTTCGGGGATCCCATATTCCTGCTTTACTGCTTGGATATCATCCGGTACGGTCTCTGAGAGGTCACCAGTGATATTCTCACGAAGATATGATGCATACTGCTCGCAACAGCTACATCCTGGTGAGTTAAATTGTTGTGCTGATGCCACTGCTACTGGGTCATCAATATCCCATGAGTTCGTGCTTGAGCCACCTAGACAGCCTGTAAGACCTAGTATTCCGATTGTACCACTATGTTGAAGCACCCGACGACGATTCCACGGTTGCGGCATTATTAGACGATACAACAGTAGTTCCCATACGCTTTACCCCTGTTACTAATAACCCGGAATGTGATCACAGTCGCCTTCGGTAGGATTGTCTATTCTAGGACACGCCGGTCCCACACTCCACTCTGTTTTCTTTCGAAACGGGAGTGATCCAGCAAGGCTACGCGCGGTGAACGCCTCAATCCACCATCCCAGATACCGTTCGGCCGGTTTCGATTCTTAACAGAAAGCGCGGTACATCGCCGAGGCCGTTGTTAGGCCCCCAGTAGCATCCGAAGTGACCCGCGAACGCCCATCGGGAGCCCGATCGCTCCGATGAAGAACGTCATAAGCCACCACCATGTGTGGTTCATCTCCTCTTTCGCATCAGCGAGATACCACACGATGCCGACAGTCACGACGAGTTTCAGCACGAACGTCGATCCGGCAAATCCAGTCGCCTGGTATACGAGATTCGTGACGACCAGCTTGGGGGAGTAGCCGAGAAACGTCACACCGATGAGGTTCTGTGCAGCGTCCCACAGCTGGCCAAAGACGGCCAGCAGAATCAGCGGGTGTCGAAGGTGTGTGACATTGACGAAACTCGCTCCCCAGTAGTAGAGCGCGGTCGCCCCGAGAGCAATCCCCGTCGTTGCGACAGGAACCCACAGACGGAGCGGGGTCGACATCGAGAGGCCGTACCAAAGCACCCACCCGACAGCACCGACAGCCCACACCGACCCGATAAGCCCGACCGTTGACGGAATGGAACCGGTATTCCGATCACGCGCAAGTGCGCCGATGCCGAGCGCGAGGACGGTGACAGCGGTAACGACAAAGTAGATTGACGGCGTGATGAACCACACCGCGTAGTCCCCGAGTAGGCCGATGTCCTCGAGGGCGCGCATCGCTCCGCCGGCGATAATGATCGGGGCGAACCCGTAGGCCAGTCGTGCGTCAAACGTGACGTCGAGTTGATCGAGATACACTCGTAGTCCGGGGAGGCTGTACACGACCGCCGCGAGGTAGGTTACGGTGTTCACCGCGTTGTAGCCCCGAACAGCACGAATCCCCTCATGCATGACTGGCTCACTGGCAGCGTCAGCGACGACTGGTCCCCAGAGGTACTGCCAAATGAACTGGTCGAAGACGAGGCCCGGGAACGCAAGGATTCCCGCACCGATGAGGACGGGCGGAGCAAGTAGGTACAGCGCCCACCACTCGCGTGAGCCTGTTTCCGGAAGGGCGGTTTCGACGCGTCGCGTGACAGTACTCACGACTCGTTCACCTCCAAGCGCCACGTCGTGCTCTTAGAGCGCCCCCACTGTTCGAGTGAGACGAGTGAGAGGTCGTCCTGAAGTTGGCTGAGGTATTGCGCGACAGCCTTCGGAGAGCCGTCAAGATCACCGGCGATCTCGTGAGCCCGGAGGTACGTCGGTTCGCTACTGGCTGTCTCGACGAGGTACCTCCGAACCGTTTGGCGGGAAATATTCGACATTGAGATAGAGGCGACGGTTAGCGAAGGAACCCGAAGAGCTTGTAGTCGTGATCGGGGGTGTACCGCCGGAACAACAGGCTGTTCGTCAGCACCGACACCGACGAGAACGCCATTGCTGCTGCAGCGAGCACCGGCTGGAGCAGCCCGAGCGACGCGAGGGGAATCATCGCGGTATTGTATCCGAGCGCCCACACGAGGTTCTGCTTGATCTTCTGGAGTGTCGCGTCCGAGATTCGGATCGCCTTCACCACGTCGAGCGGGTCGTCGCGCATCAGCGTAAGGTCTGCAGCCTCGATGGCCACGTCCGTGCCGGAGCCGATGGCTGTCCCCACGTGCGCGACCGCGAGCGCGGGGGCGTCGTTAACGCCGTCTCCGACCATCATCGCCTGACGGCCCTCGTCTTGAATACTGTCGACCGCGTTAGACTTGTCTTCGGGAAGGACCCCTGCTCGGACATTCTCCGGGTCGATACCCACCTGTTTGGCGACCGCACGAGCAGTTCGCTCGTTGTCGCCCGTAATCATCATTACGTCGACGCCCCGCTCTTGGAGGGCTGTAACGGCCTGCTTGGAGCTCTCTTTGATTGTGTCGGCGTCAGCCACTACACCAACCAGTTTGCCCTCGGAAGCGACAAGCATCGCCGTCTTCCCCTCGTTTTCGAGGCGTTCCATCGTCTCCTCGGCGGGTGACGGGTCGATGTCGTTGTCTCGCAGCAACTTGCGGTTGCCGACCAGTACCTCGTTGTCACCAACAACCGCTTTGATCCCGTGACCAGGAACGTTCTCGAAGTCGTCGGGCTCAGTCACGTCCAGCCCGCGTTCTTCAGCCCCGTCGACGATTGCCCGCGCGAGCGGGTGTTCGCTTCCGCTTTCTGCTATCGCCGCCAGCCGCAGCACGTCGTCCTCGGAGAGGCGCTCACGAGTGCTGATCTGTCCACCATCTGGCGTCGGCTCGCCACCGTCAGTCACTGCATTTCCATCGCTATCGAAGACGACCACATCGGTCAATTCCATTTCACCCTCCGTGAGGGTGCCCGTCTTGTCGAAGACGACCGTGTCGACGTCTTTTGCGCGTTCGAGGATGTCACCGCCCTTGAACAGGACGCCGTTCTGGGCACCAATCGTCGTCCCGACCATCGTGGCTGCGGGCGTCGCCAGCCCCAGCGCACAGGGACAGGCGATGAGGATCGAGGACGCGAAGACAATAATCGCGAACTCGAAGACGGAAACGGTCCCACCGACCGGGGCCGGGCCGCCAGCGACCTGACCCCACAGCGGGAGCCAGTCGACGAAGCCAGCCAGTACCTCCGGGAACAGGAACCAAACAATGCCCCAGAGGAGAGCGTTCGCGATGACCGCAGGCACGAAGTACGCGGAGATACGGTCCGCGAGGTTCTGGATGTCGGGCTGGCGCGACTGCGCCTCCTTGACAGTCTGAACGATCTGTTGAAGAGCCGTATCTTCTCCGACCTTTGTCGCCTCCACGACAAGGACGCCGTTCTCGTTAATCGTCGAGCCGACGACCTCATCGCCCTCTTCCTTCTCTACAGGGACGGATTCACCAGTGACCATCGACTCGTCGACGGCGGACTGACCGTCGACAACGACGCCGTCTGTGGGAACTTTCTCACCCGGACGGATTTTCATCCGGTCACCCGTTGTGACCTCTTCGAGCGGAACTTCTTCTTCACTGCCGTCCTCGCGGATAATGGTCGCCGTTTCGGCTTCCATTTCGAGGAGCTTCCGGAGGGCCTCGCCCGCTTGCCCCTTCGACCGAGCTTCGAGGTAGTTGCCGAGCGTAATGAACACGAGGATGAGCGCTGCCGTGTCGAAGTAGAGCCCACCTGCAATGAGTTCAGACAGGACTGCCACGGAGTAGAGATAGGCGGTTGTTGAACCGATTGCGATTAGCACGTCCATATTGGCGCGGCCGTTTTTCACGATCGCCTTGTACGAGTTCTTATAGAACGGCCAGCCGAGGATCGCCTGCACCGGTGTGGCGAGGAGGAACTCGAGCCACCCGATTTCAACGCCGAAGACGGCATCAGGGACGATCGCGCCACCGAGCAGAAACTTGTCGATGAGGAAGAAGAGCAACGGAGCCGACAACACTGCCCCAAAGAGGGTCAGTCTGAGTTGCTTTTGGGTCTCAGCCTGTCGTGCGGCATCTCGTGCGTCTTGACCCGACTCGTCGTCATCACCATCTTCGCGGACGGGCGAGTAGCCAGCGTCCTCAATAGCATCATACAGTGTATTGAGAGACACCTCTGCCGGATTGTAGGTGACCTGCGCTTCGTCAGTCGCGTAGTTGACTTCGGCGGTGACGACACCCGGTGTATTCTCGAGAGCGGTTTCGTTGGTCTCGGCGCAATTGGCACACGTCATATCGGAGATAGCAATAGAGACCGTCTCCGTGATTGCGCCGTAGCCTGCCTCGTCGATCGCCTCATAGATTTCCTGGAGTGATACCTCATCGGGATCGTAGGTTACGGATCCCTCGTCGGTGGCGAAGTTCGCATCCGCCTTCGATACCCCGTCAAGGGATTCGAGGGTGTCCTGGATCGTTCCCGAACAGTTGGCACAGGACATCCCCGTAATATCGAGATGGGTTGTTCGGCTTGTCATGTTCATCTTACTATACGGGGTCTATGTTTAGGCGGTTTACTGTTTCGAGAAGGTGGTTATCGACACCAAGAAAATTTGGAATCCAAAGACCGTTCTATACACCCTCTTCGAGCCGCTGATAGCGGTCTTCAAACCGTGCGAGACAAGATGGACAACAGAAGTGATAGATCTCGCCATCGATGCGCTTCGTCTCACCTTCATTGTCGACGGTATTGTTACATTCAGTGCAGGTGAGAGCAAATTCGACGCCGTCGATCGAAGGCGTCCATTCAGCTTCGTCGATCAAGGTGACTGAATATCCAGATATCCCAAGCCCATCAAACAGGCTGTCTACCCACTGACGGACGTTCTGTGCCTCAACGCGGGCATAGAACCAGAGATCGCCTTCTGAGGTCGTGAAGACGTGTTCGATGCCGTCCGATTCCCGGACTCGCGTACGGGCCTCTTCGAGCGATCCCGGTTCGATTTCTGTTTGAATGAATACTGGAACACCGGCCCGAAGGTGCGCCCGGTTTACATCAATCGTGAAGTTGTTAATAACATCTGCTTCCTGTAATCGTTGGACTCGATCGGAAACAGCTGGCCCGGACAGATCAACTTCTTCGCCGATGGCGCTGAATGGACGACGGGCGTTTTCGGCCAGTAACGAGAGAATCTCCAGATCTGTTTCGTCTAGGTTGCGCATACAACAGCGTCGCACCGCAGGATACATTATTTTTTCTCAAAATAGACCTTTGAGAGTGCGGTTTTGAACTCGGAATAACTTTGGGTTCCAAGCAGAAAAGCACATAGAATAGGGGGCCCTAATCATGTATGGATATGAGTCAGACCATCTCGGTCGAAGGAATGACCTGTGAACACTGTGAGCAAACTGTAGAGGAAGCACTCAAAGAAGTCGACGGAGTCACATCGGCGACTGCGGATCGGGACTCGGAATCCGCGACAGTCGAAGGAACAGCTGAATCAGATGACCTCGTGACTGTGGTCGAAGACGCCGGGTACGACGCCTCTACGTAAGCTATCACGTAACGATAGAAGGCGAGCGACGCCCCATCGTAGCGTATCTCGCCTTCACTGCTACGAACGTTGAGTTTGTGCCAAGTGGCTAAGTGCGTCTGAGATCGATTCAACGGGTGTCACGCGTAATCCCTCGATAGCTACATCTGAATCGGGATCGCTGGGAACAAGCAATTCGGTCGCTCCGAACGCCCGGGCACTCCGGGCCTTTGCTTTGATTCCGCCAACCGGGAGCAGCTTGCCATCGTCGGCAACGATTCCAGTGATGAGGGTCTCAGACGACAGCGACTGCTGGCGAAGACTGGCAATAAAAGCAACCGTAAGGCCGGCTTCCCAGCTTTTTCCACGGAGTGTAAGAGTGCCCGTCTCAGGTGAGACGAATGATACGTGCGTAGCCGTATCTCCAAGTGAACGACCAGTAAGACGGGTAGCGGTTTGTCTCGCCTCATCCAGTGCACGCTGGAGGTCGTGGCGGATCTCGATACCGTTCAGATTGACAAACAGCTCACCGTTGCCATCAGAAAACTCGAAATTGGTCGCGATAATGAGACCTGAGTTAGCTGCGTCCACTGCCGGAAGATGGAACTGTGTGTCCGGGAGAGAGGCCGCCCCGCCTGCCAGTGTCGCTAGTGACTGGAAATCGGTATCTGACCGCGTGAGAGCGACTGCTCCACCGGCACCGCCTATCGATCCGAGACCCAGTCCAGCAAGAAATTCTCTCCGCGAAAGGAGGTCTCGCTCGATGCGAGAGACGATGTCGTCACTTGAGTCAGACGTGGATGCGGACGTTGTCTCTCGTTCGGTAGGTGGCATACTCTGGGAGTGTTTCGTGGGTAGTGATGGTACTATGTCACTAGGTAACGCTTGTGAATATATAAGAATGGTGTCGGTCAGAAATTCGGCGCAAAAACGAGTATTCCCGTGTTAGATTCCACACGACTATCTTGACGCATCCCCAATTAGTCAGCCGTGTCCACCAGGTACCGCTCTCTCTTCGCACTTGTGGCGATCAGTGCTGTAGTGACAGGTGTCGGTGTCTGGATCGCGTATCAGGTTGAGCTTGTACTCCTACCGGCTACGACCTCTCGCATCGGAATGCTTCTTGTCGGTTTTATCGAGGAAGCGTTCGTCCGACTGCTTCCGTTGATCGTAGTCTTCTACTTCTGGAGTTACTGGCGAAGCCAGCTACTCTCGAAAACGGAGGGGATCTTGGCGACCGCCGCATCCGGGATCACTGTTGGGGGGCTGGAACTAATCTTCAAACTCGAATACTTGTCCCGGCTTGAAGCCACCGCCAGATTCGATGCGATGGTTGTCCCGATACTACTCGTGCATCTTCCATTCGCATTGGTAGCCGGTCGGTTTGTGTATGCCCTCGGTGAGCGTATTCACGGATCCGACACGATTGGCCTGCCATCACTGCCTCGAAGAACTCTTCTTTTCCTTCTGGGAGGGTATCTCATTCTCGCAATAGCACACGCTATGTATAACCTACTGGTATGACTCCTTAAACCGCGTCCGGCAGCGATAGAAAAGATGCCGGGAGCGTACGTCAGCAGTTAGTGGTCATCGCCAAGTGCACTTGAGACCATCCCGTTCAGTTCGGTGAGCTTCTCTCGGACAGTATCCGGTTTCTCCTCGGGGGGTTCTTCGAGCGCGATCTGTTCATGTGGATCGGGGTCGCCGACGATGACGCTCCCGAGCATACCGACCGTCTCGTGGGGCGTACAGTAGTAGTGGTAGACACCCTCGGTCTCGAAGGTGTGGTCGAACGTCGCTCCTTCCTCCGAGCGGAGACCACTATCCCATGATGTAGCACCATCGGGAACGAGCTGGGGTTGGTCGTTGTCTGGATGGTAGGCCGTCGCGGAGTGACTGCCGCTCTCGTTAGTCCACGTTACCGTCCCACCGACATTGACGCGGACGACGTGCGGTTCGAAGTGATATCCTCCGTCTTCGGTGACCATCGCCACCTCAGCTGTATCGCTCGGTTCCCCGACGGCTTCATCGTGACCTCCCTCGTCGTCATGCCCCGATTCTCCTTCGCTACTGTTCTCTCCTTCGTCATGCCCCGACTCGCCTCCGTCTTCGGTAGATGTCGCAGTGCTTTCGGCCCCACTATCACTGCCGTCTGATTCCGATCCCGTACATCCTGCGAGTCCAATGACAGCTGTACCACCAGTCAACTGGAGCACTCGCCGCCGGGTGAGTCCTGAATTGGTTGTCATAGGGTAGGTCACCTCACAGGTGAGAATACGAGGGGGGGAAAATAGACGGGTGAGCTGTTTTGCGTGCGACGCAAAACTGGTCGTTACTTACGTTTCGGTAGGGCATTAATTTGTATTGCGAGGAACAGCTGTGTCCACGGATCATCGCGCTGACGAGTTATTAGACCTCCTCGGGGAGGAGCGGGTTCGTCAGATTCTGGCCGCGACGAGCCGGGACCCCCTCTCAGCGAAGGAGCTGAGTGAGGAATGCGACGTTGCCCTCTCAACGATTTACCGCCGGGTCGAAGATATGGTCGCTAATGACCTGCTCGTCGAACAAACACAGATTGAGACTGATGGGAGCCATCATAGCGTGTACGAAGCAAACGTTGACCACATCGATGTCGATATCGAAGATGGAACGATCGACATCAAGATGGACGTTCGTGAGGACGCCGCGCAGCGGTTCTCGCGTATTTGGACCGACATCCGAGACACCTAACCATGCACACCGCACTCGTCATTGCAAAGCTCATCGCAGTCGGACTAGGGCTGTCGATAACGTATCAAGCGTATCGTGGATACAGAGTCTACGGTAGCGAACCAATGCTGTACGTCGCTATCGGATTCCTATTCATCAGCGTCGGGTCCGTAATCGAAGGCATTCTTTTCGACGTCGTTGGGTTGTCCATCTTCGTTGCTGGGACCATTCAGACTACACTTGTCGCGGTAGGTATGCTCATTATCCTTTATTCGCTACACGGACAAATGTCCCAGCCGACACAGGGGGGCGAGGAATCGTGACTACTGGATGGGAAGTCACGCTAATTGGAGTCCGTGTCTTTCTCCTCTTCTTGGGTATTGCGACGACAGCGATCAGCTTTCGCGCGTATCGTCAGGAACGGACTCGATACCTACGTGACGCAACGATCGGCTTCGGGTTCATGACGCTCGGTGTCCTCATAGAAGGTTTTCTCTACCAGCTCACAGCATTAACGCTCACGCAGGTACATGTTGCCGAATCCGCTGCGTTGGCGTGTGGGTTTGCCGTCCTCCTCTGGTCTTTCATTCGGTGAGTTCCGAAATGCCGTCACAGTATTCAGGATCCCGATTCCCATTGGAATGGATTCGAAGGGAGATTAATATCGCTCCCGAGCACACATTTAGATACTATGACTGACACACTCCCGTTCGATGCCGTCCGCGAACTTGACGTCGACGGGACGACGTACAAGATGGCTGACCTTCGAGCACTCGAAGAACATGGACTCTGTGAACTCGACACGCTTCCGGTGAGTATCCGTATCCTCCTCGAATCGGTGCTCCGAAACGTCGACGGCAAAACTATCACCGCGTCAGATGTCAGGAATGCTGCTGGCTGGAAGCCAGACGTACCGGACGCAGAGGTTCCGTTCTCTCCATCACGAGTCGTCCTACAGGATCTCACCGGTGTACCCGCAGTCGTCGACCTGGCGGCCCTTCGATCCGAGGTCGACCGCAAAGACCGAGATCCCACCCTGGTCGAACCGGAGATTCCTATTGATCTCGTGATCGACCACAGCGTCCAAGTCGACTACTTCGACTCCGAGGACGCCTACGAGAAGAACGTCGAACTGGAGTACGAGCGAAACGCCGAACGGTATCGCGCGATCAAGTGGGCGCAGAACGCCTTCGAGAACTTCAACGTCGTCCCGCCGGGGACCGGTATCGTCCACCAGGTGAATCTCGAACATCTGGGTCGGGTCGTCCACGCCCGCGAGCAAGACGGCGAGAACTGGCTCCTGCCGGACACGCTCGTCGGCACGGACAGCCACACCCCGATGATCGGTGGCATCGGTGTGGTCGGTTGGGGCGTCGGCGGCATCGAAGCGGAAGCGGCGATGCTCGGTCAACCGGTCACGATGAAACTCCCCGAGGTCGTCGGCGTCCGTCTCGAAGGCGAATTACCCGAGGGCGCGACGGCTACGGATCTCGTGCTCCACATCACCGAACGACTCCGCGAGGTCGGCGTCGTCGACCGGTTCGTGGAATTCTTCGGTCCTGGTGTGGAGAACCTCACAGTCCCCGACCGGGCCACGATCGCCAATATGGCGCCCGAACAGGGTTCGACGATCAGTATGTTCCCGGTCGACGACCAGACGCTCGAGTATCTCGAACTCACCGGGCGTGATCCCGACCACATCGATCTCGTCCGCGAGTACCTCGAAGCGCAAGGGCTGTTCGGAGAACAGGAACCAGAATATACTGAGGTCGTCGAATTCGACCTCTCGACTGTCGAACCGAGTCTGGCCGGACACAAGCGGCCACAGGACCGGATTCCGATGGGGGACGTGAAACAGAGCTTCCGAAAACTTCTCCACGGAGAGTTCGAAGACGACCTCGGTGACGTCGACGAGGACGCCCTACAGCGGTGGCTCGGTGAGGGTGGCGCAGCTGGTGCGGAGACCGACGGTGGCGTTCAGGTCGAACCTGAAGCCGAACTGCATCCGTTAACCAAACACGTTGAGGTCGACCTCGACGGTGAGACGGTCGAAATCGGACACGGAGACGTCCTCGTCAGCGCCATCACGAGCTGTACGAACACGTCGAACCCGTCGGTGATGATCGCTGCTGGACTGCTCGCCCAGAACGCCGTCGAGAAAGGCCTAGACGTCCCGCCGTACGTCAAGACGAGTCTCGCACCGGGTAGCCGTGTCGTCACGCAGTATCTCGAAGAATCGGGGCTGCTTCCGTATCTCGAAGAGCTCGGGTACGCCGTCGTCGGCTACGGCTGTACCACCTGTATCGGTAACGCTGGGCCGCTTCCCGATCCCATCGAGCAGGCAATCGACGACCACGACCTCTGGACGACGAGCGTTCTCTCCGGGAACCGGAACTTCGAGGCGCGTATCCACCCGAAGATCCGCGCGAACTACCTCGCGAGCCCGCCGCTCGTCGTCGCCTACGGGCTCGCAGGGCGGATGGACATCGATCTCGAACACGAGCCGCTGGGCACTGACGATGAGGGTAACCCAGTCTATCTGGCGGACATCTGGCCGGACGCAGCGGACGTGCAGGCCGCAATCCACGAGAACGTCTCTCCGGAGATGTTCGAGGAGAAGTACGCCTCCGTGTTCGAGGGCGATGAGCGATGGGCTGCTCTCGACGCGCCCACGGGTGACGTCTACGAGTGGGATGAGGACTCGACATACATCCGTGAACCGCCGTTCTTCAAGGACTTCCCGGTAGAGAAACCCGGCGTCGCCGATATCGAGGACGCACGCTGTCTACTGACGCTCGGCGATACCGTTACGACCGACCACATCAGTCCAGCCGGCCCGTTCGGTCCCGACCTCCCCGCAGGTCAGTGGCTGCTCGATCACGGTGTCGAGCCACACGAGTTCAACACCTACGGCGCACGTCGGGGCAACCACGAGGTGATGATGCGGGGAACGTTCGCCAATGTCCGCATCGAGAACGAGATGCTCGACGATGTCGAGGGTGGCTATACGATCCACCACCCAACCGACGAGCAGACGACCGTGTTCGAAGCCAGCCAGCGCTACCGCGAGGAGGGAGTCCCGCTCGTCGTGATGGCGGGCGAAGAGTTCGGTACCGGCTCCAGCCGGGACTGGGCGGCGAAAGGAACGGACCTACTCGGTGTTCGCGCAACCATCGCCGAGAGTTACGAGCGCATCTACCGCGACAACCTCGTCGGCATGGGTGTGCTCCCCCTGCAGTTCGATGATGGCGACTCGTGGGAATCTCTCGGTCTGGATGGGTCGGAGATCTTCACGATCCACGGCCTCGATGACGGGCTCGACGTGATGGACGAACTGGCCGTTATCGCCGAGCGTGCGGACGGGTCGACTGTCGAGTTCCCGGTCACAGCACAGGTCGGCACGCCGGCCGCCGTGACCTATATCGAACACGGCGGCATCCTCCACTACGTCCTTAGACGGCTCCTCACGCAATAATCTCTCTCAACTGACTCTATTTCTGGAAGCACAAGCAACACGAATAACTTTGAGTCCAAATTAGCGTTTCAATCGTGCGTAGACTCTGTTCGGATGATGCCCGCTACGTTATCCATCTGAGCTGAAACGTGTGCGCTCTCACCAGCAACATGCGTAATTAAATCGTCCAGAGTGATCATCCCGATAACGCTCCCGTCTTCAACAACCGGGACGTGTCGAGCACCCGCTTCGTTCATTTGTCTCAGGACTTTTGGAATCTCAGCATCTGCTGGCACAGTAAGTGGGTCACGCGTCATCACGTCAGCAGCTCGTACGTCGTCTCCACTCGTCTCGGCTGTGAGCACACTTAACTCGCTTTCCTCGGTGAGCAGGTTAGCAATCAGGTCTCGATCGGTGATGATACCAGAGATCTGATCGGATTCTTCGACGACCACGTACCTGGCACACCGCGATTGGGAGATCATCGTGTGAGCGATCTCGGCAACCGTGGCGTCAGGCGTGACACGGGCGACCGACTCATCAGAAATACGACCAATGTCCATCCGGAGGTCAGTTGGTCTGGTACCCATGCTAATCAGTACGACTCATAACAGGAAATAGCTTAGCATCAGCTGGTCGTCATAGAAATCCTCCACTCTTCAACCCTGAGAGACGACAATCTCCAAACTTTGTGAAGTTACAAAAAGTGTTACCAGCTACGCCACTATCCAAGAGCGCTGGCTTTTATAATCTAGTCTCAATAAGTAAAGATAAATGTACGATACGGTTTTGCTCTCGACTGACGGGACAGTCGCTTCTGAGGAAGCTGAATCCCATGCTATCGCGCTAGCAGAGGCCCATAATGCCGATCTCCATGTTCTGTATGTAGTCGATGAGGACGTCGTAACAGCATACAGCGGTGACGAGTACGTTGATGAAGCCGAAGGCCCAGAACATGGCCTCGAAGAACTTGGAACGGAAACAATCGCAGACATCCAATATAAAGCGAAGGAGGTCGGTGTCAATGTTGTCAAAGCAATTGAGCACGGCCGACCGGCTGAGACGATTGTACGGTATGCTGATGCCGAAGATATGGATCTACTTGTACTTGGAACGAAACACCGGCCGGAAGAATACCGGGCCTTGCTCGGAAGCGTGACCGACCGCGTCCTTCGATTGACGACCCGCCCAGCGACCGTCGTGAAGACGGAAGTCGACGAATAGGGGAAGAACAGTCAGTAACGGCCGCCGTCAGGCGTGAGTCGGGCGCGCCGGCGTTCGAACTCCTCGTCGTCGATTTCGCCGCGAGCGTACCGTTCCTGGAGGACAGCGAGTGCGCTATCCTCGGTGGGGCCGTCCGATGGCGACCGCGTTGTCAGCCAGTAGACGATGTAGACGGGAAGGGCGATCAGAAGTGCCATCCACAGCAAACCGATCAACATCATCCCCCAGCTCCATATTCCCCACCCGGCCATGTGACCATCATTCCACATCCCGTCATGCCAGTCCCACATCACTGTATCTGGAACAGCAGCGTGCGTCAGAGTCATTCCAATGATGACGGCTAGCGTCAGTGCTCCGATGACGATGAGTCCCAGAGAACGAATCCCGCGTGCTTGAATTGGATTTTGCATTATTGTACTCCTGAAGAGAGTTCGGCGTGGTTAGCCGAGGATGTATTCGAGGGCAGGGTAGCGCTCAACGAGCGCTTCGCCGCCGATCTCGTACTGTTCGATGTACTGGTCGAGGCCCAGGATGCGGCCCGCAGCGAACGCGGCGACCGCGAGGAACACGAGCATGTACGCGAAGTCCCCGTTGATGAACCCGTGGCCCATGTCCCAGTTGCCGAAGTAGAACATGAGCATCATGAGCGCGCCGAAGAACGCCGCGAGGCGGACGAACGCGCCGACGAGCAGGCCGAGGCCGATGAACAGCTCGCCCCACGGGACGGCCACGTTCGCGAACTCGACGAACCACGGCGTACTCCCCATCCACGCGAACATCCCCGCGAGCGGGTTGCCGTTCGTCGCCGCGACGTTCGTGAGGTAACCGCCCGCGGCGAACTCGCCGGTGATCTTCGTGAACCCGGAGTACGCGAACGCGTAGCCCATCATGAGACGGAGCGCGAGCACGAACCACGCACTGAGACTGTGAACTTTCCCGCCGACGGTCAGACCGCCGACTCTGCTCTCGAGCTGATTCATGCCGGAGTCGAGTGTGGACATAGTTATTGCACCTTCAACTATCAGTACGGAGGCAGAGACGATATAACGGCGAGCCGGCGTTCTGAGTCAGAAAATCGGCGGGCTATATTACGCTCCTGTCGCGAGTAGAGACGTGTGACCGAGGAGTCCGACCCGTCGGAAATCTTCGCTACACTCGACGACGAGTACGCTCGCGACATCCTCGTGGCGACGAAGACCGACCGACTGTCTGCGAAGGAACTCAGCGAGGAATGTGACATGTCACGCCCGACCGTCTCGCGCCGTGTCACCCGCCTCGTCGAGCAGGGCCTCCTCGAAGAGTATACGCACGTCGACCCCGGAGGACGGCACTACAGCGAGTACGAGGCTCGTCTCGAACGTATTGAAGTCCTCCTCCAGGCAGAGGGCTTCGATGTCCAGATCGATGTCCGGGCGGACCCCGCCGACCGGATTACGACCATCTTCGAGGAGATGCGGGGAGACTGACTTATGGAACACACGCTATTCGTCATCGGCAAACTGTTCACGACCGCGTTAGCACTGGTCATCGCATATCAGGCCTATCGCGGGTACCAACGACATCACACGCAGTTACTCCTGTACGTCGCCGCCGGCTTCGCATTGGTCGGGCTTGGCGGCCTCCTTGAAGGCGTCCTCTTCGAACTCCTCCAGGTGTCGATCTTCGAAGCAGGATTCGTCGCAGCACTCGTCACCGCAGCCGGGATGCTGTCTATCCTCTACGCCCTGTATGCCCCGAATCCATAAGGATTCAGGACGCCCATTCGACAAGCGGCCTCTGCGCGTCGTGCCCGGTTCGAAGCCGCTACTGTTCGGACTCCCCTCGTTCTCGATAGTGTAGCGTCGCAGTGGGAGTTATATCCATATCGGTCGTACCATATCGTATGATTCGAACAATCGTCGGTGTCCTCGGCGCTATCTCAGCGCTGTTCCCGGACGAAATCGTCGAGCTCTTCGAGAAACTCGCGATTTCGAATCCAGACGAGGGAACAGTGAGAGGGTGGATACGTCCAGCAGTCCGGTCGGAGGGTGTTCTGATAGCTGCGCTTTCACTCTTTAACGGGCGAGCATACGCGTTGCTGATGAATCTTACCGGCGTGTTCGGCGCGATAGTCCTCTTATTTCCCGACCTGTATCAGAGATTTGCCACCGCGTTCCTGTACGAGCGTCCAGAGTCGATAGAATGGAACGAGCGATTCCGCTTGGGCATTCGGGCTATCGGCGCACTCTATGTCTTTTTAGCGGCGAAGACGTACAGGGAGCGTCACAACGATACTTGAGCCTTCTCGCTATTGACACCTGGCGCATCCGATGTCTAGTTCGTTACGGCCGCAGGTATCACTTTGAATCTAAAGTTTGAGCCCCACGATATCAGTATGTTCGAAGGGGAAATCCGCTAAAGAGAGGAGGCCGTGTGTATCCCTGTATGACGACGACGATCATCGTGGAAGGCATGACGTGCGGTCACTGTGAGCAGACGGTCGAAGAGGCCCTCGAAGAGGTATCCGGCGTGACTGACGTGACCGTCGACAGGGAGAGAGAACAGGCAAGCGTCGATGGTGAGGCAAATGTCACAACTCTCGTGGAGGCCGTCGAAGACGCCGGGTACACCGCTTACGCCTGAGAATCGCGCGGACCACTCCGAGACAACGGCCAACCGTTGTCTTTGAAGCTTCGCTACGCTGGTCCTGCTGTACAGTTTCAGTGGGAAAGATTCAGGGGGCCGGCGGATCCACCTCTACAGAGAATATGGGCAATGGACGACCACAAAGATACAAATGAGAATCCCCCTGGAGGGGAACACCAGCAGGACGACAGCAGTCACCAGCACGAACACGGCGAGCAGGATGAATCGGACGCCGAGTCGGACGAGCAGCGGGTAGAACAGGACCTACTGGAAGAAGAGGCACACCCTGCTGCGGAGAGTGAGACGGTGCTCGACGAGCAGCACGAGCACGCTGGACACGAGGGCGAAGGACACGACCACAGCACTCACGAGGGGCACGGTGAGGGTCATGGCGGGATGCACGAGGGCCACGAGCAGATGTTCCGCCGGCGCTTCTTCGTCTCGACGCTCCTGTCGATCCCCGTCCTCCTGTACAGCGAAATGTTACAGGAGTGGCTCGGGTTCTCCGTCCCAGCGTTCCCGGGCAGCGAGTGGATCAATCCCGTCTTCGCGGTCATCGTCTTTGCATACGGTGGGGTGCCGTTCCTCCAGATGGCGGTCCCGGAGCTGAAAGACCGGTCGCCGGGGATGATGACGCTGATCTCGATGGCGATCACCGTCGCATTCGTCTATAGTCTCGCGAGCGTGGTCTTCCCCACACAGTCGGCGTTCTTCTGGGAGCTTGTCACCCTGATCGACATCATGCTCCTGGGGCACTGGATCGAGATGCGGTCGGTGCGACGGGCCTCGAGCGCGGTGGACGAACTGGCGAAGCTGATGCCGGACACCGCCGAGCGGATCACCGACGGCGGCGACACCGAGGAAGTCCCAGTGAGCGAGCTCTCCGAGGGCGACCTCGTACTCGTCCGGCCGGGTGCGAGTGTCCCTGCTGACGGCGTCGTCGAAGAGGGAGACTCCGACGTCAACGAGTCCATGATCACGGGCGAGTCAAAACCGGTCTCGAAAGACCCCGGCGACGAGGTCATCGGCGGGACCATCAACGGCGACGGGAGTCTTCGCGTGCGCGTCGGTGCGACGGGCGAGGAGACGACGCTCGCGGGAATCATGCGCCTCGTCGAGGAAGCCCAGCAGAGCAAATCCAAGACACAGGTACTGGCCGACAGAGCGGCAGGCTGGCTGTTCTACGTCGCCCTCGCGGCGGCAGTCGTGACAGCAATCGCGTGGACGCTCGCGGTCTCATTCGACGCAACGGTCATCGAGCGCGTCGTCACAGTGCTCGTCATCGCCTGCCCGCACGCACTCGGGCTCGCCATCCCCCTAGTGGTCGCAATCAACACGTCATTGGCGGCTCGCAACGGGATGCTGGTCCGGGACCGTATCGCGATGGAGGAGGCGCGGAACCTGGACGCCATCATCTTCGACAAGACGGGGACGCTCACCGAAGGCGAACACGGCGTCGTCGACATGGCGACCGTCGAGGGCGTGGAAGAGGACGACGCTCTCGCGCTAGCAGCAGCCGTCGAAAGCGACTCCGAACACATGATCGCGCGAGCCATCCGCGAGGCCGCCGACGAGCAGGACCTCACCGCACCTGACGCGACCGACTTCGAGGCGATCAAAGGCCGGGGCGTCCGTGCGAACGTCGACGGAAAAGAGGTGTACGTCGGTGGACCGAACCTGTTGACCCAGCTCGATAGCGAGATCCCCGACCATCTCCAGCGCTTCGCTGACGAGGCCGGACAGAACGCCCAGACAGTGGTGTATCTCGTTCGTGACGGAGAGCTAATCGCCGCCTTCGCGATGGCCGACGTGATCCGCGAGGAGAGTTTCCGCGTCGTCGACGCGCTCCACGATCTGGGTATCGAGGTGGCGATGCTGACAGGGGACTCCCAGGACGTCGCCAACGCCGTCGCCGACGAACTGGGCATCGACACGGTGTTCGCGGAAGTCCTCCCCGAAGACAAGGACGAGAAAGTCCAGGAACTCCAGGACCAGGGCAAGCTCGTGGGGATGGTCGGCGACGGTGTGAACGACGCGCCGGCGCTGACCCGGGCCGACGTCGGTATCGCGATCGGGAGCGGCACCGACGTCGCCGTCCAGTCGGCCGACGTCATCCTCGTCCAGAACAACCCGATGGACGTCGTTCGGCTCGTGAAACTCAGTAAGGCGAGCTACCGGAAGATGCAGGAGAACATCGTCTGGGCGGCCGGCTACAACGTGTTCGCGATTCCGCTCGCAGCGGGCGTCTTGGCACCGATCGGGATTCTGCTGTCGCCCGCTGTGGGTGCGCTCCTGATGTCGTTGAGTACAGTCATCGTTGCCATCAACGCTCAGCTGCTCCGCCGCGTGGACCTGTCCATCCCCGAGCTTCCAAGCGGGACACCAGCGACTGACGCACAACCTGCAGACTGAAACGCTCCCGATCGCTTCGGAGCTTCTTCCAATTGAGTTCGGTTAATGGACAGCAAATGGCGACACTGCGTGATTTCGGTGGGTATCGCTACGCGGTCACCGGTTCCACAGTTTTCCCGAAGGGTGCATAGTTCGGTATACACAGACGCTCGTCTGATGGGCTACATTGCTGCGCCAGCACTAGGTTTATACCGTTAGACGGACTTCTTTCCAACATGAGCCTCGAAGAGACGGTTGACTACCTCGCCGAGGAACTCGACCTCGAGCGGAGTGAACACGTTCGCGAGGTCGGACAGTCGGTCGCCGAGCTTCGCGACTGATCAGAACATTTCTCTGAAGTCCCGTTCGACCAGTCCGTCCTCCAGATACGTGATGAACTCTTGTTTCGTTGGTCCTTGACGGTCAAGTAGATCGTCCCGTCCTGCTCGTTCGAGAACTGCCTGCGCGAAGTCCGTACAGTGAGATTCGTGCTGCCCAGCATACTCTGAGAGGGCTTCTCGCCAGTGCATATCCAGCTCGAACTCGGCTAATCGGATTTGGATCCCATCTTTCCGTTCGACGAGGTCGACGTCCAGCTCTTCGAGTTGCTTGAAACGGAGGTTGTTTCGGCGGACAGTAATGAGCCGCTTGGAATCGACGATATAGGGATCGACCCACTCTCGCCAGGAATCGTCGTCGACGTGCGTTCGTGGCATCTCAAAATCCGGGTCCACACTCTCAATACAGAACTGCAGCATCGCGATGCCAGTTCGATGATTCGCATTCGGGAGGGAATGTCGGAGGATCAAATTCGACATCACCTCTCCAGCGACGGTCGGAAGCGGTGCTCCCCAGGAGACGTGATCGAGTGCCTGCTGGATCTTTTGCGGTTCGAACTCCTTGTAGAGCCGGAACTCATCCTCATCTCGAACATCGACCGCGGCTTCGAGCAACTCCACTAATCGGAATGCGACAACCTGCCCAGCACGGGGGAGGTCACGAATACGGTCGCTCAGCCATTCCTGATCGAAGTCAATATCTTGAGCTGATTCGATCTCTGAATCGCCTTCATAGAGCACATAGACCGGAGCTTCGAAGGGGTACCCGATGAGCTTTGTCGACTCGTCGGATTGCTCTCGCTGAGACCGGATCTCTGCTACCGATGCCGAGCTATATTTGAGTGAGAAATTCTCGGCCTGTGGGTGATGATAGAAGACGAGCCGAGCCATCTCAATGCGTATTCGTGGGAAGTGGGTAAAGCAGTCCCGCTTTTATATTGAGTTCTACTCGCCTGGTTCTACGACGTAGTGGGTGCGTTCACGTCCTCTAAATACTGGCTTTCCCACTCACGTCGCGCCTCGATCTCCCGCACTCCGCGTTGTGTGACCGTGTACACGTTCGTCCGTTTGTCGAGTTCACCTTTCTCCAGGAGGCCTTTGCCGACGAGGTCGTCGAGGTTTGGATAGAGCCGCCCATGATTGATCTCTTGTTCGTAGTAGTCGTCGAGTTCGGCCTTTACTGCGAGCCCGTGTGGTTCCTCGTGCCCGGCGATCACATACAAGATATCTCGCTGGAACCCAGTTAGATCGTGCATCCGTCTGTTCCCTATTTTTGAGGGGTGGCATATGTTCTCTCTGGTGCTCAAAGGCGAATTCGGCGTGACTGGCCAGGAAGACTACGTGAGAACTTCGAACCTTTATATGGTGGACAAGAGAAGTCCGCGATGGAATGTCTGACCTAATCGTCAAAGCAGCCGTGAAGGACGCACTTTCGGACCACAACGTCTCGGCAGATTTCTACGACGCCCTCAACGAAGAGGTCGCCGAACTGCTCGACGACGCCGCAGAGCGTGCCGAGGCCAACGACCGGAAGACGGTCCAGCCCCGCGACCTCTAATTCGGAAGGTACCACACCGACGCTCGAAGTCACTCCCTGTTTTAAGGGGGTTGTGACTGGAAAGTACTCCTATGAGTGTCACAGCCGAATCAATTCAAGTCGAGAATGTGGTTGCGTCGTCCGATATCGGTCAAGAACTCGATCTCGAAACACTTTCTGAGGATTTAGGAGCCACCGACTACGATCCCGATAACTTCCCTGGACTCGTGTATCGGATGCACGATCCCAAAGCCGCAGCGCTCATTTTCCGCTCGGGAAAAGTCGTCTGTACGGGTGCAAAAAGCGTCGACGATGTGACGACTGCGTTGGAATACGTCTTCGACGAACTCCGTGAATTGGGTGTCGATGTCGCTACCTCCCCAGATATCGAAATCCAGAATATTGTCTCAAGTGGAAACCTCAACCACACACTCAATTTGAATGCAATTGCGATCGGCCTAGGTCTCGAACACATTGAATACGAACCAGAGCAGTTCCCGGGGCTCGTCTACCGACTTGACGAGCCGGACGTCGTCGCACTCCTCTTCGGGAGTGGCAAGCTTGTCATCACGGGCGGAAAACAGCTTGACGATGCTGAGCAAGCGCTTACAGTGATCGAAAACCGGCTCACTGACCTTGGGTTACTAGAGTAATTCAACGACACAGAACAGTTGGCAGGGTACACTGGCAATAGTGGGTGCATTTTTGAATCTGCTCTCCCCGTGTTAAGTTAGTGCGATGGCTGATGCCGAACGGGAGGTAGATGATATCCTGTCCGGAAATGTTCTTTCAGTCGAAGAGCTGAACGACCGAATTGCATCGGTCGTCCAGGACACGCCTGCCCTCAACGGCGTCCGCTGTATTGGCGAGGTCACGGATCTCCACCAGAACAGTACCGCCCTCTATTTCACGCTGACCGACGGCGACGCCGAGCTTCCCTGTATGCTCTGGGCGAACCGCTATCGGAACATGGATGTCGACCTCGAGGACGGGACCGAGGTCATCCTCGAAGGCGATATCGACTACTGGACAGAGGGCGGGAAAATCGACCTCAAGCCGTGGGAAGTCATCGTCGTCGGCGACGGCGACCAGGCAGCTGCCGTCGAGCGACTACGAAGCGAACTCGAAGAGCGTGGCTGGTTCGACGATGAGCAGAAACAGCGCCCGCCGGCGTTCCCAGAGCGGGTCGGCGTCGTCACGTCCCTCCGTGGCGATGCCCGGTATGATATCCAGAACGCGATCCACGAACAGGACCCTACCGTCGAAATCCTGGTGAAGGACGCCACCGTCCAAGGATCGGAGGCGCCGACGTCCATCGCGAACGGCATTCACCATCTGGACCGCTCGGAGGACATCGACGCGATCATCGTCGGCCGTGGCGGCGGGAGTGATTCGAACCTCCAGGCGTTCAACACCGAGCGGGTCGCGGAAGCTATCTTCACCGCGAACACCCCGATCGTCACGGCGATTGGGCATACTGACGACCGGTTAATCGCCGATCAGGTCGCGGATGTCCCGACGATCACGCCGACGGCCGCTGGCGAGTATATCGTGAATTCCCGCGAGGAGTTCTTCGCGGGCGAGGTCAAGCCGCTGGCACAGCAACTCGACGCCGCGTACGAAACCTTCGAGCAGGAGCACGAACACGAGGCGGAACTGGCAGAGGCTGTCGAGGAGGTGACGGCACCAGAGGGTCTTCCGCCGGTCTACTACAAGGCCGCTATTGCCGTGCTTCTGGTGCTGTTGCTGCTCATCACTGCGCTCTGGCTGGGGGTGACCTAAGCGTGGCAAAAGATTCCGAAATCCACGACCGACTGAGCCGCGTCGAGGAGATTATTGAGCAACTCGACGCGGACGAGTGCGACCTCGATGAAGGCACAGCACTCCATGAGGAAGGTCAGGAGCTCTTGTCTGAGGTGCGAGAAATCCTTGACGAGGGAAGTGGAGAAGTTGTGGAGCTCGAGTAAGCGAGCTGTCGCTCATTCTTAACCAACAGTACCAAACTCATCCCCCGAATTTGTTGGTTAAGCCTTTTCTACGACATGAACCAGTAATTCGCTTATAATTTATCCAACAATATTACACCACTTGATAGCCAGAAAGCATTTAGGTATCATCCAGCTACCGCGCCAACATGTACCGGGACTCAGCCGGTGCATACCCATACCCACATGTATGATTACGAGGTCAGTCACCATCGAGGACATCGATAATCTGTACCTGATGTGGAACGACCACATCAACGCCTCCGCCCTCTATCGCCGCGCCCTCCGCGAGGAAATGGAAGTCCGCGGTGTCGACCCCGATGAACTCCGCGACCTCCTCGAACGGGCCCGCGAGCAGGGCTACACGCTCGAAGAGATTGCCGAGGACACAAACCGATTCGACGACCTCCAGTCGCTCGTCGAAGAGCAGCAGACCCAGCCACCGGCTGGAGACGCCACTGACGACTAATCCGCTATGTCACAGGATCAGACTCCCTCCGACGCTGAGCGTCGCACCGACACCGAGTCACTACTAACAGGCAGGATTCCCCGACAGGCCGCACTCACAATCGTCTTCCTTGGCCTGTTTGCCGTCGAACCAGTTGCCGCCCAGGACAACGCCGTCTGTAGCGCGGACAACCTCCCAAGTATGATTGAGGGGTTCTTCCAGCTGACCACCGCGCTGGGGATCGTCGGGCTCGCCATCGTCTGGCAGGCTGACTCCCTCATCGAGATGTTTACCCTCAATCCCGAGCAGAAGAAGGGGCTCAAGCGGCACAAGCGCTCCGCGATGAAGTCCGCGGTCGTCCTCGTCGTCCTCGGCCCGCTATACACCGTTGCCGGGTCGATGATGGGCCTGCCGCTGGCGACGTGCGTCGATCTCGTCCCCTGGTAATCTCCCCGCAGTCCCCGTTTCGAGCCCTATGAATCACCAAGAGCTCTCCGTGCTCATGGCCGGCTTGCTCGTGACGAGCCTAGTCACGGGTATCGTCGCAGCCGACCCGCCGCGACCGGGAACGGAGGGGAACGGGCTCTCCGAGAACGAATCCGCGACCCTCTGGTCTCGCGACGCAGACAACTATATCGGCCAAGAGGAGTACCGCCAGCGGTACGGCGAGGATCGTTCCGCTGTCCATCAAGTAGCAAACGGGACGGATATCACGTTCAAACAGCCGCCGGCGACTGCGGCGACGTGGACGCGGAACGACTTTGAGGACCTCGACGCCGGCGGGGCAGATACGTCCCTGCATCCGCCGCACGCAGACCTCGAGGATGGCGTCTTCATCGAAGATGCTCACGCAACGATCTTCGCGGTCCAGCCCTCTACTCGTGGCCACCTCGAGTCCGGTGAAACCCCACTCTACATCGCTCCGAATGGGACGATGCGCGGATTTGTTGATTACCGCGTTCGTGTGCCCAACGGGAGTTCCTCCGGCAACACGACTATCTCGTGGTCGCTCACGGAGCACGAGATCGAAGAAGTCCGGCTGAAGAAGGACGGCGAGACCATCGCCGAGCGTGACGGGTCCCATACGCCTGCCCTCGACTACCAAATCGAGGATGACTGGAGTGCGAATCTCACGCTGGAAGCGGAGATTAGCGTCCGGCTGAAAAAGACTGTCAGGACCGACCTTGGTGACCGAACGGATGTCGACGTCACCTATCGGACGGAAACACGGAACGTCTCCGATTCGATCGCCGTCGAGATCTACGACCTCTCGGCGTCCCCCTACTTCGCCGAGTATCCCAACGGCGACGCCGGCGTAGCCATCTTCCAGTCGCGGCCGTGGCAGGGGTACACGCTCACGGACGACGGTGAGACACGGGTCCGTGGCATCTGGCGGTTCTACACGGCTCGAAACACCAACTGGGACACGCTCGTCCGGTCGAATCGCACGGATAGTGCTACTGTTCAGTCGGACGCGATTCCGGTCTCCGTTCACGCGTATCCCTCGCGTATCGGCCCGCGTGCAGAACCGGTTCGAGACGGGCCGGAACTCATCGATACCTGGGGGACTGACAGGCCATCACCGGTCGGCACCATCGGTGAGAACATCAACATCGACATCGTCAACCAGTCGTATACGACGACGTACGGCCTCGCCGTTCGAGCCGAGAACGTCGACCGTGAGGCGCTTCAGGTAGCGGGCATAGTTCGCGGAGTGAATGCCTCAATTGCTGAGCCAGACAGGGGCTCTGATCGGCAGCTCCGCCGCAGCAATCTCACTGTCGGGGTCATCAAGCAGAACCAGTCGCAAGCGACGCTCAGAGTCGAACTTCGCGACAATCAAACCGGTGCGCCGATCACGCTCGACAATAGCCGTCAATATCCAATCGGCGGCACTACCCGGAACGGGTACATCACGGTCGCGGACCAGCGCGTCGAAACCAACGCCTCGGGGGTGGCGATTGTAACCATCGATGACCCGGGCATCTACACGGCTCGGTACCATCCGGGTTCGTGGCTTGGGCACGACCCGGCGTACGTGAGCGATTCCGCGACGGCCCGGTGGCATCCGCTTGGAACGATCGACGGCTGGTTTGCGCTGGTGTTCGAAGTTGGCTGGCAGCTCCTGCCGTTCTTCGTGATGTTCTACGCCGGAAAGCGCCTCCTGCGGATGCTCGGCCCAGCAGACATCTTCCAACGCAATTCATGACACGAGATACCCCACCCATCAGTAGGCGAACCGCCCTCCGAACAGTCGCCGGCGCCGCACTCACAACCATTGCTGGGTGTATGAATACAAATGGTAACTCCGGAACACCCAGTAATGGGTCTTCACCTCAGAATGACCAAGGTCCACTTCAGCGTGTTGCTGTAGATGGGACAACGCTCGTGGTGGAACTCTCGGAAGACACCGATGTCAGCCAAGTCAACCTCATCCAACCGAATGGAGAACTGTTCGGTCAACGTGATGTAGTGACAGGAGCACAGCAGGTTTCGTTTGAAATTGGAACGTCGTACGCTCCAGGCGAGTATCGCGTTCTCGCACTAGCGGGTGAAGAGACTGTGCAGGAGTCCGCTCTTTCCGTTCAGCCAAATCTTAGCATCGTGGATATGGGGATCGGGAAGAATCAGCCTGAAAAGATGTGGGATAGCTCGAGTGACAAAATCTCAAAAGAGGCCTTCGTATCTGTTGAAAACCAAGGTGATGGCCCGGATGCGATCACGCAGCTCCTGTTCATTGGAGATGTTCCATATCCCTCGGATGAGGAAGGGACGAACTATGATGAAAACGACGATGTCAGTGGCATATACGATCCAGAAGAAGATGCAGAAGTTGACGAGGTAGTCATAGAACCGGGAGAGCAGCTCACACTATACAGTTACCGTTCACCGTTTGCGTTTGTTCGAGGTGAGGGGACTTCGTGTGAGAGCAAAGAACAAACCGGGAGCTTCGAAGCCATTCTAGAAACACGAGTAGGGACTAACCGAGTTTCCAATACTTACAGCATCCACTACTCCGCGTCAGAGGAGTTCAATAATTGCGAGATCACGATTAGTGAGGACTAACCATGGTAGACCTGATTGATGTTGTCCTAGAGGGGTTCAAAGACGTCGTCGATTGGGTGATCTCCCTCTTCATGGAGGGATTGAACACTGGTTATGAAACCCTCACTGAGGAGATGTTCGGGACTCCAACGCCCGAAACGGAAGGTGCATTTGTCTTTGGTGCGCCAACAAACGGACCCTGGCCCGCAATTCAGGATGCATTGGTCGGAGGTGAGATTATGCTTATCTCGCTGCTCCTTCTGGTGATGTGTGTTCAAGGACGACACACAGTTCGGATATTCAATATCGGAAGTGCATACGAAGCAAGACGGACAAAGAAGACTGCGTGGGTTGGCGCGTTTCTCATCATCAGCTGGTACTGGGTCAGTGTTCTCGGTCTCTACATCGTCGACGGGTTCACCATCGCGTTGATGCCGAGTCTGGAAACCCTGGGTGATGCGATGCTGAATTTCCTCAAAGAGTCTCTGACCAATCCGGGGCTTGCATTCGTGTTTGCAATTGTTGGCGGCCTCTCGATGTGGGCACTTGAGGCACTCTACTACATTCGTGAGGTGTTACTTTACGTGTATGTTTACGGAATGCCGATAGCGTTTGCTCTCGCATATGGTAATGTCCCAGTCCTCTCGGACATCGCGATGGGATTCTCAAAGCGGTTTGTTCCTTTGGCGGTTCTACCCCTTCCAGCAGCAGTCGTGTTCAAAGGATACGATCTGCTGTATTCGGAAGGGGCACTCACCCCAAATAGTGCGTTTCTGAAGTACCTAGTTGCCGCGTCACTGCCTCTTATTGCACTCTATCTCACGTGGAAGACGTTCAAATACGCGACCCCACTGACGGCGAAAGTCCTCGGTGGCGCAACCAAGGGAGCGGCCCTCATCGGCGGCGTGGCTGCCGGTGCGTACGTCGGCGGCGCCGGCGTCGCGACGACCGCCGCTCGGTGGGGGCCGAAAGCCGCCGCCGGCCATGCCGTTGCACACAAAGCTGCTGCTCGGGGCGGTCATGGAGAGGGTGGAGGTAGTACTCCATCGTACCGGCGGACCGAAAACGATCCCGGTGGATCCACAGCGGAGACAGCGGGTGACGACCGTGGAATGGACTTTGACCGAGGTATCCACTAACAATGTCTATCGATAAAGACGCAGCCGCACGGCGTATCATGGACCAGCTCGGTGAGGAGAGCCGCATCCCTTACCTCAACATCGAGGAGGGTGACGTGGGCGTCCTCATCGCCTTCCCGATCGTCGGCCTGTTCATCGCTGGGGTCACCGGTGTTGAATCACTCGCCCTGCCGTTCGTCGCGGGTGGCTTCGGGTTTGGCGTCGCGGTTGTCTACGTCTCGCCCGACCACCTCAACGCGTGGACGTGGACGAAAGACGTCTACCGCTACATCAAGCGCCCCCAGATCACATTCAGTGCCCCGGAGGAGGCCGACAGTAGCACCAACGAGACAGAGCGCAACGAGGGCGGGCTCGCGAACTACACACCGTTCAAGCCCGACGAGCGGACGCAGGACCTCACGAACATCGAACGGGCGTGGCCGGGGGCTGGCGCAATCCAACGCGCCGACGGCACGATGGAGGCGTTCATCGAGGTCGACCCCGGCAACATGGACTTCGCGATGTCCGACGACTGGGCACAGCTCCAAGACGCCGGCGAGGAGTTCGCCAACAAGGAACTGGACTCGAAGCTCAAACTCCACGCCACGACCCGCTCGTTCCCGGTCGAACAGATCACCGAGAACATCGAAGACCGCCTGAACGACGAGGACGTCACAGAGAACCCGATCTTCCGGGAACTCCTCGAGGAGTATCGGGAGACGCGGCCGAAGGAGATGCGCGAACGGGGCATCCAGCAGATGCGGTACTACATCGGCGTCGAGGTCACCCCGCTGGAGGTCTACGACCGCTTCCGGGATGAGGGCACACCGGCCGAGAAGCTGACGCAGTTCCCCGTCATCGGGTTCCTGTTCAACCCGTTCGTGACCCGCCGCGAGGACCTCACCGACGTCGAGCGCCGCGCCCAGATGTTCGAGAAGCTGGACAGCCGAGTCAACGACGTGCGGTCGGAGTTCATCCAGCAGGCGTCGGGCTGGTCCGCACGGCGGCTCAGCACGGTCGAACTCTTTGTGTTGAATATGGACTTCTGGAACGGCCGCGAACACGAGTACGACGACGCAGAGAGCGTCGTTCGCGAACAACCCATCATCGGCCACTCGCGCCGGGAGGATGACTACGATGCGTAACCTCGTCCTCCAGACGGGCAGCGGAGCCGTCGGCCAGCTCACAGAGTGGCTCACGAATCCGACCTCAGCTGAAGGGGCGGCCCTCTACATCCTGCTCGGGGTACTGGTCGGTATCGGCGGGAAACTCCTTTGGGACTGGTACACCGAAGACGACGAGGAAGAGGTCGAGTTCTCGGACCTGCTCGACGAGGAGACCATCGAACAGGGCGCGGCCGAACGCCAACTTCTCGACGACATCGCCGAGTCACACAAGACGGTGACGGCGCCGGCGGCGATCGAGTGGGAGACGCGCGCGGCACGGGTCGGCGAGCAGTGGACGACGACGCTGTACATCGCTGACTATCCGGACTACCCCAACGACGGCTACCTCTCCGAGCTCTTCGAGATGACGGACGTGCAGTTCGACCTGACGGCCCACATCACGCCGAAGAACCAGGAGCGGGCCCGGAACGAACTGCAGGATATCGCTGACGACCTCCAGGTGGATGCAGACCTCGAACAGAGCGTCCGGAGTGCCTACCTACAGGAACGCGCCAACGAGGCCGCAGCGACGTACAAGGCCGTCGAGAACGGTGCGAACGTCTTCGACCAGGGGATGTTCATCACGGTTCGGGCCGACGAGAAGGAGGACCTCCGCGACGCCGTCCAGAAGGTCAAGAGCGCGCTCCGTGACGACCCGGCGAACCTCACACCGAAGACGGCGATCTGTCGGCAGGATCTTGCCCTCCAGTCCGCCGCACCCATCGGTGACAACGAGTTTGGGCGGACGTCGATCGCGCTCGGCGGCGCCGTTGGCGCGTTACTCTCCTCGCCGCACAACGCGACGATCCTCGAGGAAGGCGGCGTCGAATTCGGGATTCACAAGGACAACCAGAGCCCGGTCGTCATCGACCCGTTCGCGCGGGACAACGGCTACGCGATGTTCACCGTCGGCGACACCGGCTCCGGGAAGTCGTTCAGTTCCAAGCAGAACTTCATCCGCTCCATCGAGCAGAGCAAGGACCGTATCGGCATCATCCTCGAGCCGTTGAACAACTGGGCGGGGGTCTCAGAGGCGCTCGACGCCAAGCGAATCACCGTCGGCGGGACGCTCGGGCTGAACCCCTTGGAGATCCGCGAGACGCCCGAACACGTCCAGCGGGCGATGGGCGAGGACGCGAGCCCGTTCAACGAGAAGCTCGACGACGCGATGAGCTTCCTCACGAACTTCTTCGCGCTCCGGGGCATCTCACTGGGAGACCGGCGCACCACGCTCGAACTCGCCCTCAAACGTGCCTACCAGCGCAACGGCATCACCGACGACATCTCGACGCACAGCAATCCGAGCCCGACCATCCGCGACATGATGGACGTCTTCGAGGACATGGTCGACGACCCCGAGGAGTTCGTCGTTCGATCCGACGAAGAGGCAGGGAAGATCAAGGAGGACGCGACGTGGCTGCTCGATCAGCTCCGCCCCTTCGAGGACGACGGTCGCCACGCCAACCTCGGTCAGGAGTCCGACTTCGACATTCGGGACGAGAAGGTCATCTACCTCGACCTCGCCCAGCAGGAGGGCAGCGTCGACAGCAGCACGGCGCTGACGATGCAGTTGCTGATCTCGCTGGTGTACGAGCGGGCGAAAGTCTCGGAGAAGGAGGTCGTGTTCTACATCGACGAGGCGCGCTACATCATGCAGGACGCCGCGAGCCTGGCGTTCCTCGAGACGGTGTTCCGCCACCACCGTCACCACGACCTCTCGATTCGGCTGGTCACGCAGACCGTCGACGAGTTCTTCGAGCACGCCGAATCCGAGGCGATCTTGGACCAGTGTGCAGTCAAACAGTTCCACCGCCTCGATGGGATGGACAAGGAGTGGGCCGACGAGTTCGGGCTGAACTACGCGCAGATGCGGTTCGTTCAGGACGCCGTTCCTGGCAACGAGGACGCCGGCTTCTCCGAGGCCCTAGTGGGCGTCGACGGCGAGTGGCGTGGGATCCAGGTCAAAGCGATGCCCAAGGAGAAGCAGGTCATCGACTTCGAGCCAACCGAGCAACGGCGAGACTCACTCCCCGGGACTGGTGAGAATGCTGTAGACGCGGACGTGCAGGCGTTCCAAGACGATATTGAAAGTCGAGCGAGCGACAACGGACAACACACACCTGAGCGGACGCCAACAGAGACTGATGGCGGCGAAACGGGAGGTGACGACGATGCGTGAGTACCTTCGCGTGACGCCAACCTCCGAACGGCTCAATCCGGAGCGTCTGCCGCAGGCACTGGAGAGCCTCCACAAACTGACCTCAACGGACTCGACAGGGCTAGCTGACAAACTCAATCCGCTACATAGCGACACACCACTACGCTTCGAATTCCTCGCGCTCAGCGAGGGGGCAGATGACCCCGTCGAATTCTACTACGGTGCCGACGACCATCTGGATACCCTGGAGAAACGGCTCCGGTCGATCTATCCCGAGACGTTCGACATCGAGCGTACTGAGGTCGACATCGCATCCCGACTCGTACAGCCTGTCGAATTCGACCGCGAGACATTCGTCGAGCACTATGAGGCGGGCGACCTCCAGTACGAATTCGACCCTGACGAGCAATACGAACGTGGCACTGACGACAACAAACAATCGGGGCCAGGGGACGCCGAATCAGTCGCGGATGGAGGAACGGTCGGTGACCAGTCTTCCGACCACATCATCGAGATCGGCGATACTGCCCTCGAACTCGCCCCACCAGATGCGATTCCCGAGGATGAGCCACTCACGACGCTTGCCAAACCAACGGTAACGTCGGAGGGGACGATACTCGCCCGGCCAGCGACCGAATCCGTCTCCCCACTCGGCGTGCGGTGGCAGGGGTCTGCGACTCGGAAGCAAGACTGGATGACTTCACTCTCGCCATTTACTGCCGACGACGAAGCAGAACTCCCAGCCGTCGATCAGCCAGGGGGTGCGCTCGCGTCGCTCGTCGACCATCTGATGGAGGCGACAGCACCAGTAGCGTTCCAAGTCGTCTTCCAACGACGCGAGAGCTGGCAGTCCGATGCCGATCTTCGCAAAGAAGACGTCATCGACGGTCGAGACACACTCGCTCAGGAAATTATTGGCTCCCTTTTCGAACTCGACGATCAGTCGGAGAGCCGGGACAGAAACCAGCTGAGCGACGCCGTTGCAAAACGTGTCGCGGCAATCGAGGCGAAAAATCCGAAGCGGTCGTTCACCGCGAACATTCGAGCCATCGGGATTCCATCCGGTAGTGACGGTCACGATGATCTCGATGAGCGGATGCAATCACTGGTCCCGGTATTCGACCCGCTTGACGGACCGTACTACGAGGTTGCGGCCGAACGGGTACGCGACAGCGGCTTTCGGGCAGCCACGAAAGACCGGAACGCACGAGCGGCGCTGCAGCGGCTCTTGGATCGTGAGATCACGACTGGCCGTGGAAAGACCCGACCGGAATTCGTCCTGAGCGGCCGAGAACTCGCGCACTTCGTACTCGTCCCCTCCTCGGAACAGCTTACTGTCGAGGGAGCACGTGGGACGCGTGCGGAACAGCAGAGTCGGAATCCGTTGCCCCGTCCGCATCAGGACCTCATGAGTGAGTTCCGAGACGGGATGGCAATCGGGTATGCCCTCGACGACACCGGCGAGGCCGAAGACGTGCCGACACACATTCCACCCGGACTGCTGCCCACTCATTACGGCCGGTTCGGAACAACCGGCTCTGGGAAATCGAAAGCCCTCATCAACGATATGCTGTCGCTGTACGACAACACCGAGGGTCCGACGATCCTCATCATCCCGAAGAACGACGATATGGCCCAGAATTACATGCGGGCTCACGCACGTCGGTTCGGAATGACCGACCTCGAAGAGAACGTCGTCCACTTCCCAATCCCGGACGTGCTCCCCGGGTTCTCGTTTTTCGATCTCGAACCGTCGATGGAGAGCGGACGGCGCCGCGAAGACGCCGTCCAACGGAAGGCCGACCACTACGAAGAGATTTTGAAGCTCGTGATGGGAACCGACCGCTACGAGCGGGCGACTGTGGCCCCGACTCTCATCAAGACACTCATCAAGGCACTGTTCGACGAGGAATACGGCCGTGAGAACGGGCTATACCGAGCGTCGACGGACTACTTCGCCCACCGACAGCTCGAACACGTCGTCGACCAGATCTGGGAGGCCGGGCCACCGAACGAGAACATCGGCGACGCCCCACGGTCGAGCGACGAGGAAGTCACCCGGACGATTCGACGGCAACTCCAGTTAGATTCGAACACCTTCGCGAACGTGATGGGCGGTGTCGGAAACCGTCTCGCCTACATCTCACAGGATACGCACCTGCGGCAGATCTTCAACAATACCGAGAACCAGTTCGACTTTCGGGATGTCCTCGACGAGGATACGGTCATCCTCTTCGACCTCGGCGACCTCCGCGACGACGCCGCCCGGATTATGACCGGTGTGATCCTGACCAATCTCGATGCAGCCCTCAAGGACCGCAAACAGGCGCTCTCCCAGCACTCGGACGACTACGTCGTGAACTTGCTCGTCGACGAAGCAGCATCGGTCGTGGTCTCCGACATCATGAACGATCTCCTCGAGAAAGGGCGGGGCTTTCGCCTCTCTGTCGGCCTGTCGATGCAGTTCCCCGAACAGATGGAGGCTGAAGGTGGGCGGAAAATCTACCTGAACGCTCTGAACAACATCGGCAGTTCACTCATCGGGAAAATCAACGTCGACCGAGAACTGGCGCGAGCGATGGCCCACGAAGAGATGGACCCCACAGATTTCGCCAATCGGATCCGTTCGTTGCCGCGCGGAGAGTGGATCGCCAGCTTGCCAAGCCCGACGTTCGGTGAAACGGGGCCGTATCCGTTCAGTCTCGAACCACTCCCGATTCCACCGGGCCACCCCGAGAGCGAATCCCCGCTCACAGAGCGTGAAGAGGAGCAGTTCACTGAGACACTCTCCTCGATGCACGAGGACATCAATGACGAACACGGCGTGCCGGCCGCAACAGACGCCTCAACAACGAGAACACCGACCGACGGACACGGGGTGCTCGATATCGGGAGCGACGACCTGGACGTCGCGATTGCGAACGTGGTTCGGAGTCTGCAGCTTCGAGAGGGCTGCCGTGAGGAAAACGGCTGGGTGGCCGTCGAAGCAGTTGACGACGAACTCAGACGGCTCTTCGACGACGTCGACGCCGAGCCGCCATCGTATGATGCCCTCGCGGACATCCGAGAACGATCACGATACCTCGATACGACCGTCGATATCGACGCCGACGAGCTCCGCATCCGGCTCACTGAAGCCGGAGAGGATGTCTCGACACCCGATACTGGTGGCGTGCAGGCCGCTGGTGGGAGTGCCCACGACGCAGCACTCCTTCAGATCGAAGAAGAGCTCACCGCACTCGGCTTCACTGTCTCGATCCTCGCACAGGATGGCAGCGAGAAACCTGACGCGAGGGCGAGCCACCCCGACGTTGCCGACCGATTCGCCATCGAAGTCGAAACGACGACACCCGAGAATCCCGCAAAGGTGCTCACGAATCTCCGGAAAGCCCAAGAAGCAGGGGATATCCCGCTGTTTGTCGTTCGCCCAGGAAACGACGAAACTGAGTGGGCCGAGCGTGTCGACGGCATTCTCACACCACCCGTCCGTACCCTCCAGAATGGTGAGACACGGTTCTACACGACTGACTCGAATCTCACGTTCAACGGTGGAGCGACCGAAGAAGGTGGAGTGACGGCCGTGCGACCGGCGACCGACGACGAGAACGGGACCCAGAACATCTGGCAGCGTGATGGCGACGAGATCGTCCTTCGTGATGCCAGCGGGACGGAACACATCCGTCTCCCATCGCTTGGAAAACTCTCGAAAGATCGTGTTCCAGCCATCTACAGCTACGACCACGCTGCCGACGAGTACGTCGTTTATGAGCATGGTGAGCAACACATCTACGAGACGAAATCGGCGTTCGAGGATGACTGGGTGCGTATCAAGAAGCCATTCGTCCCCGAAGCCGGACTCCCCGTACCAGACTACACACGTTCGACGTACGGCATCGTCATCCTTCACGATGAGGCGAAATCGGTCGTGTATGAAGACGGTGGGAAGCGGCCACTCTCGGCAATCACTGACGGGGCATTCCGTCCCGCATCGCCTGAATCAGCGGCCGCTGACGAACCACCCAGTCAGAACGACCAGGCCGATGAGAAAGTCGAGGAAGACCAATCGCCACCGTCGTTCGAAGCGTTTGTCGACGAATATCTCGTCGAAGACGCGGATGAAGCCGTGCCGAAAGACGATGTATTCGGTCTCTACAACGACTGGGCAGAGGCACACGGCATCGACGATCCGCTGAATAAGAGTTGGTTCACCCGGAAGCTCAACACCCACATCAAGGTGGACTCCACGAAGAAGCGAATCGACGGGGAACCCGTCCCGCATTACACTGGTGTCCGCATCCGGTCTGAAGAGGACTTTCAGCCATGAAATGGACGTACACGGTCCAATTCCCGATATCATCGGGACTTCTTGAGACCTGTTCCACCCAAGCTGAATCATGACCTCATCCAATCAAACTCGAAGGTCGGAAATCACCCGACAGCGGTATGTTCCACCCAAATTCCCAATGGGTGGAACACCAACGAACCGAGCGAAATGGGTGGAACACGCTCACGTCCAGCGATTTTTAACCTGCTATAGCGGGTGTTCCACCCAACAACCAACTAAGATAGAACGGGGGGTCCCCGTTGGGACCAAGGGATTGGATCGCGACGTACAGCAGAGAGCGTTCTGTGCTGGCTCAGAGCCAGTGAGAGCCATGCGAGGTGCTACGTGAGGATGAGTGACCCTATCGTCAACGAGCCGGAGGCGATTCCGGAGACGTTACGCGAACGCGACCAGTGGGTGTGCTGGCGCGAGGAGGAGCGAGACGGCAAACCGACGAAGATTCCGGTGACGCCAGGGGCTGGGGGGTTCGCGTCAGCAACAGAGTCGGAGACCTGGGCGAGTTTCGAGGCAGCACTCGACTACAGCGAGACAGAGCACGCCGATGGTATTGGGTTCGTGTTTACTGACGACGATCCCATCGTCGGCGTCGATCTGGACGACTGCCGCGACCCGGAAACCGGCGACGTCGACGACGCAGCGCTGGACATCATTGAGCGACTCGACTCCTACACCGAGGTGTCACCGTCCGGTACCGGCTATCACGTCCTGATCACTGGCGCACTCCCCGAGGGGCGGAACCGGCGCGGGAGCGTCGAATTGTACGACACAGCACGCTTTTTCACCGTCACTGGCGACCACGTCGAGTGGACACCAACGCGCGTTGCACGCCGGCAGGACGCGCTCACAGCGATTCACCGCGAGTACGTCCAGGACACAGAGCGTGACACAGCCTCCGAGTCCGAACAGCGTGATGGCACTGACGCCCGGTCACCGACGACCGACGCAGCTGACGTCGACGTCGACCTCGAAGACGAGGACCTCCTCGAAAAAGCGCGAAACGCATCGAACGGCGAGAAGTTCGAGCGGCTCTGGAACGGGAATACGGTCGGCTACGACAGTCAGTCCGAGGCCGACATGGCTCTGTGCTGTTTGCTTGCATTCTGGACCGGCGGCGACCAGACGCAGATGGATCACCTGTTCCGCCAGTCGGGACTCCACCGCGAGAAATGGGACGAGGTTCACTACGCTGACGGGTCGACCTACGGCGAGAAGACCATCGAGCGAGCGATTGCGACCACATCGGAGTTCTACAACCCGGACGCCGGCGACGACGCCGCAGATCCCCACGGCACACCTGACGAGGTCACAGCTGGCGGGACACCTGACGAGGCAGACCGGAGTCGTGCATACCTGACGGAGAAAAACCGACTGTTGAGCGAGCGCGTCGACGAGCTCGAAGCAACACTCGAACAGAAGACGGAGCGGATCGAGACTCTCGAAGCAGAGGTCGAGCGGCTCACCGGCGAACTCGCAACCCGTGACCGGGAGACTGCGCAGTCTCACGAGGAAGACTCCGGTACTGCGAGAGAGACCGATGACGATTCAGAATCACCCTCTATGTTGAGTCGATTCTTCGGTGGCCAGTCCGAGTAGTAGCGCCGCATCACCTTCATCCGAGAAGCCCTCCCTCGAGAGTTCTGGTTCCGCGAGATAGAAGTATTAACCAACGTTCTCGCTATATTGCGCTGTTTGTTGGTTAATTACGCTCAATCTCGCCGCAAAATGGGGGCTATCGCAGGATACTGTTGTTCGGGAAACTATTCCTTGAAGTAAGAACTATATCCTTAGACCTGCAATTCTGAGTATGTCCGAGACAGACGCCGCCGATGGGCCACCTCCCTTTGAGGATGCGTTCGCCAGCGACGACGTCGAACAACGCATCTACGGCACCATCCTGCAGACCCGCGAGCCGACGACGGCAAGCGCGATCGCCGACAGCGCCGACTGTGACCCCAAGACCGCCCGAAAGTATCTGGGCTGGTTCGACGATCTCGGCATCGTTACCCGGCACGACGGCCACCCAGCCACCTACGAGCGTAATGACGCGTACTTCGAGTGGCGACGCATCAACCAGCTCGCAGCCGACCATTCTGTCGAGGAACTCCAGGACCGCGTTCGTGAGCTGACGACGCGCATCACCGAGTATGAGGAGGCGTACGACGCCGCGTCACCGGCCGTCGTCGACGCCGTCGCCGCCGCGGAAGCCAGCGACGAACGGACCATCGACGACGTGTACAGCGACCTCGCCGACTGGGCGACCGCCCGCGAGGAGCGTGACCGCTACGAACGCGCACGCCAGCAACGCACGGGTGGCGAGCGCGAACAGGCATCCGGGTAACCCGCTCGATGGTGCCACCGACAGGCGATGGCGGGAGCCCCGCCCCCATCGATCGCCCCATCCTCGAGTTCCTTCAGACACGGCTCCAAGCCACCGGACAAGTCTCCCGAGCGGCCATCACGGATGCAAGTGGCCATCTCGAGCTTCAGGTCGTCTTTGCATCATCGTACTACCCAGCGCCCGTTGACGAAGCAACCCTGACTATTCGCTGGTACACGAACGACGACTTCAAGATCCACTATCGAGAGACTCATTCGGAGCACACCTGGGAATGCCGATGGGATCGGCATCCGAAC
>NZ_JBHSXI010000026.1:60559-101072 GCF_042662525.1 Halorubrum trueperi
CGACGCCCGGTGACGATGACTCCTGGCCGACCGATCATCGTGATGTCCTGCGACTCGTCCTCGACGAGATTGAAGACCGGATCGCAGTACTGTGGAACGAATAAGCGACTGCCCCCGCAGTGGCGTTTATCGCGCCGACCAAGGGTGACGGCGCTCAGCGCGATGGGCACCACCAGGAGAGTCGTCGTGGTGTCCAGCCTGGAGTCAGCTGAGTGCAGTCACAGGTGAATCCATGTCTACGTTTAGTAACTCCGAGACAGCGAGTGCATCGCCGTCAGCAAACCACACGAGCCCACCCCGAGAGACCGAGGACACAGAGCCACAGAGATCCTGGCCAGACGATACGAGCAGCGAGGATGGAACACCAACGCTCAGGATGGACCAATGTCCGGAGTGTGGGAACCGTCGCTTCGTCTCAAAACTCCTCGTGTACGAGATCACAGGCTACGACGAGGGCGGCGAGCAAGAGTTCCGCCGCCAGCACGTCCGGGCAGAGTTCGAATACACCTGCAGCGAGTGCCAGACGACACTCCGGACGCTTCCCGCAGATCGCCGCGATTACTACGACGAAGTCGCGGTCCTCGAAACAGAACGGCGGGCAGCCCTCCGTGATCAACTCCGCCAGCTGGGGCAGCGGTGCTGGCGGCGTCTCGCAGCGCGAACGACGTGGCTGGCACTCGGACTCGTAATACTCGTGACCGGCCTCGTGATCGCACTCTAACAGTCCGAAAGAAGAGAGCCTCCCCGCTATCGACTCTTGCAATCCGCCGAAATACGCAGTGTGCCATCGACGGTGGAGAGCTAGCCCATCAGCAGCAGGAGAGGAACGGGTTCGGCGTACGTGCCCGGCAAGAGCAGGGCGCAAACGGCCGGGCGAGCTGGCCGCACGTGATCGTCGTTCGCGCCCGCAAAGGGGCGAGGCGCGCTCGAAGCGCGTCCAGTGAGAGCTTCCATGACTGGACCTGATATCCTCGACGATACGACAGACGACTACGAACGACTCGAAACCGAACTCGTTGCCCAGGACCGGGATGGGGCCCGGGTCTCGACGGCGGACGTCGACGAACGGAGTGCCCGCCGTCTCGTGGGTGATCTCATTGAAGACGATGTGGTGACGCCGGTCCCCGACCAGCGGGTCCTCGTTCACGGGCCGAGTGGCGAGGCCTTCGACTCGATCACCCAGCTCGCCGTGTTCCATCGCGGATGGAGAGCCGCCAGAGACGCGGAGGACAACTGATGCAACAGACGCTTTCCGGGTGTGCGTTCTGCGAGACGCTGCCAGGGTCAGAAATGGGCGAGGCGCATACGTGGGGGCAGGACGAACGGGTCACCCACCCAATCTGTGTCGACTGTGCCATCCAAGAACGGCCGGATCCCGAGGAGCACGATCACCACGCCTGCGACGGGTGTGGGCTCGTCGTTGACACGCTCGCAGCGCTCACCCGGTTCCGTGTGGAACTGGGGCACCTCGAAGGTCCGTTGCAACTGTGCGAGCACTGTAGTCCAGGGGGGCTCGCAACGTACTGGACGCGTGATCTCGAGGAGCATCTCGTAGCCGAGTGACGCTCGACCGAGTGACGCTCACATCGTACACACGAAAACGGCTAAGTGCGTTGGCTCACAATGTACACATTATGAGCACCGATAAGAAGCGCGTGCAGTTTCGGGCCCCCGATCGGCTCATCGACCGGGCCGACGCACTGGCCGCAGTCCTCGGGGAAGACCGAACAGACGTCCTCGTGACCGCGCTTCGAGAGTACCTCCAAGACGCCGCTCACGACGACGCACTCACCCAAGAGATCGCCGCCGCCTATTACGACGACGAGATCACCTTCGAGCAACTCAAGGCACTCGTCGGCGCCGAGGAGGCGGCAAACCTCCGAGTGTTGAAACAGCAGTTGGACGAGGACTTCATCGACGAGGTCGCCGACGCATAGATGTCGCGGCTTATCGCAGACGCCTCCGCCCTCGTGAGTCTCGGGATCGTTACTGACGACGACCCCGATCCACTCGCACTCTGTCTCTCCCGGTACGAGGTCGTCGTCCCAACGGCGGTCATCGATGAACTCCAAGAGATTGCATCCTACGATGACGTCCATGGACACGCCGCGTCCGCCGTACTCGACCAAGCAGAGTCATTCACGACACAGTCAGTCGATCTCGACGCCGAGTTTCCGCTCGATGACGGTGAGAACGCGGCGGTCACGCTCGCGAACGATCTCGATGCTGCGCTCTTCCTCTGTGACGAGTTCAACCAACTTGGCTTGATCCACGCCTCACTCGCTGATACCCGACTCGTCACGACACCGACACTGCTCTCGGTTCTCGTTCGAACTGAACACCTATCGGCTGCCGATGCGCGGCTGCTCCTCGATGCGATCAGTGACGCCCGTAGCTGGGGCGCGAACAGTTACGTGCAGCGAGCTCGCTCGTTGCTCGAGGAGCCCTGACACCGTGGAGGATACTTCGAAGTGATTTGGAATGCCCGATAACGACGCTCTCTACGACGTTTGTGAACGAACGAAGAATCCCGAGCACGCATCAGTTGACGATGTAGTCGAACTCGTGCTCGAACGCGCACAGCATCCCCGGACGGAGCACCGGGACGCGCATCTCGACGAGATGATGGCTACTGTCGTCGACAGGTACGGCACCGATCCCATCCGCACCGTTATCCATCGCATCCTCGTCGACCACTACCCCTTTCGGACTGCCACGCATGACCTCGAGATGCGTAACGTCGACGGTGTTCGTATCGGGACAGCAGCCGGCCAGTTCCTTACAGAATTGAACGCGCAGCACGACGATTGAAATACAGTTTCTGAAAGCCCTCGGCCGCTCGGCATCCCGCGACCACCGCTGCGCTCCTCGTGCCTGTGGTGCTTGCGGGGTCGGGGGACGACCGAGACGGCCTCGCCCTTTCTGAGTCCGCCAGGACGGTAGCTGGATCGCCGAGTGTCGCGGCCAGCTGGACAGGTGTGTACGTGACGGCCCGCCCCGCTCGCCGCTGCCGCCCTCCGCGTCGCTCGCGACCGACCATTCCGGGCGTGCGGGCGCTCTCCGCACCGCCCGCGCCCGTTCCGGGCTAAAATGCATGTGCCCTCGGCGCCAGCGGGTATCCCCGTCGGTTGCGCCCCTTGCGGGCTTTCGCGTTCCAGCGCTTGGTGCCGCCTGCGCTGTCGCGCGCCACACCGCGGCGCGCGTTCTCGGCGACAGTCGCTCTGGACACGAACCCGCACATCGGGCCGGACACGAGCGGGCATATCCCGCTGGCCGCTCGCTCCGGGCGGGTCGGCGCGCGGTGCTGGATGGTCGTCCGCCTCGGGCGCGCTCTCGCTCGCGCCCACAGGGCGCTCGCGAAGGCGCGAGCGAGAGCGCGCAGATGGTTCTGTCGGTCGTTGTCTCGAGGAATCCGCGATGTTGGAGCATCGCGGTGTCGGGCGCGTGAGCGCCTTCAGGAACCAGTGAGTTCCAATGTCAAGTAAGAACGTCTCCAGTGAAGTAGTTTCGGTCGATGAACAGGCTTTCGAGAAACACGATGAAGCCGAGGTCGACGAGGACGGATTCGAAGTCGTCGACGAGACCCCGGAGTTCCGGGCGACGGTCGACATGGAAGTGCAGGCGAAAGTCGATTCCAACCACCCAGATGCGCGGGTCGAGGAAGGCCCGGATCACATGTTCGGGAAGACTCTCGAACAGGAGGAGCGCATCGAGGCCCGGGAGGCCGAGCTGGAGCACATCAGTGCCCAGGCGGAACTCAGTCAGCAGGACGGTCGCGAGCAGCGCACGCGGGAGGTCGTCAGCGAGCAGTGTGGCCGTGACGAGCCGGCGCCGGCGGAGCGCACGGATCCCCGAGAGAAGCTGACGCAAGAGGAACTCGCGGCGGTGAACAAGCAGGCGATGCGGATCAGCGACGAAGTGCAGGGCGGCTGGTCGAGAGCAGTCGTCGCGAAGCAGCTGGCCGAGAAGGTGCAGCGCGGCCAGGACGTGACGAAGGCGGTGCTGGAAACCCTCGAAGAACTGAAGGCGGCGCCGGGGGCGATCGTGCCCATCGCGGACGTGCCGGACGTCCCGGTCGGTGAGGTGACGGTCGAAGGCACAGTGAGCGAACTCTGGGATCCCAGTTCCCCAGCAATCGCCCAAGTCGGACTCATCGAAGACGAAACCGGGCGTACGAAATTCACGATCTGGGAGAAGAGCAAGAAGACGGTGGTTCGAGAAGGGCAGACAGTCAGGTTCAGAGCGGTCAAGAAAAACTGGTACCAGGGACGGTGCAGTCTCGCCATCACGGGCTGGAGTCGGATTGAATTCCCAGAGCGCGGCCGCTGGTGGGAAGAGTAGGCGAGCGTAGCGCCGTTCTTTTTTTGGTGTGTGCCGGACCGACCCGGACCCCACCGCCCCACCCTCCGCTCCGTGCTCGCTTCGCTGCGCGCGCAGCCACGACCTTGATCATAAATGGATGGTTCATCGCCAATCCCCCGTCGATTGTCTTTCAGTCGAATTTGGAGTGAATGGCAGTGTTATCTACTGCACGTGCAGTAGACACAGTGGTGCGGTCGGGCGTAGGTCTTTGTAGGTTAACCCGTATCAACATAGTAATGACAGATAGAGGGTACTTCAACCGGACAGAGTTCGGAAGTGACGGTGAGTGGCAGTCACCGGAAGAAGCAATTCGTGACCGCCACAACCCGGAAATCGCGTATCACCACATCGTGAAACTCGCTGGTTCAATCGACGCCGGACTGGACAATATCCCGGATGAGAAAAAAGCCGAAGCAATCACGTATGCGACGGTTGACCTATTCCGCGCGACCGTACAGTACGTCGAAGAGTTCGGGACGTATATGTACTCAGAAATCAAATCCGACGAGAACTTCATAGAACTCTTGATTCGAACCAGCGCCGGGAATTTAGAACCGTTCTTCGAAAATTGCCGGGCCGGGGAACTTGACGCATACCTCGCTGGGGAAGGCCACGGAGATACAGCTGCATTCATCGATGAGGTGTTCGGGTATGAACCGATCCAGTCCGGTGACGTGACACTCCACGCAGAGTCCAAGAATGTGGAGACTCTAGACGATGAAACCCTTAACACGTTAATTCAGAATTCAGAAGCGTTCATCGAATCTGAACTTCAAGCGATAGCGACGTACTATTTGAACGTCCGGGAAGCGTATAACGCTGTGAAGCACGGGAACCGCGTCATGGTGAATGACACGTCCGTCTTCGCAATGCAGCCCGAGCACGGCAGCGACACGTCCACGTTCGACACAGCCAGTCTGAGGTCTGCCACTGGCAGTGACGATGGAAATAATGAGGGCAATGCCGAGTGTGGTAGTGCCAGTACGGTCGACACGGATCCAACGAGTAATTCAGAACATGACGGGGACGCTGACGGTGAGAGGGAAGATCCCGGAGAGAATGATTCGGCGATTGCGCCAGTAAACGTCTCCGTTGACGACCCGTACATCTCATTTCTCTGCAAAACCACCGGCGATGAAGGCGGTGACCCGTACATCCTCACCGTCCCAGCATCATTTCTAGAACGCTGGTCACTCGATATTGCCGATCGTGTCCACCGACTCTACCAGCACGTGTACGAATCAACAACTAGCAGCACTGGTGAAGGAACACCACCCGAGTTTTACAAGCATCCGGACGAGCAACGATCAAACGACGACGAGTACTACTTAATCCAGAACCCGGACAGTACCGTCATTATTCCGAGCGACGCGGTCCCAGACACGATCCGAGAGTTCGAATTAGAAGACGGAGCGACCGTCGAACTCGTGTGCTCAGTTTCCCACTCCAGTGGCACCGTAAAATTCGATTTCGCTCTCGCTGCAGAACCAACCGAGGATCACCCGATCCGTGTCACCGGGGAATTGGAAACAATCGACCGCGTATTCCGTGAGCTCGGGACCGGTCACTTCCACTTCAGCGTTGAACCGGAACTTCTGAGCGTCGGGCAGTACCTTGACTTACTCGAAATCCGCGAATCTGACGGGTTCACAGAAATCGAAGTTGATCCACCGGGGCCGGACAACGTGGAAACCGGAACAGTCGACACGCCGTTCGAAGGGATCCAAGTCCCTGAACCGACTGACCGAGAGTTCATCGAATACATTCATAGAATCGAAAAAGCCACGCAGACTCGTATCCCATTCCCCCCGTTGTACACAGACGAGCATTACCACCTCTACGAAGAGTACCAAGACGTGAATTTGGACAGGAACACAGCCGAGGAATTCTTAGCCGAATTACACGGTATCGGTGAAGAAACCGGGCACATGCAAGTTGTCGTGAGAAACTGGGCAGCACCGTTACAAAACATCAGAGGAAACGCTAACCGAGACCCGGAGCAAGAAGAACGGTTACTGCTCTCCGGAGCACGCCTCGAACTTGATGTGGACGGAGTCGAACAACGGCGAGGTGATGACGGTGAAACGTGGGAGTTCGCACCAGCCCCCTCCACGTTTACCGTGGATGAAGCAATCGAAGCAATCGAATCCGACGGGATTGACGGTGTTACCGAACTCCGCGATCCGGAATTAGATTCGAGTGAGGCTTCGTCGTGGATCGGTGTGAAAATTCAGTTCGGAGAACGAGAGCCGTGGGGGGCGTTCGACGGGATTAACGTCGGGTTCTTTACCGAACCACAGAACGGGTAACACTGCCAGTATGAGTCCGAAGACAGGTACGTTCTTCCAAGAGTGGTGACGCGTATATTTACAGCGATACAGGCCTCAGATCCGGTAGATACGTTGGATGTTCACCGACGCAATCGACGAGCGAACGATTGACATCGCCGAGCACGACTATTTCGACACGGTGCGCGTTGTCCTCACGGAAGACGGGCGTATAACCGGTGCAGTCACGGACACAGCCGGGGGAGAGCGTGGGATGGAGTTGTTCCTACAGCACCGAGCAGACGGGACAGACTTGGAAATGCATGATGCAACCGGAACCGACCAACAGACCGGTGGCCGAATCGAAATCACGGATGGGTTCATCACACCAAATATCCCCGACCAGCACCACGAGCAGGATGATGAGATAGGATTCCGAGCCGGGACTGTTACGACGACGACCGCACCGGACGACGAAGCGATCGTTGGAAGTTCCGTGACAATCCGGTTCGATATGCTAAATTTCGATCCGCCGAGTGCATATTTGCCGCGTAGTAACGACACTCCGCTACTCGAACGTGATAGGTTCGAAGTATACGGAGCTGAACTCCCGGATACTGAAGACCGGATCGGGAAAATTAAAGAATGGCATCGACAGCTCCGCACTGGGACGTTGACGATCACGCAGGAAGTCAACGGTTCGCCAGTACACCAAGTCAATCACGCGGCCTGTACAATCGAACCGATTGCGTGGTTACTCGGATTCACGCAAGGTACCATGCCAGCCCCAATCCGAGCAACTATTACAGCTATCGACGGCGAGGAACCAGCATGGCAATTCGAGAAATGGTTCTCAACGTGGCGGGCTGACATGGGCTCGGCATTCACTGGGCGGAATATTGTACGGGCGAACGATCCGTTCGTGTTCCTCGACCACGGATATGACCGGTTCGTAGGCCGCGTAGAAGAGTACAAGTACCGTGAGTGCCTGTCGTGGTACTTCGATGCGTTACTCCAGGAACGGACAGTAAATGCGAAGACCGCATCAATCGCGTCTGCTATCGAAACGCTCGCCCGGCGGTACGCTGCCTTCGACGAAGATGTTGAGGGTGACACTGATGCGGTGATTGCGAATCTAGCAGACGAGCTCGGTGTCCCGGTGGATGACCTCGCATCATTCTCAACCGGATTCGATGAGTCAACGGAGTGGAATAACGCGTATTTTTACGTCGGAACACGGAACGCTGTTGTGCATAATGACCGCGTGAACGTCCCGTTCGACGACCTGTTCACTGATTTCGAGGCAGCGCTCACGATGTTTCGGCGCCTCATTTTCCACGAATTCACACCGCCAGGTGAACGTGACCGTTACACTGAGTTGAACAACCTCGAACCGCGTGATAATAGGTTCGAGTAACAGTCTCAACTAGGATATTCGGAGCTAGTAGACGTGGGGGGTGTCACAGCACCTGAGGAATCGAATGGCTAAATGGCTATTTTTTGGATGATCTCGGATTCACCCTGAGTCGTTCTATACTGTCCAAAAAATGTCGTATATAGTACGTGCAATTGATTGTAGAGAGACAAGGCGGTGCGATTCAATCAGCTCAACTCTCGGCGTAGATCCTTCGGCCTTGTGAGAGTCTATTATCCCCTCAATGGGTGAGGGGCTCGCTGTACTGGCGAGTATCCTGAACACGGTGAGAACGATGGCAATCAGAGACATCTACGAAACTGACTTCGACGAGGACGTCCAGACGGAGTCGAACCCTAACCAATGTCCCGAGTGCGACGGCCGGGTCACCACCAACACAGTCGAAACCGTCTGCGAGGACTGTGGCCTTGTCATCGACGAGCAGCGGATCGACCACGGGCCAGAGTGGCGGGCGTTCGACGACGAACGGGAGCGCACGGGCGCTCCGTTGACGGCGGCACGACACGATCGAGGGTTGTCGACGGAGATCGGCCGCGGGACCGATGCGAACGGGAACAGCCTCTCCGAGCAGAAGCGACGCCGACTGTTCCGGATGCGGCGTGAACAGACCCGTGGGCGGTTTCAGTCGAAAGCTGAACGCAACCTCGCACACGGGCTTAGTGAAGTCCGCCGGATCAGTAGTGCGCTCGAACTATCCGAGACGATCCGTGACCAGGCCTGCCAGCTATTCCGCAGCGCTCAGAACGAGGATCTCCTGCAGGGCCGCTCAATCGAGGCGATGGCCGCCGCGAGTGTCTACGGAGCGTGTCGGTGCAACGGGCGGCCGCGAACGCTCGACGACATCACCGAGTCGGCGCGCGTCGAGCAATCGCGGGTGACGAACGCATACACGACGCTGAATACGGAACTCGGCCTGCCAGCCCAGCCCGTGACGCCGAGTGCGTTCGTTCCGCAGTTGGCCTCGGAGCTCGACGTCTCCGATCAGATCCGGCAGCGGGCTCGGCAGTTGGCGGAAGCATCCGAATCGACCGGAGCAACAACGGGGGTTCGGCCATCCGGATTCGCTGCAGCCTGTCTGTACAAGGCCGGACGCGAAGACGGAATGTGGCTCACCCAGTCAGACGTCGCTGACGTTGCGAACGTCTCGGTGGTCACCGTGCGGACCCACCGCGATGCGCTGGACGAACTGGCTGTCTAACGCCCACACTGCTGATTTTCGGTTGTATGTCTGTAGGCTGATTGATGTGAGAGCCATTATTTAAACCCGAAGACGAAGCATGATACGGCCAGATCACTCTATGACCGACCAGTACGCCGACTACGAAGCCCTCCGACCGCTCGGCGAAGCGACCCACGTTCCCGACGACCAACTCGCCAGTAGTAGTGGTGAGCTCCGGCGGCAACGCTCTGGTGGCGTCGACGCAGGCTATCCAGACGACCCGACAGCAGCTGCGACCGAGTGCGATTCCTGTGGAGCGTCGATCCCCGCTGGCCAGTCGAAGTGCCGGTTCTGTCTCACGAACCATCTCGAAGCAGCCGACGAGCAGGGCACGTCGAATGCCGAACGGACTCTCCTCCACGTCATCCAGCTGCTCGTTGAGGCGTCGACGTTCTACGGCGCCGTCGCGAAGGGATCTGCTGCGGCCACCCTCCTCGCGAGGGCAGATGATGACCCAGTAGTCGATGACTGCAAGCTAATCTATGATCTCGACGAAGAACCGGCCCCACAGCTTGTCGATCAGTGGCCCTCGCTCCCCTCGGCGACACGGGTCACGTCTGAATGTGGTAATCAGCTGCTCGCGGCTGCTCGTGAGCGGACGGCGTGGACAGAGACGACGCAGTCCTGTCACGACGGCGAGCACACGACGTTCCTCTACGAGGAAACCGGGAGTGGGGTTCACTCCGAAGATCGTCTTGCAAGCCTACGTGAGGACGCAGACGACGACCTCTGGCTGGTGCCGGCGATTGCGCTCCAGGAATCCGTTGGCAAGACCGATACCGAACAGCCACGACGCGAGCGCCCAAACAGAACTCACCTCGAGTGTCGGGAGTGTGATCGGGAGACTAAGCATCGATTTCGCGAATTCGAGGCTATCCCCGACGACGAGTGGACCGGGCAGCCCATGTGGGAGTGTCAGCGGTGCGGGACACCTCGCTATGGGCCCGAACCCGAAGCCGGTCAATAGAGACGGTGACAGTTTAACCAACTAATCCCGATATCGATTCGTCCTGTTGGTTAATTGGAGGCTAGTTCGAGATCACTCCCGGACCGCCCCGCTGACTGCCCGCCGGTGTTTTTTCGCGCCGTAAATTGGCGGAGGCGCACACATGGACCCACGAGACACCCCAGGCTATCGACTCCACCGCGCGCTTAGCAGCCTCTCCAGTATCGACGCCGACCAATTGGGGCCCGCTGATCGAGAGCGAATTAGCACCGCGACGACGCTCCTCGAGCAGGTGGATGTTCTCACCCAACCGAATACGACGAGGGACGGTGACGCTAAAGAAGAATCCTGACAGCACGACGCGTCGGCAACGCAGTATCCTGTGGCCGTCACAGCGTGAGCGGTTGTTCGCCCCCTTGAAGGGGTGCGGGGGCGCGAGACCGCTCCCGAGAACAACCCATGGCAACACTCCAAGCCGCAACGACATCGACCGGCGCGCTCGTATCGGATCCACAGGCAGTCCGCGAACTCTGTGAGAACCACTGCTTCGGGACGCTCAACTGGGAGGTGGACGACGACGGCGAACTGATCATCTGGGGCTACGACAGCTTCGACGTGTACGAGGCTCGTGAGAACGGGCTTCCTGACTACGACGGTGGCATCGTCACCCACGAGTTCCTCCGGTCGCTCGCAGAATATCTCGAACCGGACGAAGAATTCGACATCCAGACAGCCGGATTTACTAAGTGCCGCTTTCCCGTGCTGGCCAAACGGTACATCATCCGCGACGGTGAGGTCCTGTACGCGGACCTCAGTTTCCCCGACCCGATCGACGAGTAGCGTTGTTCGTCCCCCGGGAGGGGTGCGGGGCGATCCAGTCGTTGGTCGTCCTCCGAGGTGATTGTTCAATGGGCCACCGCGCACTCGTTGCGTACGAACGAACTGACGGACAGTACACGCTCCACTACTCTCATTGGGGTGCAGCGAATCTCAAGCTCAAGCACCGAATATCGGCTGAAACACCGTTCGGTGGCGACGACACCGACTCGAAGTGGGCGAAACAGCTGCTGGCGGAACTGGCCGATGGCCTCGAGGTAGATGCCGTCGATGGCTACCTCGCCGGTGAAGATCGCCCGTCGACGGTCGTCGAGCCGAAGCCCTGCGCCACCGGGCTTACCCTCGACGAGATCGTCGCGGACCATCTCGACTATCTCCACCACGAGGCGTTCTTCGTGGTGTCGACGACATTCGAGGTAGCCGCCTACCGGACACTATGGTTCGGCCTCCAGTACGACTCGGAGACAGTCGAACAGGGAGAGACGGTCGGGAACGGCGCGCTCGCGACGGTGCGCTGGTACGACGGCGAGCCGGTCGGCGACGGCCACCTGCAGGGACAGTTCGCGGCCCTCAAAGACGTCGTCGGCGATATGCTCGACAAGGGTGTGTTCACCCAGTCGACCGCTCGCCAGTACCTCACACAGAAGCTCGGCGAGTGGGTCGGCGAGCGCCAGGAACTGCGCATCCCTGGTGGTGAATCACCGTCGAAAACTGCGTCAGTCGACCGATTATAACGCCAATCCCTTTCTGAGTCCCCACGAACGTCTGGATATGTCAGATCGGGCTGATGACGAGGTGCGAGTATGGCTCGTCGAACGTACCTACTCCGATGATGAACAGAACCTAATCATCCTCACCTACGCGACACCCGACGGCAAACAGTATTATCGGAAAGAGCGGGCACTCACGTCCTTCACCGATATTCGAGATACGACAGCGGCAGTCGATGCGGGGCCCGGCAATCTCGGCACGGTTGATGACCCCGATCTCCAGGACCAATACGCGGCCGAAGCGCAGCGAATGCAGGAGGTCCACGACCCGAACGACGTGATCTGATGCTCACCAGTAGACGTAGTCCCGTGCCATTGGTTATGTCGGAGGAGGCCGTAGACGGGGTATGCGCGAACTCGTCTTCGCCCTCGAATACGAGCCGGGGTGCAATAGGGTGGCGGATGCCCTTGCCGACTACCCCGACGCCCGTGTCCGCTCGCTTTCGTTGCACGCGACTGCCGACCAACTTTGGCGAGTCGACCATGCCACCGGCACTCCGGACGCACTCGACGCCATCGAGGACGCGTTTCGAAACAGCGACTACTACGCCGACTGTCTCGCCACCGAGGACTGCGGCGCCACCCAGACCACCCGCGTCCTTGACCGCACGGACGACACGCTCGTCCTCTACTCCGACTGGGAGCGAACCCCCACCTGCGCCTCGGTTCCCCACATCGCCCGCGACCATCTCGGGGACGGCGTGCTGTTCGAGACCCGTCATGAGGGCCGCCACTACACGTGGCGACTCATCCACTCGGGCGACGGCGACGTGGCGGCATTCTTCGACTCCCTCGAGGTTGCCGTCGAAGAATGCGCTCAGATGGAGATGCTCCGCACCGCGGACACGACGACAGCAGCTGGAGGAAGCGACGAAACACCGAGCGGATTACCCCCGGCGCAGGAAGCCGCCCTCCAAGCCGCCGTCGAACACGGCTACTACGAGTCGCCCCGCGAGGTCGATGTCGGCGAGTTGGCCGAGCATCTCGACGTGCCTCGGTCAACACTTACCTACCGGCTCCGTCGGGCGGAAGAACATTTGGCGAAGCAACACGTCGCCGGCGAGCGGGTAGCGGAAGAACGGCTGGCATCGCACTGACACCGCGGTTGGAATATTCCAACAAAGACATATCGAACTCCCGCTCCTACCGTGAGGTGATGACAGAGAATTCCGATGTGGATACAGCGGGACCACCGAACGGCGGCGGGCAGCGGGAGTTGACTGCCCGTCTCACGGTCCCCGAGATGGACTGTCCGTCGTGTGCGCAAAAAGTCGACAAGAGCCTCCAGCGCGTCGACGGCGTCGTTGAGGCCACGCTCCAGCCGACCACCGGGACAGCTACCATCAAGTACGATCCGGACCGGACTACCAAAGCCGACGTCGTCGCGGCGATCGAAGCCGCCGGCTATGACGTGATCGGCGGAGCAGACGACGAAACCGACGAGTCTGCCGACGGCGTCGATATCGCGCCACCTTCGGAGGTCTGGACGAGTTCTCGCGCGAAGAAGACGTGGCTCGGCGCAGCGTTCGTCATCCTTGGTCTAGTCTTCGAGTTCCTTCTCACCGGCCAGAACGTCGCGATAGCGAGCATCCTCGACTACCCGCTACACATCGCAGATGTCCTGTTCCTCGGTGCCGTCGCGGCCAGTGGCATCCCGGTCGTCCGCAGCGGGTACTACTCCGCGAAGAACCGAAGCCTCGACATCGACCTCCTGATGGGGACAGCGATCATCGCCGCAACCGGCATCGGCTACTTCGTCGAGGCCGCGACGCTGGCCGTCCTGTTCAGCATCGCCGAACTGCTCGAGGACTATGCGATGGACAGGGCACGGGATTCTCTGCGCGAGCTGATGGAACTCTCGCCCGACGAGGCGACCGTCCGTCGCGATGGTGAGGAAGTGACCGTTTCCGTCGAGGAGGTCGACGTTGGCGAGACCGTCGTCGTCCGCCCTGGCGACAAGATTCCGCTCGACGGGACGGTCATCGAAGGCGAGAGTGCAGTCGACCAGTCGCCGATCACGGGCGAGAGCGTCCCCGTCGACAAGACCACCGGCGACGAGGTGTACGCCGGCGCGATCAACGAAGAGGGGTACCTCGAGGTAGAGGTCACCTCGACCGCTGGCGATTCGACGCTCTCGCGTATTATCGAAATGGTACAGGGCGCACAGGCGAAGAAGACCGAGTCTGAGCAGTTCGTCGACAGCTTCTCCGGCTACTACACACCCCTCGTCGTCGTGCTGGCAATCCTGACCGCCGCTATCCCGCCGCTGGTTATCGCTGATCCGGTGGCGGTGGACCTAGCCGGTTACGGGTTCACCTTCGCGGGCGACTGGCAGACGTGGTTCATCCGTGGGCTCACGCTGCTGGTGATCGCCTGCCCGTGTGCGTTCGTCATCTCCACACCCGTCTCGGTGGTGTCGGGCATCACGAGCGCCGCGAAGAACGGCGTCCTGATCAAGGGCGGAAATTACCTGGAAGCGATGGGCGAGGTCGACGCCGTCGCCGTCGACAAGACCGGGACGCTCACCAAGGGCGAACTCGCCGTCACCGACGTCGTTCCGGTGGGTGACACTACGGAGGACGATCTGCTCCGTCGCGCCGCTGGGCTGGAGCAGCGCAGTGAGCATCCCATTGCTACGGCGATTCTCGCCCGTGCTGAGGAGGCGGGCGTGGGCAACCTGCCCGACCCGACGGGTTTCGAGAGCCTCACTGGGAAGGGCATCCGCGGCGAGATCGGCGGCGAGACGTACTATGCGGGCAAGCCCGCGCTCTTCGAGGAACTGGGCTTCGACCTCGCTCGGGCACGCCGCGAGACGGACGGCGGCGTTATGACGGAAGAGGCGACCGAGGGCGAGAACGGGGCGTTCGCCGAGGATGCCCTCTCCGCGCTGGAGCGGGAGGGCAAGACTGTCGTTATCGTCGGGACGGAGTCGAAACTGCTGGGTGCGATCGCCATCGCCGACGAGGTTCGCCCGGCCTCGAAGCGGGCCGTCGAACGCCTGCACGAGCTGGGCGTCGAGCGCGTGGTGATGCTCACCGGCGACAACGAGGGCACCGCCCGCGCAATCGCCGAGCAGGTCGGGGTCGACGAGTATCGCGCAGAACTCCTGCCCGACGAGAAGGTCGACGCTGTCGAGGAGTTACAGGCAGAGTACGGTGATGTCGCGATGGTCGGTGACGGCATCAACGACGCGCCCGCGCTCGCCACCGCGGAGGTCGGCATCGCGATGGGCGCGGCCGGCACCGACACCGCTCTCGAGACGGCCGATATTGCGTTGATGGGCGACGACGTCGGGAAACTCCCGTACCTGTACGACCTGTCGCATACGGCCAACGGGGTGATCCGGCAGAACATCTGGGCGAGTCTCGGCGTGAAGTTCCTGCTCGCGCTGGGCGTGCCACTGGGGCTGGTCAGCGTTGCGTTGGCGGTCGTTGTCGGTGATATGGGGATGAGCCTCGGTGTCACCGGGAACGCGATGCGGTTGTCGCGAATCGAGCCCGATCGGTTCTCCGACACCTGACTCTGCGGCGGGAAGTGCGGGCAGGACGCTCCTCTTTCGCGACTTTCCTGCGCTCTATCGAGACAATTTGCAGTTTGTCTGGGGCAGTAGAGACTGAGCCCCACCGCAGGCTCTGATTTGATGCCCGAGAATCCAGACGACGATCCACTCCACGATTGCGAGTTAAGTCCCGACGCAGTCCTCGGGACGCGCACCTTCCACGATGTCCTGTTCACTGACGATACCGAGACGCCGGTAAACGTGCTCACCGGCGAGACACCCGCACATTCGCAGGCGACCGTCGAGGAAGCGAAGGCGTTCGCTACGAGTATCGATACGGACACACCACAAATCGCGCTCCCGGCCTCTGTCGAGACGCAGATCGAAACCCAGAGCCAACCCTACACGGCGGCCGCGTTCTTCCACTTCAAGGCGACCGGGTCGCTCGAACTGCACCGTGCCTACCACGCCGCCTACGACTCCGACGCGTTCAGCACCGACTTCGAGGCCGACTACGAGTCGGGCGACCTGACGATCACCGTCGAGCAGACTGCCGATTCCTGAACGCGGTCTCCCGAAGCGAGGTTTTTCGAGCGCCGGCGATGGGTGCCGGCGCACCGAGCAGACAGCGCCGAGCGGCGCCCGGTGAGTCGGCACTCCGAGGTGAACCAGATGCATATGGTCATCTACGCGCTGGTGGAAGCACCGACACAGCACGACGCCCTGGTCGAGGGGAAAGCAGTCTTCGACCGTCTCGTCGGCGCGAATCCCCACGGCTGCGCCGTGTTTGATTACTACGTCACGTTCGATGAAGACGACACGACGGTCGCCGGGAAGGCCCGCTGGGGTGACCTGCCGACGGCGGCCCCCATCAACTCAGAGGAGGGCGGTGAACTGCTCGACCGGGCTTGGAAGGCCACGAAAGAGGAGTTTCAGCGGAATCTCGACCGCGTGAAGGAGGCGCTCGACGAGCTCAGCGACGAGGCGATCATGCGCGACGAGGACCTCGCCCGCCACGCGTTCCACCAGGTCGGCGCGTACGAAGGGCCCTCAATCCCGATGTACGACCAGCACGCCCAGGGGATTCGGCATCGAGGCCAGCTCGACCGAGTCCTCGAGGAAGACGAGGACAGCCAGACGCTCTGGATCGTCCCCGCAGACGTTCATTTCTGACCAACGATGCCACGAATCACCAACTGGTCACGAGAGAGTCGCTCACCAACACTCGCGTATCGAAACACCGAGACTGGAGCGCGAGCTGTTCTACACCGGGCGCCGGATTCATACCGGTACAAGTGGCGCGGAGCGATCCTCGTCGACGGCTACCCGATCTGGTCGCGAGGCTTCGAGACGAAGGAGGCGACAACGTTCCGGGATGCGCTTCGGGAGCGGCCAGCGCCCGAACTGAACTGTCCGGAGTGTCCAAACGACGACGTCCTCGTCGGTGAGAAGACAGCTGATGGAGCGACGGTACAGCGCTGGTACGACTGTCCGGACTGTGGGTACGAAGCCCCCTCGCGCATCGTCTACGGCCCTGAACGCTGAGGACGTACACACGCAGGGTGTTTTTCGGCCGGGGCGGAGAGAGTGACCCGGTCGAACCGGGTCGGTCCAACAATGAGTCTCGAAGTACTCGACCGACACAGCGAGGCACTGTTCGAGTTCCTCTGGTGTCCCGTCTGCGGGCAGGAAGTGTTCACCCACATTCCCTTCGAGGGAGTGTTCTGCAAGAACTGTAACACGCAGGTCGTCCTCCAAGAGTCTCGAGAAGACCGTGGCTACGAGGAGGCTGTGCTCGCGTGCTTCGACACCGACTCAACGTGGAACCTTCACGTCGACGAGAAGCTCCGCCGCGACCTGCCTGACGGCTCGGCACGGGCAAAAATCCTCGGTGCACCGGGTGCCTATGAGATCGACTGGTGGAGTCCAGCACCTGGGGAGGATTGGGAGCCGGTCGAGCGTGGTGAATTCGACGACGTGGAGGAACCAGACGAGGTGTCACATCTCGCGTAGCGGATTGCAATCCCGCTACGACTGTGTGGTGTTGTTTCAGCGCCGGCGATGGGTGCCGGCGCACACGCGCCGGCGAGTACCGATGTCGACACGGAGCCAACTCCGATTCGTCCAACGAGTCGAACAGACCGGTGAGACAGATGGCAGCGCCGACCGCGTCGCGCAGGTGTACCGGCATTCGGACGGGTATCCCGGGAGCGTCCTCCGGGATCTCGCACAACTGAAAGAGCTTCTCGATGCGACCCGCGCAGAGCGGGGACCGGGCTACACGGCGGCGACCTTCGTGTTCCTCGACAAGCTCTCGACGGTCGACCTCTACCTGGATGGCGACCCAGAGCGAACGATCGACGCGGCTCAGCCAGCGGATCTCCTCGAGCCGTCCAATATGGAGCACCTGGACCAGCCGCTGTTCCTGCTGGGCCACGGCGTCGAGAATCCGGCCGACGGCATCCACGGCGACGAGGAGTACCTCTACGTCGTCGAACTCCCGACGGAGAACCCGTTCGACGAGCCGACCGAGTGGACAGTCAAAGTGAGCGGTCATTCCGCATTCCCGCGCTGGGATGGGCCGACCGAGGAAGCCTTCGAGCGGGCTAGCTGGCAGTTCCACGGCCCGCTTGAGCACGCGCTCGAAGAGCTGGTCGCTGAGCCGGCGTGAACACCGAGGCCGCTTAGATGATGCCGCCGATGACGAGTAGTCCGACGATGAGCAGCAGCGTCGCGACCACGCTCCCCCCGGCCAGCCACTTGTTCTCCATCGCCTTTTCGTGAAGCGGCATTTCGGCGTACTCCTCGCGGAACGCCTCGAGATTCTCCTCGTCGTAGAAGTACTTCGTCTTCAGCGCGAACCGTTCCGTCACCGCACAGCCCGTACAGATCGACTCACCTTCCAGCCGCTCCGTTTTCGTGTGGCTGGTGCAGGCGATCGCCCCGCAGTTCGGACAGTACGTGTACGTTTCGTCGATGCCGCTCGTGTCACAGTGGACGCACCGATGGATGCCGTCCTCGGCGGTCATTCGTGAGGGGCCCGCCGCGTAGTACTCATAGGGATAGGTGTACTTCTGGTGGTCGGTGGTGTGCCGAACCTCGGGAAGGTACACCGGCTCGATCGACTGGACGGAGATGTCCGAGCGGTTCGGCTCGCAGGTCTTGTTGTAGGTGACGTTGTTGTCGCCGGTGTAGGTGACCGTTTTCGTGTGGTGCTGCTGGAGCCGCTCGACGGCCCACTCCTTGTACTCCGTCTGAGTCTGGCCGAACCGCCGCTCCTCGACGTCGTCGAACACCTCTCCGAACTGCTCGGCGTCGAGATCGACCGTCGCGTGGAGGTTCTCGGTGACCAGCGTCGCGACGTCCTCGTCGACGACCTGCGGCTGCCCGCGTTCGGCGTGGGCAACGAATCGCGTCCGATCGTTAATCCGGTGGATGACGCCCACCGACGTCTCGAAGACGACGTTCGTGTCCGCGGTGACCGCCACCACCGGCCGGAACGTCACCGATGAGTGTGGGTCTGGGAGGTCGGCGGCCTCGATGTTCTCGACGTCGCGGAACGCCTCTTCGACGGCCGCGTCGACGTCGGCGGCCGGGTCGTAGGGACGTAGCGTTTCGTCGCAGAGAATCTCGATGCGACCGTTGTAGAGGTCGAGGCCGATCTCGTCGGCGATCTCCCGGAGGTCCTCGCCATCGAGCAGCTCGATTGGATGGGGGTCGTCGTTCTGCTGGAGGCGGTCGGCGTACTCCTGAGCCGGGTTCGTGAACCGGCCGGTCGTGACGACCATCCCGCGTTTGGGGCCGTCGAAGTCGAAGGTCGCGATTGCTGAGTGGAGCTTCTGGACGACCGGCCGTCCGACCGTCCCCGTGTGCTTGCACTCCACGATGATCGCGCGCCGGGTGCCGTCGACGACCTCCTCCATAATAACGTCGCGACCCTCGTCGGCGGTTCGGTCGGCCTGACGGACGTTCTCGTAGCCGAGATTGCGGAAGACATCCTCTATTACGTCCTCGAACTCGAACCCTGAGAGGTCGTCCAGTACAGCCATTCCGATATACCTGGACAGTACGTTGCAACTGTCAAATACGTTGCCGAACGCTTCGCCGTCCTGTTTATGAACCCCCGAGAGGGGTGCGGGGGTGATCAAACGAGCCTCCCGCGAACCAACCTATGAGTGGAATCAGCGACCCACGCTCACACGTACAGTCACGGACCACGGCTGATCCCGACGTCATTTACGTCGGTTACCGTCGTCGAGGCCGCGCCATCGTCGAGAAGCAATCAGACCAACAACAGCTCACGCCAGAGCGGAGTCTCGAGCTGGCAAATCACAGTCCTTCGGGCTTCGAATGGGGATATGGTGGCAGCGGGCCGGCCCAACTCGCACTCGCCCTCCTGCTCGATTACACCGACGATGAGGAGGTAGCGCTTTCGGAGTACAAGGCGTTCAAGACCGAAGTAGTGAGCCAGCTAGAGTGTACAGGACCCGACGGCTGCTGGCGACTCACCGGACGCGAGATAGATGCTACCCTTCATGAGATAGTCGACGACCCAGTTGCACCGTCCGTCAACTAACGATCACAGAGCGCAATCAATGTCAGAACACACTCAGCAGCCTCGTGTGGACTCAGAATCGCAACAGAACCGTGAGCGTCAGGTGCCAACCGAGTACGTCGAGCGAAGCGATGTCGGCGTCTCACTCACCGTCAAACTCACTCGCGGTACTGGCACCCGCGATCAAGACAAGATCACGGCCAAAGTGAAGGGTAAGACGCTCGAAGACGCCCGCGAGGATATGGAAACCCTCCGCGAGTATATCCACGACCTCGCTGAGGACACTCGCCAGATCCAGCCAGCCGACCCACACGAATAGTACTTTTTTGACTATTGCACAGAATTGTGTAGCCGCAGGATGTACGAAGTGTGCGGTGAGAAGGAACTCAAGGTTATCCTCGCGCTTGATCCAGGCGATTCCATCTCAGGCGTCGCGCGGAAGATCGACGAGAACCGGGAGACGATCCGTCGCGTCGTGAATAGCCTCGAGGAGGCGGGATACGTCGCGTACGACGATGGGCTTCATCTCATCGATCAGACGCTCCGAGACGCCGGTCTCGAGTTCCTGACAGCGTCAGCGGACATCTCGCCGCCGTCAATCTCAGAAGCCTATGTCCTCCCGCAGTTCACGGGGATGGAGTATGCATACACTGGCATCGATGCGGTCTACGTCTGGACTCGCGGTGGCTACCAGGTCGCTCGCGACCCAGAGGACTATCCGCTGTTCATCGCCGTCCACGAGTCTGACCTCGATGCCTGGACGGCGTTCTTCGATCGGTTCGAAATCCCGACTGCGGAAGAACGCCTGCCTGCTGCCGACCTCGATGGTTCGATACAGGTGGTACTCAAGCCGCGGCCACAGATCGAGGCCGAGATGGTCGACGGACGGCCTGTCATCCCACTCGAAGAAACTGTGGCGTTCGCAAACGAGCACTACGCGCACTTCCAGTCAGCGCTCGACATGCTCGGCCGTATGTACGACAGCGTCGACACTGACGCGAACTACCGCCAAACTGACGTGGAGTTCTGACAGGAGATTTCTTCGACTGGGAGGGGCCTGGCCGCTGTTTGTTGCCGCCTTGAGAGAGCGGAGGCGAACAAAAATGAGCGATTCGTCAGATCTATCCGTCGAATCAGACGCTCTCACACCGAAACAGCGTCTCGAACCGCCAAATACCCGTCTCATCAATGCTGGTATCGCGACGATTCATGACATGGAGACGCTGCGAGCCTGCGTCGCCTACGAGAATGCGAATCAGCAACGGATCCCGATTCTTCGCCGGCTCAAAGATCGGGCCAGCGAAATTCGCGCAGAAGACAATTGACGCAGCACTCGGGGATGTCTGTCGGAGCCTCGGTGGGTGGAGGCTCGAATGAGATGAGCGATCAAGCCGAGATCGAAATTCAACGACAGACCGCATTCGGCGACGATGGCCAACTCGAAGTAACTGAAACGAGCGTCGAGACCTCACTCGAGGACTTCGGTGCTGACGTGGATCATCGCGACCGGGATTCACGTCTTGATCGGCCCGAGGCCAGTGTGTTCGGCGTCGACGATCGACCCGCAGTTGAGCAATCAACCGAAGGAGATCAGTCAACACTCTTCGCTGATACGGACGAGGATCAGCAGACCCTCGCTGGCGACGATGCAGCCGCTCGCTGTCTATTCGAAGAATAAACAGTCCCTATTGATTAGTTATCTGTAGAAATGTTATAGTTTGAACTATAATAGTCTGAGTTCTAACTTTGAAGCGACGCTGAGGGGTTAATAGCCGGTGGTAGTTTTTCGACCCCCAGCAGGGTGCGGGGAATCCGAACGCCCGCATGCAACCGATGGAGATGAATTCGACTACCGACCCACGAGCAGTCGTACAGGATGCGAGTGAGCGATGGCAGGCGAGTGCAGACTGCGTTGAGTACGTCGGAATGCGTGTCGACGGAACGCCAGTGGTCCTGAACCTCACCGCACACGAACGCCTCTCCCCAAATCGAAGTCTCGGTCTCGTGCGGCATAGCCCGGCGGAATTCGACTGGGGCTATACGGGAAGCGGACCGGCACAGCTCGCCTGTGTGCTCCTCCTCGATTACACCGACAACGAAACTGTCGCCCAGCAACACTACATCCAGTTCCGCAACGACGTGGTCAGTCAGCTGGTGTGTGATGGCCCGGCCGACTGCTGGCACCTCACCGGGGAGGATATCGAGGCGGCACTCGCCGAATTCGAAGAGTACCGAGCACTCACGCCAGATGGTGGGGCGCCGTCATCGTCACTGCCGGCGAATTGGAGTGCGGTGAGCCGGACAGATCGGACAGTCTTCCAACGTCGAGATATCGACCACTACGTCGTCCGCGCCAAAGGGAGCGAAGAGTGGTTGATCATACTTTGTGCGCAGGGGGACCGGGCGTATCCCGCCCCGCTTGACCATCGAACACTTCCGGTCGAGAACGACCCTGTCTCTGCCGTTCAGGCACTCGTCGCTGAGAGTAACGACCTCGTCGAGCCAGAGGAGGCCAACTGATGGAGAAATTCCGACTTTCGCGAGCAACGTACCAGCTCATCGAACGCGCTGTCACGGCGCTGGAGTGCATCGGCCGAGAACTCAAGCGATACAACGACCGGCACGAGCGAATAGCTGGGAAAGACACAGACGAGACGAATCCCGGCGAATCATGACTGGCGAAGCGACGCTTGATGACTTCGAGAGCGAGACATCATCCGGAGAGTCCGGCTCGCTCTCACTGGAAGAGCGACTCCTCACCCCGATCTCGCCGTCAGTGGGACTTCGGCTGATTCCCGGTCGTGGTGATCCGCTCTATCTCCAGAACCGGGGCACTGAGCGGTATCTGTTCCGCGACGAGCACAACCGATGGTTCATCCTTCAACCCTCGGCGAAGGACTCAGAAGAGGCGTTCGTCCGCTGGGTGTATCTCCCAGCAGACCGGCCCGAACGGCTGGCACAGTCGGCGCTTCGTCGACGGACAGTGATCGGCTATGATTACGTTCAGCGGTCGGCCGCACCAGATCCAGTCAGATCGACGGTGACGGCGATGTTCGTCACGGAACCGTGGTCCGACACCGCCTACGAGTGTGGGTCGTGTGAGGCGCTGTTCGACACGGCACAAGAGCACGCCCTGCACTGCTGGGACGCACATCCGTGGGTGCCGAATCCTGAACAGGTGCGCCGTCGACGCCACGCCGACGAGTGAATTGAAGAGCCGAAGCCAGGTGTCGAGACCGTCCAGATGTTTAACCAACAGTACTGGATTCGTGGGCGGGGCGTTGGTTAAGAGTGGTTGTTTTTGCGCCCGTGAGAGGGGCGCAGGGCGCGTGATGAGAGCGCCGTCGCGAGCGACGAATTCGATTTCGAGGTGACTGCAATGAAAGACCCAGAATCCAGAACCGTGTTCGCTGGCGTCGACGGACGAACCGATACAGAACTACCCGACTGGTACCGCCGGAAGAAAACGGTCGACGAACCGAAGTCCTTCGCCGAGACGATTCGTGACCTCCCGCAGGCCGTCGAGACGACAGTCGCATACCGGAATCCCTACTCCGACGAGTGGGTCGAAACGGAGCGCTTCAACGCCCTGGTCGAGCCGACAAGAGCGCGCGACCACGCGACAGACGGCGAGCCCGACGCAGACCCACTATTTCACGTCCCCACGGACAGTTACGCGATCATCAACCCGGTGGATGTGTACAGGCCCTTGGAAGAGGTCCTTCGCGAGGAGACCATCGACGGGTCGCCGCTCGGGAACGTGATGTTCGGCGAGATCCGGCGCTACCGGGGCGGCGGCGAGGTCCATATGGACGTGATGTTCGACGGCCTCGAAGTCCGGCTGCCCGGGCGGTCAGACCCGATCACGATGGGCGTGACCTCCGGCTACGACTTCTTCGGTGAGCACGCCGTCTACGTCGAGGGATTCGCTCAGGACGGGTACTGCTCGAATTCGATGCGCTCGCTCACCGACAAGGAAGTCATCAAGCACGTCGGGGACGTTCGGGACTTCCGGACCTGGTGGGAGGAGATTCTCGCCCAGGTCGAACTCGTCGCCGACGACCTCTTCGAATTCATCCGAGATGCGCAGGAGATCGATCTCGAGTTCTCCGAGCTCCCGTTCACCGTCACCGAGTTTTACAGCCTGCTGGGATTCCCGGACTATCTCGCAGAGCGTGCTGCCGAGGATGCCGAGGCGAACGCTGCGTCGCCGTTCGAGATCGATATGTGGACGCTGCACTCCGGCGCGACGTACGCGCTCACTCACTTCTTCCAGGGCAAGGAGGGTGCGTCGCTGGACGGCTACGTCCGCACGGCCAACGACATCCTGTTCAACCCCGAGGGTACCATCGAGCGCGTCGAGCGAGCCTACGAGGAGCAGCTCGAGGCGGACGGCGACGACGGGTCGCAGGCGTCGCTCGCCGGCGAGCGTGCGCTCGCGAGCATCGAGCGCGTCAGCGATGATCTACAGGAGAAGGTCGACCAGTTCGAGGAGCGTGAAGATGCGCTGCGTGAGCGGTTCCAAGAGGCGATGGGCTGATTGTCGGAGCGGCGTTCACTGAAACTGTCCTCAAACAGCCGTTTACGTGAGCGGTTCCGGTTCCTCGTTATATTCGACGACTAATTCGACATCATCAGGACCGAATTCATCGCGTTCCGCTTCCAGCGTATCAAGAGCGTCTTTAACCGGGAAGAAATCCGGCTTCTCGAGTGCATCTTCTGTGGCCCAAGCGTATCGAATCGTTTGCTCCGAATCGATGAGGAACACGGCACGCTGTGGAACGCGCTCGTGGTTCTCCCATTCGTCATAACAGACATCATATGACTCGGCAACCCGCCCGGAACTATCACTAAGTAACGGGAAATTGATGCCGTATTCCTCGGCGAATGCTCGGTGGGCGTAGACGCTGTCCCCAGAAATTGCCCAGACATCGAGCGCCGGCGTCAGCTGAAACCACTCTGCATCGCGGATCGCACACAGTTCGTTTGTACAAACAGGACTGAAATCAAATGGGTAAAAAACTAGCAACGCAGCCCGATCATCCGCAGTTGTCTCATCCAAGCTGTACTCGGTTTGTTCTCCGTCACGGAGACCTGGAAGAGTGAATGACGGTGCAGACGCTCCCTCGTTTATCATGCGTCACAGTAGCACACGAAGAAAGGATAGTCTTGGGGCTAACACCCCCACCTGAATGGAGTAGCCTCAAATGTGGGATGAAATTCACTGGAATCCGTACGTCAGGAGTTCGCCGTCGCCCACTCAAGAAGGGGTTCTAATCTCGAACGAATCTCATCCCCTTCGTCAGTTAGCGCGTATTCGACGCGTGGCGGAATTTCGTTGTACTGCGTCCGTGAGACGATCCCTGCCTCCTCGAATTCGTCGAGGCGTTTCGAGATTGTCGACGTGCTCGCTGTAGGGAGGTGCGCCTCGATCTCCGCGAACCGCAGCGAATCGTGTGCGCCGATGATACTGACGAGTTGCATCGCGTATTTTCGGCTCAACGTGTCGATAACTCCTGTGAGCGGACAATAGCACGTCCCCTCAACATCGCACGTTGGCGCCGGTGAAGTAGTATCTGCCATAGCTTCGTGGCCTCCAACCTACTCTATAGCTTCGGACTCTGGAGTATAAGAACTTCCCGTCGTAAAGTTTCGGTATAGATGACTCACACATCCGACTATGATCTCGTGATTCTCGGCGGTGGCGCCGCAGCTTTCGCCGCGATCACTGAAGCGAGCCGACGGGACCTCTCGACGGCGATGGTGAACACCGGCTTGCCCATCGGCGGAACCTGCGTGAACGTCGGCTGTGTCCCGAGTAAGCATCTGCTTGCCGTCGCCGAGAGCGGCGCTGCAGCGTCGGAGAATCCCTTCGACGCCGTCACATATCCCGAAGAGCCGACTGTCGACTGGGCCGACGCACTCGACGGCACCAACGAACTCGTCGAGCGGTTCCGGCAGGAGAACTACGTCGACGTCGCCGAGCACTTCGAGACCGACATCTACGAGGGCTACGGCCAGCTGGTGGACGACACGACCATTGAGGTCGTCGACGGCGCCGACGAGGGCGCGCACATTACTGGGAAGAAGGTGCTCGTCGCGACGGGCAGTTCACCGTGGGCGCCGCCCATCGACGGCCTCGACGACGTCGACTACTACACGAGCGAGACCATCCTCGAGGAGCGCGACCTCCCCGAGAACATCGTGATCCTTGGTGGCGGATACATCGCGCTGGAGTGGGGCCAGATCCTCCACCGTGTCGGCGTCGACGTAACCATCCTCCAGCGCTCCGGTCACGTGCTCTCAGATATGGAAGGTCAGCTCGGCCGGGAGATGCAACGAGCCTTCAATGAGGAGGGAATCGATGTCGTGACCAGTAACGACTTCCAGCAGGTTCAGGATGTGGCTACCGACAGTGGTGCTGACCCTGGTCAGAAGGGCGTCGCTGTGGAGACTGTCATCGAGGGCGAGGAGCAAGCGTTCACCGCAGAGACGTTATTCGTCGCAACCGGCGTCCAGCCCAACAGTGAGAACATCGGCTTGGAAGCAGTCGGCGTCGAGACCGAATCCGATGGCGCGATTCGCGTCGACGAGCATTTCCAGACGACCAATTCCGACATCTACGCGGCGGGGGACGTGATCGGCGAGCCCGAACTGGAGACGGTCGCCGCCAAGGAGGGCAATCACGCCGTCAAGAACGCCTTCGGCAACGAGGGCGTCAGCATCGACTACGATGCAGTCCCCGCAGTCGTGTTCACCAGTCCCGAGGTAGCAGTCGTTGGGACAACTGAACGTGAATATATGGACGAACACGGTACCTGTTCCTGCCGGACGGTTCAGATGGAAGATGTCCCTCGGGCAAAGGCCGTCAAGAACACGGATGGACTCGTCCAGGTGGTGAAGCACCACGAGACCGACGGGATTGTTGGCGTCCACATGGTCGGCCCCCGCGCCGCCGACATGATCATGGAAGCCACGCTGGCGGTGAATTTCGGTCTCACCGTTGACGACATCATCAATACTGTCCACCCGTTCCCAACGTTCTCCGAGGCGTTCAAACACGCCTGTCAGGCGTTCCGTCGGAATACGTCCAAAATGAGCTGCTGTATCGAGTGAGCGTCAGTCCTCGGTCGAGAACACATCGTCGAGCGTGCCGCTCTCGCCTAATTCGATGAGGGCACGGTTCAGGAGTTCGCGAACCATGAACTCCTCGTAATGCTGGGTGTCGCAGTACTCGCAAGGCTTCATTTCGCGGGCAACCGCCTCAATCTCGGTACCGTGGTCCGCATACAACGTCTCGATGAGGGCAGTCAATTCTTCGGACGCGGTAGACTGCGCCTGCGCGAGGTTATTGTCGGCGCCTTCCGGAAGATCGTAGGAGAAGACTCGCGTGTTCGACTTGTAGTACTTCCGTGTCCCTCCACCAGCCTCTTCCAGACGAGCGATTTCCACCATCCCCGCATCCTTCAGGACGTTCACATGGTGACGCACTGTCGTCTCGGCCTTCTCCTCGCCGCGACGGTGCAACTCGTCGTGGATCTCCTCGATCGTCATTTCATCGGTCGCGAGCATATCGAGGATCTTCGCCCGAACGTCGTTCTCCAGTGCCTTCGCTTTCTCCGGATCCGTCGTCACGACTTCACGGATCGGCACGTCGGATTCGAGGAGCGCCATTCTTGTGACGACATAAGCGGACGACAATAGTAAGAGTAACGCCACTCTCCCGACAGCAGTATTAGTATCTCGAAACCGCTATAACGTTTGTCGTAATGGTTATCCGCGTCGCACGATAACCAACAGGCAAGATGGGAACGACACACGAACAATTCAACGTCGGGGGGATGTCCTGCTCGTTCTGTGCCGAGAGCATCAAGAAGGCCTACAGCCGGACCGACGGCGTCGAGGACGTCGACGTGAGTCTCGCTCACGAGGAAGTTCTCGTCGAATACGACGATGAGTGCCTGAGCGAGGTCGAGGTGAAGGACACGCTCCGGGATCTCGGGTACACCATCCGCGACCCGGACAAGGCGAAGCGATACGAGCAACAGCAGGCCGAGCTCGCCGACGGCAAGCGCCGCCTCCTGCTCGCCGGCGGCGCATCCATCGTCGTTGCTGTGCTGATGGGCTGGATGATCCTAGTGATGGGACGCTTCGAGTCGGCATCTCTCGTAGTGGATCTGGTGACGCTGGGGCTGGCGCTCGGGACGATGTTCGGGCCTGGCCGCTACATCAAACAGAAGGCGTTCCAGAGCCTCCGTCGGGGTATCCTCAACCAGCACGTCCTCCTGGAGGCAGGCGCGTTCGCAGGGCTCCTCGGTGGGTTGCTCGGTCTGTTCGTCTTCCCGAGCTTCCCGACCGTCCACTTCTTCGCCGTCTCCGTGTTCATCACCACCTACCACATCCTCTCGGAGTACACCAGCCTCATCGTCCGCACTCGGGCCTCGCAGGCCGTCCAGAGCCTCCTCGATCTCCAACCCGACACAGCACGCCGAGTCACCGACGACGACGATGTCGAGGAAGTCCCGGTCGAGGACCTCAACGTTGGCCATCGCGTCCGCGTCAAGCCCGGCGAGAACATCCCCGTCGACGGCACCGTCGTCGAGGGCGAATCGACGGTCGACGAGTCGGTCGCTACCGGCGAGTCCATCCCCGAGGAGAAGTCCGAAGGCGACGCGGTGATCGGCGGCAGCGTCAACGAGACCGGGACGCTGCTCATCGAGGTAACTGCAACCGGCGAGGACGCGTTCCTGAACCAGGTGGCACGCGAAATTGAGGAAGCGCGGGCGATGAAGCCCGGCATCATCCAGCTCGCCGACCGCGTCCTCAAGTACTTCGTCCCAGGCGTCTTGACGATTGCTGCTTTCTCGTTCCTCTTCTGGGTGGTTGCACCGCTCGCGTGGGGGGCAGCCCCCGACGTCCAGCGCGGGGCGTTCGCAGCGCTGGCGGTCCTCGTGCTCGGCTATCCGTGTGCGCTCGGGATGGCGACACCGCTCGCCCTCATCCGGGGCGGCGGAAAGGCGGCGAACCGCGGCATCCTGATGCGGTCGGGTGACGCGTTCCAGATCTTCCCCGATATCGACCACATCGTGTTGGACAAGACCGGCACCATCACCGTCGGCGAACCCGCTGTCAGTGAGGTCGTCGCGTTCGGTGCCGACGAGGTGGATGTACTCACGACTGCGGCCAGTGCAGAGGCGTTCTCCGAGCATCCTCTCGCTGATGCGATCCTCGAGTTCGCCGACGAGCAAGACGTCGAATACGTGGACCCCGATGATTTCGACTCCGTGACCGGCAAGGGCGTTCGGGCAACCGTGGCCAGCGACGACGTGCTGGTCGGGAAACCGGGATGGCTCAGCGACGAGGGGATCGACCTGTCGAAGGGAGACGCCGATATTGAGCGACTCCAAGGCCGCGGCCTCACCGTTGCTGGAGTTGTTCGTGGCGGTGACCTCTTTGGCCTGATCGGCATCGGCGACGAGGTCAAGAGCGACGCCGCTGCGACTGTCCAGCGGATGAAGGAATACGATATTACGCCCGTGATGATCACTGGCGACAACGAGCGCACCGCGCAGGCGGTCGCCGAGGAGGTCGGTATCGACCGCGTTATGGCTGATGTCCTGCCCGACGAGAAACGCGAAGAGATCGGTCGCCTGCAGGAAGCTGGCCACCGTGTGGCGATGGTCGGCGACGGCATCAACGACGCGCCGGCACTCACACAGGCGGACATCGGCATCGCCATCGGCGCCGGGACCGACATCGCCATCGAATCGGCGGACATCGTCCTGATGGGCGACCGGCTTGGTGGCGTGATGGACGCCTACGAGATCGGGAAAGAGAGCTACCGGAAGACCCGCCAGAATCTCGTGACGGCCTTCGCGTTCAACGGCGTCGGCGTCGCCGCCGCGACCACGGGGCTCGTTCACCCCGTGTTCGCGATGCTTGCGATGGTGTTGTCTGTCTCGGCCGTCCTCGCCAACAGCTTCGCTGGTCAGCTCCTCTCGGGCGAGGGTGTCAACACCGAATTCGCCCTCGACGAACGCACCGACGGCGAGCGGGAAGACGGCCGAGCGGCGGCCGATTAGGCCTTGACGTCGTAGCCAGCCTGTTCGATTGCCGCGTTCACGTCGTCGTCTGCGACTCCATCCTCGAGAACCACGTCGACCGTGTCAGCTTCGTGGTCGGCCTCGACCCGACTCACACCGTCGAGGTTTCGCAGGGCGGTCTCCACGTTCTGTTCGCACCCGTTGCACGACATCCCGGTGACGGAGATCGTCTTTCGCTCCATACGGGCCTGTAAACACTCGCGGGGGATGACCATTACGGTAACTGTTGTATCGGTTTTATCTCTATTAGAGGTAGAGCGTTATCGTCCGGAGAGTTGTTTGTGTCGGCCCCAAAGGGGTGGAGGCTCTTCGAGATGGAGACTACTGACGACGAAGAGAGTAACGAATTCCCTCCAGAGAAGCGTCTGGAAGCACCGAACACACGCCTGATCAAGGCCGGTATCGCGACGATCCCGGATATGGAAACCCTCCAGGAGTGCGTTGCCTACGAGAACGCCCATCAGAATCGGACGCAGATTCTGCGCCGGCTCAAGTGGAAGGCTGAAGAGCTGCGTGAGGACGAAGAGTAAGCTCTGTTATTAACCAACAAGCTCCGCGTGGGTTTCCCCATTGTTGGTTAACAGACTGCACCTCGGTTTTTCAGGCCCCTGAAGGGGCGCGGGGCGGCCAACAGCGGCCTCGTGACTCCAATTATGTCCCTCGTGAGTACAGACTCCAGAACGGCTAGCGACATCGCTGCCGCCAGACAAGCCGACATCGTGGCGTTCCTCCATCGAGCCCCGTTCACTCTGGATGCCTATAAGCTCGGTTTCCTTCCCGGCTTTCGGGAGGACTGCGGGTATCAGGAGAACCAATATCAGAATCTCACCCTCCCCGTCGGGATGCTTGACAACGACTTTCGGAACCCCGATCTGGATCGGTTCGTCGATCGGTTCTTCGAGCACGAACCACAGGTCGGCGTCATCGGCGACATCTACGAACGCGGCGACGTCGATGACCACGTCGCTGCTGCTCGTGAGATTCAGGCCAGCTACCCCGAGGCCGAGCTCATCATCGTCCCAAAGTCCCAAGCGGTGATCGACGCAATTCCCAAGGATCTCGTTCTTGGCTATTCGCGTGGGTACGCCGACCGGTTGGCCCACGAGTTCTCTGATCCGGCCGACTGGCGCGGTCGGCGCGTCCATATCCTCGGCGGGAGTCCACCAAAACAACTCGAAGCCATCCGACAGCTGACCCGGCCGACACTCACCGACGAGCCACCAGCCGACATTGTGGGCGTCGACTGGAACGGGCTGCATCGTGGCGCGCAGTTCGGGGAATTCTGGACAGCTGATGGGTGGGATGATAGCGGTCGCGACGCCGATCACGTCACGGTTCGCAAGACGGTTCGTCACAGTCTCGCCCGCCTCAAGGCGTTCTGGCAGTCTCACGGCGTCTGGCCCGACTCAACGCCACATAGCGACATCCTCGAAATCGAGTACGAGGGCCCGTCACCAACCGATCTCGATAGTGCTGCGTGTACCGACTGCGGAGCGAACGTCTGGACGACCCGGCGCGGTCCCTTCGTCGCCGAATACGATACCGGCGCAATCTGTGGATACTGCAGCTACGAGTGTTACTTCTCCCATCGCCATCGGAACAACCTCGAGGAGATCGTCGGCAAGCAGAGCGTCTACTTTCCGACGGCGTGACGCTACGAGTGGTTTGTCGCGCCCTCCAGAGAGGGCGAGGGCTCCCTATCGAGTCCTCCTTGCTGGTGATTTTCCGTGAGTCAACAACAAAGTCCGACCGACATCTCGGTCGATGCAATTCCAGTCGATGTAACGAACACGCAATCAGGCGAGGTCGATCCCGCTGGGGTCCCCGAGGAGATCGAGTCGATCACTCGTGGCCTCGCCGGTGAGCAGCCACCAACGAATCCGCTCGTCGTCCTGAAAGCAGCTCGGTGGTGGTATATCCACGGCAAAGGCGGAACCGATCCCGCGTTCCAGTGGGCCATCGAGTGGGTGCGACACCTCGCGACGGACACACCCAGCGACGTCGAACGGTTCGACGCGTTCCTCGCGTATCTCGTTGCGGTCGGCTTCGCTGACGAGAAAGCAGCGCTCCGATAACCAGATCCCCCATTCACACCGAGGGGGGCGAACGGACACGACCACACAAGCAGTGCCGACACCGAGTGCAGCAACCCGAGCGAAATCCACTTAGAACTGGTAGCAAGCGACATCCTCCCCTCCGCAGGTCGGACACGTCTCAGTATCTGCCGAGAGGGTCGTGCCACAGTGGCGGCACTCATACAGCGTGGCCGTGTCGGCCGTGCTGGGTCTGATGACCCCGCGAAGCACATCGACGAGCCCCATGCTCTCGATGGTATTCTCGCACCGATTGTTAATCCCAGCCTCCGATAGCGGCCCCGATATCCCTCTCAGGAGCACCGTCGTTTGTTGTGCGCCCCCGAGGGGTGCGGCGCGTCTGAACTGACGCACTCGCCGTGAACTCGATTCGGTGAATACAATGGTTACAGCCAGTGATCCGTCGGTCTCGTTCGAAGAGACCGACACCCGACACGACGAGATGCACAGTACCATCGAACAGTGGATCGACGACCTCGTCGCCGGCGTCGACGACGCGCAGGCCAGCGAAGAGTTCCAAGAGTGGCTCGACGTCCAGAGTCGCTTCCACGACTACTCCCATCGCAACACGCTGCTCATCAAGCTGCAGTGCCCCGAGGCGACGAAGGTCGCCGGCTACAACACCTGGCGGAACGACTTCGACCGGTACGTCCAGGAAGGCGAACAGGCGATCTGGATCTGGGCACCGATCATCACGAAGCAGTGCCCGGAGTGCGAGAACTCGCCCAGCTACCACGAGGACAGTGAGTGTGAATACGACGAGACGGTACCCGACGAGTGGTCGAAAGGACTCGTCGGGTTCAAGCCGACTGCTGTCTTCGACGTCTCGCAGACCGACGGCGAGCCGCTTCCCGAACTGGAGACGGAGGCAACCGGGGATGCCGAGGACTTGGTTCCGACACTGACCGACGCAGCGTCGGACCTCGGCGTGACGGTTCGTATCGTCGAGGCCGACGACTGGGAGCATGGCAATGCGATGGGCGTCTGTGAGTCCCGGAGCCTGCATGACCTCCAGCCGGTCGTCAAGGCGAAAGCTCGCGAGAATCAGGCCGATCTCGCGGTCACCCTGATTCACGAGTACGCTCACGCGCTACTGCATTTCGACGTCGACGACGACACCGAGCGAGCGAAACGCGAAGTCGAAGCGGAAGCCGTCGCGTACATCGTTGGTCGGTTTCTCGGACTAGACACGAGCGGGTCAGCGTTCTACCTCGCCGCATGGGAGAACGACGATGCGGAGGTGATCCAGGATCGGCTCGGTCGAATCAGTTCGACCGCCCAGGAGATTATCGGGACGGTCGCCGAGAGCTGAACTCGTGGTCCGTGCCGATTAACCAACAGTCGGACGCCAATACGGGTCTTCGTTGGTTAAGTTTATCAGCGCCCGCCGAGGGGCGGAGGCGCAGTCCCGTCTCCATCGACCCATGACCGACCAGTACCTAACTACCGTTCTCGAGGAGGCGGAACGAGTCGCAGAACACCACGACCAGGTCGCCCAGTCTACCGACCATCCGGAACACGAGTATCTCCGGTACGCCGTTCTCCGGCTGCTCGAAGGTGAGGCTAACGAGCTGTCGGTGGACATGCCACAGATTGACGGCGTGACTGTCGGATACGGAGAGGACAACGCGATGTTCGACAGCTGGGGCGACGACGTCGAGTGGTGGGAGACCGTTCCGCTGCAGGAGGAGTGTACCCGCTTTCGAATATTCTACCCCGACGAGTACGAGACCGTTCCGCGGATCATCGTCGACGTGATGGCCGCACTCGGCGCGTGGCGCGTCTGGACCGGCAGTGCTGCCGCCTATGGTTCCTACGACCATCGCGAACGTCGCGAAATCCAGTACCTGTGGCCAGAGGGTCATCCGGTCGAAGACCTCCTACAGAATCGGCTCCACGGTCCCGAGGCTGCGGTTGCCCCAGACGGCGGCCGCACCGGCGACGTGCGCGATCGGATGGTCGTCACGGAGCAGTCGACCCAGACCGACGGCCTCGAGCCGCGAACCAGACGCGCCGTCGACGAAGAGATGGCCGTCTCGCTGCTCGAAAAAGGCGGCCGGTACGAGGTCCGATCAGCATCGGGGAACCGATACGAAGTGGATGTGATCAGCGAGTCGTGTACCTGCCCAGATTGGCGGAAACGAACGCCCGAGGGCGGCTGTAAACACCTCCGGCGAGTCGATCACGAAATCAAACAGGGGCAGGTCCCACGACCTGATGGTCGACTCCCCTCGAACTCGTAGGATCACCCAGCGTTCGAGGATCCGGAGGGCTGTAACATCAGACGAAACTCCTTGATGGAGAGTTTCGAATAGTGTTACAGCTGCTGAAGGACCGTTGTAAGCGGTTGGTTACGGATTTAACCAACAAAACTATGCTCTTTGCGTTTGTGTTGGTTAACAGAGATCGGCCATGTCCTACGAGCCACCGACGCCCCCAGCGGACCTCCCCACCGACGTCATCGACACACTCAACGACTACTCGCCCAAGCTGCTCCGAGACGTGGCCCGCTATGCCGAGGACCTCGCCGAGTATCGCGAGCGCGAGGCCCGCCTTGTCGAAGCGGACGAGGAAGACGAGAGCGACGAGCGCCCCGACGATCTTCCCGATGACGTCCCCTCGAAAGCGACGATCACGATCAAGGAGATCAACGACAACCGCTACTACTACTGGCAGTGGAGAGAAGGAGATCGCATCAAATCAAAGTACAAATCCCCAGTGAATCCAGACGAGTAGACGAACTAGTACCCCAGTCGGATGGCCAGTTGTTCGGAGGACACCCCGTCTGCGAAGTGAAAGACGGAAGCTGTTAGCGCTCGGGTCGCGGAGCGGTCTCGTATCAGTTGATGTCGTCGGTCTTCTCCACTCGGTCGTAGATCTCTCGGAGCGTGTCTTGTGCCCGGAGGAGCTTGTGCTCTGCGAGGAACTGCCGACCACTCTCGCTGATCCCGTAGAACTTGAACGGCAGGTCGTTCTGCCGACGGTCCTCGGGCAGAAGCACTTCCTCAACGATGCCGGCGTCGACGAGCTGCTGGAGGTGCTGGCGAATCGTCGTCTGGCTCTTACTCGAGTTGACGTAGTCGAGTTCCTTCAGCGTCGGCAGTTCCGATGGATGCCCGAGGATATCCTAGAGGAGCGAGAACCGCGTCTCTTGGGCGACGACGTTGAGCCGCTCCCGCACTGACTCCAGGTCGCCTGGCGTGTGGTCGGAAGTACTCATTACCACAGAATTCGAATAATGTATAAAAAAGCGTTTGGCTCAAATACGCATCGGTTTGAAGCGAATTGACTGAATCGACTGGCTGTGTACGGTAGCATTGCTAATACAGGGGACCAGATATCGAGATCTCTGAACCCGATTGAGTATCTAGGGAGACGCACCCCTATCGACTTGTTCAACGAAACCACCTGCATGCGGAGGGTCACCTCTATCGATTTGTTCAGCGGGAAGTCATCCACGGAAGACCAGTATCGAACCAATAGAGAGAACATTCCAAAATTGAGCACGAAGTCGGCTCTATACGTGATCGGCTTCATCTATCGCGACCGTGTCGACAGGACCACACACCCACCCCTATCGATTTGTTCTGACGAGTAAGGGTGGGGAGGGGAGAGTTGATCACGAGAAACTCACGAGAAGATGGCACATCAGGATGAGGTCCTTCGACGGGATCGGTCTTTATTAGCTCGATTCTCACTGTATTCGGTAGATGGGATGGGTATTAGACAAATCGATAGGGGAGAGTGTAGAGTAGTTTGCCGGGAAACAGAGGGAATGACAAGACGTCCCGCCATAGTACCTATAAGATGTCCAAATCCGCTCTTTATCTCCTGATTTCTCAATCCATATTCATATACTAAACCAGGAGGGAAATGAAGGGGGTGGCGTGTAGTGAGAACAAGTCGATAGAGGTGCGTTCTACTAGCTAGCTAGTAACTAGAACTAGAAAGAAGAGAAAGAGAAGATGAAAGCAGCTCTCGATTCCGTGCTCATCGTGACGTAGATGGAGCATTAGTCCGTTCGGGAATTCTCTCACCCCACCCCTCCTTTGTGGTTGGAACAAATCGATAGAGGTGAGAGGGTGTTAGAGAGTCCTCTTGGATTGGTTGAGGCGAAGAGCTCCTAACAAATCGTCGGAGGTCGTGGGATACTCCGGTGTACCCCTCTAATACACCGGACCTGACCGTCGTACCGGTAGAAAAGAAATCGACAGGGGAATCTTTTAGTATCGTGGTAGAGTGAGGTCCGGTATGCCAACGGATCGTGGTCCCGAGGAAACCCCCGAGTCCACGGGTTCTATCAAAGATCTCATTCTCGAGCAGGAAGAAGCCGCGAGTCTCATCAAGAACCGTTATCTCCTTGAACCGAACGAAATCGTCGATGAAGAACGCATCGTCGGTCGTGACACCCAGCTCACCGATATCACTCAGCACCTTCGCGTCGCAATTAGTAACGAGCGGCCGCCGAACCTTCTCCTCTATGGCCCCTCCGGGACCGGGAAATCTCTCATCATCAACGCTGTCTGCCAGAACATCGTCGAACTCTGCGAAAGTCGTGATATCCGGTTCGGCGTCATCCAGATGAACTGCCAGAATGTGGGAACCCTCGGTGCAGCGGTCTACGAACTTGCGCGAAAGGTGGCGAGCGACATTGGAACGACTGTCGATGTCCCAGAACACGGCGTCCCAAACAAGAAAAAATGGCGTGAACTCTATCGTCTCATCAACGAACACTACGATACAGTCGTGTTCATCCTCGATGAACTCGACATGCTCGTCGGTCGTCGCGATAAGGATGAGCCAGCCTTCTCCCGTCTTCTCTATCAACTCTCTCGTGCTGGAAGCACCGATGATATCACCGCCCAGGTCTCCGTGACCGCCATTACTAATGACACGAAGATGATGGAGAGTGTGGGGAGTCGCGCTCTCAGTTCGTTTACCCCCGAAGACGTTCACTTCAGTGACTACGACGCCAACCAACTCCGGGAAATCCTCTGGGCCCGAGAAGACGCTTTCCATGAGGATGCGCTCAGTGACGACGTCATCCCGCTCGCAGCAGCATTCGCCGCGCAAACCAACGGGGACGCCCGAAAGGCGATAGACTTGATGCGAACAGCGGGATCGATCGCAGAAAAAACAGGTGCAGACAAAGTCCGTGAGGAGCACGTTCGAGAGGCTCAAGATAAGGTCGAGAAAAACCGCGTGTTAGAGGTAACTCGTGGAATTAGTACGCAGAAGAAGCTCTGTCTTTTCGCAACTGCAGCTGTGGCATGTGAAACCGGCACTGGTGCAGCGATAAGCCCGATTGGATACCGAGTATATCAATACCTGACGGGCACCTTGGATTCGGATCAGTACCACCAGGAAACGTACGTGAACAAGATGAAGGAACTAACGACGTATTCGCTAGTTGAGACAGAACGGAAGAGTCAGGGGCCACACTCGGGCAGCTACCTCGAGTTCACGTTTGGTGAGAACCCGGAAACCATCATCGAAACGCTCCGAGAAGATTCGCGGCTAGACGACGTCCACGATGACGAACTCCGTACCGTCGTGAACGCACAGCTCAATCAGTAGGTTGTTCCTCGAACAAATCGATAGGGGTGAGGGTGTTATCGATGATTCAGATCCATCGGTGACAGTAACAAGTCGATAAGGGTGGGTCTACAGATCATGGTGGTTGCTCACACAACAAATCGATAGAGGCGACCGCCCAGGAGATCGCGTCACCGATTTTCTGGAGGGTTCAGTGATGCCGCCATCGGATCTTGCGGACCCTACACACCGTTTTTCCTGAGTGGAGACCCTCCTGCCACGTCTATGTCTTTCGAGGCTTCTGATGGAAGGACATCGCGAAATATACACAGGAGCGGCAACATCGGCTCGGCAGCCTCCGTTCGATTCAGGAATCGACGATCAGCGGGGACCGCTCATCTCTCTTGTCAAGTGCTGCTCCCTAGCCGGTGTAGTTCATAGATGCCTGTTCCGCCTGCACGGGACGGAATCATTCCAAACGCTCAAGCGAGCCATAGAGCTCTTCGTTCTGAATGTGGGTACAGAACTGCGCGCACAGTCGGCAGCAATCTGCGGCATCGGTGAACGTCCGGACGCTGGCGTCCCAGCGCGCGTGGACTGCCCCGAGCATGGCGCTTCGAACCGATGGTTCGGTCGCGACCATCACCCGTCGCGTGCGCTCTGGTGGGGTCGCGTCAGTCGCCGGCCCCTGCATCCCGTCTGTCGACAGTAAATCCTCGAGGACGCTCCCGATCTCGATCCCGACGCCGAGATTATCGCCGACCTGTGGGGCGATGAAAATCGTCGCATTGCTGGCTTGCGCGAAGGCAATACTTTGTGTGGCGGCATCCATCTCATTGAGCGAGATCCCGACGTCAATCGCGAGGAAGGCATTGAAGCCACGGTCGCGAAGACAGTCTCGTGTCTCTTGGAGGAGGCGCAAGACCTCATCTTCAGCGTACTCGCCGCTGGCCTCGTCCCACGTCGCGAACGACGGGACGTCGGTTTCGACATCCGCGTCCGCCGGTAGCAGCGCGTCGACGTCGAACGTCCGGTACGGCCCCATCAGATAGACGAGAAACTGTTCGCGCCGGGCTGGAGTGAGGGCATCCGAATCTTCAGTGGCCCGGGAGAGATTGTCGATAATCCGTTGCCGCATTCGAGTCGTCGATTCGGAACAGTAGTATATAAATATCGGTGTTCTCAGGAATATTCTAGTAGAGAACGACTAAGTATGTGGCGTCCCAACTCTCGAACCGAGGCATCCCTCAATGTCCGAAACCGATCGCCAGCCAACAGAGGACGTTCGCCAGCCGGAGCCGCCGCTCCCTGAGGAGAGCGGGCTGACGCTCGAGGAGTATCTCACGATGCAACAGGCGATCGGCCACCCGACGCGGTTTCGCATCCTGCGAACGCTCGTCGCAAACGACGAACTGAGTGCCGCTGACCTCAAGGCTGTGGTCGACGTCGAGCCGCACAATTTCCACTACCACCTCGACGAACTGGTTGATGTCGGCCTCGTCGACAAGCGCCAGCGACGGACCGCCGACAGCCAGGGCTTTTACACGTACTATCGGCCGACAGCAATGGGACGCGGGATCCTCGAGCATGGTGTCGAGGAGTTGATGCGGCGTGAACGTGAGTTCAACGACGCCTATTCGTAAGCTGTCGTAGGGTTCTTTGCCCCCTGTCAGCGATCCTGTTACCCTTCGATATCTTCGCTGCGATTACCGTACCTCATAGTATTAACCAACAACTACGGTTTGTTGAGTCGAGATGTTGGTTAACCCTCTTTCGACGTGACGTTTGCAGATCCCATGTGGCCGTACGAACAAGAACACATCTTCTCACGTTCAATCGCGGTAGAACGGTGGCTTCACCGCACTACCCGTCAATACAGGAGGTCGCTGTCTCGTGCCGTTTCCATGGAGTTAAGTTCTCTACCAGCCGAGTATTGGACCATCGAATGGTCAAAATTCCGGACTCGCTTCGCTCTGTTTTCAGCGCGACTGTTCACGAACGGGACGGGACATACGTTGTCGAGGTTCCGTCCGGGGAGCTCAATCATGACGCTGTCTCCCTCGGCGAAACGTATCGGATCGCTGTCTTCGACTCACCCACGACGGCGCAGGACGAGCACGAGCCCGCGTCCGCAGATCGTGCCCAATCTGACCGACAGCGTGGATCTTCTGGGCCGCCGGTTGAGGAGGGCGAAATTCGGGACGTGACAATTGAGACAACCGGCGACCAGGGTGATGGAATCGCGAAAGTTGACCGTGGATACGTTGTGATCGTTCCTGGTGGCCAACCCGGTGATGAGCCGACCGTCGAAATCGAGCAGGTTCAGGAGAACGTTGCCTTTGCCAGCGTCGTTGATATTGATCCGCGGGCTCTCTAAGCTGTTTCACCGCAGCTGTTCGACCTGATCAGACAGATACTGCTGGAGTGCCGTGACTGTCTCAACAGAGACAGCCGATGCCCCGAAATCACTCCGAGAGCCATGCTTGAGATCCTCGCCTCTAGTGACACCGAGATCGAGGTCGTCGTACATGCGGTCAAGCATCGCGAGCGCCGACTGGAACTGCGCGTAGTGCTCGCGCATGTACTCGATCGTGTCCTCGCGCGGTATAACCGGGTAGCCTTCGACGTCCTCGATTTCGAGTGACGTCTGTGGATCGAGGACGATCTGCAGTGGTCCATCGATCTCGTCGCTGGGCTGGCGCTCGAAGGTGGTTGGTAGCCCGAACGATTCGAAAAACGTCTCCCAGGCGTCGACGTCTTGCTCGCGAACAGCGATGAAATGCGGGTAGTCGTCGGGATCGCGGCTGACCTGGTAGCCGCCCTGTAGAGCGTGTCATAGAATCCAACTCATAGCATCTCACAGCCCGGTTCGTTTCCTCGCTCGTAGTTGGT
>NZ_JBHSXI010000027.1:0-991 GCF_042662525.1 Halorubrum trueperi
TTCGTCGAGTCGTCAGCAATAATGAGGTTATGTCACGGGCTCACGCTGTGCCGGCTGTCGAGACCTCGGGGTAAACACGTACAGATATTCTTCCCGAGACCTTGCTGCCCAAAATGCGCTTCCGAAGAATTAGAATGGGTTGAATCTTCTGGAGATGGTGAAGTTTTCAGTTACTCGACTGTCCGTCGGTCCGTGAAGTTTCCAGAATTCTCTGACGACGTCCCATATCTTGTTGGACATATAGATCTGGAAGAAGGAATTCGCATGTTTTCCATGATCGTTGAGGCCACGGAAGCCGATATTCAGATGGGAACACCAGTAGAGGTTGTATTCGATCACGTAACGGATGAGATCACTCTCCCTAAATTTTCCTTAAAGTAACAACACCAACCTATCATTCCACCAACATGGAATCAACCGTACACTAGAACATTAAAAGACCCAAATTAAGGAGAGAAAATAATGGAATTTAACCGCACAAGTGAACAAGAATTGATCTATGAGACAGCCAGGGACATCGCCAGTAGCTATCCTGAGGAATACTGGCAGAAAGTAAGAGAAGAATACACGATAGATGAGTTCCGAAATGACCTTGCCGATGGGGGCTGGTTAGGGATAACGATTCCAGAAGAATACGGTGGAGAAGGGATGGGCATGTTAGAATTGGTGACTCTCATCGAAGGAATGAGTAAGGGTGGGGGGTGGGAGGCAGTCGGCCCGCTTGTCATAGATATCGGCATCATCACCAATCTCCTTAAAAAATTCGGTTCGGAAGCACAAAAAGAATCGCATCTCCCGAAGATAGCAAACGGAGAGGAACAGTGGTCTTTCGGTGTAACTGAGCCTGATGCCGGCTTGAACACAGCGAATATCGCAACTTCTGCGGAACGGGTCGGAGATGAATTCATGTACGTGTTTACCCCGAGGTCTCGACAGCCGGCACAGCGTGAGCCCGTGACATAACCTCATTATTGCTGACGACTCGACGAAG
>NZ_JBHSXI010000028.1:0-26315 GCF_042662525.1 Halorubrum trueperi
GGTCAAGGGCGTCACGAGCGTGAAGGGGGCCGCGCCGGGTGCGGGCGACGTGATCGTCGAGTAGGGACGGTGCTATCGTCGAGTTCGACAGCTTTTGCGGATGCGGGTTTGCTCGCCCCGTCTCACGCCGCCGCCAGTAGCTTCAGCCGCAGTTCGCGCTCGTCGACCTCGTATTTGAACGCCGGGTGGCCGTCGATCAGTACGTAGGGGACGCGCTCGCCGTACTCGTCCGCGAGCGCGGGATCCTCGTCGACGTCGACCACGTCGAGGTCGATCGACACGTCGAGGTCCGCGGCGGTCTCCTCGATCGTCTCCCGGGCGGCGACACAGAGGGTGCAGTCCTCGCGGGTGTACACCGTGACCGGGACCGCTCCTGCGGGGTCGGTCTCGCTCATCGCCGTCGCTTCGATCGGGATCGACGAGTCGCTTTCGGTCGATCCGAACGAAAGATCGATATTCGGGGCGAACGCGACGGGACTCTCGTCAGTCGCTCGCGCGCTCGATCGCGGCCTCGAGGTCGGCGACGATGTCGGCGGGGTCCTCGATGCCGACGGAGACCCGTACCATGTCACCGGTGACGCCCGCGGCCTCCTGTTCTTCCTCGGTGAGCTGCTGGTGAGTCGTGGAGGCGGGGTGGATGACGAGGGTCTTCGCGTCGCCGACGTTCGCGAGCAACGAGGCGAGATCGGCGTTCTCGACGGTTCCCTTCGCAGCCTCGTAGCCGCCTTCGAGCCCGAACGTGATCATGCCGCCGTACCCGCCGTCGAGGTACTCGCTCGCCTCCGCGTGGGTCTCGTGGCTCTCAAGCCCGGGGTAGTTCACCCACGCCACGTCGTCGTGCTCGTCGAGGTACTCCGCGACGATGCCGGCGTTCTCGCAGTGGCGGTCCATCCGCAGCGGGAGCGACTCCGTCTGCTGGAGCGTGTTCCACGCGTCGAACGGCGACTGCTGGTCCCCCAGATCGCGCAGCCCGCGGGTGACCGCGGCGAACGTGAACGCGGCGTCGCCGAACGCCTCCACGTAGTTGATGCCGTGGTAGGCGGGGTTGTCCTGTGCGATCTCCGGGAACTTCTCGGGATACTCGGCCCACGGGAAGGAGCCGCCGTCGACGAGGATGCCGCCGACCGTGGTGCCGTTGCCCGTGAGCCACTTCGTCGTCGACTCCCAGACGAGGTCCGCGCCGTGATCGAGCGGGCGGCAGAGGTACGGCGTCGCGAACGTGTTGTCGACGAAAAGCGGGACGCCGTGGTCGTGCGCGATGTCCGCGATCCGTTCGATGTCGGGGGTGACGAGGGCCGGATTCCCGATCGTTTCGAGGTGGACGTAGGCGGTGTCCTCGTCGATCGCGTCGGCGTATCCCTCGTAGTCGAGCGGGTCGACGAACCGGGTGGTGATCCCGCGACGCTCGACGGAGTGAGTGAGATAGGTGTAGGTACCGCCGTACAGCGCGGACGAGGAGACGACGTTGTCGCCGGCGGACGCGAGCATGAACGTCGCCAGATCGAACGCCGCCATTCCCGAAGACGTGGCGACTGCGCCCACGCCGTTTTCGAGGGAGGCGATCCGCTCTTCTAAGGCGGCGTTCGTCGGGTTCATGATCCGCGAGTAGACGTTGCCGGCCTCCTCCAACGCGAACAGCCGCGCCGCGTGGTCGGCGTCCTCGAACTCGTAGGAGGTCGTCTGGTAGATTGGCGTCGCGCGGGCACCGGTCGCCGGATCCGGCGTCGAGCCGGCGTGAACGCTTCGGGTGCGGAACTCTCGGGGCGCGTCGTCCTCGTCTGATGGCATACGTCACCGTGCGTGCGCCGATCGCTTAAAGCCGCCCGGCGGTCGCGGGCGTTTCCGCTACCTCGGAGACGATCGGAGACGATCGGAGACGACGACCTCGAAAACGACGGTCCGCGGGGACCGTCGCGGCGACTCCTCGTGCCAACCGTTAACAGCGTCGGCCCGTAACATCGGGTATGGGAACACAGGGTCCGCGCGGCGATCCCGTCGAGATGGAGAACGCCGTGTCGGCGATCCCGGACGCCGTCTGGCAGTACACGGCGCTCGGTGCCGCGCTTCTCGTCGGCTTCGCCCTCCTCAGTCAGAGCCTCATCTTCGGCGTCGGCGCGCTGGCGGTGCTGCTCGCGGCCGTCACCGTCGTCAGCGCGGTCGAGATCGTCGACGCCTACGAGAAGGAGGCGCTCACGGTGTTCGGCGAGTACCGGAAGCTGCTCGAACCGGGCGTCCACGTCATCCCGCCGTTCGTCTCGCGGACGTACCCGTTCGACATGCGGACCCAGACGATCGACGTGCCGAGCCAGTCGGCGATCACGCGGGACAACTCGCCGGTGACGGCGGACGCGGTCGTCTACATCAAGGTGATGGACGCGAAGAAGGCGTTTCTCGAAGTGGACGACTACAAGAACGCCGTCTCGAACCTCGCACAGACCACCCTGCGGGCCGTCCTCGGCGACATGGAGCTCGACGACACGCTCTCCCGGCGCGATCAGATCAACGACCGCATCAACGAGGAACTGGACGAGCCGACGGACGAGTGGGGGATCCGCGTCGAGGCCGTCGAGGTCCGCGAAGTGAGCCCCTCACAGGAGGTCCAACGCGCGATGGAACAGCAGACCGGCGCGGAGCGCCGGCGGCGGGCGATGATCCTCGAAGCGCAGGGGGAACGGCGCTCCGCGGTCGAGCAGGCGGAGGGGGACAAGCAGTCGAACATCATCCGCGCGCAGGGGGAAAAACAGAGCCAGATCCTCGAAGCACAGGGGGACGCCATCTCGACCGTTCTCCGCGCGCGCTCCGCCGAGTCGATGGGCGAGCGCGCCATCATCGAGCGCGGCATGGAGACCTTAGAGGAGATCGGCAAGGGTGAGTCCACGACGTTCGTTCTCCCCCAGGAACTCACCAGCCTCGTCGGCCGATACGGCAAGGCCCTCTCCGGCTCCGACGTCCAGCAGATGGAGGGCTTAGAGAGTGGCGAGTTCGACGAGGAGACGGAGAAGCTGCTCGGGTTGGAAGACATCGAGTCCGCGTTAGAGGAACTCGACTCGGTCGCCGACGGCGACCTCAGGACCGACGAGACGCGCGACGCCGACGCGGCCCGGGACGTCGATACGAGCCGCGGCGCAGCCGCGGACGACGATGTCGGGATCGCGGGCGAGGAAGACCTCGACCGGGAGGCGGACCGGGACGTCGACTTGGAGACGGAGACCGAGCGTCCCGGTAGCTGAACAGTCAGAAACTGAGCGAATCGGAGATTGGAACCGAACCAACCGGCGACGACGACGCGAATCGGGCGGGTGCGAGGCGCTACCTCCCAGTCCAGCGAGCCACGGCCTACCAGTCGAGCGACCCGCCGGACTGGTACTCGGTGACCTGTCGCTCGAAGAAGTTCGCCTCGCGGTTGAGGTCGACCGCCTCGGACATCCACGGGAACGGATTCTCCGTGCCGAACCGCTCGTCCATCCCGAGCTGGGTGAGCCGGCGATCCGCGATGTACTCGACGTACTCCACGAAGCCCTCCGCGGACATCCCCAGGAGGTCGGGCGGACACGCCTCCTCGGCGTACGTCGACTCCAGCGCGACTGCCTCAGCGATCAGCTCGTCGATCTCCGCCTCGAAGTCGTCGGTCCAGACGCCCGGGTTCTCCTCGCGGATCGTGTTGATCAGATCGATCCCGAAGTTGAGGTGGAGCGATTCGTCGCGCATGATGTACTCGAACTGCTCGCCGACGCCGACCATCTTTCCGCGCCGCTTCAGCGCGAGCATCATCGCGAAGCCGGCGTAAAAGAAGACGCCCTCCATGATCACGTAAAAACCGACGAGGTCGCGCAGGAACGCGCGCACGTCGTCGTCGGTGTCGATCGAGAAGTCAGGGCGGTCGATGGCTCGCGTCAGGTCGACGACGAACTCGTCTTTGGCCTGGATCGCGGGGATGCGGTCGTACATGCCGTAGAGATACTCCGGCTTGAATCCGAGCGAGTCACAGCAGTAGATGAACGTGTCAGTGTGGATCGCCTCCTCGTACGCCTGCCGGAGGAGGTACTGGCGGCACTCGGGCGCGGTGACGTAGTCGTAGACGGCCAACACGAGGTTGTTCGCGGTCAGCGACTCCGCCGTCGAGAAGAACCCGAGGTTCCACTCGACGAGCTGTCGTTCCGCCTCGGTGAGCTCGTCGCCCTCCCACTGGTGGACGTCGTCCGCCATCGGGATCTCCTCTGGAACCCAGTTGTTGTTGACGCCGTCCCGATAGTACTCGCGGGCCCAGTCGTAGTCGATCGGCAGGATCTTGTTCGGGTCGTGCTGGCTGTCGGTGTTGATGATCGGCATGGTGTGGTGTTCGGTCGAAATGCGGTGTTCGCTCGGCTGTTGTGTGAGTGCGATCGGCCGTCGTGTGAGCGCGGTTCTCGGGTCGCCGGTGTTACTGACAGGACTCGCAGGTCGGGTCCTCGACGGTCGGTAGCTCGGAGTCGCCGCCGTCGATTCGACACGTCTCGCCGTCGACGTCGCGGTCGACCGGCGCGCCAGCGCCGTCGGCCGGCGAATCCTCTCGCGTCCCGTCGGCCGAGCCGCCGTCAGACGCGAACCCGCCGCGCGACTGGGTGTCGTCGTACTCGGCCATGTCGAGCGTCGACTGCTCGATGCTCGACGCGCCGAGGGTCCGCAGGTAGTAGGTGGTCTTCAGCCCGAGGTCCCACGCCGTCTCGTAGACGTCGGCGAGGAGCGACCCGTCGGTCGAGGGGAAAAAGACGTTGTGTGACTGGCTCTGGTCGATCCACGCGCCGCGCCGCGCCGTGAGCCGGAGCTGGTGGCGCGGGTCGATCTCGAAGGCACCGCGGTACAGATCGGAGAGATCGCCGGGCAGGTCGAGGTCGCCGACCGCTCCGTCGCGGTACTTCAGCCTATCGAGCGCCTCGGCTCCCCACTGTCCCTCGGCTTTGAGGTCGGCGACGAGCCGCTCGTTGACGACCGTGAAGTCGCCGGACATGTTCGATTTGACGTAGAGGTTCGAGTACTGCGGCTCGATGGAGGCGGAGGTGCCGGCAATGGTGGAAATCGTCGCCGTGGGGGCGACCGCGGTGGTGTTGGAGTTTCGCATCCCGTGAGCGGCGATCCGCTCGCGGACCGCGTCCCAGTCGAGGATCTCCTCGCGGTCGACGGGGACCTCTCGGCCGCGCTCCGCTTCGAGGAGATCGAGCGTGTCCTGCGGGAGGAGACCCCGGTCCCACTTCGACCCCTCGAACGAGTCGTACGCGCCCCGCTCGGCCGCCAGCTTCGCTGAGTTGTCGATGGCGTGGTAGCCGAGCAGCTCGCCGGCCCTCCCCGCGAACCCGAGCGCGCGCTCGGAGTTCATCGGGACGCGGGCGAGCTGGAGCGCCTCGTGAAAGCCCATCATTCCGAGCCCGATCGGACGGTGCCGCATGTTCGAACGCTCGGCCTTCTCCGTCGGATAGAAGTTGAGATCGACCACGTTGTCGAGCATCCGCATCGCCGTCTCGGCGGTATCGGCGAACAGTTCGGTGTCGAGTTCGGCGACCTCGCCGTCGACGCCGACGGCGACGGACGAAACCGTCGCGCCTGCGCGTCCAGCCTCCCTGCCGCCGCTGCGTGCCGCGTCGGCGCGTCCAGCCTCCCCGCCGCCGCTGCGTGCCGCGTCGGCGACGTCGTCGGGGGCGGGGTGCGATTCGGCGTCCTCGCGGAAGGTCATGTGGCGCGCGAGGTTGATCGAGCCGAGGTTGCAGACGGCGGTCTCATCGTCGCTCGTGTTGAGCGTTATCTCCGTACAGAGGTTCGAGGAGTTGACGACGCCGACGTGGTCCTGCGGCGACCGGACGTTACACGGGTCTTTAAAGGTGATCCACGGATGCCCGGTCTCGAACAGTCGGGTGAGCGTCTCTCGCCAGAGATCGCTCGCGTCGACCGTCTCGTACTGCCGGAGATCGCCGTTTTCGGCCGCCTCTTCGTAGGCCTCGTACAGCTCCGCGAACTCCTCGCCGTAGGTCCCGTGCAGTTCGGGGACCTCGTCGGGCGAGAACAGGGTCCACTCCTCGTCGTTCTCGACGCGCTCCATGAACAGGTCGGGGACCCACGCGGCGGTGTTCATGTCGTGCGTTCGACGGCGCTCGTCGCCGGTGTTCCGGCGGAGGTCGATGAACGAGGGGAAATCGAGGTGCCACGCCGCGAGGTACGCGGCCGCCGCGCCGCGGCGCTTTCCGGAGCGATTGATCGCGCCCGTCACGTCGTTGGATATCTTGAGGAAGGGGACCGTCCCGGTGGACTCGACGCCGGTCGAGGAAACCAGCGCGCCGTCCGCCCTGAGGGGCGTCCAGTCGTTTCCGAGCCCGCCGGACCACTTCGACAGCTTCGCGTGCTCCTTGTACGCGTCGAAGATTCCCTCCAGATCGTCGGGGACGGTCGTGAGGTAACACGAGGAGAGCTGCGGGTGCGTCGTCCCGGCGTGGAACAGCGTCGGCGTGGAGTGGACGAATCGAAGAGTGGAGAGCACCTCGTAGAACTCCTCGGCGCGGGCCTCCCGCTCGGACTCGTCCTCGCGGAGCGCGACCCCCATCGCGACCCGCATCCAGAATACCTGTGGGAGCTCGAACGGCTCCGAGTCCGCCTCCCGGAGGTAGTACCGCTGTTCGAGCGTGTCGAGCGCGGTGTAATCGAACAGCTCGTCGCGGCGGGGCTCGATCGCGTCGGCCAAGCGGTCGAGGTCGTACTCGCCCATCCGCTCGTCGAGCAGATCGACGGAGAGCCCCCGTTCGACGGCCTCGCGGAAGGAGTCGCGGTACGCCGCCGCGAGCGCGTCGTCGTCCGCTGGCGGACGCTCGCCGGTTACCCGCCTGAAATAGTCCTCGCGGGCGACGCGGGCGGCCGCGGCGTCGTAGGCGGGATCGCGCTCGATGCGCGCCGTGAGCGCGTCGATCGTCGATTCGCCGATCTCGGCCGGATCGGCACCGTCGTACAGCGCGCGTTCGACCTCGTCGACGATCCGGTCGCGTTCGGCTTCGTCCAGTACGTCCCCGTAGCCGGCCCGGGCTCGGTCGAGCAGCTCGTGGACCGCGGTGTGATGTGTCGTCGTACTCATGTGTGCGTCCGGTTCCGTCGGGCTCGATCCGCCGCGAATCGGCGACGGCGTCGCCACTGACGAGTCCGTCTCGATCGGTGCGAGAGCGCGGCTGCCGGCCGCGATCCGCGTCGAAGTCCCGTTCGAACCGTGTCAGACATCTCCGGCTCCATCGGTATAAATATTACCAACAGGATTTCAGTAAGACAAGTTAAGTTGTACTCCGGCGCGGTTCGAGGGAAACGGCGACGAGCGCCGGCCGCCACGTCGACGGATCGACCGTCCTCGGCGCGCTCCGCGGCCGCGAGCGCACCGGTAGACGCCCCCGGCGAGGAGCGCCCACCACGGGTGCCACCGTCACGCCGACCCTGCCGTCGCTAGACGGTCACGCCGTCTCTGTCATCGCTAGACGGTCACGCCGACCATGCCGTCGCTAGACTGTCACGCCGGCTCTGTCGCCGCCGACAGAGACGACGATCCGCTCCGGCGTTCCGCGGTCGTCGGTCAGGCGGAGGAGCAGCGTCTTCACCACCGGATCGTCGATCTCCGGATCGCCGCGGACGCCCGCCTCGTCGACGGCGATCCGGAGGGAGTGGTCTCCGGTTCGGCTGATCGACCCGAGTCTGAGTTCGAACTCGGGATGGGTGAGCCGCTGGGCGGCGACGACGATAGCCGCGCCGCCGTCGTCGACGAAGGACGTCTCCCGGACGAACTCCAGCGTCGCCGTCGCGGTCGGACGGACCGCCCCCACTGCGGCGCTCCGCGACCGGAACGATGCGGCGTGAGTGAGGAGTTCCTCCGGGAGTGATCGAACGCTTTTACCGTCGACGAAGGGATTCCCGTCGACGTAGCGGCTTCTGACCCCGATGTCTCGCGGCGTCGAGGCGGCGAGGTCGTGGAGTCGGTCGGTGCATCCCCCGGTGGCGAGAGAGAGGGCACCGACCACGACCGCGCGGCGGTTCATGTCCCGAGGTGCGACGGACGCGAATAAAAACCCCGGCGTCGCGCGTTACACCGCGTGAGAATCGGAACAGACGCTGAGGGAATGCACCCGTTCACTCGTCGAGCATCGGCGCAGGGACCCCGTCTCCGGCTCCGTCGCGACCGTCGAGTTCGAAGGCGCGGCGGAGCTCGGCGATCCGGTCGCGGATGTCGGCCGCCAGTTCGAACTCCAGGTTGCTCGCGGCCTCGTTCATTCGGTCTTCGAGCGCCTCGATCTGCGCTCTCGCCTCATCCTCGGTCTCGACGTCACCGACGCTGACGCTCGACGTGTCCGTCTTCGAGCCCGGGAGGTTCGTCTCGCCGACCGGCTTGTCGATGGTGGTCGCCTCGTAGCCGTGTTCGTCGTTGTACTCCAGTTGGATCTCGCGACGGCGCTGGGTCTCCTCGATGGCCGCTTCCATCGAGTCGGTGACCCGATCCGCGTAGAGGACGACCTCGCCGTTGACGTTGCGCGCGGCCCGCCCCATCGTCTGCACGAGGGTCGTGGTGGAGCGTAAGAACCCCTCCTGATCGGCGTCGAGGATGGCGACGAGGCTCACCTCGGGGATGTCGAGCCCCTCCCGCAGCAGGTTGATGCCGACGAGTACGTCGATGTTGCCCAGCCGGAGGTCGCGGATGATCTCGTGGCGTTCGAGGGTGTCCGTCTCGTCGTGCATGTACGCCACGTCGACGCCGGCCTCCTCGAAGTACTCCGTGAGGTCCTCGGCCATCCGCTTCGTGAGCGTGGTGACGAGCACGCGCTCGTCGCGGTCGATCCGCTCGTCGACCCGTTCGAGGAGGTCCTCGACTTGCCCCGTCGCCCCCGTCACCTCCACCTTCGGATCGACGAGGTGTGTGGGGCGAACGATCTGCTCGACGATCGCATCGGAGGTCTCGCGCTCGTAGTCGCTCGGCGTCGCCGAGACGTAGAGCGTGCGGTCCGTCTTCTCCTCGAACTCCTCGAACGTCAGGGGGCGGTTGTCGTAGGCGGTCGGGAGCCGGAAGCCGTTCTCGACGAGCGAGTCCTTCCGCGACTTGTCACCCGCGTACTGACCTTTGATCTGCGGGATCGTCTGGTGGGACTCGTCGACGACGGTGAGGAAGTCGTCGGGGAAGTAATCGAGGAGGGTGTAGGGGGCGTCGCCGGACTCGCGGTCGTCCATGTGCACGGAGTAGTTCTCGATCCCGGAGCAGTAGCCCGCCTCCCGAAGCATCTCGACGTCGAAGGTGGTCCGCTCTTCGATGCGCTGGGCCGCCACGAGGTCGCCCTGCCGCTCGAAGTAGCGAACGCGTTTCTCCATCAGGTCCTCGATCTCCGCGATCGCCTGCTCCAGTTTGTCATCCGGGATCGAGTAGTGCTCCGCCGGGTGGAGCATGACGGCCGGCTCCTCGTTCACGACCTCGCCTTTCATCGGATCCACCTTGATCATGCGGTCGATCTCGTCGCCCCACAGCTCCACGCGCACCGCGTACCGTCCGTACATCGGATAGATCTCGACGGTGTCGCCGCGCACGCGGAAGGTGCCCTGCGTGAAGTCGACGTCGTTGCGATCGTAGTTCAGGTCGACGAGCCGGGCGAGCAGCTCCTCGCGACCCACCTCCTCGCCGACCTCCAGCCGGAGCGCCATGTCCCGGTAGTTCTGCGGGTCGCCGAGCCCGTAGATGGCGGAGACCGAGGCGACGACGATCACGTCGTCGCGCGTCAACAGGGAGCGCGTGGCGGAGTGGCGCAGCCGGTCGATCTCCTCGTTGATCGACATCTCCTTGTCGATGAACGTGTCGGTCTGCTCGACGTACGCCTCCGGCTGGTAGTAGTCGTAGTAGGAGACGAAGTACTCGACGGTGTTGTCCGGGTACAGCTCGCGGAACTCCTCGTACAGCTGGGCTGCGAGCGTCTTGTTGTGCGCGAGGACCAGGGTGGGCTGGTCCAGCTCCTCGGCGACCCACGAGACGGTGTTCGTCTTTCCGGAGCCGGTGACTCCGAGGAGGGTCTGCTTGTCCGCGCCCGACTCATACCCCTCCACGAGCTTCTCGATCGCCTCCGGCTGGTCGCCCGCTGGCTCGAACGGGGCGTCGACGCGGAGGGAACGGTCGACGGTCGGGCGGTCCTCAGAGAGAGGGGAGTCGGCGTCACTCACGATACGCGTCGTTGGGCGTCAAGACACTTGAGCGGCGCGGCTACGTCGATTCCACACACTGCGATTTCGGAATCGACGTTCGGTGCGGGGAGAAAACCGTCACAGCCCCAGTCGCTCGTTTATAAGTGGTTGCTGGTGCGGCGACCACCTCCAAAGCCCCAGTCGCGACGACTCGCTCAGCTTGCTGCGCGCTTCAGTCACTCACTCCGTTCGCTCCTTCCAGTGCTTACTGCGCCGTGCTTCGTCCTCGCGACAGCGAGGCGCGAAGCGCCTCTGGCAGCCGGCGCGGAGCGCCGGCGACTGCCCCTTTGAGTCCCACCCCGCACCGCAACCGCCCCGCCCCGCACCTCACGCCTCCCCAGCCTCGCGGATCGGCGCTTATAAGCGCCGATCCGGCTCCCTCGCACGGCGCTCCTCGTGGCCTGTCGACCACTCGGAGGCGCGCGCCACCGCATTTCGATTATTTTGGGTGCGCGCCGGCGTCCGGCGTCGCTCGCCGGACGAAAACGTTTCCCGCTCGCCCTGTGACGCTCAACGTATGCGCATCGCCGTCCCCAACAAGGGCCGCCTACACGATCCGACGCTCTCGCTGTTAGAGCGCGCGGGACTCCACATCGAGGAGACCGCCGACCGCCAGCTGTACGCCGACACCGTCGATCCCGAGGTGTCGATCCTCTTCGCGCGCGCGGCCGACATCCCCGAGTACGTCCGGGACGGCGCGGCCGACGTCGGAATTACGGGGCTCGATCAGGCCGCGGAGTCCGGCGGCGTTGCGGACGACGTCGCCTCGGCGGACGACGGTGACCTCGTCGACCTGCTCGATCTGGGCTACGGCTCCTGTGAGCTCGTCCTCGCCGCGCCGGAGGACGGCGACATCGAGACCGTCGAGGACCTCGCGGGCGGCACGATAGCCACCGAGTTCCCGGCGATCACCCGCGACTACCTCGATCGCGTGGGGGTCGACGCCGACGTGGTCACCGTGACGGGCGCGACGGAGCTGACCCCGCACGTCGACATGGCCGACGCCATCGTCGACATCACCTCGACGGGGACGACGCTGAAGGTGAACCGGCTCGGCGTGATCGACGACGTGCTCGCCTCCTCGGTGCGGTTGTTCGCGCGCCCGGGCGCGGTCGACGACGCGAAAGTCGAGCAGGTGCTGACCGCCTTCGAGTCCGTGCTCGCGGCCGACGGCCGACGCTACCTGATGATGAACGCGCCAACGGAGCGTCTCGACGAGGTGAAAGACGTGATACCCGGGCTCGGCGGCCCGACCGTGATGGACGTGGAGGCCGACGAGAACGGCGACGGAATGGTCGCGGTCCACGTCGTCGTCGACGAGCGCGACGTGTTCGCGACGATCTCAGAGCTCAAAAGCGTCGGCGCGAGCGGCATCCTCGTCACGGAGATCGAGCGGCTGGTGGAGTGAGTCAGTCGTCGCCGATCAGCCGCACCTTCTCCGGTCGCGTGAGCGACTTGATCGCGTGCTCGCGCGACATCGCCGCCGACCTCGAGTCGAACGACTCGACGTGCCGCAGCGTCACGGGGGTCCGTCCGCGGGTGTACTTCGCCCCGTCGCCCGAATCGTGCTCGGCGACCCGACGCTCCACGTCGGTGGTGTAGCCGGTGTAGAGCGTGCCGTCGGCGCACTCGATGACGTACACGTGATGGGTCCCAGTCGAATTCGCCACGGGCTCGGGTTGCAGTCCGAAGACTAAGGAGCCACGGATCCGGCGGGGTCGGGCGACGATTGGGGTGAACGGGTGTCGATCGGGATCGACCAGCCGACGATCGGGATCGACCGGTCGGTGATCCGGTCAGTCGGTGATCCGGCTCGATCTATTTTTTAGTCGCCCATGCGAGCGCGCTCCCGCGAGACTTCGGCGATTCCCGCGTTGGCGGAACACTCCGGACAGGCGTTCAGGTCGCCGTGCTCGTCCGTGAACACGCGCGCGAAACGGTCCGAGACGTGCGACCCGCAGTGGTCACAGCGTGGCATTCGGTACCGGCGTACACCGGCACACGTCGGTAGGCGTTCGACGAACAAATACCCTTTCTCACCCCCGCTCGCTTCCGGTATCGTTCTGTGAGTGATCGGCGATCGAGTCGAACCGCGAGCCGAACAACCCGCCACTCGCGGGTCGAACTACGCGTCTGATGCCCCGTCGACCGCGCGGGCGATGAGCCCCGCCTGCGCACCGGCGACGAACCCGGCGTCGACGTTCACCGTCGTGAGCACCGAACAGGACTGTAGGGCCCCCTCCAGCGCCGCGACCCCCTCGCCGCCGACGCCGTAGCCGGTCGAGACGGGGAGCGCGATGACCGGCGCGTCGACGAGCCCGGCGACGACCGTCGGAAGCGCCCCCTCGCGGCCCGCGGCGACCACGACCACGTCGGCCTCGCGGATCCGATCGCACTGATCCAATATTCGGTCGAGGTTGGCGACGCCGACGTCGTCAACGCGATCGACCGCCGCGCCGATCTCGCGGGCGACGACCGCCGCCTCGCCGGCGACGGCCGCGTCCGCGGTGCCGGCGGCGACGATCGCGACCGTCGCGTCGAGGGTCGGCGGGTCGAAGTCGACCGCGTGGACGACGACGGTCTCCGTTCGCTCGTCGCGATCGACGGTCGCGTCGAGGTCGCCGTCAGTCATCGACGCGCGTATCGCCGCCGCGTCGGCGGCGTCCGCCCGGGTTACGAGCGCACGACCGGTCGTCTCGACCGCTGTCGCGGTGAGTGCTGCGATCTCTTCCGGCGTTTTCCCCTCCGCGAGGATCGCTTCCGGGATCCCGCGTCGGTGCTCCCTCGCGGCGTCGAACCGCCCCGCCGCCGTCGTCGCGTAGCCCGCGAGTCGTGACTCCGCCTCCGCGACGCCGATTTCGCCGGCGTCGAGTGCCTCCAGCGTGTCGCGCATACCCGACGGTCGGGGACGAACGGGGTCGAACCTATCGATCGCGGGCGACTTCGACCGCCGCTCCCTCCGCGCTCTCACAAAGCTTATAAGATAGCGCTCCGCGACACGGCCGCGAACCGCCGTCACGACGCTCCTCGCGGTCGAATTCAGGAACTCTTATTAACTGTCGATGGATAGCGTCGATCGCATGGCAGACCTTATTGTCAAAGCAGCCGTCAAGGAAGCCCTGGACGACAAGAACGTCGCTTCGGACTTCTACGACGCGCTGGACGACGAAGTGGACGAGCTGCTCGAAGACGCCGCGCGCCGCGCCGAGGCCAACGACCGGAAGACGGTCCAGCCTCGCGACCTCTAAGACGGGCACGCGTTCCGTCTTTCAGTCATTTTTCGACTCCCGATCGGAGAGCGGCAGCGTCGACTCGTGTGTGCGACCGACAACGCGCGATCAGCAACACCGTACTATCGGCGACACTTCGCTATCGACGATGACTCGCTATCGCCCCGTCACGCGCACGCCCGTCTCCGTCCCGACGTGAACCTCGTCCGCGAGGCCGACGAAGATGCCGTGTTCGACGACTCCGGGCGTCGTCGCCAGCGTCGTCGCCAGCGCGCCCGGATCGGCAATCTCGCCAAACGCGCAGTCGAGGACGAGGTTCCCGTTGTCGGTCACGACCGGACCGTCCTTCCGCTCCGCGCGCCGCAGGGTCGGCTCCCCGCCGGCCGCCCGCACCGCCTCGGCGACGGCGGTCCGCCCCGCCGGCAGCACCTCGACCGGAACGGGCCGGTCGAGGGTCGGCGACTCTTTGGAGGGGTCGACGACGACGACGAACCGGTCAGCAGCCGCGTCGACCAGCTTCTCACGGGCGTGGGCCGCGCCGCCGCCCTTTATGAGCGGGCCGACGCCGCTCCCGGCCGCTCCGTTCCCCTCGCCGACCGCGACCTGATCCGCCCCGTCGATCGCCACGTCGATACCGGGTGCGTCGATACCTGGTGCGTCGACCCCGGGCGCGTCGGGGGCGACCGCCTCGTCGAGGTCGAGCAGGGGGATCCCCCGCTCGATCGCCAGCTCGCGGCTCGCGAAGGAGGTCGGAACGCCCCGCACGTCCAGTCCGGCGTCGACCCGCTCGCCGATCCGCCGGATCGCGTGGGCCGCGGTCGACCCCGTTCCGAGCCCGATCACGTCGCCGTCACCGACGACGTCGGCCGCCGACTCGCCGGCGCGTCGCTTCACCGCGTCGCTCCCGCCGCTCGTCTTCATATCTCCGACTCGACGGGAGAGACTGAAAAGGCGTCGGCGTCGCGGGACGACTCGATCGCGGTTACCGACCGCACCGACCCGCTCGGCGGTCGAGCATCGCCGCACCGTCGTCACCCCACGGCCGACGCGTCGTCGCCGTCACTCCAGCCGGTCGAGCACCGCCTCGGCGTCGTACGCCAGGGAGAGCTCGCGGGAGCGACCTCGCCCGTCGACGTCGGCGTACTCGGCCTCGATCACGCCGAGCTGGTCGAGCTTGTTGATGATCTCGGAGTAGCGGGTGTAGCCGAGGTCGGTCTCGTCGTGGAACGCCTCGTACACCGTTCCGGCCCGCTCGCCATCGTGTTCAGCGAGCACGCGGACGAGATCGCGCTCGGACTCCGAGAGCCCCCGAAGCGACCGCGAGAGGTGAACGTGCTTCGACTTGTCGTACGCCGATTCGACGTCTTCCCCGGAGATCGTCTTCGAGGCGCGCATCTCGGCGTTGAGGCCGGCCCGCCGGAGCAGGTCGATCCCGACCCGCAGGTCGCCGCTGTCGGCCGTCATCTCGGCGACGCGCTCCAGTTCAGCGTCGCCGATGACGCCGTCGTGGAACCCGCGCTTCGCGCGCTCGAAGAGGATGTCGTAGATCTCGCTCGCGTCGTAGACGGGGAAGTACACCTCCTCGGGGCGGAACACCGACTGCACGCGGGTGTCGAGGTCGTCGATCACGTCGAGGCCGAGGTCCGACGAGACGACGATGACGCCGATCTTCGCGCCGGAGTGCGCCTCGTGGGCGCGCAACAGCGAGTACAGGGTGTCCGAGGCCTCGTTCTCGTAGAAGAGGTAGTTCACGTCGTCCAAGGCGACGACGAGCACCTCGTCCTCCTCGACGAGCCGATCGGTAATCTGGCCGAACAGTTTCTTGAAAGAGATGCCCGAAGAGGGGGGCTCGTAGTCGAATATCCCCTCGAACAGCCGCGAGAAGACGGCGTACCGCGTCGAGTCGACCTGGCAGTTGACCCGAACCGTCCGCACGTCGGTACGGACGCCGAGTTCGCCGAACAGCTTCTGGGCGGCAGTCGTCTTTCCGGTCCCCGGCGGCCCGCGGACCATCGTGTTGAGCGGGCGGGAGCCGCGGACGGCGGGCCGGAGAGCGTACTTCAAGCTCTCCAGTTGGCTCTCGCGGTGCCGGAACGTCTCGGGGACGTGATCGATTTCGAACACCGACTCGTCGCGGAACACCGACTCGTCCCACGAGAGCATGTCGCCCCCGGCGTCCCCGGTCATGTGAACACCACGACAGGCCGTCCACTTAACCGTTGCCCGCAGGGGCGGCGAAACTGAAACTTGTCGCCTCCGCCGCTCTCGACCGATATTTTGCCGACCTGACGTTCACTCTCGGGACGGCCCGATTTCACTCTCGGGACGGCCTGATCGGTCCCGGGGGACGGGATCAGTCCCGATCCAGCACGAGCACGTGCCGGGTCAGCGACCGATGGACCCGTCGCTCGAAAGCGGCGTCGACGGTCCACCCGGCCGCGTGCGCCTCGGCGCGCCAGTCTCGGTCCGCAATCACAACCGCGCGCGCGGCGACCCGGGCGGCTTCCGCGAGCGCGCCGGCGACGAGATCGGCGAGCTCGTGACGGGCGATTTTGGACTGGCGGCCGTACGGCGCGTCGAACGCCACCCCGTCGACCGCGTCCTTGCGAAGCGGAAGCGCCGTCGCGTCGGCGCGGGCGACGTGCCAGGTCGGAGCGAGACCCCCGTCGGCATCGTCGTCCGCGTGTTCCGCGGTGCTTCTCCCCGCCTCGCGTCCCCCTGCCTCGCGTCCCCCCGCCGGGCGTCCTCCCGGGCCGCCCACGTACTCCCGGAGATTCTCACGCGTCCCGCGGACCATCTTCCCCTGCGCGTCGCAGGCGAGGACGTCTGCGCCGACGAGCCCGGCCTCCAGCGGGATCCCGCCGGTCCCGCACATGGGATCGAGGACGGTCCGCTCGGGGGCGGCACCGGCGAGGTTGACGTACGCGCGGGCGTCAGCCGGCTCCATGCTCCCCGGTTGGAAGAACGGCCGGTCGGTCGGCTTCGGCGCGAAGTCGCGGGCGGCCTCGACCGCGACCCAACCCAGCGCACAGACCGAGGCATCGCCGCCGTCCGCGCCGGGGACCGCGTCGTGATCGGCGCGCTCGCCCGCGGCGAACAGCGCGCGGAGCACGTGATCCGGATCGTCGAGATCGACAGAGAAGCCGCGGTCGACGAGGACGTCGCCGAGTGCGCGCTCTGCTGCCGTCGTCGAGACGCCGGTCGCGTTCCGGACGTTGCGGGCCCGAACCGCGACGGAGCCCGACCGATCGATCGGCGCGGCCTCCAGTGCGGCGACCGCGGCGGCGACGCCGGCGTCGGTCCGGGCGATCGCCTCGTGGGCGGTGCGGGTGTACGCGAGGCGGGAGACGGGCGCGTCACGACGATCGGCGCTCTCGGCGTTCCCGACGCTCCCTGCGCTCGCGATGCCGGGCGCGAGGAGTTCGACGCCGGCAGCCGCCGTCGACGCCTCGTAGGCGGCGAACGCGTCCTCTTCGCCGGCGAGTTCGAGCCAATACACGCCTCGAATTCCGGCGGCCGGTCGCAAGAGGATAGCGGTTCCGACCAGCCACCTTTTTAAGCGTTTCGAGCATTCATCGAACCAGTGATGGCCGACCCGAAGGAGACGATCACGATAGAGAACGTCGTTGCCTCCACGGGGATCGGGCAGGAGCTCGACCTCCAAAGCGTCGCGATGGACCTCGAAGGGGCAGACTACGACCCGGAACAGTTCCCCGGCTTGGTCTACCGCACCACGGACCCGAAGTCGGCCGCGCTGATCTTCCGGTCGGGCAAGATCGTCTGCACCGGCGCGAACTCGATCGACGCCGTCCACGAGAGCCTGGACATCGTGTTCGGCGAGCTCCGCGCCCTCCAGATCCCGATAGACGACCCCGAGGTCACCGTACAGAACATCGTCACCTCCGCCGACCTCGGCGAGAGCCTCAACCTGAACGCGATCGCGATCGGCCTCGGACTCGAACACATCGAGTACGAACCGGAACAGTTCCCCGGACTCGTCTACCGGCTCGACGAGCCCGACGTGGTTGCCCTCCTGTTCGGCAGCGGGAAGCTCGTCATCACCGGCGGGACGAGCCCCGACGACGCGGCCGCCGCGGTCGACGTGATCGTCGAGGAACTGGACGGGCTCGGACTACTCGGCTGACCGGGGGCAGTCTGACGCTCACCCTCCGCCTCTCGCCGTCAGAACACCGTCCGATCGCAACTTTCCGATCGATCGCAACTTTCCGACCGATCGCAAGCCGCCGTCTGAACGCAAGCCGCTGTTCGATCCCACGATCACTTTTATTCGCGGGCTCGTACGTCGACCATGATCCTCCAGACGGTGACGCCGATATCGGTGGCAGGCACGACCGTCCTGTTCGCGCTGTTCCTCTCGCTCACCGCGCACCTCGCGGCGCGGAACGTCCTCGGCGACGTGGACCCTCGTCGCGCGCTCTACGTCGGGCCCCTCCCCGCAGTCGTCGGCGTCGTCGGCGGGGCGTTCGCCGTCTCCGAGGCGGTTCTCGTTCCCGCCGCCCTCCTCGTCGACGGCGTGATGTTCGCGTGGAGCTACGACCAGCCGCGCCGGCTCGTGATCGGGATGACCGTGATCCACGCCGTGATCACGACGCTGCTCGGGATCGTCGTGCTCGGGACCGCGGTGTTGCTCGCGTCGATGCCCGGATAGCGGTCGATCGGTCGCTCCGGTGTCGCTCGCGGCGGTCGATCGGTCGCCGTCTCACGGCTCCGGCGGCGACCCGCCGTACGCGTCGTGGTCGCCGTAGAAGTTCAGCATCGCGAACTTCAGCTTCTCGGGGGCGATGTCGAGCAGCTCCTCACGCTCTTCGGGGGGGAAGGTGCTCCGGACCGAGTACTTCCCCATGTCGGCGGACGTGTACCGGCGGTCCGCGAGGATCCGAACCCCGAAGTCCTCGGGACCGCGGACGACGCGGCCGAGCGCCTGCCTCGTCTTTCGGACCGTCGGGATCTCGACGGCGTACGCCCAGCCGGGGTCGCGAGCGCGGTCCCGATCGGCGAACGCGCGGTCGTAGGCCTCCTGTACGGCGTCCATCCGGTCTGAGAGGTGCGGGTACGGAACGCCCACGACCACGACCGTCCGAGCGTTGTCGCCGTCGAAGCTCACCCCTTCCGCGAGGGTGCCCCACAGCGAGGTGAACAGGGTGGCGTCGTCGCTCTCAACGAACGTCCTGCGTAGTTCCTCTTCGTCCTCGCCGGGGCCGTCGAGGTAGAGCCGACCGAGATCGGCCCCGATGAGCCCGCCACCCGCGGCGGCGTCTCCCCCGCCGCCGCCGAGTCGCTCGTAGTAGCGCTCGGCCTCGGCGTAGGAGGGGAAGAAGGCGAGCGTGTTGCCCGGAGTGAAGCGGATCGCGTCGCGCAGGAGCGACGAGACCGTCTCCTGCGTCTCCGGGTCGTTCCGCTCGGAGGCGAAAAGCGGCGGGGTGTCGACCGCGAACGTCCGGCGGTTTTCCTCCGGGTACGCCATCCCGTACGCGATGGAGGCGACGTCTTCCAGCCCGAGCACGTCCTCGGTGACGTCGAAGGGACGAAGGGTCGCGCTCATCAGCACGCTCGCCGCGACCTCGTCGAACAGCTCCTCGGTGACGCGACGGGGGATGCAGGTGTACAGCTCCGCGCGGCCGTACACCTCGTCGGTGCCGCCGTCGCGGCGCACGGAGACGACGGGGTACTGCCCGAGCTCGGTTCCCTCGTCCATCCACGTCGAGACGAACCGGGCGACTTGGAGGGTCTGGCACTCCGACCGGGTCGTCGTCTCACCGTCGCGGTAGCGGCGCTCGTACTCCTCGTCGAGCGCCTGTCCGAGCTGGGTCGCGAGCTCGGTTTCGGTGTCGATCCCCTTCCCCTCGTAGTGTCTGAGGAACGCGAGCGTGAGGTCGTCTCGGCGGTCGTCGTTGGCGACGGAGACGTCCTCCCACCCCTCGCCGACATCGTCTCGCGCGCCGAATCCGAGCGCGTCGTCGTACGTCGAGACGAGCGCGTCGCGGAACGCGCGAACGACGTTCTCGGCCGCGTCAACGCGCGAGTCGTCGCTCCCGTCGAGCTCCTCCAGCGCGGCGTCGAGGGTGTTCTCCGTCAGGGTTCGAGTGGCGTGGTCGCGGGCGGCGTCCTCGACGTTGTGGGCCTCGTCGAAGACGGTGAGTACCTCGGAGGGATCGCGGCCGATCCAGCGGAAGAACTGCTCTCTGATCTGGGGATCCAGGAGGTGGTGGTAGTTACAGACGACCAGATCGACTCCTTCCATCCCCTCCTTCAGCATCTCGTAGCCGCAGAGATCGCGATCGTCGGCGTACGCGTACACGTCGTCGGGGGTGCGAACGTCCTCGAAGAGCCAGCCGAAGAACTCCTCCGTGTCCTCCACGAGGTTGTTCCGATAGTGCGCACAGACGTTCGCCGTCTCGTAGTCGTCGATCTCAGCTTCCAGCTCGTCGAGCTCGTCCATGATCGCCTCGCGGGCCTCCGCCGCGCCGGCGTCGCCCTCGCGGCTCTCGGCGAGCAGCTCGCGTTGGCGGGCCTCCAGCTCGCGGACCTCGCCCTCCGTCTCCACCATCTCGCGGGTGGTGTCGCGGAGGGTCTGACACTCCTGGTAGTCGACGTCGATGTGGCACATCGACGACTTGCCTTTGAAGACGACCGCGCGGATCGGCTCGGTTCGGGTGATGGCGCGCGCGTCCTCGACGAACTGCCGCATCTGCTGGTGGACGTTGGTCGTGATGACGACCGTGCGGTCGTGCTCGCGGGCGTGTTCGAGCGCGGGCACGAGCGCGGAGAGGGTCTTCCCTGTCCCGGGCGCGCCCTCGAACAGCACGTCCTGTCCCCGGTCCAGCGCGTTGGCGATCCTGTCCATCGCCTCGCGCTGGTTCGGGTACGGCTCCTCGTACGGGAAGAACCGCAGGTGCGGCGGCTCTGACACGGGACGAAGTTCGTTGCCATCGGCTAAAAGGGGTGGGGTGCCGCGGCGGAAGTGGAGCCGAAGACGTCCCAGCGGAAGTGGAGCCGAAGACGTCCCAGCGGAAGTGGAGCCGAAGACGGCATAGCGGAAGTGGAGTCGAAGACGGCATAGCGGAAGTGGAGTCGAAGACGGCATAGCGGAGCGTACAGCGGGAGACGGCTCCGCGGATTTTTAAGCGCCCGCGGCGATCGATGGTAGCAACCGATGTTCGACGAGATCCTCGAGAAGTTCGAGGGATCCCCCAGCCAGCAGGCCGTGATCAGACTGTTCTTAGAGCGCGGATTCTCCGTCAACGAGGAGGGTCGCGTCGTCTCCGGCGGGATCGAGATCCCGTACACCGGGATCGCGCGCGAGCTCGACGTCGACCGACGCGTGGTCGATTCGACGACGGACGCGATACTGGACGACCCCGACCTGACGCGCATTTTCACGAACATCTCGTCGGTGCCGAGCCTGATGGATCTGGCTCCCGTCCTCGATCTCACCGTCCTCACTATCGAGGTCGCGGCCGCCGACGAGGCCGGGATCGTCGCCGAGGTGACCGGGATATTGGCCGACCACGGCGTTTCGATCCGTCAGGTGCTGAGCGAGGACCCGGAGTTCACCGACGATCCGAAACTGTACGTGATCACCGACGCCGAACTCCCCGGCGAACTGCTCGTCGAGATCCGCGAGCTCGATTACGTCCGCCGGGTCGGATTCTAACCGACTCGCGTTCTGGCGGCGCTCTCCGCGACTGTCGACCGATGACGATCACCCCGACGTCGCCCAAGCCGACCGTTCCGCCGTCGCCCCAGCCGACCGTTCAGCCGTTCCCCCGTCGCCCGGTAGATACCCCTGCACCGGGATCAGTTTCACCGGGGTATCGTTCCGCGACGACGCCGCAAATCCATATATACGGAGCCGAGCCATTCCGGAGCGCTGCTTGATCCGCATTTCACTTTCACTAGGGTGTAAACCAGACTTTATACCCGATGCCGAACAAGGAGCGGATACATGCCTGAAGACGAACTCGAAGACCTCCCCGGAGTCGGCCCTGCCACCGCGGACAAACTGGTCGAGAACGGGTTCGAAAGTTACCAGTCGATCGCCGTTGCGAGCCCCGGCGAGATGTCGAACACCGCCGACATCGGCGAATCGTCCGCCAGCGACATCATCAACGCCGCCCGGGACGCCGCCGACGTGGGTGGCTTCGAGACCGGCGCGACCGTGCTCGAACGCCGCGAAGAGATCGGGAAGCTCTCGTGGCAGATAGACGAGGTCGACGACCTGCTCGGCGGCGGTATCGAGACGCAGTCGATCACCGAGGTGTACGGGGAGTTCGGGTCCGGGAAGTCACAGGTGACCCACCAGATGGCCGTCAACGTCCAGCTTCCGCCGGAGCACGGCGGCCTCGACGGCGGATGCATCTTCGTCGACTCCGAGGACACGTTCCGCCCGGAGCGGATCGACGACATGATCCGCGGACTTGACGACGAGATCCTCGCCGACGAGATGGAGCGACGCGAAATCGAAGGGACCCCGAGCAACGAGGAGTCGATGGCGGAGCTGATCGAGGCGTTCTTGGACCAGATTCACGTCGCCAAGGCGTTCAACTCCAACCACCAGATCTTGCTCGCAGAGAAGGCGAAGGAGCTTGCCAGCGAACACGAGGAAAGCGAGTGGCCCATCCGGATCGTCTGCGTGGACTCGCTGACCGCCCACTTCCGCGCCGAGTACGTCGGCCGGGGCGAACTCGCTGATCGGCAGCAGAAGCTCAACAAGCACCTCCATGACCTGATGCGGATCGGCGACCTGTTCAACACCGCTATCCTCGTCACCAACCAAGTCGCGTCGAACCCGGACTCGTACTTCGGCGACCCGACCCAGGCGATCGGCGGGAACATCCTCGGTCACGCCTCCACCTTCCGGATGTACCTTCGGAAGTCGAAGGGTGACAAGCGGATCGTTCGACTCGTCGACGCACCCAACCTCGCGGACGGCGAAGCCGTGATGCGCGTACAGGGTGAGGGGCTGAAGCCGGAATAGGCGATCGCGTCGAGGCAGACGAGTGCATCATCGGTCGATTCGCGACCGACCGACCCCGATCGGCTTGCGGATCGAAGATCGAAGAGCGGATCGGGTTGATGAACGTCAATTTCTGGAACTATCGCCTGAAACGGCCGATATCGATAGCTTCGGACCGTAAACCGATGTGAGAGCGAATGGGCGGGCGGCAATACTCGCCAGCACCTGCCGCGCGCGGCGGCGAACGGCCGGAAACGGCCCGAAACAGTCCGATCTGGCAATTATTATCAGATATTTTATAATACATTCATTCGGTTTGGACGCAAAGATTGCCAAATTGGCGGGAGAATACATCCTTAAACACCATTGATTCATCCTTATATTGGTCGGACTCCGTATTATTAGAGATATTTCTTGTGAAACTCAACTCGAACGTTTATATAATTCCCATCCCCCGAGTCAAAACGTGATTCAGCACATGAACACGAATGAAATGCGCTGTATAGAAGACGTACGTTCAGTTGAGGTGATCATCTCGTGACGACCGGCGTACTCGCAAGCGTCGATCCGAGCGTGCTCGCCGAAGGTGTCAACCTGATGTGGGTCGCGATGGTGTGTTTCCTCATCTTCTTCATGCACGCCGGCTTCGCGATGCTGGAAGCTGGGCAGGTGCGCGCGAAGAACGTGGCGAACCAGCTAACGAAGAACCTGCTTACCTGGGGCGTCGGCGTCCTCGTGTACTTCCTGATCGGGTTCGGGATTGAGGGTGTCGCAGGTGGTGCCGGATTCTCCCCGGCGTCGGCCCTCAGCGACGGCGGCTGGGTTAACAGCTGGTTGTTCGGCGCGGTGTTCGCTATGACGGCCGCGACCATCGTCTCCGGCGCGGTCGCCGGCCGCGCGAAGCTGCGTGCGTACGTGGCGTACACGATCGCCATCTCCGCCGTCATCTACCCGGTCGTCGCGGGCATCACCTGGGGCGGTGGTTTCCTCGGCGGCGCTGGGCTCGGCTTCACCGACTTCGCGGGCGGGATGATCGTCCACGGCGTGGGCGGTATCGCCGGCCTCACTGCGGCGTACATGCTCGGACCGCGCATGGACCGCTACGCGGAGGACGGCTCCACGAACGTCATTCCCGGTCACTCGATGACGTTCGCGGTGCTGGGAACCCTCATCCTGGCGTTCGGTTGGTACGGCTTCAACGTCGGGACGACCGCGACCGTCTTCTCGGTCAGCGAATCCGGCGAGCTCGCGCTGGGCGGCTACGCCGCGGTCGGTCGCGTCGCCCTGACGACGACGCTCGGCATGGGTGCCGGGGCCGTCGGCGCGGCGCTCGGTTCGATGTACCTCACGAAGAAGGTCGACACGCTGTACGTCGCCAACGGGGTACTCGCCGGACTGGTCGCGGTCACCGGGATCGCAAACCTGGTCACTTGGTGGGGCGCTATCTTGGTCGCGCTCGTCTGCGGCCTCCAGCTCCCGCTGGTCTTCGAGTTCGTCTCGGACAAGATGAAGATCGACGACGTGTGCGCGGTGTTCCCGGTTCACGGCTCCGCGGGCGTCATCGGCGTTCTCGCGCTGCCGTTCGTCAGCATCAACGGCTTCTCGATGGATCTGCTCGTCTCGCAGGTCATCGGCGTCGTCGTCATCACCGCGTGGACGGTCGTCGCGACCGTCGTGGTGTTCGGTGCGTTCAAGGCGGTCGGACAGGCTCGTGTCACCCCCGAGCACGAGCGCGACGGCCTCGACGTCAGCGAACACGGCGTCGAGACGTACCCCGAGTTCGGCCGCGCGAACGTCGCGACCGACGGCGGTCCGTCGGTCGTCGACACCACGGACAACTCCCCGCGCGCCGACGGCGGTGAAGAAGCCGGCTCGGAGATCAAGATGGTCACCGCAGTCGTCCGCCCCGACAAACTCGGCGCGGTCAAGCAGGCGCTCGCGGAGATCAACGCGCCCTCGCTCACCGTGACGAACGTCTCGGGTCGCGGTAGCCAACCCGCCAAGAAGGGCCAGTGGCGCGGAGAGGAGTTCACCGTCGACCTCCACCAGAAGGTAAAAATCGAAATCGTCGTCGCCGACATCCCGGCCGACGAGGTCGCGGAGGCGATCAGCGAGGCCGCCAAGACCGGCGAGCCCGGCGACGGAAAGGTGTTCATCCTGCCCGTCGAGGACGCGCTGCAGGTCCGCACCGGCACGACCGGTCCGGAGGCGGTGTAACGTCGGATCGCTCGCGGTTCGCGTCTGAGGTGGGGCGAGGCATCGAACGAGCGAACGAGTCGTGATCGACGCGCGGCGGTTTTTTTTGCGGCTCCGGTGATTCCACCGGGGACGATCGCGGGTCGGCAACTACTTTCATCCCTCCGTTCGAACCGCGAGGTATGAACCACGAGCGCTCTCGCGGGCTGTACGATCGCGCGCTGTCGGTCATGCCGGGCGGCGTCAACTCGTCGGTGCGGGCGACGATGCCGCACCCCTTCTTCATCGAACGCGGGGACGGCGGTCACGTGATCGACGCCGACGGCAACCGGTACGTCGACTGGGTAATGGGGTACGGTCCGCTGTTGTACGGACACGACCTCCCCGATCCGGTCGAGGCGGCGATCCAGTCGCACGTCGCCGCGGGGCCGATGTACGGCGCGCCGACGGAAATCGAGGTGGAGCACGCGGAGTTCGTGGCGCGACACGTCCCGAGCGTCGAGTCCATCCGGTTCGTCAACTCGGGGACGGAGGCGACGGTGTCGGCGGTTCGGCTCGCCCGGGGCCACACCGACCGCGACAAAATCGTCGTCATGCAGGGCGGCTACCACGGCGCTCAAGAATCGACGCTCGTGGAGGGGTCGGCGGGGAACGCCCACCCCTCGACGAAGGGGATCCCGGAGTCGTTCGCCGAGCACACCCTGCCGATCCCCTTTAACGATCCGCAGGCGGCGAAGGAGGTTTTCGCCGAGCACGGCGACGACATCGCCGCGGTCCTCGTCGAACCGATCCTGGCAAACACGGGAATCGTCACTCCGATCGACGGCTACCACGCGACGCTCCGGGACCTGTGTGACGACCACGGTTCCCTTCTCGTGTTCGACGAGGTCATCACCGGGTTCCGCGTCGGGGGGCTCGGCTGCGCCCAGTCGAAGTTCGGCGTTACGCCCGACGTGACGACGTTCGGCAAGATAATCGGCGGCGGGTTCCCGGTCGGCGCGATCGGGGGGAAAGCGGAGATAATCGAGGGATTCACGCCTGCGGGCGACGTGTTCCAGTCCGGCACGTTCTCCGGGCATCCCGTGACGATGGCCGCCGGGAAGGCGTCCTTGGAGTACGCCGCCGAGAACGGCGTGTACGAGCACGTCAACCGACTCGCACGGCGGCTCCGTGAGGGGGTCGCCGAGATCTGCGCGGAGCGGGCTCCGGAGTACACCGTCGTCGGAACGGACTCGATGTTCAAGACGATCTTCACCCGCGAAGCGCCAGACGACCCGGACGCCGCCTGCGCGGGCGGTTGTCGACAGGACCCCGACTGCGACCGCTACGACACCTGTCCGAAGAACGGCTCCGACGTCGCCCGCGCCGCGACCGACCGCTGGGAGCGCGTATTCTGGCAGGAGATGAAAGACCGAGGGGTGTTCCTCACCGCGAACCAGTTCGAGTGTCAGTTCACCTCCTACGCGCACACCGAGGAGGACGTCGATCGGACGTTGGAAGCGTATCGAGAGGCGATCTGAACGATTCCGGGAGTGGGTATTGCAGACTGCCGCTGGCGACGTGGTATTTAAAGGTGGAAATGCAAGAGCGACGACTGCTTATAAATGAACGAGGCGGTGTTGTGGCGCGCCTCCGAGTGGCCGGTAGGCCCGAGGAGCCCGCGAGGTCGCCGGCGGCGAAGCCGCCGGCTGCCAGAGAATCTT
>NZ_JBHSXI010000029.1:0-34843 GCF_042662525.1 Halorubrum trueperi
AGAGGGACCTCCGGTCCCTCGCTGTTCGCGGCCTGTCGGCCGCTCACCGGCGCACAGGGCGAGAGCAAAGCTCTCGCTTGCAGCCGGCGGCAGAGCCGCCGGCGACGCCACCGCACCGCCACGTTCATTTAGAAGCAGTCGTCGCCGCCCCCGCTCACTCCTTTTATATACCACGTCACCCGCGGCGGCCTGCGATCCCCACTCCCGAAATCGATCAGGCAATCCCGTTCAGCGACCGGCTATTTCAGAAGAGAATATGTCTGAAAAAGCGGATTTCAACAGAGCCAATTACTATTATATGCTGCTAAGCTCGCCACGGTTACAGAGCCTGAACGTAGAAGATTCTCTGTGTTAGGATCCGTACGGACCGCGTATGGGTTGGGGCGGATTCGAACCGCCGACCTGCTCCGTGTGAAGGAGCCGTCATAACCTGGCTAGACCACCAACCCGCTTATGTCGAGGTATCCGACCTCGCGACTTAAGGGTTACTTTGTGAACGGGTTCGCGCGATCGGTTGCACCGACATCCGATGGTGCGAGTGGGGCCACCAGCTCGACTACTCCTCGGCAGCGTCGTGACCGCGGTACTCCTTCACGCGCGCTCGGGCCGAAGCCACCGCCTCGCGAGCCTCGCCTTCGGCGCGCTCTTCGATCGCCTTTAAATCCGCTTGGATCCGGTCCAGTCGCGTGGGTTCGGGCTCCTCACCATCGTCGCCGCCGACGAGCGCTTTCACGCGAGCTTCGAGCGGCTCCAATTCCTCCTTCACGCCAGCCTTCGCGTGTTCGGCCGCGCGACTGAGGTAATACCGTGCGTCTTCGAAGTGTTTGCTCATATCTGCCCTTTGGCGAAGGACGAATATATTCTTTGTGGCCGCGAACCGAGGACAGAATTGATCGGCGGAGTCGGCTCAGTACGAAGGCGACTCCTCCGGCTCGTCGTCGCGCGCGTTCGCGACGCGCCCGAGCGTGAACAGCAGATCCGAGAGGCGATTGAGGTAAGTGACGACTGTCTCGTTGATCGGCTCTGACCGCGCGAGCTCGACCGCCCGGCGCTCGGCCCGCCGGGTCACGGTCCGGGCGTGGTGGAGCCGAGCTCCGGCCTGGCCGCCGCCCGGGAGGATGAACGATCGAAGGGGCTCCAGTTCGTCGTCCAGCGCGTCGATTCGGTCTTCGAGCGTCTCGACGTGCTCGGGTGCCACCTGTGGGTCGTCGGGAGCGGGCTCCGGGTTCGCCAGGTCGGCCTGGACCACGTGGAGATGGTTTTGCACCGTCTCCAAGAGGTCGTCGAGGTCGTCGTGACCGGTCGGCCGAATCGTTCCGATCAACGCGTTCGCCTCGTCGACGGTGCCGTACGCCTCGATCCGAGGGCTGGCCTTCGAAACGCGGCTCATGTCCCGGAGATCGGTGTCGCCCTCGTCTCCCCGTCCGGTGTATATCGTCATGCGAGGGTGGCTGCGACGTATTCGAGGATGTTCGCGCTCTCCGCCATGGTCACTCCGCGCTCGTCGTCGATCAGGACGGGGACGCCGCGCTGTCCGCTGATCCGCTTCACCTCATTCCGATCGGAGTGGAGCGCGTCGACCCACTCGGTCTCGTACTCGACGCCCGCGTCGTCGAGCGCGCCTGACACCTTCTCGCACCACGGACACCCGTCGAGGGCGTACAGTCGAACGGTCATACCGACCCGAACGGCGCGCGCAGGCAAGAAGGTGAGGTGTCGCAAGTGGGGTGTCGCAGGTGTGGTGTCGCAGGTGTGGTGTCGCAGGTGGGGTGTCGCAAGTGGGATCTCCCGGGTGAGATCTCCTGGGTGTGGTGTCACGGGCGAAGTGGAGCGCACGGTTGACGCCGCGTTCGACGGAGAACACACCGACGGGAAGGGTCGTTCGCGCCCGTCAGAGCCCGTGGTACGTCTCCATCGCGGATCGGTAGTCCTTCGGTATTGGTGTCGGCGTTTCCGTGTCGGGATCGAGGCTGACGAGCGTCGCCTCCGCCTCGGCGGCGACGTCGCCGTCCGCACGGACTTCGTGGGTCATGGTGACGCTGGATCGGCCGATCTCGGCGACGTCGCTCGTCACCGTCACCGTCCCGTCGGTCAGTTCGACGGATCGACGGAAGTCGAGCGACAGCGACGCCAATACAGTCGAGACGCGCGAAATGTCGGCGTCGAGAACGTCGCGGAAGTACAGGGTCCGAGCCTGCTCGACGTACGTCGCGTACACGGCGTTGTTGACGTGTCCCATCGCGTCGATGTCGCGGAACCTGACGTCGATTTCCGCAGTGTGCGTGCTCATACCTCGCCCTGTCGCGGCCCGCGTATGTAGCCGTCGGGATCGACCGCGATCTCGGTGGGATCGAATCGACCGCGATCTCGGTGGGTGCGGGAGTGCGGTCGGTCAGTACAGCAGTTCGTCGTCGTTCTCGATCATGTAGAGGGAGCGCGCGGCGATGTTGACCGCGTGGTCGCCGACGCGTTCGAGGTCGCGGATGGTCAGGAGGAGTCGGGAGACGTTCTGCATCGTTCCTTCGACGTCCGATTCGGCGCGGAGGTCGTCGCGCTCGATGAGATCGCGCACGACGAGGTCGCTCGCTGCCTCACAGGCGGCGTCGACGTCGTCGTCGGCCTCGGCGACCGCGTAACAGCGCTCCGGATCTGACTCCGCGTACGCGGCCATCGCCTCGTCGAGCATCGCGAGCGTGTCGTCGCCGATGCGCTGAACGTCGACGTCGGGGAACACCTCCTGATCGGCCTGCTTGGCGTACCCGCCGAGGTTCGTCGCGAGGTCGGCGATCCGTTCGAGGTCGGTGATGATCTTGAACGAAGCGGCGATGAACCGCAGATCGCCCGCCACCGGCTGCTGGAGCGCGATGAGGTCCGTACACTGACCCTCCAATTCGAGGTACAGGTCGTTGATCTCGTCGTCGCCAATGATGACCTCTTCGCCCAGCTCGCTGTCCTGCTGCTCCAAGGCGTCGAGGCCCATCCGGAGCCGTTCGGCGACGACCTCGCTCATGTAGAGCACGTCGTCGCGCAGCCCCTCCAGTTTCGTCTGGTACTGTTCGCGTGGCATCGTGTTGACCTATCCCCCACGCCGAACGTACAAAAACACGTCGACGATGGGGGGTGATGAGGGTGGCTGGGCGACGACGTCGAGGACGACGACATCGAGAGTGACGACACCGAGAGTGACGGCCGCGGTAGTCGAATCGACCACCAGATTTTCGGTCGACCTCCGCGAGGTGGTCGACATGGACGAGATCGACATGGACGAACAACAGCGCGTGGCCACGTTCGTCGACGAGCATGGACTGGAGACTCCGCCCGAGTACCGCCTCCTCGACCTCGTTTCGGAGGTCGGCGAGGTGGCAAAAGACGCGGCGGAATCGACGGAATACGGGGCGCATCCGGGACGAATCGACGTCGACGACGACGAGATCGGTGACGTGCTCTTCGCACTCCTCGCGATCGCCGACTCGCTGGACGTCGACGCTGGCGACGCGCTCGATCGGTCGCTCGCGAAGTACGAGCGCCGGATGGCGGACGCGGACACGCCGGGATCCGGCGAGTAGCTGTCGGGGAAGGACACGCCGAGAGCGACGTTCCCAGGCGACCGATGCTTTTCTACAGGTTAGTCTTCACCAGATCGTTCCACCAGTACGCTTTTGCGAACTCCGGCTGAATCGCCCGGTCGTGACGGGTCCCGATCTCGACAGGGTTGACGATTTCGAGGCTATGGAGAGAGACGATCTCGAAGCCATGGAGTCGGTCGCCCGCGCGGCCGTATTGGCCGCCGGCGCGGAGCTTCGCGACCGCTACCGCGACGGCGACGACGACGCCGAGTACGGTGCTCACGACGTGAAGGCCGCGGCCGACGAGGCCGCCGAAGCGCGGATGCTCCCGCTCGTCCGGCGGTCGTTCCCCGACCACGCCGTGTTCGCCGAAGAGGCGGGCGAGTTCCCCGGCAGCGAGCCCTACCGCTGGATCGTCGACCCGCTCGACGGCACCAACGACTTCGCCGCGGGGCTGCCGACGTTCGCCTCGTCGGTGGCGGTCCTACGCGATGGCGAGCCCCTGCTGGCGGCGGTGTATCAGCCGGCGACCGACGAGACGTACGTCGCGCGCCGGGACGACGGCGTCCGGTACGAGTGCGAGCCGGTGACCGCCGCCGGCGACGTGGGGATTCCGGCCGCCACGGTCGCCACGATAGTCGGCCGTGACGTGCCGCGCGACCCCGACCTCGCCCGCCGATCCGACGCGATCCGTGGATCGCTGCGCGAGACGGTCAAGCGGGTGATCCCCAGCTGGGCACCGACGGTCCACTCCGGATTGTTCGCCCGCGGACGGATACAGGGGATCGCGCAGTTCCACCCGGACGAGGAGGAGCGGGCCGTCACCGAGCTGTTCGCGTCCGAGGCCGGTGCGGCGATCCGCCGGGAGGGGCCGCTGTACGTCGCGGCCGCGGACGAGCCGACGCTGGCGACGCTGTGGGAGGCGGCCCGCGTCGAGCCCTGACGGAGAATTGCTTATCCGTGCCCCGCGCGGATCCGCGGTATGGATCGGACGGACGCCGCGCTGCTCGGAGTCGCCGCTGTCGTCGCCGGGCTCGTGCTCGCCGGTGCGCTGGCCGCCGGGGTCCTGTTCGGCTTCGACGAGTCCGTCACCCGACCGATCCGGCTTCTCGCAGCCGAGCCGTTCGCGTGGATCGTCGTCGGGGCGCTGCTCGTCGCGGTCGTCGGGCACGCCTACATCGAGTGAGCGGAGATGGTGGAAGAGCGGAGAGCAACTCAGCGCACGACGGTGACCGGGACCGGCGACCGCTGGAACACCGTCTTCGCCACGTTTCCGACGAGCAGCCGATCGGCGAGCGAGCCGCCGTGAGTCCCCATCACGATCGCGTCGAACGCCTCCGCTCGGTCGAGGATCCGACGGGCCGGCGATCCGACCTCGATCTCTGCGTCGACGGTCGCGTCGTACTCCGCGGCGATTTCGCGGGCGCGGTCCAACACGTCCGCCGAGAGCTCGCGAATCGTTTCCTCGCGGTCCTCGGAGAGGGCGATCCCCGTCGCCGCACCCATCATCCGCGAGGGCTCGCCGACGACGTGTAACACCGTCACGTCGGCGTCCCGGTGAACGTCGAGCGCGTACCGCAGCGCTCGTTCGGACAGCTCGGAGTCGTCCATCGGCACCAGCACGCGTTCGACCATACCGTTGCGTACGCGGACCGTGTGGATAAACGCTCGCGCGGTTCTCGAGTTCGCTCGTCTCTCAGGAAGTCGCGGCCGCCCGCGACCGACTACGCCTCGGCGTCGACTTCTCGGATCGCTCGAACGAGCGCCTCCAACGCGGCGTCGGCCGCCTTGCGTTTTATCGTCCCGCGATCGTCGTCGAGGACGACCCGCTCGCTCCGGACGAACGAGTCCCGAGTCCCCCACGGCGCTGCGTACGCCACGCCGACGTACACGAGTCCGACGGGCTTCTCGGCGGTGCCGCCGCCGGGTCCCGCGACGCCGGTCGTCGAGACCGCCCACGTCGCGTCCGCGCGGTCCCGCGCTCCCGCCGCCATCTGCTCCGCGACCGTCGCGCTCACTGCCCCCTCGGCGTCGAGCGATTCGCGGGACACCCCGAGCAGCTCGCGCTTGGCGTCGTACGCGTACGTGACGAACCCCCGATCGAAGTACGCGCTCGCTCCCGGCACGTCCGTCACCCGCGAGCCGACGAGCCCGCCCGTCAGCGACTCCGCGACCGCGAGCGTCGCCTCGCGATCGGCGAGCAGTTCGCCGAGGGTTTCCTCGATCGGCCCACCCTCGTCCGCTTCGGTCGTTTCTGCCGGCCCACCTGTGTCTCCCGCGCTCCCCGTTTTGTCCGATCCGTCTCCACTCACCATGCGTCCACTCCGCCCGCCATCCCCGTGGGGTTTACGCTCCGAGGGTCCGGAGAACCCGTATGACGGAGCGGGACGCGCGACTCAGTGCCGGAAAGCGCCCACCACGTCCGGAACTGGAGGGTGCCGATGGGTGACGGCGAACGGGACGCCGGAAGCGATGCCGACACCCGTGAAACCTCCGACGGCGGCGCTCCCGGCGCGCTTCTCCGGACGCTCCTCGCGGAAGCGATCGGCGCGGGGAACGACCCCGACGCGTTCGCAGCGCTCGACGGATCGGTCGCGGTCGTCGAGCGCGGGGACGACCCGGGGCCGGCGGATCGGATCGCGGACGTCGTTGCTGGGGGCGACTCGATCGTCGGAGTCGTCCCCCGCGTCGAGGCGTCGCTCGCCCGGCGGATGACTCGCGACGATATCGTCGAGGGCGGCGACGAGGTCCGGCTCGTCTTCACGGGACGGGCCGGAGAGCGTCTGGCCGGGGGGTCCGGCGTCGCGCTCCGAACCGTGCTCTCGGCTCGCGGGGTCGATCCGTACCTTCACGGCGGCGATTCGCCGGTCGGGATCCTCCTCGTCGGCGATCGGGCGATCGTCGGGCTGTTCGACGGTGAGGGTCTCGCCGCCCTTCTGTGGTCGGACGCACCGGCCGTTCGAGAGTGGGCGGCGACGACCTGTCGACGGTACCTCGACGCGTCCGAGCCGGCGTGAGGGGCGTCGACCGGGGTGAGAAGGGAGCCGGCGGCCGCGACGACCTCGGCGCATCGCTTTTGTTCACGCCTGCCGAAGAACGGGTATGAAGGCATTCCTGCTGCTCGTCGCCGGCATCGTTGGACTGATCGAGGCCGTGGTCCCCCGTGCGGTCGTGCGGGCGTGGACCCGGGTCGCGTACCGGAACGCGGGCGACGCCGAGCCCCGAGAATGGGTGCACCGGGTCGCCCGCGCAGAGGGAGCCGTCCTCGTCTTCGTCGCGCTCGTCGGCCTGTTCCGCGCCGCCACGTCCACGGACGGCGATCGGGCAGCCGACGCGACATTGGCTGGCGACGGTGCGGCGAAAGAGGGTGCGGCAGAGGGTGTCGCCGGCGCAGCGTAGACGCTCCCGACGACGCGAGCGCACGAGATCAGGACGGCCGTCACGCGCAGATCTCCGGTCTCGGCAGCGGAGGTCACCCGAACGTATATCCGCGAGGTTGTGGTAGTCATTCGAAATGACGGGCTCGCCTCACCGGCTGACGGGCTCGCTTCACCGGTCGCGTGACGGTCGCGAGTCGCCCGTTCGCGTTCTCCACGTCGACGACGATCCGAGCTTTCTCGACCTCGTCGCGACGTACCTCGAGCGGCTCGACGACGCGTTCGACGTCAGGTCCGAGACCGACGTCGATGCGGCGCTCGGCGCGCTAGAGACGGAGCCGATCGACTGTGTCGTCAGCGACTACGAGATGCCGGGGACGAACGGCCTGGAGTTTCTCGACCGCGTCCGCGAGAGCGGGTCGGAGGTCCCGTTCGTCCTGTTCACCGGGAAGGGCTCTGAGGAGATCGCCAGCGAGGCGATCTCGGCCGGTGTCACAGACTACATCCAAAAGCAGCCGGGGACCGATCAGTACACAGTGCTCGCGAACCGGATCCGAAACGCGGTCGACCAGCACCGCTCGCGGGCGGCGCTGGCGGCGAGTCAAGAACGGCTCTCCCTGTTCATCGAGCAGTCCCCGCTCGGTACCATCGAGTACGACGACACCTTTCGAATCGTCCGAGTGAACCCCGCCGCGGAGGAGATACTCGGCTACTCGGCGTCCGAACTGGTGGACGGGACGTGGCTCCCGTTCGTTCCCGAGGACATGCACCGGCATGTCGCGGAGCTCGAACGCCACCTCATGTCCGATAAGGGAGGCTACCGGAGCGTCAACGCCAACGTTCGGCGCGACGGGCAGCGGATCCGCTGCGCGTGGCACAACCAGGTGGTGACGGACGGCGATGACGAGGTGATCCGCGTCTTCTCGCAGTTCGAGGACATCACCGAGGAGGAGGAGCGGAAGCGCGAGATCGAGCGGACGAACGCCGTGTTATCGACGGTTCTCGACACGCTCCCGGTCGGGATGCTCGTCGAGGACGCCGACAGACGGGTCATCCGGGCGAACGAGCGGCTCTACGACATCTTCTGTCTACCGGGCGATCCGGAGGACGCCCGTGGGTTGGATTGCAAGCGGTTCGCCGCCGAGATGAGCGACCTGTTCGCCGACCCCGACGGGTTCGTCGATCGCATCGAAGCGATTCTCGCGGAGCGATCCCCGGTCGAGGACGAACCGCTCGATCTCGCTGACGGTCGGACGCTCCTGCGAACGTACCGCCCGATCGACCTCCCCGACGGCCGCGGACACCTGTGGGCCTACCGCGACGCGACAACTGAAACCGCCGATCGTTGACAGCACTTCCTCGATCGATTGCGGGAGTGAGCGTTGCAGACCCCCGCCGGCCGCCAGAGAATCCACGATCTTCGAACGACAGCGAGTCGGGCGTGTCGCGAGCGCGATCGAAGGAATCCCTCGTAACGGGCGGCAGCGAGGCGCGAAGCGCCTCTGGCAGCCGGCAGCGGAGCCGCCGGCGATGAAACCGCGAGCTCGTCGCTGCTTGACCGTTGTGAGTGTTCACCGCGCCGACAACGATTTATCACGATCGGCTAAGGATCCGGTGGAGCTCACCACGCCGCCGACAGCAACGTTCGATGCGCGGTCGGTTGGAGCCTCTGCGACACCTGTCGCGAGTATCACTGACCGGCGATACCGGTCTTCCCAGACAGGCCACACGACTTATAGCTGCCTCACCCAATCTCGTACTGTGGACCTCCACGTCAGGTACGAGGGCGACGACGACCCCGACAAGTGCACGGCCCGGAAGCTCGCGCGGTTCGACCTCGCCAAGCTCCATCGCTCGGACCGCCAGACGCCGTACGGCGTCGTCCTCAATCCCCACGCAGAGCGGGCGCTCTCGACCGTAGACGCCGACATGGCAGCGGAAACCGCGCTCGTCGCGCTCGACTGCTCGTGGGAATCCGCCGGAGAGAAGATGTTCAGCCTGCCGGGTGAGCACCGCGCTCTGCCGTATCTCGTCGCGGGCAACCCCGTGAACTTCGGTCGGCCGATGCGGCTCACAACCGTCGAGGCGTTCGCGGCCGCGCTCGTGATCCTCGGCGAGCCCGATCACGCCGAGCGGATCATGGCGAAGTTCACCTGGGGCGAGACGTTCTTAGACCTCAACGAGGAACCGCTCCGGCGGTACGCCGAGTGCGATGACTCCGCGGAGGTCGTCGCGGTTCAACAGGAGTATCTCGACCGAGAGTGAAATTGGGAGTGAGTGCGATTGGGAGTGAGTGCGATTGGGAGTGAGTGCGATTGGGAGTGAGTGCGATTGGGAGTGAGAATTGATATATCGTACTACGACGCCCTCGACACGACTCCGACACGTTACTCGAAATCAGTCGCCGAGCACGCCGCCTATCGCGCCCGCGAGCGCCGAATCGAGCGCGAACAGGAACGTCACGAAGAGTCCGACGACCAGCACGCCGGCTCCCCCGACTACGCTCCCGATCGGGCCGCCGACGAGACCGAGGAGACTGCCGAAAGCGGCGAGGAGCACCGTGAGAACAAGTCCGCTGATAGATCCCGCCAGCAGCCCGTGCCACAGACCGGACCCCAGTCCGCCGCCGGCGACGTACCCGGCGACGAACCCGCCGATCAGTCCCGCGCCGACGTGGCCGACGATCGGGACGAACGACGCGAGCAGTCCGGCGATCAGCATCACGACGAATCCGTAGCCTACGGCGTGCCAGTCAGTCATATGATTTCGTAGGTCGGGACCGAATAAATAATCGCCGCCGTCGTAACTCGGCGACGATCCGTGCGGCGGTGTCCGGTTTCTGCGGTCGCTTCCGCGACTCGACCGTAATTTAAGATGACCTCGCACCAATCGGCGGTCATGCCCTCCGGACGTCACGCGTCGACCGACGGTGGTTCGACCGACGCGAGTCAGCCGACCGATCCGAGCCCGCAGGCCGATCCGAGCCCGCAGGCCGATTCGAGTCCCTCGGTCGACGCGCGGCCACCGATCGAGTGGGGGCCGATCGAATTTCCTCGCATGCGTTCGCTCGCGCTCGGCCTCGCGGTGACCGCGGCGGGCGGTGTCCTCGCGACGCTGGTCGTGATCGCGGTCGCGTTCGGGGCCTCGCTGCTCGACGGCACCATCACGCCTTCGTCGACGTGGGCGGTGTTCGTCGTTCTCCTCGTCGGCGGCCCGATGTCGGTGCTGTACTGGCTCGTGGCGTACGACCGAACGTCGCCCGAGCGTCGGAGCGAGCTGCGGTCGCAGTTCGGCGACTACTCGTTCAACCCCGCCCGATTTCGGATCGGCTGGACGTTCGCCGGCGCGGGGGTCGCGGCGGCGTTCGCGGCCGCTTCGGTCGGACCGTCACCGGTTCCGTCGTCCGTGTTCTCCGGAATTGCCCCACTTTTCCTCCCGCTGCTCGTGTTCTTGCCGACGCTCGCGGGATCGCGAGGGACCGATGTCAGACTCGTCCCGGCGGCGGAAGCGGTAGAGCGGACGTACCGCACCCACGACCGGACTCGGACGGACGATCTCGGATCCGCGATCCGAATTCGCCGGATAGATCTCTTCCCGACCGAGACGACGCTGTTTCTGCTCGCGTACCGCGGAAACGCGTGGTACCGCTCGACTCCGTGGCTGTTCATCCCGAATCGGCTCGCCGACGAAGTCGAGGCGGCTCTCGCCGACGTGCTCGCGCGAAGCGACGGTCCCGACCGGGCGAGCACCGGCGAACGGATCGTCCTCGCCCTTCTCGGGTCATCGTCGCTCCTCGTCGGGATCGCGATGGCGATCGCAGCCGGCGAGCAGGCAGCGGGAGTGCTGTTGGCGCTTTTAACCGCTCCGTTCAGCGCGCTCTTTCTCGCGCTCGCTGCGCGGCTATGAGTTCGAGACGCAATCGAGACGCAATCGCTTCTCGCAGGACACGATACGTCCGCCGCACATTTGGTATCATCTACCACGCGACTCAAATACTCGGCCCCCGTAGTTCGCACATGGACCGACAGCGCTTGGAAGCGGCGCTCGACGAGGCATTCGGGGGAACCGCAGCGGAGCGGCGAGCCGTCGCCCGGGCGGCTCGCGACCTCGCCGACTCCGGCCAGCCCTCGCGCGATCGGGGCCACGGTCTCACCGTTCCCGGGGTGATCGAGCACCTCAGCGACGCCCCCGACGGATCGTCCGTCGTCGAGCGATGGAACTGGTGGCTGGGCGCGCTCGACGCCGCATACGGGGGATACGATTACTTCACCGTGCGGTTCGTCGAGGGCGACGAAGAGGCCGGCCTCCGCCGATAGCTCCGGTACGTACCGGCAGGCTCGGACGATAGTCCCGAAGAGAATCGATATCCTCCGGAGTCGACGCGTCCACTTTCACTTTCACTCCGCGGATGGCTCGGTTATAGGGGCGCTCCGGTCGCAGTCGATGGTATGAGCGCGATCAGCCACGACCGTCCGCGGTACGCGACACCGACGCGCGTCGACGTCACCGACTGCCGAACGGATCGAATCGCCGACAGAATGCGGATGAACCGCGTCCGCGGAAGCGAGGTGCACCTCGAACGCCGCGGCGGGAAGACGTACCTCGTGACTACGCCGGAAGAGTAAACGAAAGCAATTGTCTCGCCGTCAGTCGTCCGCAGCGACCGGATCGCGGACGGTTCCGCCGTCGGCAAGCAGGCTGTCGAGGCCGATACCGAGCGTCTCGTTCGTCAGCGCGACTGACTCCTCCCGGGGGATGTCGGTCGTGAGCGCGCGGATCGCGTCGATGTTCTCCGGCACGACGTCCGCCTCCTGGTGGACGTTTTGGAACAGGTATAGGTCCCGTCCCTGAACGCTGATGGACTCCTCCCAGACGCAGTTCTCCCAGAGGTCTCCCCGGGGGCGACCCACGTCGGCCGCGTAGTCTTTGAGCGCCCCGGCACCGTCGATGTTCGCGACTTCGGGGATCAAGAACAGGCGGGTCTCGTCTCCGAGGAGCCGGCGGACAGTGGCGGTTGACGGCTCGGTCTCCAGCGTCACGTTGACGCTGTGGGTGTGCATCGCGGTGACCGGGGCCTTGAGCGCCGCGGTGTCGACGGCGACGTTCGGCAGGACGGTGTTCACGTCCGGGCCGTGGTGGGAGGGAACCGTCGCCGGGTCGGGGACCACGTCGTTTATCGGGCCGCGATCGGTCTCGCTCGGGTCGCCGCCGCGACGAACGAGCGTCACGCGGGCCTTTTCGACGCCGTACGCCTCGTCGAGCGGTGCGAGGAGCCGCGAGAGTCCGGTCGAGTTACAGGAAACGACCCTGAGGGAGTCGGCGTCGCCGACGTCGCCGCTCGCGCGAGCGTTGAACGAGGCGTCGGCGACGTCCGCGTCCTCCCCGCCCTGATAGATCGCCGGCGTATCGTGCGAGGCGTAGATCGCGCGGTTGCGCGCGCCGATTCCCGACGGTGCGCAGTCCACGATGACGTCGACGGCGCGGAGGAGATCGTCGAGCGTTCCCGACGGAGTCAGTCCGGCCGTTTCGAACTCGTCGACTCTGTCGTCGATCGCGGCGTACAGGTCGTAGCCGCGTCGGATCGCGGCTTCGGCACCGTAGTTCGGGCTCGCCTTCGTTACGCCGACGAGCTCCATGTCCGGCTGGGCCGCGACCGCGTCCGCGACCCGCTTGCCGATCGTGCCGTACCCGTTGACGCCCACGCGTGTCATGCTCCTACCTCCACCGGGGATCCGCATAATGTTTTCGAGACATTTGATAAGAAATTAACTACGGCGCGAGTAATCGGTCGGTTTATTCATTGGACCGAAGCTTGTAACTGAGTTACGAAATAGAGTATATAGTGTCGATGGCAAGGCCTAACGCCCGCGGCCGCCGATACTCGTCCATGTCGACAGCGCTTTCAGAGGCAGCCGAGACCGCCGTGGATCAGTGCCTGAGCGTCGCGCCGGGCGAGTCTGTCGTGATCGTCACCGACGACGATCGGGCGTCGATCGGCGAGGCGCTGTACGCGGCGGCGGCCGCGCGCACGGACGACGCGACGATCCTCCGATACCCGCCCGCACCTCAGCACGGAACCGAGCCGCCGGCTCCGGTCGCGGCGGCGATGGCCGAGAGCGACGTCTTCCTCGCGCCCACGACGAAGAGCCTGAGTCACACCCGCGCTCGCGGGGCCGCCTGCGACGCCGGCGCGCGCGGCGCGACCCTGCCCGGGATCACCGAAGACGTGTTCACGACCGGGCTCGACGCAGACTACGCCGCCATCGACGCCGCCTGCGACGACGTGCTCAAGCAGGTGAACAGTGCGGACGAGGTTCGGGTGACTTCGCCGGAGGGCACCGACATCACCTTCCGGATCGGCGACCGCGAGTGGCTCACTGACACGGGGATGGTCCACGAACCCGGCGACTTCTCGAACCTGCCGGCCGGCGAGGTGTTCGTCTCGCCCTCGACTGCGACCGGCACCTACGTCGTCGACGGAACGATGATGCCTCACGGGCTGCTCGAGGCGGGCCAGGAGCTGACGTTCGAGGTCGAGGACGGGTTCGTCACGTCCATCGACGACGACGCGGTCCGCGCCGACGTCGAGACCGCCGCGGAGTCCGTCGGCGAAGACGCGTACAACCTCGCGGAACTGGGAATCGGGACTAACGTCGGCGTCGACGACCTCGTCGGCTCGGTCCTCCTCGACGAGAAGGCGGCCGGGACGGTCCACGTCGCGATCGGCGACGACGCCGGTATCGGCGGCGAGACCGACGCCCCGATCCACCTCGACGGGATCCTCCGGAACCCGACCGTGTACGCCGACGGCGAGGAGATCCAGCTTCCGAGACCGTAGGACTCCCGTTCGCGGCGATTACTTATAAATGAGCGGCGCGGTGCTGTGCGGTGGCGCGCCTCCGAGCGGCCGCAGGGCGCGAGGAGACCGCGAGGGACGCGGCGAACGAAGTGAGCCGCGAGGCTGGGGAGGCGTGAGGTGCGGTGCTGTACGGGGTGGGATTCAAAGGGGCAGTCGCCGGCGGCTCTGCCGCCGGCTGGGGCGTTGGAAGTGTTCACCGGCGATCCGGAATCAGCACCGATTTATAAACGAGCGGCTGGAGCTTTGGAAGTGGTCATCGCGCCGGGAACGATCACTTATAAGTAAACGGCCGAGCCGTACGTCGTCACTCCACGACTGCGAGCGCGACTCCTTCGACCTCTCGAACGCCGACCACTTGGTGTCGCCAGCCGTCGCCGGCGTCGACGCAGAGGGTTCCGGCGGCCGTGACTGCGACCGAGACACCGGGGCCGTAGCCGAGCGCGGTCGGCTCCTCGTCGACCGGGAGCTCGGCCGCACGCCACGTGTCGGTCTCCCATTCGACGGCGTCCTCCGGGTGGACGAGCAGGTCGCCGTCGACGACCGCCATCGCGTGGCCGTCGCCGTCGGCGGCGACCGCCGCGGCGTCACCCGAACGCGCCGTCATCCAACCGTTGCCGAGCCAGTAGAGCCCCGACGCGGTCGCCGCGAGGGGCATCCCCGCCCCCGCGACGTCGCGCGCGTCGTCGAGACCGACCGCCGAGAGCTCGAGATCCGATCCGATCCCGTCGGACTCGACGATCCGGTACACCCCGTCCGCGGCGGCGACGAGGGGGCCGTCGATGGCGCGCGGATCGCGGACGGTTCCGATCCGCGTCGCGGTCGAATCCTCGGACGAATCGCCTGGCATTGCTGTTGCATCACCGACGGCGATTCGGTCGATCCCCCCGTCCTCGCCGGCGACGAGGAACGCGCCGTCGCAGGCCCCGACCGCGACGGCCGGCTCGGCACCGATCCGGTCGGATCCCTCCGTACCGCTATCGAATGGCTCGAATTCGGGATCGTCGCCGACGGCGGCGACGAGAAGGCCGTCCGCCGTCGCCGCTCCGATCAGATCCGGGTTCTCTTTTCGGGGGAGGACGGCGATATCGCGGGCCGGTTCGCGCGCGACCATGTCGAACGCGCCGACCTTGTCGGCCGAGAGCGACACCCGAACGACGCCGCCGCCGGTCGCGACGTACGCGTCGGTTCGGCCCGCCGCTCCGGCGTACACGCGCTTCTCCTCTATCGAGATGTCGTCCTCCGCGGGTGCCATCGTCGGGAGTTCGGCGGCGGTCCCCATAAGCCCCGCGCGGTTCGACCGATCCGCGCGCTCGCGTCGAGTGCTCGTCTCCCGCGCCTCCGTACCTCCCGCGCCTCCCACACCTCCGCGCCTCACGTTTCGATGCTCATTAGGTCCGCCATCGCGTACGCCCGATAGTGCAATCGGTCGCCGCCGAAGTCGTCTCGCTGCTCGCCGACGTGGCCCCGCGGCTCGCACGGATCGCCGCGTTCATTGCGATCGGCGTCTTCGCCGCGAACCTCGCCGTCGCGTTCGGGCTGATCCGGTACGTCGCCGGACTCTCGGGGAGACTCACGCGACCGGCCAACCTCCCCGACGAGGTTGGGACGGCCATCCTCACGACCGCGGCGTCGACCACGGCGGGATACGCCACGCTCGCGGAGTACCGCGAGTCGGGATTACTCGACGACCGCGCGACGCTCGTCGCCGTGGTCATCAACACGTTCTTCGGATTCGTCCAGCACGTGTTCACGTACTACATTCCGGTGTTGATCCCGATCCTCGGCGTCGAGACCGGGATCGTCTACGTCTCGGCGCGGGCGGGGATCGCGTTGGCGATCACGGTCACTGGGGTCCTCGCCGGCGGCGTCCTGCTCTCCGAGCGCAACGTGAACCGCGAGGCGCTCGCCGCGATCGACGCGACCGGACCCGAGGGAGACGACCGCACCGGCCGGGAGCGCGTTCGGGAGGCCGGAGCCACGTCGTGGTCGACGCTCCGCCGGATCGTCCCTCGGCTCGCGCTCGTGTACACGCTCGTCATTGCGTTCGTCACCACCTACGACGTCGAGGCGCTGACTGGCGTCGCGGAGCCGATCACCGGCGTGCTCGGGCTTCCCGGTGCCGCGGTCCCCGTCATCGCGGTCTACACCCTCGACACCACCGCCGGGGCCGTGACGATCGCCGGCGTCGATGCCGGCACGTTCACCACTCGGACCGCGGTCGCGACGCTGCTCATCGGCGGGATCCTCTCGTTCGCCGTCTCGACGTTCCGGCGATCGATCCCCTTCCAGTACGGAATCTGGGGAGCCGAGTTCGGCACGAAGGTCATCGCCGTCAACACGGCGCTGAAGCTCGTCTTCATCTCCGTCGCGGTCACGTTGCTGTTGGCACCGGTGTGGTGAGCGCCGGTGCGGTGACCCTCGCACTACTCCGTCTTTCGTCTACTCCGTCTTTCGTCTACTCCGTCTTTCGTCTACTCCGTCTTCCGCATCGGCTGGCGCTCCCCGTAGGTGAGCGTCCGCCAGACCCACTCGACAGGGCCGAACCGGTAGGACCGCAGCCAAAGCACAGACAGAGCGATCTGCACCGTCCACACTACGACGACGATTCCGTACTGCTCGACGCGACTCACGGAGCCGAACAGTCCGAACCCGTGGCCGTAGAATATCGTCGTCGCGATGACCGTCTGGAGCAGGTAGTTCGTAAAGGCGGTGCGCCCGACCGCGGCGAGGGCGATCGTCACCGGCCCGTCGGGACGCCGGCGTACGTAGAGGGTGACGATCCCGAGGTACCCTCCGGCGACGAGGAGGCTCCCGACGTAGTTGAACTGCAGCCAGAACAGCGCGGCGTCGGCGCTCCAGTCGTTGGCCTCGATGTAGGCGACGCCGGCGACGACGATGCCGACGCCGACCACGCCCACGGCGATGAGTCCACGGTAGAAGCGGGTCGACCGCTCGCCCGTCAGAGCCCCCCACCGGTACAGCGCCATCCCGAGGAGCATCACCCCGCCGATGCGCCAGAAGCTCGATCCGATGAAGCCGGTCGTCTGTCGCTGGAACGAGGAAGAGACGCGGTGATCGAGCTGTTCGAACCAACCGCCGCGGTACGTCGCGACCTCCTGGCGGATCGCCGCCTCCGCGGGCGCCCACTGGCTCGCGATCGCCTCTCCGCCGAGGGTGACCGCGGCGAACAGTTCCATCGACGGGACGAAGAGGAGGAAGATCCCGGCGAGTCCCGCGAGCTGTTTCGCCTCTAGATCGCGGAGCGTGACGAGGAACAGTCCCGTGAGCCCGTACGCGACGAGGATGTCGCCGTACCACAGCAGGTACGAGTGCAACAGCCCGATAACGATGAGGATCGCGGTCCGCCGGTAGTGGAGCCGAACCGCCGGCTGACCCTTCTCCTCTTTGCTCTCGACGAACAGCAGGATCCCCGCGCCGAACAGCGCGGAGAACAGCGTGATGAGCTTCGATTGGCCGAACACGTGGCCGACGAACCACGCCCAGTAGTTCGCGCCGGTGAAGTCACCGTACGCGGTCGGGTTGATGAGCGTCGCCTCCGGCATCGCGAACACCCAGATATTGATGACGAAGATCCCGAGGAGAGCGAAGCCTCTGAGCGCGTCGAGGCTGACGATGCGTTCGGAGGGCGGCGTCGGGGCAGCGTCGCGTGTCACGAGTTGGCTCAGAGGAGGGACCGGAGGACCGAATAGGTTCGGATACGCTCGGACAGCCGTCAGTCCAGGCGGACGGCCTGGCCGGCCGCCGAGGACCGGTATATCGCGTCGACGACGCGCTGGACCGAGAGCGCCTCATCGACCGTGTTGAGCTCGGGTGCCTCGCCCGCGGCTACCGCCTGCAAGAAGCTCGCCAGTTCCGCGGCGTGACTGTCGCCCTCCCGAGTTTCGATCGCGGCGTCCGAGAGGTGATGGCCGTCGCCGTCGGAGGCCGCCGCCTCGTGGAGCGTGAGCTCGCCGCTGCCGCGGTCGTAGGTCGCGCCCGCCTCGGTGCCGCGGATCACGAACTCGTCGGTCGCCGGACGGTTCGTCGCCCACGCAACCTCCAGCGAGACCGTGTTACCGTCCGCGTCGCGGATGAACGCCGAGGCGGAGTCGTCGACGTCGAACCCCGCCGCGCCGGCGTCCTCGCCCCACATGTGGAGGTACGCGTAGTCGTCGCGGCCGCCGAACTCGGCGCGCGTCTCCCCGGACACCTCGACGACCTCGGGGTGATCGAGGAAGTGCAGCGCGAGATCGATCGCGTGCACGCCGATGTCGATGAGCGCACCGCCGCCGGCGACAGCGCTCGACGTGAACCACGAGCCGCGGCCGGGGACGCCGCGTCGCCGGACGTAGTTCGCCTCGACGTGGGTCGTCTCGCCGAACCGGCCCTCGGCCTGATACCGTTTTAACACTCGCACCGGCTCCGCGAAGCGGTTGTTGAATCCGACCGTACAGAACCCCTCGGCGTCGCAGGCGGCCTCGGCGATCCGCTCCGCACTCTCGACCGTGTGCGCGAGCGGCTTCTCCACTAGGACGTCGAGACCGGCGTCGAGTGCTGAGACGGCGTACTCCTCGTGAAAGGCGTTCGGCGTCGCGATCAGAACGGCGTCGCACCGATCGTGCAAGTCGTCCTCGTCCGCGTACGCGCGGACGTCGAACTCCTCGCTGAATCGGCGGCGCGCGTCGACGTCGATGTCCATCCCGCCGACGAGATTCGCTCCGCGTTCGACGAGTTTTCTCGCGTGGTGGCGTCCGATCCCGCCGAGGCCGACGACCCCGACCGCGACATCGTTCGCGTTGGTCATGTCCGGCGTTCACGACGAAGGGAGGTAACGCTCACGGCCGGTCGGGGCGCACATGGTCAGTCCGTTTGCTCATCGGTGTCGAGTCGCTCACCGCTGTCGAGTCATCCACTCGCTCGCCTGCGGCTCGGTCGGATCGGTGACGACTTCGACGAGCGTCGGGCCGTCGCGGGCTCGAGCCCGTTCGACGGCATCGACGACAGCGCCGCGGTCGGCAACTCGCTCGGCGCGGATCCCCATCCCGGACGCGACGGCGACGAGGTCGATTCTGGCGTCGTCCCAGCCGTACGCTCTCTCCGGAAAGTCGTACGACCGAGAGGCCTCCTCGCTGATGATGGCGTAGTCGTCGTTGTTGAACGCCACCACGGTGACGTCTATTCCCTCCGCGGCGAGGGTGTGTAGCTCGTGAACGCACATCATGAGCCCGCCGTCGCCGGTGAGCGCCACCACGTCGCGGCCGGGGTTCGCCAGTTTCGCCCCGATCGCAGACGGGACGCCGGTCCCCATGGTCGCCCACGAACCCGGATTGACGTACGAAGACGGGCCAGTTGCCGGGAACGAGACGAGCGTCCATAGTCTGAACCCGCCCGCGTCGACGGCGACCACCGAATCCTCCGGGAGCGCCTCGCGGACCGCCCGCAGGGCCTCGACCGATCGGAGGGATTGGCCCGTTCGGAGGGTCTCGACCGATCGGAGCGGCGCGCCGGCGTCCGCTCCGGCGGCACCGGTCGCCAGCGCCTCGAACCGCTTTCGGTCCGCAGACCTGACCGCCGCGGCGCGGTCGGCTCCCGTTCGAGTTGGTGTCGCCTCCGAGCAGATCGTCGCTCCGAGCCGGTCGTCGAGCGCGCGCAGGAACCGATCCGCGTCGGCGACGATCCCGAGATCGGTCTCGTAGCCGAAACCGATGTCGTCGCCGTCGAGCGTGACGTGGACCAGTGTCTCCGGAAGCTCGACCGACCACGTCGCGGTCGCGACCGCGTCGAGGTCCGAGCCGACGACGAGCCCGCAGTCAGCGCCGGCGAGCAGGTCGCGGAGCTCCGTGCTCGATCCGCCGCAGAGCACGCCCGCCGAGAGGGGATGCGTCTCCGGAATCGTTCCCTTTCCCTTATAAGTCGTCGCGATTGGCGCATCGAGCCGCTCGGCCACCGCGCGGAGGGCGTCGCTCGCGCCGGCGCGGCGGACGCCCCCGCCGGCGAGGATCACGGGTTCGTCGGCAGCAGAGAGACGCTCTGCGGAGTCAGCGACGGCGTCGTCCGGCGGTTCCGGCGGCGGGGTCGGTTCCCGAACTCCGACCGACGGTTGCGGCGTCTGACCCGCGAGGACGTCCTTCGGAATCCCGACCCTTACCGGCCCCTGTGGCGCTTCGCGAGCGACCCTGATCGCCTCCGCGACGGCCGGAACCGCGCCCGCCGGTGAATCGACGAGGACGTTCTCTTTGACGACGGTGTCGTACGTCTCCGGCGGCGTCTCGTGGATCCCGTCACCGCCGCGCACGTCGCGCTCGGTTTCGACGGCGAGGTGGAGGAGCGGGACGGCGTCGTTGAGGGCGTTCTTCAGCCCGTTCATCGCGTTCATGTCGCCCGGGCCGGGGACGACGACAGTCGCCGCCATCTCCCCGGGTGCGCTCGTCTCGGCGTACCCCCACGCCTGATGCGTGACTGCGGTCTCGTGGCGCGCGACGACGAACCGCGCGTCGCGATCGGCGAGCGCGCGATTGAGCGGGAGCGTCTGCTTTCCGGGAATTCCGAAGACCGTATCGATCCCTCGGTCGAGCAGGCAGTCGACGACCGCCTCGGCGACCGTCGGCGGTCGTGACTCGCCGTCGTCCGACCGGTCTGAAGCCGCCGGGCTCGCTCGGTTCGGAGACTCGTCCGTACCCATATCGAGTGGTCGACGGAGCGGGTGTTGAAGGCTTCGGGGGTAGTCGCTATCTTTCCGGGGTAGTCGTTACCTTTCGAGGAAAGTCGCTATCTTTCGAGGAACGTTGCTATTCCGCGACGTTCGTCTCGCGCACTCGCACCCCCTTCCGCGCGAGGTGCCGCATCTGTCGCTGGGCGAACTCCTCCTCGCTCGACCCGCGCGTGGCGAGGACGTACACGAGCGCCGAACCGGTCGGACGCATGGTTCGACCGGCGCGCTGGGAACCCTGCCGGCGCGACCCGCCGAGTCCGCTCGCGACGATCGCGACCTCGGCGTTCGGGAGATCGATCCCCTCGTCGCCGACGCGAGAGACGACCAGGGTGTCGATCTCGTCGTCTCCGATTCCGGTGGTTTCGTCGTTGTCAGCGCTCCGGCCGCCGCCATCGTCTTGGCGGAACCGCCGGAACAGCTCTGCGCGCTCGTAATGGGGCGTCTCGCCGCTGATGAAGGGAACGTCGAGCGCGTCGGCGATCGCCGCGCCCTGATCGAGGAACTCGATGAAGACCAGCGCCTTCTTGTCTCGATGGGCGGCGAGCAGGTGACGAATCTCCTCGATCTTCGCCGGGTTCTCGGCCGCGAGACGGCGTCGCTCGCGACCGTCGGCGCTCGCGTACTCGTTCCGTGCCATCTCGTCGCGCCACGGGACGTACCAGATCTCGACCTCGGGCTCCTGAACGAAGCCGGCTTCGAACAGTTCGTCCCAGTCCGCGCCGATCGGCTGCCCGATCAGGGTGTAGATCTCCTCTTCGCTGCCGGTCTCGCGAACGGGCGTCGCCGAGAGGCCGAGGCGGTGTTTGCTCTGGAGTTCGGCGGTTCGTGAGTAGACGGGGCTCGTGATGTGATGTGCCTCGTCGAAACAGATCAGCCCCCACTTTCGGGAATCGAAGAGGCTCCGGTGGCGGTCCATCCCGGCGATCTGATAGGTCGCGATCGTCACCGGGCGGATCTCCTTCGTGCCCCCGTGGTACAGGCCCACGTCCGCGGGGTCGATAGTCGAGTGCTCCAGAAGCTCTTCGCGCCACTGACCGGCCAGTTCGCGGGAGGGAACGAGGATCAGGGTCTCGCCGCCGACCGCCGCGATCGTCGCGATGGCGGCGACGGTCTTGCCCGATCCCGGCGGTCCGACGTACACGCCGGAGCGGCGTTCGAGGAAGGTCTCGACCCACGTCTCTTGGTACGGACGAAGGTCCGTCGTGAGGTCGACGTCGACCGGGTCGCCGACGTCGAGATCGCGGTCGTCTTCGACCGGGTAGCCGGCATCGTAGAGGGTGCGTTTTACCTCTGCGACGGCGTCCGCGTTGACCCACGCTTCCGTCTCGGAGATCGGCGCGCGGAGGTGGTCGTCGTCGAGGTGCTGGTCGGCGACATTGCCCATCAGGCTCTCGGAAGCGGCCGAAAGCACGACGTAGTCGTCCTCGTGGGTGTACAACCGGAAGCGATGCGCGCGACGCCACTGATCGCGGATCCAGTCTTCGAGGTGCTCGTACCGCCGCGGGAGCACGGATCGGAGGCCCGCGATCAGGCCGTCGGCGTCGTCGAACGGCGCGGCCCACACGTCCTCCTGGCGGATTCGATAGAGGTAGCCGCGGGTGCCGGGCTCGGTGCCGGTGGTGTCGACGAGGTGCGCGAACTGCGAGAGCCGCGCCCTGGTGTACTGCGTCGGGCGATCGACCATGATCTCGCGGCGGGTCGGGAAGGTGACGACGCGTTCGCGGGTCGCCAGCCGACCCCAGTCGGTCGGGTAGAAGACGACCGGGTCGCTCTCGACGTCAAGCCGGTCGACGTCGCCGCGGTCGACGAGAGCCGCGAGCGCGTCGCGAGCGGTCGCCTGCGTGGTTCCGAGCCGTCGAGCGACCTCGCTGGCGGTCGCGATCGGACGCTCTTCGGCTTCGAGCGCCTCGTGAAAGCGATCGAGCGAGAGGTCGCCGAGAGCGTTGGCCTCGGCTGAGAGATCGTCGCCGACTGTGGAATCGTCGCCGACTGTGGAATCGTCGCCGACTGTGGAATCGTCGCCGACTGTGGAATCGTCGCCGACTGTGGAATCGTCGCCGACTGTGGAATCGTCGCCAGCGACGATATCGTCGCCGTCGGAGGGATAGTCGCCGCCGCCGGGGTCGCCGATGTCGTCGGTCATTGGGCTCCGTTCGCCCGCGAGGCGGAAATGGGTAGCGTCCGCCGGCGGGCCGACGGAGTCTCGCCGCCTACACAGAACCGCGTTGGCGACGCCGCGAGATTGCTTATAAGTGGATGGCTATCACCGAGCGAAGCCGACTCCTACCGTCCGGAACGCCCGTGACAGCCGCGAGCGGTGATCGCTTCTTTCGAACGGAACCGACAGCCGCAGTCGGTACAGCTCACGTACGGCTTTCCGGGTTCGGTTTCGAGTCGGTGTTCACCGACGACGAACGGTCGGGTCACCGTCCGCGGGCGGATCCGGTCGGGGATCGGCGTCGAGGCCGACTCGCTCAGCGCCGCCCGGACCGCGATCGTGTCGACGTCGACCGGGTCCCACCGTCGGGCGGCGAGCGCCGCCTCGCGGTCCGCGATCTCGGTCCAGCCGGTGACGACGACCGGGGAGTTCGTCTCCGTGTCGCCCACGACGACGACGAACCGAATCCCGCCCTCGATCAGGGCGAACCGCCAGCCGTCGGTTCGGTTCCAGCGGAGCTGGCCGCGACGGATCGCGTCGCTCACGGTTCGCGTCGAGACGTACCGTCCCGGCTGTTCCAATCGCTTGCGGAAGTGATCGGTGAGCGCGTACAAGCCGGGATCTCGGATCGGCGGATCCTCGGGCGTCCGGCCGGCGGAGTGACGAGCGTCGTCAGCTTCGGCCCGGAGCGAGAGCGGTGCAGATCTCCTCCTCGACCGCCGGCGAGACCCCGCCGGTTCGGTCGTGGTCGCGGTCCGACGCTCCGTCGATCCGGGACGGGGTGAGTCGTCGCCCCCCGGCCCGCCCTGTCGGGATGCCACTGAGTGTTGGTATAGAGCCCGCTCTTAAGTGTGTTACGCCGGCTCACGGCCCGGTCGTCCGATCGCGTCGAATCACGGCGATAGGGGTTGAGCCGAACCGCGCCGGTCCGCGGGTCACAGTGCGGGCGGTCCGTCCCGTCCGATCACGATCTCCTGTCCCTCGATATCTTCGAGGGCCGCTACGCGGCCGCCGATTTCGACGCGGCCGTTCGCCGTTTCGACGACGAGCGAGGCGACCTCTTCGGACACCTCGAACGCCAGGTCGACGACGCGACCGCTGACGGTTACCGACTCCCCCGTCTCGATGTCTCGTCCCTCGACGGTCGCGTAGAACTCGTCGTCGTCGAATTCCTTGATGTCCTTGACCGCTCGTCTGATGGAAGCGTAGCGGCGCGGGAACGGACGGTCCGCGCCGTCCGTCGCGAGCGTCTCGGCCGTGGTCCACAGCACGGTTCCGAAGAAACCCGAGACGAGGAATCCGAGCGCGGAGCGGTTGAAGATGACGCCGTACCGCTCGCGGTCGTCGCGAAGGGCGTCCTGCGTCGCGTACACGGAGTACTCGCCGTCGCCGACCGCGAGTATCGGTGTGGTGATCCCGCGGCGCGCGCGGGCGATCGTGGCGACCTCCAGGTAGTCGAACTCCTCCGGGTCGGGTGCCTTCGACGCCGGCGTCACGAGCAGTTCGACGCTGACGCCCGCTTGCACCTTCGCCGCGAGGTCGTCGCGAAAGCGGCGGAGGAGTCCGGGCGTCAGCGAGACTGCGAGCTCGTACTCCGCGCCGTTGATCACTTCTTCGAGGTAGCGGAGGATCGTCGATCGGGATTTCACCAGCGACACCGCTTCAGTCTCTCGAGTCGGTGCCGTGTACCGCGCCTCTAGCTCGTCGACCATCTCCGCGAAGGACGACCGAAGGTCGCCGAACGCGTCGTCGGGATCGACGGCGACGATCTTCATCGGGCGCGGTTCTCGGAGCTCAACGAGTCCACGGTCCGAGAGGCTTCGGACCGTGTCGTACACGCGCGGCTGCGGAATGTCGGTTCTGTCGGCGATGTCGCTCGCGGTCAACTCGCCGTGTTCCAGCACGGCGAGGTACGCGTCGATCTCGTATTCGCCGAGATTGAATCGGTCCCCGACGCGGTCGAGAGTCCCGCGGAGATCGTCGGTCATGGGTGGCCCGACACGCCCCTCCGATATAGGTTTTTACTATGAGTCGAGTTGCACGCGTTTTCAAACCCGCGTCCTCCTCGTACATGCGCGTCCGGGTATGTGAGTCATCTACACTACAGATAATCAAGGCGAGTGCCTCGGGGCCGTTCGGAAGACCTTCGTCTTCCGTGATGACGAGAGAGATTCGATCTCTCGAACCACTTGACTCCGAGGCGGTTCACTGGATCATATACCGATCCACCTCTGGATCCCTCCTAGACCTAGGGATCGATCCACCTCTGGATCCCTCCCAGATGGTCTGATCCTAAGCGCTCGCGCGCGAAGTTACATGTACATCCGATCGTACGTTCCGTCGGGTTCGCGCTCCTTCATCCGCTCGGCGAGCCCCTCGTAGTGCCGACGGATCTCGGCTGCGAACGCTTCGAGCGGCTCGGAATCGACGCCGAGGTCGTACGTCTCGTCGATCGTGTCCACGAGCCGAACCGCGGCCTCGATATCGGGTGCTTGGGCGTGGACGGGCGTGATGAAGACGCCGACGCCGAGCGCCGAGTCCATTCCGCGCTCCAGCAGCGACGCGTTCGTCCCGTCTAGGAATCCCGCTTCCATCGGCGGTACGGAATGGTCGGCTGCGGCGTCTCTGTCGCCGTCGGCGACAGCGCTGCTGTCGATGGAAACGGCGCTGTCGCCGGTACTGTCGTCGTCGCCGTCGTTGCTGTCGGCGTCGTCGTCGATGTCGGCGTTAACGTTTCCACCGTCCAGCCGCTTCTCTCGGTAGTCGTCCGTCGCCACGTAGAACGTTCGGTGCGCGTCCGGCCCGTGCGGTATCGGAACGCCGGCGAGGACCGCGATTTCGGAAACGGACTCCGCCTCGGTCCACTCGAGGACCGCCGTCGCGAGCAGTTCGCCGATCCCCGGTGGGACGAACTGCTCGGCCACGAGGACGGTGACGTCCACGTCGTCGGCCGAGTACAGTCTGATGGGGTGGCGCGGTCGGCCCTTCGTGAACGGCGTGATCGAGGGGAGCCACTCCGTCCGGATGTGCCCCGTCTCTTCGAGGTCGAGGTTGTCGACGAGGTAGTCGACGGCGGTGAGTCCGGCGAGACCGAACGACGAGAATCCGGCGACGAGCACGTCGCTCGGATCCGGGTCGTGTTCGACGGTGAACGACGGGCGGGACGGCGGTGTGTCGGACATACGTCCGCTTCGCTCGCAGGGATGTTAGTGATTTCCCAGGTGCATCGCGGGGAGAAACGCTTTTTCGGGTGGGCGACGGCGAATTGGCTATGGGACGGCTCCAGGGGGTCACTCTGCTCGCGGACTGGATTTCGGTTCCGGTCGCGGACTGGGCCTCGCGACTGGCGGGGATCCCCGGTTCGGGGTTGCTGTTCGTTCTCTTTTCTATCGCCGCGGGTGCCCTCGTGTCGAAATTTCTCGTGCGCCTCATCGGCCGTCCGGTCGCTCGCCGGGTATCGCGACAGAGCGTCGCACAGACTATCGTTCGGGGGGTCCGCGTCGGGACGATCACACTTTCGACGCTGATCGGTCTGTGGGCGGTTGGATTCCGGTTCGCCGATCTCCTGCTCGGAACCGCCGTCTTCTCGGCCGTGATCGGTATCATCCTCGCACCCCTCGTCGGGAACTTCATCAATGGGGTGTTCATTCTCGCGGATCAACCATTCGAGATCGGCGATATGATCTCACTGGAGGACGGGACCACGGGATTCGTCGAGGATATCACGATCCGGTACACGAAGATATTCACGCTCGATAACACCTTCATCGTGGTGCCGAACGGGACCATGCGCGAACGCGACGTCACCAACTTCTCCGCCGAGGACGAGCGCACGCGGCGGACGATCGACGTGCTCGTAACCTACGAGAGCGACGTTGCCGAGGCCCGCCGCCTGATCGAACGTGCGGCGCGGGATTGCGAGTCGGTCATCGACGGCGGTCCCGACATCCGCGTTGGCGTCGCGCGGTATACGGCGAGTCCCGACTGCCGGCTCCACGAATTCGGCGACGACGGCGTGCTGTTGCGGCTTCGCTACTGGGTGAAGAAACCGTACAAGCTCGCCAAGGTGCAGTCGGACGTGAACACGCGGATCCGCGAGCGAGTTGCGGACGCGGAAGTCGAGATGGCGTACCCGCACCGGCACCTCGTCTTCGACGACACGTCCGGAATTGCGCGGATCGGCGGACCCGACGACACGCGGCCCGACGGCGAGCGTGCGGGACATCGCCCCGGCGGCGAGTCGGAGGGAGTGACGAACGAGGTGTCCTCGGCCGGTGTTGACGACGATACCGCGGGTGGCGATGTCGCCAGCGATGCCGCAGAGAACGGTGGCCTCGGCGACGCTGCCGGAGACGATGTTGACGACGATGCTGCCGGAGACGGTGACGATACCCGGCGCAGCGACCTCGGAAGCGGTGACGGCGGCGGACGACCGACGTGAGAGCGGATCGTTCGCCGAGCCCGGTGATTTGTCCACGTACGTCCGGAATCGGAACGCTGATGGATCGAGCCCTTCACTTATAAATCAGTGACCGACGAGCCCTCCGAGGACCCGCGGGATTCGGCTCCCGAACCCGGTGCCGACGACTACCGTGGCAGATGCGACGTCGACGACGGTCGTGACGGCCGCGGCGGTGATGGCATCGACGAGGACTGCGATCGCGACACCGACGAGGACTGCGATCGCGACACCGACGAGGACCGCGACCGCGACACCGACGATCAAACCTCGGCCGAGTCGATCACGGAGGGGAGCCTCATTCGGCCGCTGTTCGATCTCGCGTGGCCGATCGTGGTCATTCAGTTGTTGCAGGTGACGTACAACGTCGTCGACACGCTCTATCTCGGGCGACTATCGGCTGAGGCCGTTGGTGCGATCAGCCTCGCGTTCCCGCTGATATTCCTGCTCATCGCCGTCGCCGGTGGGTTCACCACTGCGGGAGCGATACTGGTCGCGCAGTACACCGGCGCGGATGGCGATCGGTCTGCCGGGCTCGTCGCCGGACAGACTATCTTCAGCGTCGCCGTGCTGTCCCTATTCATCGGCATCGGCGGGTACTTTTACACCCGTCCTGCACTGGAGGTCCTTCCGAGCGATCCCGACACGGCGGCGACGGTGATCCCGCTCGCGGCAGACTACATGGAGGTCATTTTCGCCGGCATCCCGCTGATGTTCGGCTTCTTCGTCTTCTCCGCGCTGATGCGCGGGTACGGAGACACGCGGACGCCGATGGCGGTGATGATCGTCTCCGTCTTCCTGAACGTCCTCCTGGACCCGTTCTTGATATTCGGATTCGCTGACAATCCGCTGTTCGAGTGGCTCTCCGGTGTCCCGTTCGTCGCCGCCCTCGATCCTGTCGCGTTGGAGGCCTCGCTGTTCGCGGCGACCGGATTCACGGGCTACGGGATCGAGGGAGCCGCACTGGCGACGATATTCTCCCGCGGAGTCGCGACGGCGATCGGGATGTGGCTGCTGTTCGAGACGGGCCTCGGTCCGACGGTGAGCGTGGCCCACCTCAAGCCGGATCTCGGGTTCATCGAGGACATCTTCCGGCTCGGGCTTCCCTCCAGCGTCGAACAGACGACGAGCGCGCTCGCGATGATCACCCTCACGGCGATGATCGTGACGTTCTCGCCGCCGATCGTCGCGGCGTACGGGCTCGGAAACCGGCTCATCTCTCTCGTGTTCCTGCCGGCGATGGGACTCGGGCGAGCGATCGATACGATGGTCGGACAGAATCTCGGCGCGGATCGAGCGGACCGCGCAGCCCGAGCAGTCAAGCTCGCGGCCGGGACCGGTGCCGGGGTGATGTTCCTCGTCGCCGTCGTCGCCGTAACGTTCACCGAGCCGATAGTCGGGGCGTTCCTCGGCGACGTACCCGATGCACCCGAAACCGTTTCGTACGCGGTCGAATACGTCCGGATCCGATCGGTGGAGTTCGCCTTCATCGGCGTCTCGCAGGTGATCCTCGGCGCGTTCCGGGGGGCCGGAAACACGAAAACGGCGATGGTGATCTCCATACTCACGCTGTGGGTGGGTCGCGTCGCCAGCGTGGGATACCTCGTCTTCGTCGCCGGGTGGGGCGAGACTGGAGTTTGGGTTGGGATGGCGCTCGGGAACGTCCTCGGCGCGGTTATCGGCGTCGCGTGGTTCACGAGAGGAACGTGGAGGGAGCGGTACATCGGCGATCCCAACCCAGATGTCGATCCGGTCGGAGACGACTGATCTATCGGACGGAGACGACTGATCTATCGGACGGAGACGACTGATCTATCGGACGGAGACGACTGATCTATCGAACGAACTCCGCGACTGCGACGGGATTAGTGCCGGAACAGGTGGACCGCGTCGTCGTCGCGGAGCAAACAGAATCGTGAGCCGTCGTTCTCGGGAAATTGCATTTCCGTCTCCCGAGTGGTAAAAAGTCGGTCGAAGGGAGCGTCACACACCGGGCACGCGACGGCGTTGCGATTCTCCCAGAGGCTCGTAGCGCCGGTGTCCTTCAGTTGTTTTAACGCGTGGCGGTGGTCGTGGACGTCGAAACGCGGCATACGTCTGTGTCCGTGGGCCCGAATTTGAACCTGATCCCGCGAGTATCACGGGTGATTCCGTGGTTGCCGGAGCGGGGGTGGTGACGGTACCTGTGGGTACGGGTGGTGACGGTACCTGTGGGTACGGGTGGTGACGGTACCTGTTGAGGCGAAGGGAGTGGCTGTAGAGTCGACAGCGGTGACAGCAGTGGTTGTGGTGTCGACTGGAGGAGATCGGGCGATAGTGCGGGTGACGCGCGACTACGACGATTCCGACGGTTGCAAGCCTCTCACGTCCCCTCGTCGGGGAGACGCCGTCGCGCACGTTGGAGATCCGATTCGCTTCCGGTTCTGACGTACATGCCGACGTCGTTTGCGGCACCGACGAGCCCGTCAGCATCCTCTGGTGATACGTCGCCGTTGAGCGCCTCTACGCGCTTCGTCCGGTCGCGGATCAGTTCGAGAATCTCGCGGGCAGGGCGGATTCGAGCGCCAGCGGCGTCGCCGCCGACTGAGACGGTCCGCTCTTCGTCTGCCGAGCCATCTCGGCCTTCGACTCCGGCGGACTCGCCCGGTTCGCCGTGCTCTTTGACCGACTCCGCCAGTTCGTCGAGGAACGCGAGGAGATCGCTTCGGTACTCGTCGACTGAGCGCACTGCGGCCATCCCCCGAGCTTCGCGGAGGGATTCGGGGACGTCCGCGGCTGCCGGCCGGTCCCCGACGTCGGCACCCGCGAGCAGGTCGAAGAGGTACTCCCGATCGAGATCGGTCGGATCGCGCAGGCGTTCGTAGCAGTCGACCGCCTCAAGCAGCTCGCGGGCCCCGAGGTACGTGTCGTCCAACGACAGCAGCTCGCCGCCGTTGATAAAACCGCGCTTACGGATGTATGCGCGCAGATCGGTTTTGAGACCGTCGAAATCTTCCCGAGAGGGGAGTTCACGCGCCTCGCCGAAGCGGGCGCGGTGCGCGCTGAGATCGAGCGGGGCGTGAGCGTCGGTGTGGGCGGTACGTTCGTCGACGCCGACGCTGCGGACGCTTTCACACACCGGACATTCGATAGCGCCGGTCTCGTAGTACGACCAGCGCGCACCGCACTCCCGGCATTCTCGCTCTCCGCGGACCTTCATGGATGACACTTCGTCGGGGTCGTCGTTAAGGGCTGTGGGTCCGCGGAGTGGAGATCACGTTATAAATAGGTAGCCGCCGAACCAAGTGGTCATGAGCTGGCACGCGGTCGACGCCGTGGACGACGCGGTCGAGACCACCCGTCGGTTCCTGTTTCCGTTCAGCTTGGTCCGCTGGACGAAACTCGCTTTCCTTGTCCTGTTGATGGGCGGTGGCGCGGGTGCGAGTTCGAGCGTCAGCACGTCGATTCCGTCCGCTCCGGGCGGCGGTCTTCGAAGCCAGTGGGTTACAGATCCGGACTCCGGAGCGGTGTCCGTCGGCCCGTTCGACGGAGCCCTCTCCCTCGATGGCACTCTCCTCGCTGCAGTGGGAATCGGAATCGTCCTCTTCGTTGCCGCGCTCTCGGTGTGCTCGTTGTCGCTTCGTCTCGTCTTCTACGACGCGCTCCGTACCGACGAAGTTCGATTGTGGCGTCCGTTCCTCTCCCGGCTTCGCCAAGCGGCCGGGCTGTTCGTCCTCTCGGTGTTTCTCGGCGTGACGGCGGCCCTTCCGGTCGTCCTCGCCGTACTGGTCGCCGTGCCCGGATCGGATCCGGTCGGATGGCGACCGGCCGACGCGTTCGCCGAATCCATTGCAAGACTCTTCGCGGGGCTCTCGACGGGACCGACCGTCGCGATCGGACTACTCGGCGTTGCAGTCGTCCTAATCGCGGCTTTCGCACTCCGGTTCACCTACGAGTTCGTCGTCCCGATTATGGTCGCGAAGGACACGGGTGTGATCGCAGGATGGCGGCGCTTCTTGGATACTCTCCGAAGGGGCTGGTCGGACGTTCTCGTGTACCTCGTCGTCCATTTCTTCGTCGGCGTCGGGATCTCGATCGTCGAGGGAATCGCGTTCGTACTCGTCGGCGCGACGGTCGTCGTGCTCGCCGGCTTCGTGCTCCTGCTCGCGGCGATTCCCTTGGGCGGCCTCGGCGCGCTGGGCGGAACAACGGTCGGGACAGCTGTCCTCGCGATCGTCGTAGTGGCGTCGATATTGTTGCTCGCAGTGTTTCTGTTGCCCGTCAGCGTTGTCACTCGTACGTATCGAATCGCGTACGAAGTATCGACGCTCGGTGGGATCGACACGGGAGTCGCACTGTTACATCGGGATATCGATCCGAACGCTCCCACGCCGGACACTCCGGATCCAGAACGGGCCGCTGCCGAGTGATTACTTCGGCCCACTTTGTACAGACGTGGTCAATGGGGAAGGTGTGGCGAGTGACACACCGGGTTTCCGGTGAAATGGGTTAATTTGGGGGTGGTGGTTGGAGCGGGTCCGGTTTGGGATCCAGTTGGAACCGTGAGCGGAGTCTCGCAACAAACAGACAGACACAATATTTCCATAAAAACTATAAACTAGTTTCGAGTAACGTTCATTAAGTTTTCACGATAGTACTATTTACTTGTGACACAGGGGTATTTTCACCGGAAACGAGGTCTCCCGCTTGGACGTGCATTGTGTTCGCTTAGATTACAATCACTTAGCTGGCGAACCGTCTTCTTCAGTAGTTTTGAGCGATCTTCTTCTGCAGCGCTGAGCGATTTCCTTCCGATAGGCTTCAGGTCGATGTGTCCCTCGTTTTCTCTTGTCTTAGGCCACGTTGATCGGTTCGTTCAGTTGTTCCGCGATTATCCGTTTCGGGAGGCGTATCCTTCGATACAAGCTCTAAGAAGGCAAATATAAGCGTGGTTCGTGGTCCGTATTGAGAATTGTGTACCGCATCGATGACACCGGGTTTCCGGTGAAACTGGACGCCGGTGGGGTGACATATGGCCAGTTCACCGGAAACCAGGTGTGTGTCTCAAATCCTTCGTCATGTCAGGACGAAATCTTTCATCATGTCGGGACGAAATTCTCCGTCATCGCAGACCGAAACGGAACGCATTTCACCGGAAACCCGGTGTCGATCCCATGGACGCAGCGGACGACCTCTTCACTAGGGAGGACCCGATATTCGCGAACAAGGAACTCCTTGAGATCAGCCATCTCCCCGGAGAGGGGCGAATCGTCGGCCGCGACGACGAGATATCCGACCTCGCGACAGCGGTCAATCCGGCCATCTTCGGTCAGAGCCCGAGCAACGTTCTCCTCTACGGTAAGACGGGGACCGGTAAGTCCCTCTGTGCGAAGTACGTCTCGAAGCGACTCGTCTCGACGGCCGGCGAGGAAGGTGTCAACGCAACGTTCGCGTACGTGGACTGCGCACAGGACACGACGGAGACGCAAGCCGTCCAGACGATCGCGGACGGCGTGAACGATCCCGATGCCACCGGGATCAACGTCCCGGATAAGGGGTTGTCGACGTCGACGTACTACAAGCGGCTCTGGCGGATCCTTGATCAACGGTACGACGTGGTACTCATCATTCTCGACGAGATCGATAAACTCGACGACGACGCGATTCTGATGCAACTCTCTCGAGCGGGCGAGGCGGGAAAGATCACCGACTGCAAACTGGGCGTCGTCGGGATCAGCAACAAGATACAGTACAAAGATCGCATGGATGAGCGCGTCAAGTCTAGTCTCTGTGAACGAGAGTTCGTTTTCCCGCCGTACGACGCGAACCAACTCCGAGAGATCATGCAGGCCCGGGCCGACGCGTTCCACGACGACGTGCTGGAACCGTCGACCATTCCGCGCGCCGCAGCACTCGCGGCGCGCGAACACGGCGACGCGCGAAAAGCAATCGACATTCTCAGATACGCCGGCGAGATCGCCCAGGCGAACGGCGAGCCGACCGTTCGCGAAGGATTTGTCACGCAAGCACGCGAGCGTGCGGAGACGGACCGTTTTCGCGAACTAATCCGCGGTTCGACGCCACACTCACGGTACGTTCTCCAGGCGCTCGCGTTGCTGTCGCTGTCCAGCGGTCGCCAGGACGGATTTCGAACCAGTCGAGTGTACGAAATCTACGAGAATATCTGTCGCCAAGAGGGATCGGACAGCCTCTCGCTTCGCCGCGTTCGGGATCTCCTCAAGGAGCACGCCTTTCTCGACATCATAGAGCAGTCGAAACACAGCGGTGGAAGCGCGGAGGGAAGTTACACGAAACACCAGCTACTGGAAGATCCCAGCGTCGTCAAGGAGGTACTGACCGAAGATTCCACAGAATGAGTTCTCGGCGGCGGGCTTTCAGTAGTCAACAGAATGCAGTAGTCAACAGAATGCAGTAGTCAACAGAATGCAGTAGTCAACAAAACCGAACCGGCGGGCGGTCCGTTCTGATATGGTCCGATCGTACCCGTTCGATCGAGTGAGCGGTTAGCCCAGCAGTCCGAGACCTTCGATCCGTTCGACGATCTCTTCTACCGCCTCTTCGGCGTCGTCGGTCCGCTTTCCGCCGGTGATAACGATCTTTCCGCTGCCGAACAGCAGGATCACGACTTCCGGTTCGTCCATCCGGTAGACGAGACCGGGGAACTGCTCCGGCTCGTACTCGACATCCTCCAGCCCGAGCCCGATAGCCAAGGCGTTGAGGTTGAGATTGTGACCGAGATCGGCGCTCGACACGATGTTCTGAACCGTGATCTCTGGGTCGTCCTCCACGGGAATCTGTAACCCGCGGAGCTTCTCGAAGATGATCCCGAGCGCCTCGTGCACGTCGTCGATGCTCTTTGCGCCCGTGCACACGATCTTCCCCGAACGGAAGATCAGTGCCGCCGCCTTCGGTTCTTGTGTCCGGTAGACGAGGCCGGGGAAGTTGTCCGGATTAAAGTCGGCACCCGGGAGGTCCTCGGCGAGCGCTTCCAAATCGAGCTCTTGGCCGATCCCCGTCGATGCTACAACGTTCTGGATCTCGATCGAATCTGCAGGGTTCGTCATCGTTCGCTTTTATATGCGTCCCCCTCCCTTATAAACGCCCGTGGTATAAACGGCAGCTCACCCACCGGACACACGACAGTCGCTGCGCTCGACGATAGCGATCATTTGAACTCCCTCCATCTCGTTCGATCATCGTACCGATCTGCGTGCCCTACTTATCGACGTGTACGTTCGTCTTCGCGCTCAATCGGCTACTCTACGCCACATGTCTCTCCCTCGTGTCCACATATGACAAAATTCTGTTTATTACTGGGTTCGAGCCGCACGATTCGAGGAGTCTTCCATTCGAGTCCACATCCCTTTCGTCGCTTCCGTTTCAACCCCGTCGTGCGAATCGATGCCAATGAAACCGCATGACGTGGCGTCGATAGTTCGACGAGGTTAAATACAACCCGGCATTCGTGATGAATGCGAAGGTCCCCCGACGCGGGGGACGACGGCCGGCCGCGACGCGGCCGGTCGAAGCGTTCCGACGTGCTTAAGTGTATAAGCCCGTTCGGTTGAAACGCGAAGAACGCACCGCGAATTCGGGCCGTTCAACTCGGCCCGGTTTCGCAGAGTCGGCTCGTCCGACTCACCGATATGAGGATTCCGCCCCCTGCGCTCCGGCGTAAGCGGGAATCTGATGTGAGCTTTGGTAGTTCGGTG
>NZ_JBHSXI010000030.1:0-40893 GCF_042662525.1 Halorubrum trueperi
CCTCGACGGCAATACCTGGACCCCGGGGCCCGCGCTCACAGCATAGCTTCCTGCGACCCGCATGGGCGTCACGTTCGGATGTCGATCGAGAATATGTAGCCTAGCTAGCGGTTTGTAGCACTCCAAACTCTCAACCTCTGTTTCGCGGTGGGGTCTAATTGTGTATAGCGACATAAGATATAGAAAGCGCCTCGAACGGCGCAGAACCGCTCTCGCGGCAGAAATCAGGCAATAATCTCACAGACGCACCAATATCCGGCTGAATACGTTACTTAGTCTTAGCTGAGTAAGACGGAGTAAACTCTTAGTGACCCCCACCCGTGACCCCAAACGAGGCAGAATCAGAATCATGGCCGACCCTTCCACCGACGCACGCTCCAGCCCGATCGTCACTGCTGGAGCGGCGTTCCGACGGAACAACCCTCACATCTCGGTAGTCCAATGACGGGCCGCCGCTCCGTCGAGACCGCGATCGACGACACGTTCACAAAATTCCTCACGGACAAGGGGAAGGGTGACGCTGGCGAGGACGGCGCGTACCGGACGGACGCCAAGCGTGAAATAAATCGATTCAAGGAATGGTGTCTCGGTCAGAGAAGCGATAGTGCGAACGCCTCCCCGCCCGAGTCGTGGGCCGGCGTCGTCGACGGCGATACTGTCCGGTTTGCGGACCTCGACACGACGGTCTTCTCGGACTATGCGCGGTATCTCTCGTCGGAAGGGAACACCGCCGGGACAGTGCTCACCTACTATGCCCACGTCGCGTCGTGGTGCGGGTGGGCACACGCGCAGGGGTACATCCCGCGCCACTATGCTCGCGAATCGGACGCCGAGGACCCGCTCCCCGAGAACGATGGCCGACGTCCAGGCGACCAGCAGGCGTGGGAACCGATCCACCGGGACCTGATCACGCAGTTCGTCGACCGGCGCGTCTCCGAGACGTTCGACGCGCTCGGCGAGATCGAGGTTCCGCACGCCGACAGGGGTGATCCGGACAGCGAGCTGTGGCGGGCCAAACAACGAGCGCGCTTCGAAGCGTACCAGCGGTGTCGCGAACAGGCACTCGTATACGTGGTTGCGTATACGGGCCTGCGCGGGTCGGAGTTTCTCTCGGCGCCGAAGGAGGACCGCGAGGGCCGCAACGGGATCCGATGGCGTGACGTGTCGTTCGCGGACAGCAGCGTGACGGTGTTCCGGAAAAGTCGCGAGTGGAAGGAGGCGTCGCTCCCCGAACCCGTCATCGGGCCGTTGCGCCGGTACGCCGAGGTGCTAGATGTCCCGGATTCGTGGCCGGTGTTCACGACGCTTCATCGACCTTCGCTCGCTTCACACGTCACTGATGGATTGGGTGACGCCGGCCTCGACGACGACGCAATCGAGAGCATTCGAGGCGGGGCGCCCGACCTGATCGTCGCCGCCGAACACGAGCTTGACGCGCCAAAGCCGCTCACCACCGGCGGCGCCCGGTCGATCATGGAACGGCTCTGGACTCACGATACGCTTGCCGAACGTCGCGACGAGCTGGACCTCACACTCGACGGGGACTATCTCGAACTTCACGGCGGGCGCCGGGGCGTCGGGGAGGTACTCGTCCGGCAGTTCGGATACGCCGCTGCGGCGCGGTACCTCGACAACAGCGAGGAACAGGTCCGCGAGGCCTACCAGCATATCGAGGCGGCCGAACGCGCCGACATGGCGACCGAAGCGTTCTCGCAGACAGACAACCGGGTAAACGAGCGGTAAGACCCGACTCTCATGTTTCTATACGATAGTAACGTCTGAATCAGTAGATCCGCCTGAGAGTCCAGTCCAATATCTTCGAGGGATTAGCTGAGTAGCGTATCAGCACTGCTGCTCGATCCACTGACACCACTTCTCGAAGTCCTCCGCCCCGGATTGCTCTGCGATGTTGCGCAACGTACCAATTCGGATCCGATCGTGTTGCGGTACAGAGACGACGCGGACATCATCGTCGTTTGTCGGGTGCTCGTACCGCAACTTGACGTGGCTACCAGTCCGGTCAACAATGACGAAGCGGTTTTTCGTGAGTGCCTTGACGATGTCGCGCCCAGAGAAATCGCGTGACGCCATTCGATTTACTGCATAAAGTCAGGGAGGCCATCGTTCTCATCACGAGCCTGCGCTACCTCATCCGGATCGATACCGAGTTCCTCGAGTACTTTCTCCTCTTCCTCCCGAGTATCGATCGACTCGCCGATCTCACCCTTGTGAAGTGCGACTGCCTCGTCGAGGTTGTCGAGGGCATCCTGCCTCGTCTCACCTTGGCTCGCAACACCTGTCTCCTCGTCACGGGCAACCCACCAGCCGTCGTCCGCCTGGGTAAGCGTGATGGTTCGCCCACCCTGAGGATCGTCGTTCGTACTCGTTTCAGTGCTCATTATCAGCGTATTACCTGAGTAGTGTGATAAGCATTCGGCCGGTAAATCTCCAAAACGCAGGCCATCGATAGTGGCCGCCATGGAGTCGAGTTGAGTTGTTTTCGAGAACAAGACCGTCAGTCAGTGGATCACCTGTAGCTGCTTCTCGGTGGACCGAAACCGCGTCAAAGCAGTAGCACTACTCGTCGACGTCGACGGCAATCGCTTCCTCGGGGGGAGCGATCTCGATCTCGGCGGCACCGCGCTCAATCTCCTCGGGCGTTCTCCCCTCGGCCTCGGCGAGCAGCGCGGTGAGCTCCTCGTCCGAAATGATGTCGGCGTCGGCGGGGGCTTCGCGGCTCATGTCTTTCTCTACCCGTTGTGAAGGGATAAACCGGTATCATCCTTGGCGTCGTCAACGTTGCCCTCCTCTGGGACATGGCTACTGGGCGGTGACCACGAAGTAGCGACACCTGTTCTGCCCACGGCTATCAGCTTCTCGTCCGGGAGAAGCTGTTGGCCTAATCTTAAGATTAAGTCAGACACAGGTCACGCGTTGACTAGAACCTGATTCTGTGGATGTAGAAAACCAATCTGGATAAGACACCACGGGAAAGCCATCAGAAGGTGACTGACCGGAAATTTTTGTGTGTGAAAATGAACGTCAATATATGTCCGTAACTGCCGCTGTTATACTCGCCACTCTAACAGCGTTAGTCGTTGTTTTAGCAGGGTTTGGCGGGTTTGTCGGAGTGCGCCGTCTGCTCTCGTGAGGGCGTAAAACGGGTACTCAACAGAACCCCTGTACAACTCACGTGAGTTCACCATCTCTTCCAAGATGGTCAATAACACCCCAGAGCGGAGCCACCAGTACAGCTCCAAATACAGCCTCAGGAAGCCCGGGAGACTGGATCGATAAGAACGGGATGTAATAGATTCCAGCAACACCAAGAACCGCAAAGGTGCCGATCCACAGAGGCGCACTATGCATGGGACCGCGATGAGCCGGCATTACAGCCTGTACAGCTTTTGGGACGCCAGCCTTGGCTGCGAGAAAGAGAGTGAATACAATAGCGCCAATAATGATGTACTCTTGATATGCGACGTACGTGCTCTGGGTCCAACTAGACACTGCCGAAATAAGTGTCTCCCTGAACCGGTAGATTACAACAGCCCCACCTAGGGTACACACCCCAATAAGGAGGTGATTCAGTCTTTTTCTTGGGAGGGAGCTATGTGAATCAGTATCTGGGAGATCAGTACCGATCGCAGGCAGGATGAAGAACGCGGTAAGTACTCCAACCGACGCAAGGGCATTTCCGTATAGGTGGAACAGACCTGCCGCGGCGATGATCCCGACAACTCCTCCAGTTATTACAGCTCCTCGTCGATGTTCTTCGTTTCCTGGCATAATTATGAGAGCTGTTTCTGTCGATCAACCGGGCTACGATACGCGAATTGGGTGACCATGAAGTGTCGATGTATACTAACGAATTAAAAATAATGTAACCGGGGCGAAAGTGGTACTATTGAAGCTGGGCAAGTTATGGGCTAAATTCATTAAAATGATTTATCACTGATATTTCTGATCTGCCAGTGGTCAGTAGTAGATCCAATATCAACAGCTAATTCCGAGCATCCCAAAGTGCGACTAAGACTGCAGCAACCCCGATTCCAGTTTTACCCCATCCCAGAATCCACGAAACCGTTATCAAGAAAACAACGGCCAATACGAGTCCTCTCCACGGGAGCTGTCTCTTCGTTTCCTTCAGTCTGCCATTCATACCCCATTTTTGTACTGCCGATAACATTTTGACTTCGTGAACGTATGCGTTCACGTGACCCAATCAGACAATTCGCGTCCTGGGGCGGTCTTAACTCGTCAACAACGCGACTATCTCCAAGGAAATGTTGACAAATCTGGTGACGCCGACCGTGCGTTCAGGTACAAGATCCGACAGCGGCTCCGCGCCGCCATGCATGATCTAGCACTCATATACAATTGCCTGTCAACAGATGAGCTCCGAACGACATTTGGAGACGACCACAGACCAGAACAACCGGAAGATGAGCCGATACCTGGGTATGCTCCTCGAGACAACTATGGGCGCATCGGACATGGGTATGAAGATGAGCTTGGCATCCCCCGTGAAGGAGATCTTGGATCTGGGTTCCCTGGTGGGAGGAGTGTGATTGAAGCTGGGCTTGAACATTTTATCGAATCTAATCCGAAACGCTCGAAGGCAAATCCTCCGATGCAACGCTCACTACGTGACTCAGCTGCGTATTTATGTAGAGCTGCTACCGCCGCACAAATCAAACCTGACCGGGTTCTTGAGGATGGCTATAACGCATATCTGCGAGATCATCAACGTGCAGATAGGGTAGCGTATGTCAAGCAGTACAGTGAAAATGCTGCGTACAGAGAAGCGCACGAGATAATTAGAGATCCTGAAAGAATGAGTTTGAACAGAGCGCACAGAACGGCCATCAAGCGGCGAGGGAAGACCGTAAAAGAGCTTGTAGAGCGCTTTGACTCAAGTTAAACGGGCGACCGCTGTGTCAGACGCCGCACTCTCCCGATGTTCGTCTTCGTTGTTGAACGCTGCCATCGGACCATACAGCACCTGGACGCGCGCTCCTGGCATCGACTGGACGGGTTGGCCCCAGGGTTCACACCCGGCGGATGGGGCGACGCTCTCTTCGACGAAGCGACGCGGCTTGTTCAGTACCCGTCGGAGCTCACGGATGTCTTCTGGTGTGACCTCTTCGCCGGTGCGGAAGGTCTTCGCGAGGGCGCGGAACTCGTCCTCGAAGGCGGCTCGGTTGTCATGACATTGGTCCTCCGCTAGGTGGCGAGCGAGCTTCTCCCAGTCTGCGTTGTCGCCGGTCATCATGCCCCCGTGCTCGACAGTTCCGCCTTCAGTTCGACCCCAGCATCCGCGGCGTACCTGCTGAGCGGCACTCTATCAACCCACACGACCGTTCCTCCTTGATCTCGGAGTAGATAAAATCACTGAGCCGGATCATCTGCGCTTGGTACGGCGAGTCATCTCTGAATGGGTTCTCGATGCGGTGGTGGAACCGCTCGATGGCGCGATCGGCGGCGGTGCTTGGGACGTTGTAGAACACCGGCACCGTGGGTTTGTCCTCGGACGATGTCCGCTCACGGTCTTCGGAGATCGGCTCTTCGACGCCGCGATCCCTGTCGATGTCGCGGCGTGGAGTGGGGTACTGTAGACGGCCACAGGGGGGCCCCCTCGACGCCCTCGTACGCACGAGCGAACTCATGCCACGCCTTGCCGGATGAAGTACGGTTGTTCGTCCGGGTGTGCCGTGAGAGCATCCTTGAGGAGCGAGGGCACCTCGCCAGCTGACGGTTGCGGGAACCGGTCGCGGTACGTCGGCTCGAGCTGCCATCGACAGCGCACTACGAGTGCCGCCACTGTGGATACAGTGTGGAGAAGGACGTCGATGAATGTCCACAGTGTGGCTCTGACGAGATTGCGGCCTACGATCTCGAGTAATTGCTGAAGTGCTCACGGGTGGTAGAGAAACTTCAATACCTTATGTAGCACCCGAACGCTGATATGGCTCCGATTGTTACATAAGGTATGAAGCAGCCGTCACCACCCACCTCGCTCCCGAAGTATCTCGCAGAAGGGCTCCCGAAACAGGATACGGAGACACTCCATGAGATACAGAACTACGTCGAGGTACTCATCGAGTATCGCGACCAGTCGGTTGACACCGACAAGCTTCCCGAGACTGCCGAACCCGTCGAGGAGTCCGACAGCACAGGAAGCGGGACCGTCGTCAAAGAGAAAGTCACCTGTGGCGACGACAGCTGTAAATGCGCAAGCGGGGATCCCGCGGATATGCACGGCCCGTATCTCTACCGCTACTATCGTGAGAATGGGACAATGAAATCGGAGTATGTCGGCAAGCCGGGGAATGAATAGTAGTGTGAGGGCGTCATAGAAGTCTTCTCACACCTACACAGGAATCACTCAATACATACCCATCACTCATCGCCACCACCCTCCTCGAGGAGGAACTTTTCGACCGTCTCAAACTGGTTAGTGCTGTAGATCGGGATTCCTGAAACGACAATTTCCCGGATGTCGTCGGTATACGTGGGAATCGCTTGGACCGCTTCAACGTCGATGTCGTAAGCATACCTGTTGCCGTCGAACTCGGCGTCTTCGAGGTCGCGACCAACAGCGTTCGCCTCCCGCTGGTTTGGGGCTCGTTCGTTCGTGGTGAGTACCCAGAGGTCAATGTCGCTGCGCCGATCGGCTTCGCCACGCGCGACACTTCCGTACAGGACGATCCCGATGACGCCGTCGAGACGGCCAGTGAGCTCGTCGACCGCGGCTTTCACGGGTTTCTGGAACTCTGGTTGCGGTATTCGGAGGAGAGGGTCGTCCGGCACAGCAAGTCGCTCTCGGTTGATCTGAACGAGCCGCTGGTTGTTGTCGGGGTGTTCAACCACTAATCCGTTCTTGACGAGGGTGTTGACCGCCCTCCGAACCGTCTGTTGGGAATGGCCAATCTGGTCAGCCACCTCGCGCATTGAGAACTGTTTGAATCGGTGGTTCGTTAAAAATAGCAAGATGTCGTTCGTTGCCTTGCTTTTGAATAAATCCGCGTCTGAGACGGGTATTGGAACAGATATGGATACACTCTGTGCGGGGTTTGATTCCATCTCATGGCTCATATGCCATGCTACGGCTCACTACTATATGAAATTTATAAATAAATGACACAGTAGTTAAAAATAACAAATCACTGGTCGTCATCGTTGTCTCCTTCAGATTCGACGGTTTGGGTGTCTTCTTCACCGTCACCAACGCTTGGATGAGGCCGATCCGGCTGTGCGTCGCTCCACGCTTTTGCTTCCTCTTCGCTCTCGATGATCGATCCAACCGACTCGTTGAGCGTGGAGAATACCTTTGAGAACCGGGTCGCTTCGACGAGTCGATGGTGATCGTCTGTGATCGCCCAATGATTTTTGCGGTGGCGAACGAGACCGCGATCTTTCAACCGACTCAAGTTCGTTCCCACGGTGTTCGGATCACGGTTGATTTCGTCTGCGATCTCGCGGCGTTTCCACGCTCGATCCCTGTTCTCGAGGAGGAACTTCACAACTGCCTCGCTAGTGGATAGTCCCTCCTCCCCGTTCCCCGCTGCTTCAAACTCTTCCATGTCCATTGTCATGGTCACGTGTTGGGTGTACTATTGTAAGAGTATGCTGCTGTGCTATGTGCTGTTGTGCTGAAGCAGATAGCCGTGTAAGCCGAGGTCATCATGTCGTCTAAAATCGGTTGGAGCCCCAGCTTGCGGTTATCGGCAACCAGCTGTTTCAGTCTGGAGGCTCTGTTGAAATCCTCAAAAAGTGACACATTTTGATACGGTTGCGGTCAATCTAGGGGACTCACGAATCGCTCAGTACAGGGGTCTCAAGAATCGTTCAGTACATTGAATCTATTTTGTCTTTGAAACGGTAGATGATTATAACCGCACCTGTTGAGAGTGCGACTGTACAGACAGAGGATTGCCAGATGAGGATATCTCTGAAGGAGAAGATTCAATGGAGCCAATCAGCAACAACCTCACTAAAGACCGACTTTTCGCAACGGGTACCACAGTATAAAAGGGAGAGAGGCCCCTGCGAGAACGATTAGTAAGAAGACTGTTGAATCTGTAAGGCCGAGCTCGTTCTTACCGGTCGTCACAATTGTTGCGTTTACGACCAAGATAGCAAGTCCGATTAATCCGTAGCCCGCAATACGATGGTCAAAATCGCCATTGGCTTCTCGATATTCCTTTCTGTAGTCTTCAATCAAATCTTTGAACATTGAACTAATTAGCTGTACTCCTCGTAACCGGAACAGTACATTTCACCTACTGTAGATTTCAATGGAGCCATTTCAATCACTATGTACTAATTCTACCCCACCGTGTATATTCCCTTTGCCGTTCAGTTCGCAAGCGCGTTCTATCGGCTGATTCGGCTGTGAATTCACGAAATAAATGTCATGGCAAATCGTCTATGACACCCTATAGTAGTGTGAGAAGTTTGCGATAACCACCCGTTCGTGCCAACCTGCGGGTCCTAGACTTCCCCGCGAGGGGTGTCATCAACAACATCAGCGAACGCAACGTTCTCACGCACCTGTTGCATCTCGACGGTGACTCGGTCTCCAATATTCGTCTCGGGAACGATCACGACGTAACCGTGCTCAACTTTCGCGATCCCGTCACCTTGGTCACCGAGGTTCTCGATTTCAACGTCTCGCTGTTCACCTTCCTCGACAGGCGGGCCGTCGTATTCGTGTTTCTGACCAGTGTGGTCAGCTGATTGAGTGACCTCAGTCGTGTCGGTGGGTTCGGTATCCGACGTCGATGTCGATATGAGCGCAACACGGTACGTTTCACCCTCAGAGAGTGTCCCCGTGGCTATCTCACGGTCAGGCACAGGTATCTGGTAGGTGCCATCGTCTTGCTCAACAGTCGCAGTATACAGTGTCTGGAGCGTCTCAGAAATGTTCATAAATCGTGTATTATGTTGACTCGTGCCAGCGGACTTGTTTCTAGCGTTTCTAGCGTTTTCAACTGATTAGCGCCGGTCTGACCAAAGTACCCGAGAGACCACCTCAGGACTCATCGTCGGCATCAAACACGGCCGCAAAATCCTCGAGAAGCTCCTGCGGTGATCGCTCATCACCACGAGACGGCAAGGGTGCTTCCCAGCATTCGATCTCGAGTGTGCGCGCATTCGACACTGACTCCGGTTCGGTTGTCACATTGAAAATTCCGGTATGATAGATCGCGAGCAGTCGCTGCTCATGAACCGTAACGTAATCGATTCCGGCCCGGTCTAGGACTGTTGAAACATTAGTAGGCTCAGATAACGAGACAGAGACACTTGGAGACGCCGAGTCGGTCATACCAAGTTATAGGTCTATGCTAGTGATAAAAACCCGACTTGAGCACGGTCCGGGTACACTATCTGGTCAGTTGCCGTGGCCGGTCTGTCGTCTCCTAACGAGTACGATAGAACAGTCCTCCCGCAGTCTCGGCTGTGACAGTATCCGCCCAGACGCCGGCTACCCACCAGTTGAACGAGTGTGATAGGATGTCCCGGAGTCAAAACTAGTGAGTTCGGTGATACGTTGCTCCAACTCTTCGATTTCAGCTTGGAGCTCGGTTGTGTCTTCGTCGGCCCCAGCCAACTGGTCTTTGAGCCCTTGGAGACGAGTTTCTTTCATCTCTTCGTCGACGTCTGCCTTCCGTACATACTCGCTCTCTTCAATCTCGTATACGTCGGATTCAGAGAGTGACGTCACTTCCAGCGCATCGTCGAGTTTGCTCGTGTCGACGGTCAGCACGCGCTCGAGGTCGATCCCTTCTGCCTCCAGTAGCTCAAGGACTTCTTCGTCATCTTTGAGTGTTCGATTCCGACGGACAGCTCGTTGAACAGACCCGTATTGCCCACTCACGGGTTGATCGTGATGGAGGCGGTCAAGCAAGACGCCACGGACCTCTTGCCGAAGATCGTTGGCATTGCGCTGGACATCCGACAGCAATGTATAGAGGTTCACCAGCGTCGGCACGTCCAACTCCGTTAGTGACGTCACATCGTGCTGCTCGAGCGCGTCGATCAACAGAAGCGCATCTGCGTACACCGAGATGTCGGGCTCTTCTCGTGGACCATCGTCCTGTTCAACCGTGTGCGCATCGACGAGTGGCGACGCTGTTGGCGTCTCGCTTTCAGAGAGGGTGCCGTCCCGGTCGTCGATAGTGAATCGCGGATGGAGACTCATGACGGTGGCATACGGTTCAGCCCCGGGTGGGAGGCGATCGAGATCGAACGACCCAGTCGCATCGTCAACACGCTTGAACAGCGTCTCGAACTGCTCCCGCTGGAGCGGGACGGTCTCACTGTCGCCCTGATACTCGATCAGCACTCGGTGTTGCTGGACGTCGGTAATGTGAAACGGCTTCTGAGAGAGCGGAGTGAGAAGTGTAGCGTCTGCTGGAAGTTCCTCCACGTTGTCGAGGAGGTTGTCCCACGTCACTCGAAACTACATACTGGGGATTCAGTACTGCGAAACAAAGCATACGGGCGTGCGTGATAGCTCTCTCCGTAATTAACCAACAGAAACAGCGGAAGCACCAGCTTGTTGGTTAATTTCTGAGCCTATCCTCAGAGGATCTTTCCAAGGTCCCCAGTACTGTCTAGGTGTGGGATGACAGTGGTCGTTTCGTGAATTCCGTCTGACTGATTGAGATTGAAATACGCTCAGCACTTTCAGAGATTTTACGCGAGGCAGACAGCCCCACGCCACACGTGTTATCAGGAGGAATTCACGAAATGGTGGGGTGTCCTCAGAAGAGCAGGGGAGGTCGCTAGGTATCCTGAAATTGCTGAAACGGTGGGGGGTGTTGTATAGATGAACTGGGAGTCGAAAATCACTCAACAACAAGACTACGCGTTCGGTCGATCAGCACTGATATGCTCGAAGTCGAAATCTGCGAACCGAGCCGTATCCTTGAGAACTTCGACAGCGATTCCGGTATCGACTTGTAGCTGATACTCCCAAGCAGGACCACCGATCGAACCCGCGGTCACCTTTTCGCCTTCGGCGATACCTTGCATGTCGAGTTCACGGAGATGGTCTTTGAACCGTCGCTGACCGAGTTTGTCGGCATCGATTCGCGAGGCGACACTCTTGTACACGCCGTAGATCGGTTTGGCTCGGACGGGAGCATCTCCAGAAATTTCCAGAGCTGTGAGCGCGGCAAGGGCAAGATGGGCTTGTGTCGTCATTTCACGCATAGCCTCGACGACGGCTTCTCGCTCAACGAGCGCCTGGGCTTCACGAGCGTGCTCTGCACTAACTTGGTCGTCACCGTGTTTATCCGCCAATTCGCCGGCTTTGCGGAGATATTTGATCGCTTGGCGAGCGTCGCCCGTATCTTGTGCCGAAAGTGCAGCGACCAGTGGGATCACGTCATCCGTGAGTACACCACTTCGAAACAGATACTCCTGCCCGGATTGGTCGATTTCGACGACAGTTCCCTCCGGAACTCCATCGGCGTCGACTTCGTCGATCGGAGTCAGTTCGGTATCGCGGAACGCCTTCGCTGCGCGCCGGCGCAGGATCTGCTGGAGCTGCGTCGCATCATACGGTGAGAATAGGACGGAATCGTCGTAGAGCGAACTCTTCACTTTCGGACTGAGATTATCCCGCCACTGGAGGTCGTTACTGATGCCGATGATGCTGGGGAAGACGTGGTCCTCAACGTAATCCTGCGCTCGAGCTCGGGGGAGACTGTAGAGAATCCGGTCGTCGTCTCCGAGCGTATCGATTTCGTCGAGGACGATGATGATCGTGCCACCGATCTCGTTCATCGCCTCAAACATCATGTCCATCACGACGTCGGTTGCGTAACCAGTCGGCCGGCTGTTGCCGGTGAGTTCTTGGTAGATACGGGAAGCAGCCTTGTATGACGTTGAGAGATCATGCGATTCACAGGAGACATATGCTGTCGTGAGATCCAGATGATCGGATTCTTCCTCGGCATGGGCTTGTAGTTCGGAGAGTTTGGCTTTCGCAGCGGCAGTTTTCCCTTGACCGGCCTTTCCGTGGAGAAACACGTTGTTGGCACCGACTCCGCGAGCTGCGGGAGCCAGCGACATATGAAGATCATCCATCTCGTCAGTTCGTTCGGGGAGATTGTCGGGATGGTATTCCTCACGAAGGACCTCTTCTCGTTGGAAAATAGGCGAGGTATTCGAGAACTGGGTCATATGCGGAACCCTCTGGGCAAGAGATAATAAAACCCCGGTTACAGCAATGTCTAGAATGTCGTCAACTGGAGGTTCCAAACGAAATAGACAGACCACACCCCCACCACCGTTTCAGCAATTCTCGTGCGAAAGAGTGGGAACGATCAGTCCTGACGGAAACACACGTTATACTACGAAAACACGGTTATCAGCCACTAATACCTCTATTTTAGCCAGATTAAAGACACAGCGACTCTTATTATATTATATATTCTTTTCCTTTAGTAGTAGTAAGTGTAGTAGTAAGGGAGTAGATAGAGCAGTTTAAACAATCATAGCAACCTACATCTGAAGAGTTTATAAGAGATACACCTGTGGCGGGACTCGTCTTCGTATTCGACCCGATCTCTAATTCGGGTGAATTGCTGAAACAGTGGTGGGGGTCCCAACGGTATCCGTTACTTCGATTTGACTGCTCATCCGGAAATGTCATGTTCACTTCTCCTGACGAGTTCTTGAGAGACGTGTCTGGTCTCTATTCTTCGGAGGTAGGGCTTCTCAGCTCCCCAAACCGAGTGTTAACTACTTTCCCGTTTCGAGTAACGCACTCACTCGAATTCTAGGAAATGGTGTTCGTCCAGCTGAATTAATTCCTGAAACACTGGTGGGTGTCAGGCGGACTTATTGAGTTTGCGTCTCTCTTGCCCCGGAACCCAATTCGTGAATCGACTTCCTCCAGATAGGTTTATGAATCTCATTCTCCGACACTCTCGCTAAATTCGTGAAACAGTGGTGGGTGTATCTCCGATAACGGTTGCTCAGACTCTTACCAAACGCTGAGAGCAGTTTTGTTCGCGACCGCGTCGGTGGTTACACTCGAACGGATAGTGTGTGAGAGAGCGGCTGGATCTCAGCGTCGACCTACTGGTGTACAGTTTGAAATACTCGAAGTGCCGGTGTGTGGGGACGTAGGCGATCAACCTCTCCCAGCACACCCACTACGACCCGCACTCCTCTTACCAATCACAGCGACTGGCAGCACCAACTCTGTAGTGTGAAACCAGATCGCCGCCCAAGAGAAACGTGTTCCCGACAAGTGTATAATCGAGGCAATATCCGACGTTCGGTAGTTAGATAGCAGGATGCTGTGATTAACCAACAAAGATAGCAAAACCCGAAGTATCTTGGTTATGATCGCTCACTCTCATGAAAAACTGCCGAAAAGACCCATCGCTAATGGAGTCTGTTATTTCACTTGAAGCAGTGGTGTGTGGGTCAATAACTGATATAGATCGGGTCTGACTCTCCACCGTTTCCGCAGCTTTTGTTGACTAGTGATCGCGGGAATCCGCACACCACCATTTCCGAAGCTATTCACGAGAGGACAAGGGGACTACGAAAGAGGCGACGTAATCAGGATGGGCCGGATCGCCCCAATCTACTCCTCCCTTCCCGATGGTTGAACGACATCTGCGAGGGATCGAACCAATTGGATCCCGTTCTCATAGCCAGTCGTCACCCGATACCCTTCTTCGTCCTGCTCGACGGCTCCCACGCTGGGATGCGCAAGAAGTTGGAGGGCGGATCGAACCTCTTCGATGGTTGGGATATCGTTCGAGTCCTCCATGCCTACGACGATCCACCGGACGTCCTCCGCTGTCTCCACGGCTCCGTCGGCACGCTCGAGAGCTCGAATGACCGCAAGCAAGGTCTCTCCAGCATCGATGCGGTCTTGGATGTACTCATCGAGGAGGTCGAGTCTGTCGTCTTGGAAGGCCCCTGAGCGTGTCAAGAGAGCCAGTATCTCCTCGGGTGGAACAGCATACTCGTCCCGACGATCGAGGAGCTCGACGAGGTCGTCGACGGCGATGGTTGTCAATTCGGTCGTCTCGGCATTATCGATCACCTTTGGAGCGAAGCCTGGGGCGACTACGATGGCGTGATCGGCTCCACGCTGGCGTCGGTGTTTGTCCACGTTTGTGACCTCTAGCGAGTTGACTCGCCCGTTCCCTCGGGCCTTCACTTCGACAACGACGTGTTCGGGGGATCGGATCTCCACGTCGGTGTCACCCCCTCCTTCGATCCAGTCGGCGGCACAGCCCAGCCGGGAGAAGGCCTTCGCAACGAGTTTCTCGAACTCCTCATGAGCGTTCCCATCTGTGCTGGCCGCCCGGAGTTGGTCGGCGAGGTCGGGAGTGGGTCCGTCGTCTTCGTCGTCGACCGGGTGAACACGCTCGCCGGCATCGGTGAGGTCGGCAATGGCGGTTTCGACTGATTCCTCGCCAGAGAGTTGGTTGAGGCGCTTGTCTGCGACTCGTGTGAATCCCTGCGGGCGGTAGGTCTCGTCATAGCCAACGAGCTCGTTGAATTCCTCAATGTCGACGTCGACTTCCTCAACATCGGTGAGGAAGGTCATGTACTCCCACGGGCTTTCCTCGTTCCAGCGACCGTGTTCAACGTTCTCTCTCCAGAGATACTCCGCAAGGTCGGGGTCATGTCGGAGTTGGAGGACTTGTCCCCTCGCGACGAACGCGCCATCGTGGTAGACGAGCGCGATGTCGTTTCGCTCGACGTTCCGCCACGTCCCGTCTACTGAAGTACCCCAGACGTGGACGAGATCGTTGTCAGATGTCGTCCGAAACAGTTCGAGATCCTCGTCATTGAGGTAGGACTCAATATCCTCAATTGGGTGCCCATCTCGGATGAACTGTTTGTAGTCCTCAAACGCGTCGTCGCGACCAGCGGGGAGGATCACGATTCCGGTCATAGTCTGGTATTGTTAGACCATTCAGAGTATTTTTTGCTCTGCCGTCCTGACAAGTCTTGAATGAGTGATCTTGGTTTCATTGCGGATCTTGATGTTGATGAATATGTGGGCGAAATGTGGTTGGAGACACAGGATCAGTATTCGATTTCTTCGTCTCCTGCCGTCAAATATGGTGATGTTTCCCCTAACTATGAGATTGTCCCTTCACTCAGAAACACAAAGATCGAACCTGGAGATACCATCAAGCTAGATCTATTCATCTCCGGGTACGGAATGCCAAATAAAACACGCCTCAATGTATTTGGATCTGTAGAGAACATTTTCGAGATAAAAGAAGGATCTGTGCGGCTTATTCCGAATGTATCTGGGTATATTCAGAATGGTGATGTCCAAGATCTAGTTCGAGGGCCTCCAGCCAGGGGATTAGGCCTTGTAGATGAACGTTCATTTGATGGGCTTCCTGTTTCTACCCCGTTACCTTCCGTGGTGTTTGTTGATGACCCAGGAGTTCCATGGGATCCAAAAAGTTATGAGCCACATGCTTACCCGAATGTCGTCGGTGAAACCTTCGCACATGATGGAGCCGTTCTTCGTCTTGAAATTGATACAAAAAACGCAGAATGGTACTCTTCATCTTGGTATAGCGGTGAATATCCACTACAGCTAGTACTACTATACGGTGACGAGGAAAGAACAGAGATAACAAAAGAAAGTATTCCAATTAGGGTTCGGACGCGTCGTGATAAGTTCTGGTGGCTAACTGCTGTTATCGCGCTCACTGCCGCATTAACGTTTATAACTCGTTTTTTATTTGAGCCGATCATGGATCTAGGTCTTCTCCGGGAACTAATCAGCATCCTCGCTGTTGGTGTGGCCCTCTTCGTACTCTATACGGAGATGTGATAGATACTTCCTCAAACTCCCCGAGATAGGCAAGATATTATCAATCTGTTTTTTGAATTTGTTTGTAATGATTTCGGACAAGTTGCAGCAGGCAGATGTGGATCCTGAGAAGGATTATCATTTGAAGGGAGACATTCGCCGAATACTGGAAGGCTTAGAATCGGATTTGAACCATTCGGGTCTGGTTGAGGAAGAGTTAGAGGCCTTGCCCAGCGATCACCCTGTCTCTGATTTGATAGAGGCAGTTGAGGTTTGGGAGAGTTCCGGTCACGAAGACTTTGAAAATGGAATCCAAGCCGCATTAACTGCTCTTGATGATCTCCACGAACTGGCACTGGAGAACGAGTGGTATAGCGTGGCCAGTTATTCGTTGTTGAAATCCATGGAGTATCGGGAAGAGCTCAGCGGATTCGATCCTACAACCGAATTCGGTGAAGTACTTGATTTTCTTCACACCCGTTTCTACGGTAAGAGCGATGTTCACCTCGGAGAATTACGAACTCATGTACAGAAAATGCTGGAGAACTTAGAAACGATGGAGGACGATAATATTAGTTCTCTTCTGGATCTTGTTGAAGATCGGGCGACCCAGCAACGGAAAAACAAGAACTACACCTCAGAACGGGACTATCTCGAATACCAGATAACAATCAAAAATCAGTTGGAGGAGGACGTTTCCTCCGAACAGTCCCGAATGATCGAGTCATACGAAGACGAGTTTGAGCAGAAGAAATCTGCGAAAAGTATGATAAAAGCAAGTATCCTGGAGAGAGCAGTTGCAACCTGCCAATCCTACCTGTCCGATGAAAAAGAGAACAGTTGGCGGCTCAAGATCCGTGAATTGAATAAAGAGGCCATTGAGGAAATGCCTCGAAGAGCAGAAGAAGTCGATATCAGCGAAGACGTCTCCAGGATCGTCAACCAGTTCAAACAATCAAAAAAAGAGAGTAGTTCTTGGGAGGCACTCGCCATGCTGCTCTATTCGCCGGTCGGGCAAGGAGATTTTGAGAAGGCCTTGGAAATAGCGGGAGAGCATCCTGCTGCCAATATGTTACCGAGGCATGTGATTTCTGGAGAAGGTGATTCTGTTGGGTCTGAGCCTGGGTTTGGCCAAGAAGGAGAGAAAGCACCGTCAAGCTACATTCCCGGTATGGAAGTATCCAACCATATATTAGCTGTCGCTCTCCACCAGTTGATTGACGAGAACAAGTTATTCGAAGCTGATTTCTATAATGTTCTCTCGCTCATACCTGGTGTATCAATTCAAGATGAGGCCTTCCTTACAGACGCACTGATCAACCTTTTCGAGGGAAGATACGCTGAATCAATTCACATTGCGATACCCCGATTAGAGAGTATCACCGCAAACGTGTACCAGGAAGTGGGGAAGGCCGTAACCAAGAATCAAGGTACAGTCTACGAGCAGAAAGGTCTTGGAGGCCTTTTCGGATTAATCGAGGAAGATATCGACCTCAACTTCGGAAAATATCTGCAATACCGGTATACCAATACCTCTGGACACAACCTTCGTAACAAGCTTGCGCACGGACAGCTCAAATACTCGGCAGCCGATTTCACACAGGCCTCCACCATCATATTCGACACACTCCGTGTAGGTGCCAGAATTAACGCTGAGTACCGTGAAGTCTAATTAACTGGATCCTAGGATTGGGTAGACTAACACACCGAATCTAACCTCTCCCGCAGTAATCTAGCTTTGTTGAAATTCTATTCTTCAGATATATATTCGTCTGGAGCCTCTGGCCGGTGAGAACTTCGAATTGACCGTTTTCACCAGTCGTGGGTGGGCAGTCGGGCAAGCGTCCCCGAATGGATTGAACAGTTCGTACACTATTATAACTACCAACGACCGCACCAATCACTCAACAATCGGACGCCAGCTGAGGAGGTGCTAAACTAGACAGTGCCTTAATATTGATTCGGGGTGGTGTGCTTCACCAATCGAAATTAGAGAAATGGCTCCGAAGCTTTGCTAGACAGCAGTTTAAGTTCATTAATTGCCGCCAACGCCGTCGTCATGATTGTCGGATGAGAGAAGATAGCCTAGCCCGCCACCGATTACCGCGCCTATCGGTCCGCCAGCAGCAAAGCCTGCTGCGAGTCCACCACCAGTGCCGAGCGCCTGTCGCTGGTCCTGTGTCATCTTTTCGTGCATCCCACGACTGACGGTCCCCGATCCGTCGCACTTGGGACAGTCGCTGAACCCCCTCTGTTGGTCGGCTACCGCACCACTCCCGTCGCAGTTAGGACATTTTTTGGTCTCGGTCATAGTCAATAACATCTGTCACGAACGCAAAGATGTTCCGGTCACTCGACTCTCTGGAAGTACATCAGCCCGTTGTTATCGCGACCAGGTCCGGTGTAGTACAATCCCTCGAGTGTCTCCCTGCCGCCTTCGTTGCGGTACTCCAGAGAGGCAGTCCCGAAGTGCATATCTAACCCTTCGACCAGTGGTGATCCCGCGTTCTCGTACTGGTAGCTAAGGCTTGGCCACTTGCCCTCCTCTGTTAGCATGGTCGCACCATTGCTGTCAGAGGGCGTCTGCTTTGTTTCGAAATGGATGTTGATCTTCCGCCAGGTTTGGTCGATATCGAGCCACGCCTTCAGTTTCTGGCCGTCCTCGCTAGGATCGTCATCGGGATGGAGCGCTTCGTCGGAAATGTGACCCTCGTATGAGGTGACAATGTACCCCTCCCATCGCCCGTTGAGGTCTGGGACACGGGTGAACCCCAGGGCTCTCGCGATACCGGTCTTCCAGAACCAGTTGTCATGGATCTTCCAGACAACGGCGAAAGCGAGTCCCCACGAGATAACGACCCCGGCACCAAACGGAAGGACTGTCGAGAGGGCATCGGTCGCCATCCCGACGAGAACCGTCAGTCCATAGGCAAGGAGCGCGAGTACACCGTAGACCTTCGGACGGAGATCGTTATCCGTGGAGTACGTGTGCATGGCTTACCAGTTGTCCCAGAGGTTGACCATCGCGTCGACGTATCGGTCCGCGTAGCGTGTGTTCCACTCTGCTGGCCCGGAACCAAACATTCCGGTGATACCGTTCTGACAGGACCAATCGCTGTAGTTGGTATCGTCCAGGTATCGGAGGATCTTCAATACGCGGTCCTGCTTGTCGTAGGTGTAGCGACCGTCCGGGACGTTGTACAGCAGGTTCTCGATGAAGTACGACGGGACGTTCTCCTTGTCCAGCTGATTGTGGTCGACGAGGTAGTTCCGCGCTCGTTTGAAGATCCGTACAGTCTCCTTGAAGCGGTTGTTCGTGTTCGACTGCTTGGTACTTCCCTTGTCGATGTGTTGCTTCGGGTAGTTTACGATCTTCGTGTTGCTGAGGTCGAAGAACGCGATGCCCGAGTGGTAGCCGTTCGGGTAGTGGTAGTAGTCTCGGTGGTTCGCGCAGACGAGCACGTCGGCATTGAAATTGCTCGTGTCGACCTCGATGGCCTTTCCGACCGGGTCGACAGCGGCGGAGCCGAAGCGAGACTCCAGTACGTCGACGACATCGGTCCGGAACTCCTGCCAGCTGTAATCGGGGTCACCGGAGGTCCGTCGCCATCGGTCTCGCTCGTCAGAAGAGAGTGAAGACACATCGGCATAGTACATGTCCGTGAGTTGGACCACAATGTCGACATCGGAGCTGGCTCGGACGATAGTGTAGTTCGCATAGGAGCCCTGCAGATAGGGGTCGAAGTTCACGTCCGACAGCACCTCGCTGGATCGGAACTCGTTTTGGATCTTATTGTGAGTGCGCTTGGCCGATTCGATTGGCCCGTTATTGTATTGCGCCCATGATTCTAGAGTGCTAGAGTCGATAGCCATGGGAGGGAGTTACAGGTTTATTTCTGACCGGACGCTAAAACCTCCCGGTATCACTTTCACCTTGCTCTGTGTACCGTTAAACGGTTGTTGGAGGTACATCGTGTCGTGACTGTTTCGACGACTCTCGAAACTCTGTCAGTTTCTCCCGGAGGTGACCATGGCAATCGATGTTCCGGCCGGTGTGGTCTATCTTTACAAGCGTCACAAAGAGATCGGGCTCGGATAACCACACAAACCGTTTTAATTCTCAGTTACCGACTCGCGCTCTGTATCCAGCATAGCCTCTCAAAATTATCAGCATCTGAGGATTTCAACAGAGCCGCCACGGGCGATGTCGACTGTGACGAGTGTTCTAGAGGTATTGATAAAGAGCAAGACAGCTGAACACCCGTCGAAATCGGGTGGGTATAGTAGCTGCTCAACACCGTCGTAATTCCTTATGTAACTCTTGCTTTCCGATGTTATCTATATGTTACATAAGGAATTGATGTCGGACGTCGTGTGAACGAAACCGAAAAACGCCCGTTGCGGGTTTGTCTTGCTACCGAGTGGGAGGAATTAGCGCAATAATCATAACCACAATTGACTCTCTGCTGTCTCGGACTACAATAATGTGAAGAGTTGCTCTGTTAAACTCGATGACGGCACGGTGATCATGATCTCTGAAGAGGCGATCAACTCACTCTTCGTCGTCGAGGAGTTGGATCGATCCACCTGGCGATTTCGATCTTCACTCTCTCTGCCAAGAATCCATTTCTGACTTTTCTCGACAGCACTCCTAAGTTGAGTACAGAGTGACCGATCCCAACTCCTTCTGCGGATTCAGCAGAGCAGATTCGAAAATAACTGGGTGAAGGTGAACTTCTGACGCCGATATTTCGGCAGCCCATAGATGAATATGTTCAGGGGGAAGCGATTAAGTCCCGACCAGTCAACGTACCTGTTATCCATGCCTGGTCCGGATGAAGTCCGTTCTATCTTAGAGGATTTCGTCGACGATCTAGACGACCACCTTGGCCCTCAAAAGCTGGAAGAGACGCTACAAGGTGATTACAGTCCAAACACCGCAGAGTTAGGAAGTCAGCCCGAGCCTTGGATTCGCCGACACCTCATCCGTCCGCTTCTCGAAGAAGTCGATCTCTACTGGGAGCCAGAGATCCACGGTGGAGGAGAAGGATATCCTGACTTCGGAATTACCAACCTTGATGTCAAGGTGATTGGCGAGGACAAGAAACTCAACGGATCCGAAGACGCTGCCGAAGATATCGAGACCTACCTGAATAACCGGGCAGCAAGCCAAGGAGCCGAATACGGTATCGCCACGGACGGGATCACTTGGACAGTAATCCGCGTCGAACTCGGTGGAGACTATCTTGACTACGATCGAATCGATCCGACACCAATCGACTTCCGCCAGGAACTACTGAAAATCGCTTCCGAACGCACCTCGGTTTCGTACACCGGTGTCTCAGAGGTAGACGTAGATGAAAAAGCCGAACTGTTCTATGAAACATTCAGCCACGACAGCTTCAACCAGTTGCTAACTCAGGAGGCTCCGAAAAGAATCCGCAGAGAGAAACAGGCGGGTATCGAGGAGTTCTACGACCTGTACGTCCAGATTTTATTCGGAGAAGGTTCCGGCGACTACGACTACGATACAACTCTTATCGACAATATCCAAGCCCCTGAAACTGCTTCAGAGGGCGACAAACGGAAGTTCGCTATCAAACTGGTGAATAGGCTGCTGTTCGTCAAATTCCTAGAGGACAACGAAGTTCTTCCAGAGCGATTCCTCACAGAGCGGGTGGAAAAGTACCAGGAGGCACAAGGTGTTGACCAGCTTACTGGTGGTCTGTACAAGACTCAGCTTCAGCCGATTTTCTACTCCCTATTTAATACTGAGAAGGACGACCGGATCTCGAAGCATCGCGGTGGCTGGTTTGACGACGTTGAGTACCTGAATGGGAGTCTATTCGCACCGGAAGAGCAGGAACGGGAGTACGACGTTGACGACCCGATGCTAATTACCGTGGTTCGGGACCTTATCGAAGGATCTGAGCTTGAACAGGATAACGGCAGCCTCGATCCCTCTGTTCTAGGCCAAGTGTTCGAGATGACGATTAACCACATCAACAGTGGTCAAAGCCAGAAAGACGAGGGAGCATACTACACCCCAAGCGACGTAATCCAGTTGATTAACAGGGAGACTGTTGATCCGAAGGCGTACGAGATCCTCGTTGACGCCTACAGTACTCGTCTCTCCGAGAGTTCCAATGTGGATGAGGAGACAGCTCAAGAGCTTGTTAGTGACTATGAGCTCGGGGAAATGCTACGGGAAATCGAAGAACGAGAGGGGTACTTCAGCGATCCTAATGCATTAAATGAGGCTTATCAGAGGTTGGGTGAATTGAAAATTGTTGACCCTGCTTGTGGTTCCGGTCACTTTTTGACAGGTGTAATGGACGAGATCCACCGGATTCGGATGTCGCTTCTCCGCGGCCTGTACGGGGATGATCTATCTGATGCTGAGGTCTACCAGTCCAAGAAAGAACTAGTATTGAACTCGATTTATGGCGTCGACATCAATCCGATCGCTATTGAAATTGCAAAACTCCGAGTATGGTTGAAAATGGTGGAAGAGGGTTGGGAACAGGACTACGGCGAACTGCCAAACATCGACATTAACATCGTTCCGGGTAACTCGCTGATCGGGCTTCCACCTCGCAGCGAAGGACAGACTGCGTTAACTTCATTCGAACTGGATCTTTCTAGCTTCCGTGATATCCGGGATCAGTATCGTCAAGGAGAGATCTCTCGCAGAGAACTTGACCGTCGTATTGAGGAAATGCGGCCCGAACTGAACGACTACTTCCTCGACCAGCTAAACCATTATATCGAGGACGTAGTGGAGTCTAAATCCGAGTGGGAGAATCTGACCGACGGGTTAGACAACCTGTATCCGTCTATTCAGAAGGTTACGCTCAGACGTCACGATAACGAAGAACTCTCTGACGGTATAAAACAGGATCTGGAAGATGCGGGGTTCAATGTAGAGCCTCGATACGGGAAGAGTGCTAAACTGGAAGAAGGCAATCTGAACTCAGCTAACTCAATTTCTGAATTTGTTGGAGATGGATTCTTTTTCGAGGTAGAAAGACAGTCGCTCCAAAGTGATGTGAAGAAACTACACTCGTTCTCTTCAAGACCTGAAAATCCGAACCTGTCGTATGAGCCATTCCACTGGCCTGTCCGGTTCCCAGAGGCTGCTCGTGAAAAAGAGAGCGGTAATGGTTACGTCGTCGAGTTCGACTTAGTCGTAGGCAATCCTCCGTACGGCGACGTTCAAAGTGATCTAGAGAAGCGGTTCACGGCAGGGTACAAGACGGGTAATGTAAACGACGTCGTCGCCCCCTTCATCGAACGGCAGATCCAGATCATGAACGAAGGCGGCTACTTTGGTAATATTGCTGCCTTGATGTTCGCGTACCAGAGTAATGCCTCCAGTGTACGCCAAGTAATCCGAGAAAAACTTGGAGAGTCAAATGTCGCGTGTTTCAGCCGAAGACCGTCTCAAGTCTTCGCGGGCTCTCAAGCCAGGACCGGGATTATTACTGCAAGAAAAAGTGATGATGGAGAAGGCTCTTTCCGGACTAGCAAGTTCCTCCGATTTACTGAGGACAACCGAAAAGAGGTATTCTCCGATATCAGATACCAATCGATTGATGGACTGATACTAGGTGACCGAGTCGACGATGGAAAGGACAAAAGCCTGCCAAAGATTGGGGAAGAGACTCTTCGCAGCATCCTCGAAAAACTCAGAGATTCCTCTGATACCGTAATTGGGGATGTTTCACAGCGTTCTGATGAGACACCTCACGTTGTATGGCGGTCACGGCACCCCGCGTACTTCATCAATCCGTGTTTAGAGAATCTATACCCTGATGGTGATGTACCACAGGATTTCGACCCATTCTACTTCGATAACGAATTAGAGCGGAGAGCTGGATTCCTGCTGCTACAGTCATCGATGTTCTATACTTACTGGATGGTTTATGAAAACGAACGTGATGTTAATTGGAAGTCTATCGATTCGTTCCCGATGCCAGCAAGAGAAGATCTGGAAGAGAAAGAAGAGGCAATCGTCGAACTCTCTGATGCTCTCTGGGATGAAATGGAAAGCAGGTTCCTAGGAGGCAGTCGAGAAATGATTGAGCAAGCAGGTGCTTTGAAGCCGATTGCCGACAAGGCTGATGAGCTTCTTGGCCCGATGTATGGGTTAAGTGAAGATGAAGTTGAATATATCAAAAAATACGATGAGCAGTACCGGCTTAGCGACGTTGATCAAACACAGCTGGTTGATGTCTCATTCGACTGGGAAGATGACGAATTGAATTAGATACCCACCCCGGTGAAGTCGTGAAGTACCGCGTTGACGGCTTTGGAGTTGCCGCCGGGCCCGTTCGTATCAACACCTCCTCAAATAAGAACTCTGGGCGTTGGACTCTGAGCTTGTGATCTCCTTCGGCGGAACAACGTGGCTGGCACTCCAACGTTCAACCGCGCCTGAGCCCGTCATGGATACCGACGTCGACCCGGACAGCACTATGACCACACATGGGATACTCCACCGGACCTCCGATCCGATTGACACCCACGTACTCCTACTGGCTCACATGAGTGGACAGGTCTGGTGGCAGTTCCCACCCGACGAGTACATCTCCCGACTCAGCGAGGCGTTTGAACTTCTCGAACGCCAGTAGCGAAAACGACGGAGCCTGACACGCATCGTCTCGATATGAGATAGCGACTCAACTGATTGTGGGCAGTCACGAGTTTGGGCGGACTACATGTCGAGATAGGGGCCGTAAGACCGAAATGTGGCACTGTAGCCGATTATCATGAACGTCAAATCTCAGTACCACATTTAAATGCTTAGCAAATAGTGACTTGGTATGGCTGGAGTTCAAGCAATCTTTCTTGTTATCTGTTTCCCAGTTCTTGCGATAGGACTCCACGAACTGACCCACCTAGCAGTCGCCCGGATTGCCTGCCCGCTTTCGATTGAACAGACCTCATGGGTCCCGTTCCGACTTCGCCTTGATTTTGAGAGACTCCCGGCAAAAGCCACACTTCGGATGATTGCACTTGCCCCTCTATTTGTCGGCGGCGTGGCTGCTGCCATCGCTATTCAAACCGGTATTTGGCAACAGATTAAAATCGCCGATCCGTACTATCTCCATCATCTTATGATAGCGTACTGGTTCCTCTATATCATTCCCAGCCCTGCAGATATTCGACTAGCCATCTGGCCGTCGGTAGAAGACACACAGCATGTTCAGGTGAATCCACAATGAGTGGACACTCAAGTAATATGTCCGTAATAGACGACAATCGTGCTGTTTCGACAGTAATCGGGGTCGTTATTTTGTTTGGGTTTCTGATCCTTGCGCTCTCACTATACCAGGTAGAAATCGTTCCACAGCAGAATGCAGAGACCGAGTTCCAACACTCTGGAGAGGTCCGCAACGATCTTATCGAGCTCAGAGCAGGTATTCTACAAGCCGGGAGCATCGACCAGCCACAGTACCAGACGGTTGAGCTGGGTACTACATATTCAACCCGTGTATTCACAATAAATCCACCCTCACCAGCTGGAATCATACGAACGACGGACCCATATCCGATCACGATCTCAAACAATAGTGGCACACCTGAAGGGACGATAACGATTCCAACGCGATTTATTGAGTATCAGCCAGGGTACAACGAGCTTGACCGATCGCCAACGTGGTATGACGCATCGGTGCTTTACCTTGATGCTCGTGACGAGGGAGGTGGAATCGCGGTTATTGAAGATCAGGCCCTCATTGATGGCGGAGAGGTACAAATTACGGCTCTCCAAAACGAGTTTCGTCGGAGCGGGACTGGACGGGTTACGCTTGAACTCCGCCCAGCTGAGAATGTCACTAGTAACATTCCGAACGGTGATCTAACTGTCACTGTTCCGACGCGGTTGAGCGGAGACAACTGGAAAAACAAGACAGATCTCCCGACGAATAGTGATATCTACGGCGGCGTTAACGACACAGGTAACGACATTAACAACAAGAATATCTACAACCTGACGCTCAATACGACTGCTAACAACCTAACTGTGGATACAGTTGGCATACAGGAGGAACCTGAAGCTCCGACTCAGACTGATAATACACGTATTGATGGTGGCGGTAGCGGTGACAGTAGCGACGGCACGATCTCAACGCCGTCACTAACTGGTACTGTTGAGAATCTCCCGACTGATTCGACCCCAACACAGAACATCACATTTTCACCGACCGGCAGTACGATTCCGGCTGGCGAGACGGTGGCGATCGACTTGAGCAACGCGAACGGCCCCGTTGACTACAACAACATCGGTCAGATTACGAAGAACTTCTCCGGGAGCCTCAACACCGTCAACAACGCCGGTACGTTTGCCATTGAATTCACCCCGAGCACAAATATTGCCACCGGTCGCACAGTTGAGATTCAACTTCAGTCAGTGCCAACACAGGATACCGTCACTACTGGTCTACCAGTTTATGTCAGCCGAAGCGATGGCGATGGATTCAACACAACGTTCTCGCTGTTTGACGGAGCCAACGGCGGTGGTGGCGGTGGCGGACAGACCTCCATAACGTACGTCTCTGCGTTCAACGACGGTGACACGACCACAGAAGCTAACGAGGATAGCTCGATTCCTACACAGCAAGGTCCGTTTGGAAATATAGATAATTTTGACAGTATGACTGTCGAAGACAGAAATAATGCGAGGATAAACACGAATTACGTCAATAACGAACTAGAACAAACGATCGATGTCGGAATGAGAGTGGAAAATATCGATACTGGTTCGACGTACACTCTGGAGTTCGCGTACTTCTTCGAGAGGAACAACGTTGGACAGGTCAACGTTGCCATCCTTGACGACAGTGGAACCGTTCTACAGTCATCTTCACTCGATCAGAGTCAAACTCGGAGCAGTACTAACAGTGCGCCCCCCGAAACGGCCATCCAACTGAACACTCAAGCCTCCAATTATATCGACAACAACGGAGAAATCTACGTGGAGTTCAGAACGCCAGATAATGAGAAGGGTTACACCCAGTTCCTCGTCGATTACCTCCGGATACAGACAAATTGAATTCAACTATTCTTAACGATATTGCGCAGAATATTATTAGTGGCGAGCTGTTTTGTAAAAGGCAGATTGCTTGGATTCCCTCTCTAGAATGGACCTACATCCAGCTGGATCATAGCCTAGAACTAACCTGAACTAGTGGGCTCTCACCAACAATCTGATTCACAAGCGCGCTCAATTGAAACCGTCTAAAAGCTAGCCCTTTTCGAATTATTCGCAAACCTCCGCTATTTATATACCACCTCGAGTGGGCCAGAACTCGGTCCCCTTAGCCCAATCAACGGTTCTCAAAGGGGCCAGATTGTTAGCGATCACTACCAGTTCGAGGAGCGATCTCGATGTAAGAACCCGAGGAAATCGCAGGTACTCAGAGTGGATAACATCCTAACAAAGATTTAACCGATACCGCCGACTCCACGTGATGTGCCATTTCCCCGCGCAAAATCATCACGTCAACTCTACGACGAAGTCAAATCGTACGACCGAGTGATTACTCCAGACGGACCGCTCGCGAGTGCCCTCAACCGCCAGCTTGATCGGTCACACCTCGGTCCCTTTGCTATTCCACCACGTCGCCTTGCGGTCGGTCGCCGGCAAGAATCTGAGGACCGACTCGCGTTCCTCGGCATGATCGCAAATGAAGATATTTCGTGGAAACGGTGCGCCTACGCAGTCGGGAATATCCTCCAGTGTTGGGAACACCAAGGATCCCACGAGGCTATCTTCGAGTACGACGGCTACATCGACGAGGCTACCGAACGAGCTGTTGAGCGAATCGGTGATCTTGAAACGGCCTCGATGAAGCTCACAACCGACACTATTGATTCAGATCTCGATGTGGTCGTCGTCGAGCCGAAGATGCTTACCCAACTCGAACGAGCGTATCTGCCTACTGAGTACGATACGGTCAGTCTCTTTGCCGACACAGAGTTTGAGCTGCCCCCGTTCCGTATTCATGAGTCACCGACAGCGATCATCGAAACGGTGGTGAATGCGGTCACCGAGACAAACGCCGAAAACGTCGGGATTGTCCTCGATCAGGAAAGCGAGTACTCACCGCTCATTGAGTCCGCACTCGAGGCAGCCGACATCCCATTCTTCGGCGGACCGGGCTTTACTGATCGCAGCGAACACCGCTTGTTCCTTCATTTCCTCCGAACTGCCCACCGTGGAACTGACACTCGAATCAGCGAGATTCGATCGCTGCTGACAGCGTTTGACTGTGATGTGGCCGACCGTGAGGCAGACAAGCGGCTCCACGTACTCGATGATGAAAATCTGTCGTGGCTGATCGACTTCTGTCACGAGATCCAGGAGTACACGTTTTCGGACGCGCTCTCGGCGTTCGAACACCGTGCCGACGACACACTTGATGCCTTTCGAACGGAGCTAGAAGAGCTGGGGATCGCCGACGAGATCGTTACGGAAGCGCGCCTCGACGAGTTGTCGTTCTATCTTCAGACGTATGAGGTACCTGTCGACCGAGACAATGAAGGCGTCCTGCTCGCCGACGCGAAGTCAGCATCATACGTCGGTCGTGAGGTTGTCTTCTATCTAGGCCTCGATGATCGATGGACCCACTCGGCACCACGTCGTCCGTGGGTTGATCAGGATGCTCAGTTCACGCGGAATCTCAAGAGCTTCCAGTTACTGTTACAGAGCGGGAGCCAGAAACACTATCTCGTTCAGGATGCAACCGGCGGATCGCCGGTTACCCCGTGTCTGTACTTCGAAGAGCTCCTTGAACGAGAGTACGATCGCTTCTCAGAACTGCCGTCTACTACCCATCAACTCCGATCTGAACCACACGACGGGGCTGTATTCAACACAGAGTCCGTTGACGTGTCTCCTGACCCAGTCGAGACGATCAGTAAGTCGAGTCTCAACACCTACGTGAACTCACCCCGAGACTACTACTTCAGCCGGATCGTCGACGGCCCAGAGAAAGAGTATCTCACTGAAGGCAACCTGTTCCATGACTTTGCGGAGTTCTACGTCACCTATCCTGCGGTCGTCGACGACGCGGCGCTGACAGAAGTCGTTGATCTCATGCTTGATGAAGTCCGTCCGCTGATCCGCTCCGTTGATGAACAGACTCGCCGCACTGAGTACCGTGTAAGCCTCGAAACAATCGTCTCGTACCTCGACGACAACCCCCCGACAGACGGAGCGTTCCTTACACCCTCTAGCAGTACTGAGAACGCTATTGCCGACTACTTCGGGTACGATATCGAGTCGCCGGTAACTGAACGCCGGTTTGTTGATGAGGATCTTGGTATCAACGGAATGATCGACCTTGTCCAGTCGCAAACCGAGCTGCTGGATTACAAAAGCGGGAGTGAGAACGACGCCAATTCAATTGTCCAAGACGCTGCGATTGACGAACCATCCGACGAACCGGATTTCCAAGCATTGCTATATCTCACCTACTGGCGCTCACAAACGCCCGCTCAACAGCTCTCGTTCACGTTCTTTTACGTCACTGAACTCGTCGACGACGCCATCGCCGGTGACGTCGATATCGACGACGCGCTGACGACAGTGACATACTATCCCGGATCTCTCACAGATCACGTCCGAACAGAGGAGTTCTTCGAGTACCTTCGTGAGGAGGGGGCGAACAAGTGCCAGAAAATTCTCTCGATGATCGACTATCAGACGTACGCTGCTCTCTTCGATGCCGCACCACTCGTTGAGACAACTGACAGCGACGAACTCATCGAGTCAGAGTTCGGCCGGACGATGATTGAACGACTCGAGGCAGAGATTGGAGAGTACAAGTACGTAAAGACGGGGAGCAAACAGGTTATGCGGGAAATCGCCCGCCAACAGAAAGGTGCGTTCTTTAAACCTGACCTGGATGCGTTTGAGTCGTTTGTTGAGGAGCGACTGACAGAGCTCAACCGACGTCGTACAGGTGACGAGCCGTTTCCCATTGAGGGACTTGCCGGCGAGCCGAATTACCGGCGGGTGAATAATCGTGATTTGCTCTTGGAGGGTGACCAATGAGCGACGTTACGCCAAACCCGGAGCAACGCGACCTCATTGAGTCAACCGACGGACTGTACATCGTCGACGCTGGTGCTGGCACCGGGAAGACCTTCACTGTCACCCGGCGGTATGCGAACATCGTCGATCAGGACGGGATCGATCCGTCTGATGTCCTGTTGGTCACGTTCACGAACAACGCAGCTGAGGAGATGCGAGAACGGATCGTGCGGAACAGCGAGTACGGAATGCGGGAGCTCTCGAACGCCCCGATCCAGACGTTCCACTCGTTGGCACACGATATCCTCGATGAGCACGGCCATGATGCGCCAACATATCTCGGCGTGGAGGAGACGATCACCGGCTCGACGCGGATCATCGAAGACGATATCATCGAACAGGCGCTGTTTCGAGAGTTCATCGGCCAGTTCATCGACTCGCACCCTGAGTACAACGAGTTCTTCACAGCGATCTCAGAAACGAAAGAACTGCTCGATCTCATCAAAGAGCTTTCTGCGAAGGGTGTCTTTCCCACCGAAACCGGCTGGTACCGCGACGGTGAATCACACCTCGACGGTGACTTTGCGGCGTTTGAGACGCTGTTCGCCGATATAAATCAACCTCGAAACGGTGGCAGCAAGCAGTCGAAGCTCCGGTCGAAGCTCAGCAAATATGGGAAAGAGAAAACCTACCTCCCAGAGGCACCTGAGAGATGGGAGCTTCGCGGGAACGGCAAACAGATTCCAGCGGATGTCGCTGGACGCGTTTTCGAGGACGATCGAACAGCACTCAAGCAGTTCGTTCACGATGTGTATCACGCCTACCTTGAGTTTGCGCTTCGACGGAACTACCTGAACTTCGGGTTCCTTCAGCTGTTTGCGTTCGTCCTTCTGTGTGAAGACCACGATCTTCGAGAACGACTGGGCTACGAGTATGTGATGGTCGACGAGTTCCAGGACTCCAGTGAGATCCAGTTCAAACTCATGCTTCTTCTGGCCGGCACAGAGAATATCTGTGTGGTCGGTGACTGGAAGCAAAGCATCTACAGCTTCCAATACGCCGATGTCGACAACATCCGAGAGTTCGACGAGCGACTCGACCGGTTCGCCGAAGAGCTGAATCGGGACGCAGATCGCGTCACATTCCCGACGACGACGGCTGCCAGCAAACAACTGACACGGAACTACCGGTCGACCCAATCTATCCTAAGGTTCTCGACACAGGCGCTGACGGCTCGTGCGACGAACAGTGAGTTACTCGATGTTGAGGCAATCTCCGAGGCGGTCACACGGTTGAAGGCGAACACAGACCATGACGAGAGCCGTATCGAGGCGCTCACGAGTGAGGATGAACACGAGGCGATTCTCGCGAAAATCGATGACATCGTCGACAATGATGACTACGCCGTTGAGGGTGACGATGGCGAGTACCGCGTGCCGACGTACGGTGATATCGCCGTATTGACCCGAACCCGCGATTTCGGACGGGACATACTCGACACGGCAAGCGAATACAACCTGCCGATGGCCTACGAGGGAGGGATCGAGGTCTTCCGAACCGATGCTGCGAAATTGCTGTTAGCGTGGCTCCGCATCCTCGAACGTGACGCCGACCGTGGTTGGGCACTCGTCTTAGAAGAGGCCGGATACACAATCGACGAGGTGAAAGCGATCACCGATCGCGGGGCGTACCCTGAAGCGATGGTTACCTTCCGTGAAAACCTTCGGGAGATGAAGACATTCGGGGGTGTCGCCCGTCGCGTGTTCGATCGGTACGACCGGAGTGGTCCAACCGCGGACGTTGTCCTTGACACTATTCAGTCGGTCCATGGGACGACAACGTTCACTCGTGGAGAGCTCATCCAGTTTATCGAAGCCGCGATCGAAGACGGCAGCACCCATGAGGTCGACGCTGGTGCGGGAACGAATGCGGTGACTGTTCAGACCATCCACGCAACGAAAGGGCTCGAATATCCGATTGTCATCCTCGCGAATATGAACACGAACAAGTTCCCATCAACCGGTGGCAGCGGGAGCGATATCGCGTACACAGACCCAATCGGACTCCGACAGAGAAAGGTGTACTCTGAGGAGGCTCACGATGTCCCACACGTCTACGACAACTGGCAGACAGACGTTCTCAATAAGTGTCTCTCCCAGAACTACGATGAGGAACGCCGACTGCTCTACGTGGCTATTACGCGTGCTGAGAGCCACGTCATTCTAACCGGGGGTGAGAATCCAAATGTGTTCCTCGACGAACTCCCCGTTAATATCGAAACAGTCGATCCAGATCTGTCGTCCTTCAGCGCAGTAGACAACGAGTCTTCACCGTTTACCGTTGACATTCCGGATCCTGATGGGCCAGCAAGCTACTCCCCGCATACGTTCATCGACGATGCCGTGTTCGAAGGAGGCACCGGTGGTCGAGGGATGGAATTCGGATCGGAGGTCCACGAGTTCGCAGAGCGGTATGTGCTCGGTGAGGCTGTCGACACCGGGGACAACCCTGATAAGGAGAATGTGAAGGAATTCTTAGACTCACTTGACGGCGAGAAGAAAGCTGAGATCGACGCGTTCCTTCCACTGACTGTTGATGACAAGGAGGTGACGATCGGTGGGATCATCGACTTGCTCCATATTACGCCTGACCGGGTTGATATCATCGACTACAAAACTGACCTCACAACCCACGCCGAAGATGAGTACGAGAAACAGCTCAGTATTTACTACCACGTCGTTGCCGACCAATATCCAGATCGGTCGGTCACTGCTTCGATTTTCTACACCAATGATGGCAATCGGCGCAGGATCACCCATCTCAGCAAATCAGAACTCAGAGAGATGGTCCGAACACATCGTGTATGACTTCTTCTGTACAAATCTAAAATCCCCGAATATATTCTATCACATCATATTAAATAAGCCCTAAGATGAGCCTAAATGGCCTATAGATGCCTAAGAACACAGTATGATATCGCGGTAGATTCTCATCTAGACAGATCTTCCTAAGAAGATCTGTCTAGACGTAGATTTATAACCCTGCCGGAATAACCTCTGGTGTAATGAGTAACGTTCCGACACGCAAGAACGACGGCGAGCCGGAAGCTGAAGAGGCCTGTGAGCCGCGCGTTCCAGTCGGTGTGTTACGTGGTCTTCGAGATCTTGAAAACGGTGATACGGCAACCAAAGACGATCTCGAATCTGCCCTTAATTTCTAAATTACAGCCTTCTCTCTGTGAGCTACGTTCCGTTATCGGACGACGAGACAAGGGTCATTTTCACCTCAGAAGCGAGCTCGAACCTGGCCGGATTAGAGGGTAGTGAGCAGCAGGCTATTCTGAAAAAGATTCTATCAATCCTCCAGAGTGAAAGTCCACCAAGTTCTTTTGTCCGTGAGGAGATACAAAATCTAGATATTATTGCTATTGGCTCGCAGATCCGTCTGTACTCCAAGGTTGTCGAACGTATCCCAAGAGGGAATGCGGAGTTCGACATTTTGTATATCTTTTATATTGACGATGATCACGACTACGAACAACGTGCTCTTGCGACCTACTCACATGAGGCGCAGACAAAGATGGAGAGGCTGACTTCGCTTGAAACCGTGTTTGACGTTCAAGAGTACTTTGAGGAAATGAATGCACTTGATGAAGACGATATTCGAGATCTACTGGACGCATGAACCACTTCGTTGGAGGCGCGTAGCTTTACGCCCCACCAGCGAAGACTGTGACCATGGAATCGCCACGAAAACTCACTACTCTTCTCATCATCGCCGGGATGGTCGTCCTCGCCGGATGTACCGGCGTGGTACCGGGCGATCCAGCTCCAGCTGATCCAGACCCAGCCAACGGGTCGTCAACCGTCACCACAAACGGGAGTGTTGAGATCCACTATATCAACGTCGGTCAATCGGTCAGTACGCTCATTACGAGCCCGAACGGTGAGACGATGCTCGTCGATACGGGCCACTATAACGACGACGGCGAGCACGTACTCGCATATCTCCAACGTCACGATATCTCCCGGATCGACCACCTCGTAACATCACACAGTGACGCGGATCACATCGGTGGAAACGCCGCGATCATTGAGTACTACGAAACAGAAGCCGACGGGATTGGGGCGGTGTATGACCCCGGTATCGCATCAAGCACACAAACTTACGCCGAGTATCTCGACGCGATCGAAGCACACGACGTGACACTGTACGAAACGCGCGAAGGCGACACCATCGACTTTGGCGATGTCGACGTCGATGTCCTCGGCCCACCGGATCCGTACCTCGAAAACGAAGATCGCAACGAGAACAGCATTGTCCTCAAGCTCACCCACGGCAAAACGAGCGTCCTGCTCTCAGGCGATGCCGAAGACGACCAGGAGGCATACCTCGTCGACGAATACGGGTCAGAACTTGAGTCGACAATTCTGAAAGCCGGCCACCACGGCTCTGCGAGCTCGTCAAGTGGAGCGTTTCTTGATGCGGTCGATCCGCAAGCAGTCGTAATCTCGAGCGCATATGATTCCCAATACGGACATCCCCACCAGGAGGTCCTCCAACGACTCTCTGAGCGATCACTCCCGGCGTATTGGACCGCAACACACGGCAACATCATCTTGACCAGTGACGGACAGAACGTTACCGTCCAAACCCAGCGGGATGCCCCGACTGATCCGAGTACGCTCCGTGAGGACAATCCGATCGACGTTGGAGCGCCTGATGAGACGACGGCTGAGGCTGGCCTGACAGTCGCCGAAATCCACGCGGACGCGGCTGGTGATGACCGAGACAATCTCAATGATGAATACGTCGTCTTTGAGAACACCGGTAACGAGACGCTGGATCTGTCTGGCTGGACGATCGAAGACGAAGCAGGCCAGCGGTACACTGTTCCCGAGGGGTTCGAGCTTGCTACCGGTGAAACAGTGACACTACACACAGGAAGTGGGACAAGTACAACTACTGAGTTGTACTGGGGTTCTGGGTCGCCGATTTGGAACAACGACGGGGACACCGTGATCGTCAGTAATGCTAACGGAGAGCGTGTCCTAGAGGAGATATATTCATGATTGATTTAGCTGCTCTTGAAGACGGCGAATACACAGCCGTGGTGGACTCGATCGAAGATGGGTTCGCTACCGTGTTTTTCGAACGAGACGGCGAGGAGGTAGGGAATGCTGTCTTGGAAGCTGATCGACTCCCTGAGGACGGGAAACATGCTGATGCGATCCTCACAGTCACCGTCGTCGACGGCAATCTGGATACAGCGCAGTATGAACCCGAGCAGACCACGGAGCGATCAGAGGCAGCACAAAACCGATTTGATCGGCTCTCAAAATGCCCGCCTTCGGAGGATGATTCGTAGATCACTCAGGTGATGTTTCGAGTTGGTTACTCGGTTTCTCAGTCGATTGCTGGCCGACATACTCCGTAATGAGCACGAGTACAGTAACGATCATGCCGGTCGCAAACCCTGTTCCATGAGCGATTACGCTGACAAATCGCCCCGTTTCATCCAGTTGGACTTGGAATAGCTGCGAAAGGAGTACGACGACTACTACACAGCCAACTACGATAGGCAGGAGCCCATCACGCTGTGACCAGGCCCATGCCCGCCACGTCGGAATCTTAGGCCTGTTGCTGACAATCCCGATTCCGATCGCGAAGGCAACAATCGTACACAGGACGACAGCTACAGACGGAGACAACACAGCAGACGTGAATGCGAGCGCGGAGAGCGCTCCGAGGACAATTGTTCCCGTCGTCGCGACGCCGGCGGCATAGCCATACCTCGCGGTCACTGTACGTGCGAGTGAGACGTACAGCAATCCACCAAACGCGCTCACGACTCCAGAAAATCCGCGTGCCGTCGTCGCGTCCGCAACGAGATTCCACTGGACCTTCAGCAGCCAGTAATCCACGAGCTTTGTCATCGGCGGTGCGAGTACGAGGCAGCCGACTACAGCAAGCCAGAACGAACGTCGACGCTTCCAGGTCGTGGTAAGTGCGCACGCTGATGCCATCACGATCACGTACCACGTTACGCTGGACGCTAGATGTGAAACGCTATCGTGGAGGATTGCCGCGGTCCATGCCGAGACTACAGTGGGCTCGCCGTACGTGAACAGGAACTGCGAGCGGAGTGCTTCGGGGAGGAAGAAATGGACAGTGACGAGGACACCAACTACCCCAGAGAGAATGGCAATCTCCATCGCGTCGGTTGAGGTTCGGGCTCCCTGTCGTCGAGACATTCACGCTGGGTTGTCTAGGAGCAAATAAAAAGAGCCAGATCAGTATCGAGAGAAATGAGAATTTAGATCGGAGCAACCACCAAATACGGTATCTAAATCCGTGTCATAACCGGAAGATACGTCTTGGTGTCTTACCCGCAATGACCCCGCTGTCGGTGCGTCAGATGGTTCAACGTTCGAGCCCTCCGAGATGTACTTCGCAAAAGTGGGTTGTTCCGTGGACTGAAAGCCGTCCGGTTTGTGTTTGATGGTGATCTTTTTGATGACGGTCTTCAGCGTCCGTATCAATTGTAGCTGAAATGCTATACCTTCCTGTAGGGAATCTCTTCGTCGAGGAACCACAAGTTGTCAAAGCCGGCCACGCTGTTACTCGGAAGTGACAACATAGAGGTCACAGACTCTCCATCCTGGATTGACTTTTGGGTAAGGATTAAACGAAGAGAATCAGCTACCGGTCCATCGTTGGGAAATATCCCTCCTGTCCCGAGAGTAAGATATTTCAGCTTTACGAGAGACTAAATGATAGATGCTCACGTCCGGGAAAAGTTACCATCGGCTTCAAAGTGCCATGAAAGCCCTCGAGGACTTCATTGCTGCTCCGTATTCGATATTTGATGAGGATACATCCCAGAAGAGCGCCACGATCTGGCAGCCCGACGGAGAAGTCGAAGATGTGGAGACATTCCCAAATCCACTCGAGATGGAATCAAAGGCAGAAGCATTCCTGCAGACTGCAATCGATAGTGGGTCTGGGATCGCAACCGCACCAGAGTGGAGTTATGACCTCAACTGGGTAACAGATCACGAGCAGTTGTTATTCAGCACTGACAGTCCCCTATTCATTCTGGGCTGTGCTCCTGTTGCTGTCGAGAACATCGGCCCACTTCTTGACCAGCTCGAGGGGGCTGGATATGACTGCATCACTGCGGATGAGCGGGCGACTGCTGATGCTCGTCGGGTGCCAGATCCAACTGCGAAATCATTCGTCACTCCAACAATTATTCCGATTAAATCAGCTGCCCGGAAGCATACCCAGCGGGATACGCTCCTCATTCAGTTCAAGAATAAGTACATGAGCGCCTGGGCAACAACCTCGGAGCAGCGTCGATTAGCCCTCGGTGAGGGTATATGGCAGCTCGATCCCCACGGGACGAGAACAAAGATAGCTGTGTGGACCTGTTCAGATATACTTGACAAAAGTCTGCGAGAATCCGTCCAGGAGTTTGGGAAGAAAGAGGATGCAATCGTTGTACATGTTCAGTGTAATCCAGAGCCACTCCACGATAGATGGAGCAGATTCCGGACAGAGCTATTCGATACCCGGAGCCCGACGACATATATCAATGCAAACTGGAGTAATATCTCGCCGTCAGGCTCAGATGAGTTTGGCTACTCAGGCGTGTTCGCGAAGGCTGATAGGTATACTAACATCGGCGATGGATTCGAGGACACATGTCGCTTAGGTGGAGTAGCTGGTTCCAACACAGGGGGCCACTACGAGTATGTTTGTTCGGTTGTGGATGATGTCATCAGTGAGTATCAGTTCCATCGCGTGTATCAACCTGGAGGGGTAACTGAAGCCCCGACAGTTCCGGATATGCGGATCACGAATGTCTGGGAGTATTCCGGGGGAGAATACAAGAACACAGATAGGGTTACACTGCCAGATCAACCAGATAATTGCACCGAGTTTCGAAAGCGGACGAAATCAAATGCGGTCACTGAAGAAATCCTGACAGCGCTGCTATTCGAGGATATAGTGATTCCGCCAGGGACATTCAATCCACATGAAGATCTCACGTGGGCAGCAATTGGATCGTTTTCCACAGAGAGCGGGGAGACATTTGCACCACGATTACGCTATCACGCTCATCGAAGGATGGAGAACAGTACATCACAACAGCGTCCATTGCCTGATGACATTGCACGAAGAAGCCACTTCCATCTCAATCATGCAGAGAGTGATCGGGATATCGAAATCAACGATCAGTTTGGGATCGAGGATACGCCAGTCAACGCGACATACCAAGGCCGAGACGTACCGATTCAGCTTTCGGTCTTGGAAGATGATAAGCAGTCTAAGGAACAGCGTCGTGCGGAGTGGCTATATGATTGGTATGACGCGATAGATCGGCGATTCAAACCAGTTGTGGTGGTCGACGGATTGGGGGACGAATATCGAATGAAAACGCTTGCAGGCTATGAGGATGCGACTGCCCCACTCAAAGATCCGAACAGGATCGATAATCCAACCAGATTAGAGGAGCTAGAATAATGAAATATCATGACCGCCTTCGAGAAATCCTCCCGGGGGCATCGATTGAGGCTATTGAGACACCAGGAAACCTCTACAAAATCACTCGGGGGAGGAGCAAGGGCTCCGACAGCACACTTCTTGTTCGGTTTCTAGAACCAGGGGACGATGAGCGAGAGTTGCTGGAAGTAGATAACAAAGAGTTGGAAGTGTTGTTCTATGACGATGACATCAACCGCTGGAATATCCAATTGATCTGGGCTGTCGTGGATCGTGAGCTGAAGGACGACGTCCGGCAAGATCTCGAACAAGACACTCGATATGCCCTTCGCCGTTCTGTTGATGAATTAGATCTCCCGGTATTCTTAGCACCAATTTCTGAAGTTAAATCAGAAATCCAAGCGGTAGAGGAGACGTTTGACAGAGGAGAGCTAATTCAGAATATCATCGACGAAAACCTCACCTTCCTATTTGAGAAAGATAAGACCACTCGAGAAGATCGCCTGAAAAGACTAAAAGAGAATAACCCGAGTGAAGCGAATCAACCAGCGCCCGTTGAAGCCTCTACTCAGGAGGGAATCATTGATGAGATCAATTTAGGGAGTGAATACAGGCAGAACGCTTCTAAGCGATCAATTTCTCCTGATCGGCTCACCCTTCTCCACGGAAAAAATGGGAGTGGAAAGACGAGTCTGCTTGACGGCACGACACTATCGATGGTCGGACAGAGTAAGCGAGATGAACAGCGAAGCAGCCATTATCAGGATCTGAAGGTCTCGCTCGTCAATGAGGCGGGAGAGGTGACAAAATTGTCTAATCAGCCTGGCAAGGTTAAGCAGCGTATTGCGGGCTGGTACGGATATCGACCGACAGGACCAGCTGACCGCCATCTTGAGTTTTATCGGGTGAACTATCACGAAGCGGGAGCGACTACCCGGTTTCTAGAAACAGGCTCTGACCAGGATCTTGAGGAAACAATCCAGCGCTATCTCTACGGTGACAAGCTTACCGAGGCTCGAGACGAGAAAGAGAAGCTGGAGAAAGAGGCATACAGCAAGATTAGCGATCTCGAAGATGAGATTACAGACTTAGAGGAGCAGCGGAGTACCAAGGAACAACAACTGGAGAAAGTTCAAGCGTCGTATTCGAAAGCAACAACCGCTGCGGGTAATCTTTCCAGCGTCACAAGGAAGCTAGTACAAGTCCCGTCCTCAACAAATCAGGAGGATGAAACAGAAGAAGAGCCACAGTGGACAGAAAGCTGGAGACTGTGGGAGGATCGATACACCCGTATCCAGATTGGGATTGATACGCTCGATACGACGCAGCCGTCGTACACGATTGAGGGGCTGCAGACTACGTTTGAAAACAAGATTTCAGAACTCACCACACAGAGGGAAATTTTAAGAGAAATCGAGCGTCTGGAGCAGGAGATAGCTACGCTGGGGAATCTTCGAAACAAGTTCGATACATCGCCATGGGACACTTTGTCTCCTTCATCCACATTTGCCGCTGCAATCCTCAGTTCACGGGGGATCAGGTTATCCGATCTCCAACTCCTTGCTGATGAGCTCGGGAAGCTTGAGGAGCCAATAAATGCGGATACGGTTGCTGAATGGGTCACAACGGTTGAAGCACAGTTTGAGAACCGGCGAGCAAAGCTTGAGGCCCGAAAGGTTGCCTTAGACGATGACACAGAGCATCAAGCCAATCGCGAAGAGTTGCATGCAGAAATTCAGACATTAACCGATCAATTTCTCTCGATTAGTGAGTCAATTGAGTACTGCCCCGCATGCTACGCCAACCAGACGAACAAAAGTCTCCGGGAACGAGAGCAACCAACAGATTTCTTTCAGGAGAAAAACGGGATTCCGAATGCTCTCCGGTCTCACCTAGCTTCGGTCGATGATGCACTTACCATCCTCGGTGAGGATAGTTGGGAGGATATTTCTCACACGATCGATTCCCGCTATGGTAGCATATGTGGGCTCGCAGACTTGCGAGAACTGCTCTCATTCGCCATAGGTGCGTCTCGGTCAGAGACTCTTCCAACAACGACTGAGGATTCCGTGTCGTTGCTAGGCGAGCGGCTGCAAGAAGCCGACGGGATCAGACTGGAAACAGCAGACTTAGCCACCCACATCCAAGAGATACGAGAGGTAGATGAACGGAAGAGGACAGAAAGTATGGAACGTGTTCCACGATATGATCCAGGGGATGAGTATGTGGGAGATGTTATCCAAGATGTTGTTGAGCATTTAGACAAGCTCCAAGTGGCTGACTCATTGCTTTCGGACCACATCCCATCTATTCATTGGGATGATGAGGTCGATATTGTCAGCGATCGAAGGATTCTGGAGCAGACACTCAATGACATTGAGGAATCGTCTGCTCTGGTCAACTCAGTAACTTCGTTGCGAGAGCAGATTACTGATTACGAACAAAAAATTGATGCTCTATTGAAAATGGAAGACAGCAGCGGGATCACGGCGTAATGAGTTTAGGAAAACGAGGTCGA
>NZ_JBHSXI010000031.1:0-2082 GCF_042662525.1 Halorubrum trueperi
GACGGTTCGCTCGAAAGCGTCATCGCTTCGAGCGAACCTCGAACATTCCCTGAAGGAAGCCGTTTACAACCTGCTCTCGTGGGTTCGAGACAACGATGATCGTGGCGTCGATGACCTTATGAAAGAGATCGACCACCTCTTCGTTCACTCAACAGCCGACGCTAACGTTCAAAGCTGAGTGAACTACTAAAGTGCACGATCTTCGAAGCCAGTAATGCTCTATAACAGTAAGAAAAATCTGCCGTGTTGACTCGATGGAAACGCTGCTACCCTAGGAGAGCGTGAAACAAGACATGGGGCGCAAGAGACCGACCGCTATTCCGTGCCTTCGAGCACGTCGTGTTGAATGGTCCGTGTGCGAAAGGAGCCGAGTCATGGGCGTGACAGCCCGGATGCCGCGCCCCGCGGCATCCGGGAAAGCCCGAATAGGTGAATCTCTGCTTCACGCACTGGCGTCCCGGGTGAACCAACCATGTACCTCGGAATCGACGTCCACAAACGGTACGCACAGGTGGCAGTAATGGATGAGGCTGGGAAAATCGTCGAAGAGGTTCGCGTCGAAAACGCGAACCTCGACGAGCTCGCCCAGCGGTACGCCGGCGCACAAGCCGTGCTTGAGGCGACCTCCAACTACTACCACATCCACGACACGCTGTCGGAGCACTTGGATGTGACCGTTGCTCATCCCAAAAAGATCAATCAGATCGCAGACACCGACAAGAAAACAGACCGCGTGGACGCAAAAGAACTCGCGCGGATGCTCCGGTTAAATTCGGTGCCTGAAAGCTACGTTCCAACCGAGGAGGTCAGGGAAGCCCGCGCACTCGTGCGCGGACGACAGACCTTGGTCGAAAACCGTACCAAGTACGCCAATAAGGTCCATGGACTCCTCTCCGATCACGGCATCACCGAGGACGTGAAACCACTAACCGTGGAGGGACGAGAGTCCCTGCGGGGACTCTCGATCCCGACGCCGTTCGACACGTTGCTTGAGTCACACCTCGACCTGATCGAGTCGCTCACCGAGGAGATTCAGAAGCTTGATGAGACGATTGAAGAGTGCGCTGGGTCTCTGAAGGAGACCCAGCTTCTGATGACGATCCCTGGGGTGAGCTACTACACGGCGCTGACGATCTACGCGGAATTAGGTGGGATCGACCGATTTGACGGTGACAAGGGAGCCTGTCCAAAAAATAATTTTGAGTCGATTTCTACGGCCTTAGAACCGGTTATAGCGTTTATTAGCCGGATTTATTGGCAAGAATAACATTTTTTGGACAGGCTCAAGGAGGTCGTCAGTTACGTCGGACTGAACCCGGTGATCCGCGAGTCAGGCGACTCGCGGATCGAAGGGAGCATCTCGAAACGTGGATCAGGGCGTGTACGATGGCTACTCGTCCAAGCAGCAAACACCGCAGTCCATACCTGTAACGACGAGTATCTGAGCCAGTTCTATGACAGATTAGCAAGCCGGAAGAACTCACAGAAAGCAATCGTGGCGGCAGCTCGGAAGATGCTGGTGTCGATCTACCACATGCTTGATCGGGGAGAAGCGTATGATCCACCGAGCATCCGTCTTCAGTTAAGCAAGAAACCGTGTGACTGCGGTGGCTTATCGAGACATCTTTCGGAAGGAATAAGGAAGCCGAGTCTGTGTACGACAACGACTCCTCATCTCGGATTATGCGTCGGCTCACTACACTGTTTCCCTCTGAGTTCCTCAAAGAGCACGCCGAGGAACTCGGCGTGGTCGAACGTGACCGAAAACTTCAGATTCCTGCCTTCGTTTGGGCGTTCGTGTTCGGCTTCGCCGCAGGCGAAAGCCGAACACTCGCCGGTTTTAAACGCTGTTACAACTCGACTGCCGATGAGACGATCTCACCAAGTGGGTTCTATCAGCGGTTGACTCCGACGCTTGCGGAGTACCTCCGCGACCTCGTCGAGCGCGGTCTCGACGAGGTCGCTGTTCCTGACGCGACAGCTGCTGATATCGACCGATTTAGAGACGTGATGATCGCTGATGGAACGGTGTTGCGGTTACACGAATTTCTCTCAGATCAGTTCGAAGCCCGCCACGAGGAG
>NZ_JBHSXI010000032.1:0-697 GCF_042662525.1 Halorubrum trueperi
ATCGACCGGGTGGCTTGCTACCTCGATGTCGGTTCCCTCCATCCTGCCCGTGCAGAAGCGGGCAAGGGTGAGGTTGTTCGCCTATTAAAGGAGGTCGTGAGCTGGGTTTAGACCGTCGTGAGACAGGTCGGCTGCTATCTATTGGGGGTGTCAAGGTACTTGACGTGAACGAACGTATAGTACGAGAGGAACTACGTTTGGTCGCCACTGGTGTACCGGTTGTGTGAGAACGCAATGCCGGGTAGCCACGCGACACGGGGTAAGAGCTGAACGCATCTAAGCTCGAAACCCACATGGAAAAGAAGTACCGACGAGGTCACTCGTAGAAGACGAGTTCGATAGACTCGGGATGTACGCGCCGAGGCAACGAGGCGTTTAGTCCACGAGCACTAACAGACCGAAGCCACAATCATACGGCACTGACACCACACTCGCATGAGTTCAGGCGGTAACTGGATCGCACATATACACGGTCGGCTGATCGAGAGATCAGAGCCACCGACACAGGCGTCTCGTCATACAGTCAGTATGACGAGTCTCGGTTCGAGCCCGGGAGTCGGCATAAAGGCGGCCAGAGCGGTGGGGGAACACCCGTACCCATTCCGAACACGGAAGTTAAGCCCACCAGCGTACCGGGAAGTACTGGAGTGAGCGATCCTCTGGGAACCGCGGTTCGCCGCCTGTCCATTCATAACGG
>NZ_JBHSXI010000034.1:0-4645 GCF_042662525.1 Halorubrum trueperi
TGGCCTGTTGCGGCTGTGACTGTGCGGTGGCCTGTTGCGGCTGTGACTGTGCGGTGGCCTGTTGCGGCTGCGCACCGGCAGTCGGCTGCGGCTGTGTGGCGGTCGCCTGCGGTTGTGTGGAGATGGTCGCCGCGTCTACGGTGGGTGCCAACTGCGACTGGATGGGCTGCGGTTGCACCAACTGCGGCGACGGCTGGGCCGACTGCGGCGACGGCTGGGCCGACTGCGGCGTGGGCGAGCCGCTCTGTGCCGACCCGAGGCCAGTCGCTTCCACGGCCGTCTGGGACGGTGCTGTCGCGGACATCGTCTGGGGTTGCAGCGTGGGCGCGGGAGCCGGCTGCGTCTGACCCGCGTTCCCCGCGATCTCCTGGGGTGGGTCCGCTGCGGCGGGGGTAGTGGGGCTGTGGAGATTGGTGGCGGGAACAGTCGTCGCGGTCGCGCTCTGCGCGGATGGCGTCGCCCGTTTGGCGTCCAGGATCGGTAATCCGACCGCTTCGAACGGGACGTTCCGGTCGTACGCCTGCTGGACCTGCTGTGGGTACTGTTGTGCCAGTTGGGCGACGGCGTTCCGCTCCGCGGCCGTCAGGAATCGACCCGTGTCCGGGGCACGAGAGAATTGCTCCGCCTGCTGTGTCTGCATCTGTCCTGAGTGCGGTACCTGAACCGTTGGCTCTGTCGTCGGGATCTGATTCACGTTTGGGAACACCTGCATTCCGGCGTTGGACTGGTCCAAGTATTGTTATACTGGATGTACATCCGGTAAGAACAGCAAAATGGAACAGTATGGAAAGTAATCCCAACATACATCCATAATAAATAAATATTCGATCAATATTTGGGAGGGGAGATACTGTTCGTCTCCGCCTCGCCGAACACGTCCATGACCCGGTCTTCCGAGTTCGTTTCTGTCGGGGGTCCTCGATCCACTGCCTGGATCTCTGGAGCCCAAGGACCTCTCGATCGTCTCTGTGAAATACAATGAATTCACTGCGCGTTGAGTCGGTCGTAGAAGGTTCTCGGTTCGACGATATCGATCCCACGGAATGATTCGAGATCGAGCAAATGGCCGTCTCCGGAGACGAGGTAGTCGACGCTACCAGCGACGGCCGCTTCGAGGAATTTGTCGTCATCAGGATCCGCTTCGACGGCTGTGACATCTTCTTTTGGGTCGACAAATTCCGAAAAATACCGGGTTACGAAGGGCTTGAATCTGCCGGCCAATACGCACTTTTCAGCGATCAACCATTTCGCAAAAGAAAATGTCTGAAGTATTTTGGTTTCAACAGAGCGTCTCAGATCCACAGTCCAAAACGCTCGATTCTCGGCCCGGAGAGTGGTGTCAGTGAGAACTGTCGGTGCGATCTCGTCGAATTCACTCGTCGCCGACGCGATTCCGACGAGCGCGCGCGAGTATCGACCTCGTCCCGTACGCTTATCACAGGAGAGACGGACGCCTACGCATATGGAATCACTCGACGATCTCGTCGTGCCGGAAGCGACCGTTCTCGAGGCGTGCGGCGACCGACCGCTACCGGAACTGGGGCTCATCGAGCGGGTCTGGGACACCGATCCGATACCGACCGGGCGTGTCGAGACCGCCGCCGTCGACGCGGTCGCCGCGCTCGACTTCGAGTCGGTTCCCGAGGGCGGCGAGGTTGCCGTCGGCGCAGGCAGCCGCGGGATCGCCAACCTCCCGGCGATCGTGAGCGGCGTCGTCGACGCGATCCGTGAGGCGGGGTACGAACCCTTCGTGTTCCCGGCGATGGGGAGTCACGGCGGCGCGACCGGCGAAGGGCAGCAGGAGATGCTCGAATCGCTCGGCGTCACCGAAGCGACGATCGGTTGTGAGATCCGGTCGAGCATGGACGTCGTGCAGGTCGGCGAAACGGCGGACCGAGGGGTGCCCGTGTACGCGGACGAACACGCCGCTGGAGCCGACGCGATCGTCCCGGTGAATCGGGTCAAACCGCACACGGACTACGACGGACCCGTCGAGAGCGGCCTGTCGAAGATGCTCGTCATCGGAATGGGCAAACAGCGGGGCGCAAAGACCGCCCACGAGTGGGCCATCGACTGGAGCTTCAGGAACATGATCCCGGAGATCACGGAGAAGCTGCTGGCCGAGCTCCCCGTCGCGGGCGGCGTGGCCATCGTCGAGGACCAGTTCGACGACACGACGGTGATCGAAGGCGTTCCGCCGTCCGGGTTCCTCGATCGAGAGGCCGAGCTCCTGGAGCGCGCGTACGACCTGCTGCCGACGGTCCCCTTCGACGACGTCGACGTGCTGATCCTCGATCGGCAGGGAAAAGACGTCAGCGGGCAGGGGATGGACACAAACGTGATCGGCCGGCGTCCCTTCGCCATCAACGAGCCGGAGCCGGAACGCCCGGACGTCAAGCGAATTTTCGTCCGGGGGTTGACGGAGACGACCCACGGCAACGCGATGGGGATGGGATCGGCGGACTTCGTCCACCGCGATCTCGCAGCCGAACTCGACAGCTCGACGTCCCTCATCAACGCGATCACCGCGAGCACGACGCGCGGCGTCCGCCTTCCACCGGTCGTCGAAACGGACCGCGCCGGCCTCGTCGCGTCGCTATCGACGGTCGGCGTCGTGGGCCCCGACGCGGTTCGTGTCCTCCGGGCGACCGATACGATGCGGCTCGATCGACTGTACGCCTCTCCCGCCCTCGTCGAGGAAGCGCGGGAGCGCGACGATCTGCGGGTGATCTCGGTTCCCACGCCGATCGAGTTCGACGACGGCCAGTTCGCTGCGACGACGCCGCACGAAACGAGAAAGTGAATCCACAATCGCTCATCCGGTGGATCTGAACTCACTCATCCGGGGTCGTGTCGATATCGAACCGGGCACCGCCACCGCTCCCGTTCGTGACCGCGACCGTCCAGCCGTGGGCGTCGGTGACCTGAGAGACGATGTCCAGCCCGAACCCGGTTCCGTCGGCGGCCGTCGAGTACCCCGACTCGAAGACGCGATCGCGTTCTGACTCCGGGATCCCCGATCCGTCGTCGGCGACGTAGAACCCGTTGTCGGTCGCGCCGACGGTGACGGTGACGTCGTTGCCACCGTGCTCGATAGCGTTCCGGATGAGGTTTTCGAACAGCTGCTGGAGTTGGTCCCGATCGGCCTCGACCGTTGCGTCCGTCTCCACCGCGAGCGTCGCGTTTCGGGTCGCGACCGTGTCCCAGCACGTCCGAACGAGATCCGCGATCGAGATGGATTCCACCTCCATCGCCTCCGTCCCGTCCTGAGCGAGCGTGAGCAGGTCGTCGATCAGCGCGTTCATCCGACCGAGCGCATCGTCGATGGCCGCGACGTGCTCGCTGTCGCATTCCTCTTCGAGCAGGGCGAGGCGTCCCTCGGCGACCTGCAGCGGGTTTCGGAGATCGTGGCTCACGACACTCGTGAACCGATCGAGGCGTTCGTTCTGCGTGACGAGCTCGGCCTCTCGAGCCTTCTGTTCGCTTATGTCCCTGTCCATCGCGACGAAGCGGTCCTCGCCGTCCAGATCGAGGCGGATGAGGTGCACCTCGATGGGGAAGGTCGATCCGTCACTCCGTTCCAGTGCTCCCTCGAACCGATGCGGCGTGTTCGTCTTCGCATCGGCCCAAAACGACCGAGCGTGGGCGGGATCGACCGTCGGATCGAGGTCCCAGACCCGCTGGCCGATCAGCTCCGTTTCGGTGTACCCCAGCTCGTCGCACATCCGCTGGTTTACATCTCGAATGACGCCGTCCGCGTCGTGGATCGCGATGATGTCGGGAGAGTTGTCGAACAGCGCTTCGAGGCGCGCAGTATTCGAACGCAGCCGCTCCTCGTAGGCCTTCCGCGTCGTCACGTCGTCTTGGAAGCCGACGAACAGGTCGAGGTCGCCGTCGGCGTCGAAGACCGGAGCGATCCGGACGCGGTTCCAGAACTCGGACCCATCGGCTCGATAGTTTCGCAGTTCGGCGGTCACCGGCTCCCGGTTCGCGATCGCAGAGCGGAGTTCGGAGACGGTGTCTTCGTCCGTCCCTTCGCCCTGCAAGAATCGACAGTTTCGACCGATCACCTCGGTCCTGTCGTAGCCGGTGAGTTCGGTGAACTTGTCGTTCGCGTAAATTATCGGATTGTCCTCCGCGTGCGGATCGGTGAGCACGATCCCAACCGGCGCTTCGTCCATCGACCGCTCCTTCACGGAAAGGTCTCGCGCCGCCGAATCGTCGGTCATCGGGCGGGATAGCGTACAGATGAGCGACCCGTCGTCCGTGTACGAGAGCGTGTGCTGTACGTCGATCACTGTGTCGTCTTTGCGGACGAAGGAGGTCTCACCCGTCCACCGATCGGCCCGAGCTTCCGGAAGGAGAACGTCGTACACGTCGGAGACGTCGGTGTTCCGGTAGAACGCCTCCCAGTGCTGGCCGAGCAATTCTTCGCGTTCGTATCCGAGAATGTCGGCGCACGCGGTGTTCGCGTACTCGATGTGTCCGTCTTCGTTCAAGATACTGATCCCGTCTTGAGCGGTCTCGATGGCTTCGAGACCCCGGTCCAAGTACCGCTCCGCCCAGTATCGCTCGACGGCGTTCTGAATGCGATTGCCGAGTACTCGATACTGCTCGGTTCCGCCGCTCTTCTGGAGGTAATCGG
>NZ_JBHSXI010000035.1:0-737 GCF_042662525.1 Halorubrum trueperi
GTCATCCAGGTCGTTGGGTGGGCCGGACACCAGATAGACCATGCAATGGTGTTTTGACTCATTGTGAGTCAAAACCCGCCAACACCCCCTCCGAGCCGGGAACCAGGTTCGGAGGTTTACATTCCGGTTGATCCTGCCGGAGGCCATTGCTATTGGGATTCGATTTAGCCATGCTAGTCGTACGAGTTCATACTCGTGGCGAATAGCTCAGTAACACGTGGCCAAACTACCCTTCGGAGCGCGATACCCTCGGGAAACTGAGGCTAATAGTGCATATCACAATCCAGCTGGAATGAGGGTTGTGTTAAATGCTCCGGCGCCGAAGGATGTGGCTGCGGCCGATTAGGTAGACGGTGGGGTAACGGCCCACCGTGCCAATAATCGGTACGGGTCATGAGAGTGAGAACCCGGAGACGGAATCTGAGACAAGATTCCGGGCCCTACGGGGCGCAGCAGGCGCGAAACCTTTACACTGCACGACAGTGCGATAAGGGAATCCCAAGTGCGTAGGCATAGAGCCTACGCTTTTGTCCACCCTAGGGCGGTGGACGAATAAGGGCTGGGCAAGACCGGTGCCAGCCGCCGCGGTAATACCGGCAGCCCGAGTGATGGCCGATCTTATTGGGCCTAAAGCGTCCGTAGCTGGCCGCACAAGTCCATCGGAAAATCCACCTGCTCAACAGGTGGGCGTCCGGTGGAAACTGTGTGGCTTGGGACCGGAAGGCGCGACGGGTACG
>NZ_JBHSXI010000036.1:0-1273 GCF_042662525.1 Halorubrum trueperi
GGAACGAGGAGGCGGCGAGTGTGCACAACGACACCTCCTCATCTCGAATTATGCGGCGGCTCACTACACTGTTTCCCTCTGAGTATCTCCAAGAGCACGCCGAGGAACTCGGCGTGGTCGAGCGAGAGGGCAAGCTGCAGATTCCCGTTCTCGTGTGGGCGCTCGTGTTCGGCTTCGCCGCAGGCGAGAGCCGAACACTCGCTGGCTTCCGACGCAGCTACAACGCGACAGCCGACGAGCCGATCTCACCCGGTGGCTTCTATCACCGGTTGACGCCGTTGCTCGCGGAGTACCTCCGCGACCTCGTCGAGCGCGGCCTCGACGAGGTCGCTGTTCCCGACGCTGTTGACGTTGATATCGACCGATTCAGAGACGTGATGATCGCTGATGGAACCGTGTTGCGGTTACACGAGTTCCTCTCAGATGAGTTCAAAGCTCGTCACGAGGAGCAGGCTGGAGCGAAGCTCCACCTGCTCCTCAACGCCACCGAGCAGACGATCGAACGCCTCGACGTGACCGACGAGAAAACACACGACAGCACCCTGTTCAAGACAGGATCGTGGCTGCACGGGCGCTTGGTGCTGTTCGATCTGGCGTACTTCAAGTACCGCCGATTCGCGTTGATCGACGAGAACGACGGCTACTTCGTCAGCCGGTTGAAGCAGAACGCGAATCCGGTGATAACCGAGGAGCTACGGGAATGGCGCGGGCGCGCCATTCCCTTGGCGGGCGAGCAGATCCAGGATGTGGTCGGTGACCTCTCGCGGAAGTACATCGACGTGGCTGTCGAAGCGGAGTTCAAGCGCGGGCCGTACAACGGGACGCAGTCACTCGATACGAAGCGGTTCCGCGTCGTCGGCGTCCGCAACGAGGACGCCGACGACTACCATCTGTACATCACGAACCTGCCGCGAGAGGAGTTCCTGCCGACGGATTTAGCGACGCTGTATCGGTGTCGGTGGGAGGTCGAGACGTTGTTCCGTGAGTTGAAGACGCAGTACGAACTGGATGAGTTCGACACGAGCGATCCGGCTGTCGTGGAGATCCTGCTGTACGCAGCGTTGTTGTCGCTGTTGGTGAGTCGTGAGTTGTTGGATCTGGTCACCGAGCAGGCTGCCGATGAGCTCGTGTTTCCGCCGGAACGCTGGGCGGCGACCTTCCGGTCGCACGCCCAGCTCATCCTCCAGGAACTCGGTGAGTACCTCGGCTACTCGCCACCTCCGCTGTTGGAGCGACTGATCGACGATGCACAGAAGATCCATAAGCAACGACC
>NZ_JBHSXI010000037.1:0-2501 GCF_042662525.1 Halorubrum trueperi
TACGTGCGATCCAGACGTCCACTGAACTCATACGAGTTCGTGGAACGTCAGTGAACCATATACAGTCGGGTGACATTACCGTCACTCTGACACCGTCAGTCGGTTCTGTATAGAACGGACTGACACACTACTGGCTACTGTGCCAGCTGGTGAATGGCTCGGCTCGAGAGCCGATGAAGGACGTGCCAAGCTGCGAAAAGCTCGTGGGACCCGCATGGAGGGAAAGAACACGAGATTTCCGAATCGGAATCCGTATTACAATTGCTTTGCGCAATAGGGAACTCCCTGAATTGAAACATCTCAGTAAGGGAAGGAAAAGAACGCAACCGCGATGTCGTTAGTAACCGCGAGTAAACGCGACACAGCCCAAACCGAAGGTCTTCGGACCAATGTGGTGTTCGGGTTGACACACAATTCTCGACATTTCATCTGAAGTCTCCTGGAACGGAGCGTGAGACAGGGTGACAACCCCGTAGGATGAAGCAGTACAGAAGGCGTCAATACCAGAGTAGCAGGGGTCGGATATCCTCTGTGAACACCTCAGGCATCCCCTGAGAAGGCTAAACACTCCTCGAGACCGATAGCGAACAAGTAGCGTGAGCGAACGCTGAAAAGCACCCCGAGAAGGGCGGTGCAATAGGGCCTGAAATCAGTTGGCGATCGAGCGACAGGGCGTAAAAGGCATTTCTCAAAACGACCGAGGAGCGATCCTCTAGTAGGAAGAGAGATGAGCCGGCGTCGTGTCGTGCGTTTTGAAAAACGACCCAGGGAGTGCACATAATTGGCGAGTCTAACTCGTGAACCGAGGAAGGCGCAGGGAAACCGATACGGCCGCAGCACATACGTGTGAGGGCCACCGTGTTCAAGCGCGGGGAGTCAATTGGGTGCGACCCGAAACCAGGCGATCTATACACAGGCAGGGTGAAGCGTGGCGAAAGCCACGTGGAGGCCCGTTAGAGTTGGTATTCTACAATATCCTCTCGTGATCTGTGCATAGGGGTGAAAGGCCCATCGAGCCTGGCAACAGCTGGTTCCAACCGAAACATGTCGAAGCATGACCTCTTCCGAGGTAGCCCGCGGGGTAGAGCTACCGATTGGATGACCCGCCTCCGAGAGGAGTCGGCCATCCTGTCGAACTCCAAACCCGCAGGCGCTGTAGACGAAGGGAGTCCGGTGCGCGGGGTAAGCCTGTGTACCGTGAGGGGAACAACCCAGAGCCGGGTTAAGGTCCCAAAGTGTAGATTAAGTGCGATTCGAAGGTGGTCTCAAGCCCTAAACAGCCGGGAGGTGAGCTTAGAAGCAGCTACCCTCTAAGAAAAGCGTAACAGCTTACCGGCCGAGGTTTGAGGCGCCCAAAATGATCGGGGCTCAAATCTACCACCGAGACCTGGCCGTGCCCTTGACAGGGGCAACCGCGTAGGTTGGCGTTCTGTTCGGATGGAAGCTCGGGCGAGAGCTCGCGTGGACCGTTCAGAAACGACAATCCTGGTCACAGTAGCAGCGATAGTCGGGTGAGAACCTCGACGGCCTGATGAGCAAGGGTTCCTCGGCACTGCCAATCAGCCGAGGGTCAGCCGGTCCTAAGACGTACCGTAATTCGACTACGTCAACGGGAAACTGGTTAATATTCCAGTGCCATCGTGCAGTAAACGTCGACGCCGTGTGGAACGCTGAGCCGGGTTTTCGCCCGGTCGAATCATGGAAACTCGTGGACGCCGTCACGGCAGGAAGCGAGCGAAACGTGAGATAGCGCAAGTCAGCCGTACATAGGGCCCGTGAAAAGACAAGCACGATGTCCGTACCGAGATCCGACACAGGTGCTCTGGCAGCGAAAGCCACGGCCTGTCGGGAGAACCGACGTTAGGGAATTCGGCAAGTTAGTCCCGTACCTTCGGAAGAAGGGATGCCTGCTCTCGACGGAGCAGGTCGCAGTGACTCGGGCGCTCCGACTGTCTAATAACAACACAGGTGACCGCAAATCCGCAAGGACTCGTACGGTCACTGAATCCTGCCCAGTGCGGGTATCTGAACACCTCGTACAAGAGGACGAAGGACCCGTCAACGGCGGGGGTAACTATGACCCTCTTAAGGTAGCGTAGTACCTTGCCGCTTCAGTAGCGGCTTGCATGAATGGATAAACGAGAGCGCCACTGTCCCAACGTTGGACCCGGTGAACTGTACGTTCCAGTGCGGAGTCTGGAGACCCCCAAGGGGAAGCGAAGACCCTATAGAGCTTTACTGCAGGCTGTCGCTGAGACGTGGTCGCCGATGTGCAGGATAGGTAGGAGTCATTACACAGGTACCCGCGCCAGCGGGCCACCGAGACAGCATTGAAATACTACCCGTCGGTGACTGCGACTCTCACTCCGGGAGGAGTACACCGGTAGCCGGGCAGTTTGACTGGGGCGGTACGCGCTCGAAAAGATATCGAGCGCGCCCGAAGATCATCTCAGCCGGGTCGGGAATCCGGCGAAGAGCGCAAGAGCACAAGATGGTCTGAC
>NZ_JBHSXI010000038.1:0-803 GCF_042662525.1 Halorubrum trueperi
AGAAGACGATAATGGGCGTCGCCTTACTCGACCTCGTTGAGACAGCACTACGTGTAGCCAAACAAGCATTGGGGAAACGAGCGGGCAAGCCCGACTCAGGCGGGCTTGCCCGCGAAGCACACATCGTCGCACACTGTATTCGGAAAGAAGAGAGCCATAGTTACGCTGAACTCGTCGATCGGCTCAGTCTCATGCCGGGAGTGTGTGACCGACTTGAGATCAGCTCGGATGCTCCACCGGATCCAACCACGTTCTACCACTCGTTCGACCGATACGAGATGTATATCTGGCGGGCGTTGCTGCGCGTTTCAGCGCAGCAACACCCGCAATCTGGTCACGTCGCTCTTGACAGCACATTCTTCGAGCGGTTCAACGCTTCCCAGTACTATTGTCAGCGGAAAGGACGAACAGTACAGACGGTCAAAGCGACGACGTTGACCGATACAGAGTCGCTGGCGGTGCTGGACGTTCACTGCTGTATCAGGCATGAGCATGATACGAAGGCTGGCCCGCGGGTCGTCCGGCGGAACGCGGACGACCTGCGGGCCGTCGCTGCCGATAACGGCTTCCAAGATTGGCACTCCGAGTACGAGATCGCTGCTCTAGATGTTGACTATCTTGTCCAGTACCGTGGATCGACTCCGCAAGCAGCAGCGAACAACGCGCTCATCCGAGCAAAGGGCTACACACAGCGGTGGATGTCAGAAACATCCTACTCAACGGTCAAGCGAACGCAGGACTCCGCCCTGCGTTCGCAGTTCTGGTACCGACAGTTCCGTGAGATCATCCTCTCGTTTGCTCTC
>NZ_JBHSXI010000039.1:0-6550 GCF_042662525.1 Halorubrum trueperi
ACAGCGGAATACGACTCCCGATACCGGGGTCGGTCCGAACCGCTCGGTCGCCAACAGAGCGCGCGAGGTACACCGCCTTCCCGTGCTCTTCGACGAAGAACTGCGCGCGCTCGCCGGTCTCTTCGGCGATCTCTTCGACCTTCTCCCGCACGAGATCGTAGCCCCGATGGCTGCTTCGCGCCGTGACCCCGAGTTCGAGAAATCGGAGTCCGACGTGGTAGCCGTCGTCGCGCTGCTCCACGTATCCGAGCTCCTCTACCGTTCGTAGGTGCCGGTGAACGGTGCTCTTCGCGTAATCGAGCTCGTCTGCCACCGTCGAAAGCGACGCACCGTCGCACTCGGCCAGCTGTTCTACTATTTCGAATAGAGTCTCTGCGGTCCGAACCGAACCGTTTGCGGCGGTATTCTCTGATTCGTTCATAAGCGAACTTCGGATTGTGTGGTTAAAAAGATTCGATTTAACCGAACGAGGCTGTTCGATACGTTCGAACGAGGATCACGACACGCGGCGACTCTGGGCGATCCATCGACTCACCGCGATGTGACGACTCCGGACGATCCATCGGTTCACCGCACCACCGCGGCAACCGGACCGGACTGCACAAACACGTAGCTTTAATTCGGGTACTCGTGTTGGCGTAGCCGTGGTATCGCCCTCGTCCATCGTGGGAGCGGACTCGGATATCGTCGAAGAACGGCCCTTTCAGCTCCTCCTCCTCATCAACGTGCTCCCGCCGCTCGGCACTGCCCTCCTCTCGCCGGTCCTCGGCTCGCTCGTCGAACCGCTCGGCGCGACGACCGCGAACATCGGACTCATGATGTCCGCGTTCACCGCTCCCTCCATCTTCTTCATCCCGCTCGCCGGAGTCGCCTCCGATCGATACGGTCGGCGACCGGTGCTCATCTTCGGATTGCTCTGGTTCGGGCTCACCGGGACCGCGATCGCGTTCGTCTCGACGTTCGGCGCGGCGCTCGCGCTGCGCGCGTTGCAGGGTATCGGATTCGCCGCGCTCACCCCGATCATCATCACCAGCCTCGGTGACCTCTACACGGGCACGAAGGAAGCGACCGCGCAGGGGCTCCGTTTCACCGGTTCCGGACTGTCACAGACCGCCTTTCCGTTGGCGGCGGGCGTCCTCGTCGGTGCGGCGTGGCAGTACCCGTTCCTCATATACGCCGTCGCGTTCCCGATCGCCGGGGTGGTCTACGTTCTGTTCGAGGAGCCGATCGACGAGACCGCCGGCGACCCCGGCGACGGCGGTGACGACGGCGACGGCATCCGCGAACAGCTCGGCCAACTCGGAACCCTCGTGGGCCACCGCCGCGCGTGGGCGATGGTCGTCGCCCGCGGGACCGCGAACCTCTCCTGGTTCGGATTCCTTACGTACAACTCCATCCTCGTCGTCAACGTGCTCGAGTACACGCCGACAGAGGCCGGCATCCTCGCGGCGCTCGCCAGTCTCACGTACGCCCTCTCGGCGACGCAGGCCGGTCGAATCGCCGCGCTGTTCGACGACCGCCTTTACCCGCTCGTCGCGACGAACCTCTCGATGGGTGCCGGGCTCGCGCTCGTGTTTCTCGCCCCCTCGATCCCGGTTGCCGCGCTCGGCGTGGTGTTCTTGGGAATCGGATTCGGGCTCGTACTCTCGATTTACCGCAGCATCATCACCACGCTCGCGCCGTCTGAACTCCGCGGCGGCCTCGTCAGTCTCAGCGAAGGCAGCGGTCGCGCGGCGGCGACGCTGACGCCGATTCTGATGGGCGCTGCCATCGCGCTCGCGACGTCTCCGCTCGGTTTCGAGGGGGCCGTTCGCGCCGTCGGCGTCGGAACCGGCGTCCTCAGCGCGGGCGGCGGAATCGCCTGTCTTCTCCTGATGAGCTCGGCACCGCCGATCCGCATGAACGAGTGAACGGCCCCGGCGGGTGTCTGCCGTCCTGTCCGTCGACTATCGCCTTGGAACGTCGGAGTGAACCTGCCGCCACCCCTACAACTTAGTCGCCCGGTCGTGACCCCTCGACCATGCCACCGATCGATATCGCAGTACTCGACCACGACGCGCACGGGATCCCGGCCGCGGACTACGCCGCCGAGCTCCAACGGCGGCTACCCGACCGGGAGGTCCGGCTGGCCGCGACTCCCGATGAGCGCCGCAGATTCGTCCGCGAGGCGACGGTGATCGCCGGGAAGCGGTTCAGCGTCGACGACGTCGAGGCGGCACAGAACCTCCGGCTGTTCGCGTGCAACGCCGCGGGGGTCGATCACCTTCCGCTGGAGGCGCTCGCCGATCGCGACGTCGCGGTGACGAACGCGTCCGGCGTTCACGGCCCAAACATCGCCGAGCACGTCCTCGGCTGGATACTCGCGTTCGCGCGTCGGCTCGACGAGGGGTGGCGACGCCAGCGACGACGCGAGTGGCGTCGGTTCCAGTCGTTCACCGAACTCGCCGGCAGCACCGTCGCCGTCGTGGGGCTCGGATCCATCGGGGAGGCGATCGTCGACCGGCTCGCGGGATTCGACGTGTCGACGATCGGCGTCCGACACACCGTCTCGAAGGGCGGTCCGACCGACGAGGTGGTCGGCTACGACGACCTCCCGGAGGTCCTCCCTCGGACCGACGTGCTCGTGCTTGCATGTCCGCTGACCGACGCCACCGCGGGGCTGATCGGCGAGACGGAGCTTGACGCCCTGCCGACGGACGCGGTCGTGGTGAACATTTCCCGCGGCGGCGTGATCGACACGCCGGCGCTGGTCGACGCGATACGGGCCAACGCCATCCACGGCGCGGCTCTCGACGTCACCGACCCGGAGCCGCTCCCGAGCGACCACGATCTCTGGGGGTTCGAGAACGTCTTCCTCACGCCGCACGTCTCCGGGCACACGCCGAAGTACTGGGAGCGGCTCGCGGACATCCTCGTCGAGAACGTCGAGCGAGTCGATGAAACCGGGGAGTACGCGAACCTGCGGAATCAGGTAGCGTAGCGCCGATTCACTGGTAGGCTTGCAGCCCCGTGAGGTCCTCGCCGAGGATGAGCGTGTGGATGTCGTGGGTGCCCTCGTAGGTGTAGACGGTCTCCATGTTCGCCATGTGACGCATCGGCGAGTAGTCCGCGGTGATCCCGTTGCCGCCGAGCACCTCACGGGCGATCCGCGACTGATCGCGGGCCATTCGGACGTTGTTGCGCTTGGCCATCGAGACGTGCTGCGGGCGCATCTCCCCCGACTCCTTCAGGTCCGCGAGGCGGTGGGCGAGCAGCTGGGCGAGCGTGATCTGCGTCGCCATCTCCGCGAGCTTCTGCTGTTGGATCTGGAAGCCGCCGATGGGCTTGCCGAACTGCTCGCGATCCGTCGCGTACTCGCGCGCGGTCTCGAAGGCGTCTTGAGCCGCCCCGATTGCACCCCACGCGATGCCGTAGCGCGCCTGCGTCAGACACGACAGCGGTCCCTTCATCCCCGAGACGCCCGGGAGGACGTTCTCGGCGGGCACCCGGACGTTCTGGAGGCTGATCTCGCCGGTGATGGATGCGCGGAGGCTGAGCTTCTCGTCGATCTTGTTCGTGGTGACGCCGTCGCGGTCGGTCTTGACGAGGAAGCCGCGAACGGGCGTGTCGTCCTCGCTGTGGTCTTTCGCCCAGACGACGGCGACGTCCGAGATGGGAGAGTTCGTGATCCACGTCTTCGAGCCGTTCAGGACGTACTCGTCGCCGTCCGCCTCCGCACGCGTCTCCATCGCGGAGGGGTTCGACCCGTGCTCCGGCTCGGTCAGCCCGAAGCACCCGACGGCCTCGCCGGTGCCGAGCTTGGGCAACCACTCTTCTTTCTGCGCGTCGCTTCCGAACGCGTGGATCGGGTACATGACGAGCGCGCCCTGCACGCTGGCCATCGAGCGCAGCCCGGAGTCGCACGCTTCGAGCTCGCGCATCAACAGGCCGTAGGCCGTCTCACTGACGCCCGGGAGGCCGTAGCCCTCAAGGTTCGGAGCGTAGAATCCCATCTCGCCCATCTTCGGGATGAGTTCCTCGGGGAACGTGCCGTCGATCCAGTGTTTGCCGATGTCGTCCACCTCGCCGTCGATAAACGACCGGGCCGAGTCGACGAGCAGCCGCTCTTCCGACGACAGCGTCGACTCCATGTCGAAGTAATCGAGCATACTCCGACTTACGATCCGAAGGATAAATAACTACAGTTTCCGTTCCACAGCGCGGAACGATTCGGTGTCAGTTCGTCGGCTGATCACGACGTGTCGCCGACCAGTCCCACCGACCACCCGCGTCGACCAGCCCCACCGACCACCCGCGTCGACCAGCCCCACCGACCGCCCGCGTCGATCGATTCCACCCCTCTCGCGGTCGGGATCGCCTATTGGTCCCTCAGAACCCGGTCGTCCCGTCGAGGAGGTGCGCGTCGACGACGTCCTCGTCGAGCTCGATACCGAGCCCGGGCGCTTCCGGCACCTCGATGCGACCGTCCTCGATGAGCGGTTCATCGCGGACCAGCAGGTCGTCCCACCAGTCGACTTCAAGCGCGTGGTACTCCAAGAGGTCGAAGTTCGGCGTGGCCGCGCCGAGGTGGACGCACGCCATCGTCCCGACCGGACTGCAGACGTTGTGCGGGGACATCGGCATGTAGTTCTCCTCGGCGCGGTCGGCGATCCGCATCGTCTCCGTGAGCCCGCCGACCGTCGTCGGGTCGGGAGTGACGATGTCGACGCCGTGCTCGTAGATCAGGTCCGACAGCTCGAACACGCGGAACCGGTTCTCGCCGGTCGCGACCGGGGTCCGCGTGGCCTTGGTGACTTCCTTTTGCGCCCCCATGTTCTCCGGCGGGATCAGGTCCTCGAGCCACATCAGGTCGAACTCCTCCAGCTCGTGGGCCAGCCGTTTCGCGCTCTCGACGGAGTAGTCCCAGTGGCAGTCGAACGCGAGGTCGACGTCGTAACCGATCTCCTCGCGCACGGCCGCGACGATCTCGCGCTTCTCCCGGATCGCGGCGTTCGTCAGCCGGCCGTTGTAGGGGTCGTTCGCGTTGTCCGCGGGAAGGTCGAGGTCGAACTTCAGCGCGGAAAAGCCCATGTCGGTGACCCGGGCGGCCTCGGCGGCGTACGCCTCCGGGGAGTACGCCTCGGCCTCGGCGTAGGCGGTCGCGCCGTCCTCGACGGCGTACGCCTCGCCGGCGTGACAGTCGCAGTAGAGCCGGACCTCGTCGCGGTACTTCGAACCGAGCAGCTGGTAGACGGGAAGTCCGAGGATCTTCCCCGCGGCGTCCAACAGCGCCACCTCGATGCCGGAGGCGGCGGTCACGACCTTCCCGGTGGTTCCGCCGTGTCCGGACATCTCCTGGAAGATGTACCGGACGAGACGTTCGACGTCGAGCGGGTTCTCACCGACGAGGAAGCGGTTGGTGTACTCGACGATCTCCGGGACGCCGCCGCCCCGATAGGACTCGCCGATGCCGGTGACGCCGGCGTCAGTCTCAACCTTGATCAGGTTCCACTCGAAGTTCCCCTCGACGACGCAGGCGTCGATACTCGTGATCTGTACGTCTCGGTCCGGGTCGCGGGTCTCGATCTGGTCTGAGTAGTCTCTCATTTGTGTGTGTGTCGGGGGTCAGTCGTCGGCGAACTTCGCGAGCGCGTCTTTGTCGAGCGGCACGCCGTGGCCGGGGCGATCGGGCAGTTCGATCATGCCGTCGTCGCCGGGCGTTACGGGATCGGCGACCACGTCGTCGAACGCCTTCACGTCCATGTCGCGGTAGAAGTACTCCACCCAGAGGCCGTTCTCGATGGCTCCCAACAGCGAGGCGTGGATGTTCCAGTTGTAGTGGGGCGCGATCTGGATGTCGTACGCCGAGGCGTAGTTGGCGATCTTCAGCCACTCCGTGATCCCGCCGCAGACGGTGACGTCGGGCTGGAGGATCGTCGCCGCGCCCGAATCAACGAGGCGCGCGAAGTTGTGTCGGGTCCCCTCTAGCTCGCCGGTGGCGACCGGGTAGTCGATCCCGTCGTTCACCTCGGCCATCGTGTCGACGCGGTCGATCATCACGGGCTCCTCGATGAAGTACGGGTCGTAGGGCTCGAACGCGCGGCAGTTTCGCAGGGCCTCGGTGGTCGATCCCCAGACGCCGTTGGCGTCCAAAAGCAGGGTGCGCTCGTCGCCGATTTCGTCGCGCACCGCGGCGACCCGATCGGCCTCCTCGTCGACCGATCGGCGGCCGACCTTCATCTTCACCACGTCGTGGCCCTCGTCGAGGTAGCGCCGCATCTCCCTGCGGAGCCCCTCGTGGCCCTTGTCGTCGCGGTAGTACCCGCCGCTGGCGTACGACGGCACCGACTCGGAGTGGCCGCCGAGCAGCTTGTGGAGCGGCATGTCCGCGGCCTTCGCCTTCACGTCCCAGAGCGCGATGTCGACCGTCGAGATGGCGCGCAAGAAGAGCCCGGTCCGCCCGATCTGGACGTTTCCGTCGTACATCTCGTGCCACAGCCGCTCGGTGTCTCGGGGGTTCTCGCCGATAAGCAGCGGTTCGAGGAGGGACTCGACCGCGTCGGCGATGAGG